>JALONG010000030.1 GCA_025455065.1 Candidatus Kapaibacterium sp. | reverse complement strand
TCCTTTCAAAGGTTCGTGGTTGAATCCTGAAAGTTCGCGCTTCTTTCGGGTTTTTTCAAATTTTTTTTGCTTGCAAAGAACTGTCAAAACTACTGTAAAGTTTATTGATAACTTTGATGAAATAGCTTACACAACCATTGTAAATAAAGCGTCAAAAGCAAAATCTGGAGCATCACTCCAAGAGTATGGTAATTGCCAATGGGGACCTTACCTTTCACAGTTAGTGACTTGTGGCTACACTATAGGATACCTATCTGCACTGTCACTTCCGGTTGGTACTTTACTGTATGGGGCTTGTGCTTACGATGCAATTTGTAGCTACTGCTCAAATACCCGTGTTGCGCACTCAATATGCCGCTAATAATCATATAAAAACAATTAACTGGAACAAGGTCATGGATATACTCTTTTTAATTATTGGCTGCGTTTTGGGGTTTGCAGCATTAATTTTTGCCAGAAAATATGCAAACTCCCCGCGTGTTATAGCCAGTATGAGTGTTATATTTTTTTCATTTTTGATTACAGTTCAATTTCTTTATCCCAATATATTCTCTACGGGAAAACTTATTTTTCTTTGTATTCTCAGTATAATACCGATAATGGAAATTGTGTTAAAGAAATACATCTACTCAAAAGAGTAAGGAATTCAAAGCCATTATCAAGTAAAACAAATCCGCTTAAAAGCTAGTATTTAAGCGGATTTGTTTTACTTAGAATAGTACAGAAAAGCCAAATTCACCGAAACTCCCGCGTCCCATTGGTCTGCACCTGATACCGCAGGGCATAGTACCGCGAAGGCGCTGTAATGCTTGGTTCTACCTTGTCTTTGTAGTAGCTTTGGACTTCCATTTTCGCAAAATTTTTCCCGTCGCCAGTGCGAATAACCAGGACCACATCTTTTATCGGCGTAATGGACGTTCCGCTATACAAATACCAACTTTCGCCGCTTTTGGCGGTCAGCGCAAGATTGTCCTCCGCATCATCGCCCCTGTAACCGCTTTGCGGTGCTTCTTTGAGCGCATCGAAGGTTTGATTTTGCAAACGCTGGATGCCGCCTGTTCCTTTGCGGAGTTTGCCGCCATTAACGATAATGGTGGTTTTCCGAAAACCGATGTCCCACTTCGTTGTGGCGGAATCGCTCAGGGGAACGATACTTTGCGTCTGCAAATTCACCAGCGTAAAGCGTTCTTCGGAAGTGGCATCAAGATTGCTCACATTCACGGTATTTCCTGTGCGGGTAAACGCCGCTGTTGGTGTTTCAGCGTTATTGGTTGAAGAGCAGGAGAAAAGAACGGCACTTGCACTACAAATGCACAAAACAAGGAATGAAGAGGTTTTTAGCATGGTTTGAATGAAAAATCAAGTGTAACTGTTTAGGTCATAAAATTTTGACGCAGATTTTCATGATTCAACAGATTTTCATGATAGTTTTAATATGAACGACAATCCGAAAACTATCTCAAAAGCCGCTCAAAATCAGCGCAATCAGTGTAATCATGATAATCTGCGTCGAAGATCTAAATAGTTACAATCAAGTAATGAATATATGCGAATTGACTCCGCGAAATTACACAGAAATTTTTCATTGTAAAAACACAATTTGCGAAAACACAGAAAAACTTAATCATTGCGGTCAATAAACCGCGCAATCGAGGCTCTGCCTTTGCTGTCAATGGCGCGAATAGTGCCTTTGTAGGGTTTGTCGGCTTCGGCTTTGGTGATTTTGAAGAGTTGAAGTGTCGCAGGAGGCTCGCTGCGGCGGTCGCCGAAGCGTTCAACAACTTTGATATTTCCTTTTACTTCGAGCGTTACGCGGTTATCGTTGCCGCCGACTTGCCCGTAACAGCGCGTACGCACAAACTCTTCTGTACCTTGCGCAAAAACTTCAACAATCTCCGGCGCAGAAAATTCCTCCACCTTCACGTAATATACTTCGCCAACACGTTTTCCGCCGATAAAGCGCTCAAATGCGAAGGTTTTGCCAATATCGCTTTCCTCCGGCACGAAGGTAAATTTCGCCCCTTGCTGCCCCACAGAACGCTCCCTGCCTGAGAGCGACAGCACAGAGCGCAATTCTTGACCTGTTACAAAGGGCAACTTGGAATCGAATTCATACCCAACACCCGCATACATCCGACGCGGAATGTCCGGCGCTTGGAGCGGTGTGGCACGGACGGGAAAATCAATCGTATTTTGCTTTTTGTCTCCGGCACGAGTTACGACGACGCGAATCGTCATGAGACCTGAACTTGGTGCAACGCCTTTGAGCCGAATCATATCCCCGCGAACCTCGTCAATACTTGCCATACCCGTACCATCGTTGCGGTCGGTGCGTAAAATCTCGGTTTTCGGGTCGCCATTGCCTTCGGTGCGAAGATTCATCCCATAAACGCGAATCGTGTTTTCCCATTGCTGAAGCGGCAGACACTCAATGCGCTCATTAACGGCATAAAGCGAAAAATCTCCCGGGGGCGGCTGTACAAAACTGCGCGGCGTAACAAAGGTTGCCGGAAATGCTCCGGAAACGCTTGCTGATGAGGCTCTAAGTGCATTCACAAGACTGTCCACATTGATATTGCTCACGGCAATACTGCGCCCCGCGTCCAGGAATGTTATGTTGATACTAAACTCCGTGCGAGCAGTGTCGAAGCGGTTTTCGTCGGCGAGAAGTTTTGCAAGGCGCTCCCGTACTTCGGGGCGTGTTATGGAAGTCGGTATTACGGGCTTTGCGGTCGCAATAACGCTTACTTTTAAGGTACGATTACGCCGTTCATTGCGGGTGGGCTGCCAGAGAAACTCCGCCCGTTTGCGCGGCAGGTCTTCTTTCATCATAAATATGCCCATTTGCGGCTTTTGTGCCGATATGGTCAAAACCTGACCTTGTGTTTCGTCTTCGACCTGAAATTCATAATGCACTTCCCCCACATCACCACTCGAAGAAACCGCATTAAGCGAATCCAATGCCACAACCCGTACAGAATCACCAATGGCGAGTAATTGACAATTCAGCGTTGGGCGGTCGGCGGCAATGATAAAGCGCGATTTCAGAAGTTCATACACTAACGACGGTTCGGATTCCGGCGCACGTTCCCGTTTATTTGGTAACAGCAGCAGCAACGATGCCAAATACAGCACGAAATAAATCTCTACCTGCCGCCGTGTGCGGCGCTTGGGGGCTGTCTTTGCGAAGCGTTTGAAGGACATAGCGGGAAAGTTCGGAAAAAAAATATTATGTTCATGCTAAATTACATTGCCTGAGCGGGAAAAACTAGCGCTTTTTCGAGAGGGAAATCGTAACGGAAAGTGTGCAGTGCGATTGTTTGAAAAAATTCGCAGAGGTGTAGTTCGTCGTTTACTGCATAATATCTTGGCGTTACCACATTTTTGACTCTCATATGGTTACTTATCACAGCTTCTCTCTCCGCAGGTTTGCACTCGTCCTCGTCATGCTCTGCGGAATGTCTCAGGCTTCTGCACAAGTAATGATGCCGCCCACGCAGGACAATTCCGTCTTTTGGCTGGGGGCGGGAATGGATGCGTTTCGTGCGATGACGCTTTCCAACAAAGAAATTATGCGGGTTGCATCGCAGTATGCCGCGCAAATGGACGCACAAAACAAACTCGCACCGCCGAATAATCCTTACGCGGTGCGCCTTGCCAAACTCACGGGAAAGCATATTTTGGAAGATGGGTTACGGCTCAACTATCGGGTCTATTTGTCGCCGCAAATCAACGCCTTTGCGCTTGCAGACGGCACGGTGCGCGTGTATTCGGGGTTGATGGACGCTATGACCGACGAAGAAGTGTTGGGCGTTATCGGGCATGAAATCGGACACGTGAAAAACAACGACCACAAAGACAAACTCCGCACTGCGCTTTTGACCTCCGCCGCAAGGAAGGCTGCTGCTACGTCGAATAGTACGCTTGGGCAATTAGCAACCTCCGCAGCAGGCGCAATTGCACAAAATCTCGTCAATGCAAAATTTTCCCGTTCACAAGAAACCGACGCAGACGATTACGGGCTAAAATTTCTCCAACGGCATGGTTACAATCCCCGCGCAATGGCTTCGGCGCTGCAAAAACTCGCTAAACTCGCCGCCGGACGTTCCAATTTCGTGCAGCAAATGTTTTCTACCCACCCCGACCCGCAAAAACGCGCCGAGCGCATGGCAAATAAGGTGAAAAGCCGATAATACCAATTTGAGTTGATAACTGTGCAAAAAAATCCGGCTTCAATCCGGCTTCAGTGGCACAGACATTCTTGTCTGTGCGAGTATTTGTGCTGCTTCCAGAGAAAAGCATTGAAAAAATAATGCACAATCCTCAACGTAAATCGGTGTAAAACCTCGCTTAGGAAGTGCATAAACGCAAACAGCAGCACCGCGCTCAAACGATGCTGCTGTTTTGTGCTTTGCTCAAAGCCTGATTATTTCTTTGCTTCCGCTGCTTTTGCCGGAGGAATGGCGAAAAGGCTTGCTTCGTAGGTTTTGTCGAAGGTAATGGATTTCATAACCATCGTTTGAAACGTCTGACCTTTGATTTTTGATTCGGTTGTGTGCGGCATCAAAAGACCATTGGGCAGTTTTTTGTAGTCGCTAAGGAATGTTTCTGTCTCGTACTCGCCGCCTTCTTTATTCTTTTTCTTCGTAACAACTTTTATGGGCAAATAGTTATCCGCACCGACAAAATAATATTTCACGTCGTTGTGTTTGTTGGTAACTTTCAATTTGAAAGCCTGTTCGCCGTCAAGGTCTTCTTTGCCCATGAGTTCAACTTTGTAGCCTTTGATTTTACTGTCAATGAACGGACCATCAAAGTCTGCTTGCTCTTCCATATCTTTTAATTCTTCTTCATTTTTCGGTGTGGGTGACATTTGTCCCAACATTGGATTTATTTGCCAACCTGATTTACCATCATAACCGTCCTTAAAAGTCATACCTTGAAATGTTGCATCGCTCAGAAAAAATGCGGGACGTTGCTGAAACACTTTAACCGGAATTTTTACCGCACCACCATTAACAATCATCTCCATCTGCATTTCCTGTGATTTCACAGCACGCTGCACTTTTTCGCCGCCTGCTGCATCATTCATTTTTGCTACAATATCATCAACTGTTTGTGCGGAAAGCGACACTGCACTCATCGCAAACACCGAAGCGCAAGCAAGGGCAGCATTGCGCATAAAACGTGGGAACATTGTGATTTTCATTCGGAACAACTCCAAAAAAATTGTGAAAAAAGAAATGTAGTTTTGTGCAAACTTTTTGGTTAGAACGCAGAAGTGGTCAAAAGGTTGCATCGTTGCACCAAAATATTTGTTATACTGTACACAGCAATGGTCTGGATATCGGAATAAATCGGACATTATTTGTCTTGAGAAAACAAGTTGGGCGCTGCGTTTTGCATGGAACATGAGGTTTTATCAGGTCTTTTGTGGCACAGACACTTTGGTCTGTGGAGTTTTCAGCTACTCTGAGTACAACGACAAACAAAATTTTTTATTGCATTTCCACCAAAAAAACCGTAAACTGTGCGCTTATATTTTTTTACAAAAAAATGCACAAAAAACTAGTGTTGAACCAAGCCAAAGAACAATGTTTACGCCGCTTCCTGACGATTTTTCCTACCCACAACTCGAACACGACATCCTCAAATTTTGGGATGAACACCAAACCTTTCAACGCTCCCTCGAAGAGCGCAAGGATGCTGAGGTGTTCATGTTTTACGAAGGTCCGCCGACCGTGAACGGTCGCCCGGGCATTCATCACGTCATGGGGCGCACAATCAAGGACATGATTTGCCGCTACAAGACGCAGCGCGGCTACCGTGTGCCGCGTCAAGCCGGCTGGGATACGCACGGTTTGCCCGTCGAACTCGCTGTGGAAAAGCAGTTGGGGCTTGCCAATAAACAAGAAATTGACAAACTCGGCGTAGCGAAATTTAACGAAGAATGCCGCAAATTTGTCTATGCGAATATTGAGCAAAATCAAGGCTGGCGCGAACTCACAAACCGCATGGGCTATTGGCTTGACCTCGACAATCCCTACATCACCTGCACCAACGATTACGTCGAATCGGTGTGGTGGTCGCTCAAGCAATTTTTCGACAAAGGGCTTATTTACAAGTCCTTCCGCATTACGCCGCAGTCTCCCACACTCGAAACGCCGCTCTCATCGCATGAACTCTCGCTCGGCTACAAGGACGTGCGCGACCCGAATTGTTATATCAAACTTCCCGTGCAGTCTTCGCCCTTGAAGGCATTGGAAGGCGCACAAATCCTTGTCTGGACGACAACGCCGTGGACGCTGATTTCCAATACCGCGCTTGCCGTGAGCGCAGAACTCGACTACGTTCTCGTGAGCAATTCCCGCGAAGTGAAGCAAGGCGAAACCAAAACAATGATAGAAGATAAGCTGGTTCTGGCGGAAGCACTGCTTGGAAAACTGGACGGAAGCTATGAAATTTTGGCAAAATTCAAAGGTGCGGATTTCCTCGGAACTGCCTACGAACCGCCGTTTCCGGGCATGATTCCCGCTTCGCGGGAGGAATTTCCCGCATTGCACACCGTGTTAGCGGGAGATTTCGTATCGGCAAGTGACGGTTCAGGCGTAGTGCATCTTGCTCCTGCCTTTGGTGCAGACGATTTCGAGATGACGAAAAAATATCCATTGCCCTTTTTTAATCCCGTTTCTCCCGGAGGACGTTTCACCGACAAAGCCCGCGAATTTGCAGGACGCACGGTCAAAACCTTCACCTATCCCGACCCCGCGACAGGCGGCACTCGCACCGAAGAAGGTGCGGACAAAGACATCGTGATTGCGCTCAAAAAAGCCGATAAAATCTACCGTTCGACCAATGATTATTTGCACAGCTATCCGCATTGCTGGCGCACCGGAAACCCCGTTATTTACTATGCCCGCGAATCGTGGTTTATTCGCTCGTCCACCTACAAAGACGGCTTGGTTTCCAACAACAACAAAATTAACTGGCAGCCGCCCGAAATCGGCGCGGGGCGCTTTGGGAATTGGTTGGAAGAAGTGAAAGATTGGGCGTTGTCACGCGACCGATACTGGGGAACACCGCTTCCGCTGTGGGTTGCAGAAGATGACGAGACAGATATTTTCGCCGTTGGTTCGGTGGAAGAGTTGATGGAGGGTTTTTGGGAAACCACTCAAAAGCGCCGAATACCATTAAAAGAAACAATTGGCAGCACTCATAAAACAAACGGACTCAGAATTGCACGTCAGGGGCTAGATGAAATGCGTATTGAAGGTAATCAAGTTCACGAAATATTTGAAAATCTTGATGACAAAGGACAAGAAGCCTTGCTGCAGTTAGATGAAAATCCACCTACTGAAATTGACCTCCACCGCCCATTTGTGGATAACGTCGTTTTTGAACGCAACGGCAAGACCTACCGCCGCGTAAAAGAAGTGATTGATGTTTGGTACGATTCAGGTGCGATGCCCTTTGCACAGCTTCATTACCCTTTTGAAAACAAAGAACTGTTCGACAAAGCATTTCCCGCGCAGTTCATCTGCGAGGCTGTGGACCAGACGCGGGGCTGGTTTTACACGTTGCACAATATCGCAACGGCGGTCTTCGGTACGCCGTCTTTCCGCAATGTGATTGTGAACGAACTCATTTTGGACAAAGACGGTCAGAAAATGTCGAAGTCGAAAGGCAATGTGGTGGATCCGTTTCACGTCATGGAAAAGTACGGTGCGGACGCGGTTCGCTGGTATTTTATTACGAACAATCCACCGTGGAAACCGACACTCTTCAACGGCGACGACATCGCAAAAACGGTCATTGCAGACTTTTTCCGCTCACTCACGAACACCTACGCATTTTTCGCGCTCTATGCAAACATTGACGGTTTTACGGGCGCGGAAGCACAAATCGCTGTTTCGGAGCGCCCTGAAATTGACCGTTGGATTATTTCCAAAATGCACTCCACGCTTGGTGAATACTTGCGCCTTATGGACGAATACGAAATCACCAAAGCAATGCGACTCGTGCAAGAATTTGCCATTAACGATGTGTCGAATTGGTACGTGCGCCGCAATCGCCGCCGTTTCTGGAAGGGCGAAAAAGATGCAGACAAAATCGCTGCTTATCAAACGCTGCACGGAGTTTTGATGACGCTCGCAAGCATGATGGCTCCGCTCGCGCCATTCCTTGCCGAAACGCTCTATCAACGCCTCACACAAGCATCCAACTCAACACTCAACACTCAACACTCAGCACCTTCTTCCGTGCATCTTGCACAAATGCCGCAGCCTGTGGAAAAAGAAATTGACACAGCGTTAGAATTTCGCATGGAAAAAGCACAAAATATTGTATTTTTGGCGCGTTCTCTCCGGGAAAAGTCTAAAATCAAGACACGACAACCACTTAAACGGATTTTAGTCCCAATTTCCTCGCCTGATGAACGTCGTCAGATTCAATCGGTGCAAGAGATTATCACCGAAGAAATTAACGTCAAAACAGTGGAGTACGTTTCGGGTGATACCGACATCGTGCAGAAATCCGCAAAAGGGAATTTCAAAACACTCGGAAAAAAATTCGGCAAAGAAACACAGACCGTTGCTAATGCAATCAAGGCGCTGTCCGCAGCAGAAATCAAGGAGTTGGAGCGTAATAAATCTCTCACGCTCGGCACAAACGGCTCATCGTTTACGATTGAACTCGACGACGTAGAAATCGTGAACGAAGATATTGAAGGCTGGCTGGTGGCTTCCGGTAACGGCGTAACGGTTGCGCTGGATACCGAACTGACGGCAGAATTACGCAACGAAGGCATTGCGCGGGAATTTGTCAGCCGTGTTCAGAACTTGCGCAAAGATTCGGGGTTTGAAGTAACCGACCGCATTACACTCAGTGTTCACGTTCCAAGCGATGTACAAAGCGCTTTGGAGGCAATGAAGGCTTACGTGCAGGATGAAACCTTGTGTCAGAGCCTCAGTTTTAGTACCAATCCTCTCGAAACCTCTCTTGATTTTAACGAAGAAACCATCAGTGTTTCCATTCAAAAACTGTAACACAATTCCAACTAACGAAACGCAGCATAACGAGTTTTTTCACAGCCAAGAATCTACCTTCTGCGGGAGTTTCTTGGCAATTCAGGAGTCCATTTATGGCAAAAACAACAGCCAAAAAACCAACAAAAGCAGCAGCCAAGCCCGCAGCAAAAGCCCCGGCAAAAAAGGCTGCGCCAAAAGCTGCCGCGAAACCGGCAGCAAAAGCAGCAGTAAAGCCTGCTGCTAAAGCAGTAGCAAAAGCACCTGCAAAAGCAGCCGCTAAACCCGCAGCGAAAAAAGCTGCTCCCAAAGCTGCTGCCAAACCCGCAGCAAAAGCTACGGCGAAACCCGCAGCAAAAAAAGCCGCTCCTAAAGCTGCCGCTAAACCTGCCGCGAAAAAAGCTGCTCCCAAAGCTGCTGCCAAACCCGCAGCAAAAAAAGCCGCTCCTAAAGCTGCAGCTAAACCTGCCGCGAAAAAAGCTGCTCCCAAAGCTGCTGCCAAACCCGTAGCAAAAAAAGCCGCTCCCGCTAAAAAGACTGCCACAGCAGCCAAAGCTGCACCGAAAGCTGGCAAGAAAGGGGCGACCGCTTCCCCCGCAAAAAAGTCTAACGGCAAGGCTTCCACAGAAAACTTTTCTGGTAAGTCTGCCGCAAGTTCAACACCTTTAGCTTCTAAAAAAGTGCCAATTTCTCCTGCGAAGTCCAAAAGCGGCTCGGTATCGGCTGTTTCTGCTGCAAAATCGCCTGTACCTGCTGCAACATCAACCATAAGCATCACGCGGACACTCGACCAAGAGTCGAAAACTCTTGAGGATGACGTTCAACACGATGCTCCACGAGAAGAGCCGGAACAATTTGCTCCTGTTCCCGTTGCATCACGGTTGCAACGCTCAACGGCGCGATATTCCGACGCGGATTTGGCAATGTTCCGCAAACACATCGAAGCAGAGCGCAAAAAAGCGATGGAAGAATTCCAAATTTTGCGAGAGAATCTCGAAGATTTGACCAATTCCGAAATGGCTGACGAGAATGCGTCCTACTCAATGCATATGGCTGAACAAGGCACGGATGCTCAAGAAAAAGAAAAACTCTACGCACACGTGCAGCGTGTTTCGGACTACATCAAAAAACTTGATGAGGCACTCCAGCGCATTGATGATAAAGTCTATGGCATCTGTAAAATGTGTGGCATTCTGATTGCCAAAGAGCGTTTGCTTGCTGTACCGATTACAACCCAATCGGCATCGTACAAACTACGCAGGCGCTGTCCTGATGACGGTATTGACCGCATTGTTCCGGTGAAGCGTGAGTAATTGCGTAAAACAGCATCGGAAAACATTTGACGACAAATTTACATCCCCGAACTGCCGGCATGATAAGACACAAAATCGTATCCATGCGGTATTTTGGGGATTTTTTCTTTCATTCTCCATGCAATATGTTATGAAAACTGCACTATTCCTTGTGCTGCTCGCTTGTTTTTCTCACCCGACAACAACCCGCGCACAATCATTTTCGGCAACATCGGAAAAAGCTATCCGAAACGTCTTGGATACGCAAGTTCAGGCATGGAACACCGGAAATATCGAAGAATTTATGCAAGGCTATTGGCAGTCGGATTCCTTGCGTTTTGCGTCGGGGGGGAACGTCAAACGCGGCTGGAAAACAACGCTGGAGCGCTATCAAAAAAGCTACCCCAACAAGGCAGCAATGGGCAAACTGACCTTTTCCAACCTTGAAATGACGATGCTTGCGCCCGATGCTGCTCTTGTTTTCGGACGTTGGCAATTACAGCGCGAAAAAGACACTCCGGGTGGCTTATTCACACTCACCTTTCGCAAAATCGGCAACGATTGGAAAATTATCCATGACCACACCTCGTCGGGAAACTGAATAGAGGAATGAGGGATAAAGGCAAAAAGAAATTTCTGAACGATATGAGCGATTTTGCAAGAGAAATGCGTTCTCGTCCGATTATTTGGAATTTCCCAACAATTCCACCGTTCAAGAACTACGGTTTTGAGAGGCTTACAAGGGAAAATTCGGAGCGATGCTGGGAAATGTTTCGAGACGATGAAAATCCGTTTTTGGATGAATACTTCACCGACCGCGACGAGTTCCTGAGCTATATCTCAAGCCTTTGTGATTATATGCCGCGCTCTGTCAAACGTGGCGGGGCGGATTGGTTGGTAACGCAGTCTGGAAGCAATGTAGGAGCAAGTTTCTCCAAGAACAATGACATTGCAATTTTGCACTGTTACGACCTTTCGCTTGAACCCTTTGAATACAACGATATTTCCTGTACAATTGGCTTTGCAACGGCTGCGCCTTTCAGACGACAAGGTGTAATGCGGGATATTGTCCCACATTTTGTACAGTATCTTGCACGGGAACTCGGTAGAACGAGAATTTTAGCATACACAAAACAAGCTAATATCCCATCGCAAAACCTACTCAAAAGCCTTGATTTTATGACTGTAAACGAGGAGTTTGTCGGCAGTGAAAGGAATGTGTATTTTCGGTTTTATGCACAACCTGTGGCTATGAAATAACAGAATGCACAAGCCCAAACACAATGAACAAACCCAGAACTCAGGCTTACCACAAAAAACACCCAACACAATGAACTATGAACTATAACGACAAAAGCCTTGCAGAGCGTATAGAATCTGCCCAAGTTCAAAATCAGTATGATTATGCTCAGGCATATGCAACACTCAATCTGCCCGCATCGTGCGTGTTTATTCGTGTCGGCAATGCAGGTGCGCTTTATGCAGGAGCGGAATCACCTCTCACGCAATCCTTCGGATTAGGCTTCGGCACAGAGATTCATCAGCCTGAAATGCAAGAAACAGTACTTGCGAGGTTAGAAGAATTCTTTTTTGCGCACAAAGTCGCGGTCAATATCGAAGTAGCAAACCTCACGCCGCTTGATTTGACGATACTTTTAGGCAAGCGGGGTTATACTGTGAACGAATACTCACACGTTTTGGGTCTGGACATTCGCAGATTCCAAGCAAAAAACCTACCTGCGCCCAGCTTGGAGGCATTTCCGGTCGCACCTAACGAACTCAACTTGGCAGCAGAGGCAATCGCATCGGGCTTTTTGGAGCAGAATGTTGGTGAGAGCGAGATTGCAAGCGACTTTCAAGAAATGTTTGTTGTGGCAATGCAAACAAAGGGCAGCACGGCTTTTGCGGTAACTATTGACGGACAGATAGCCGGAGCAGGTGGTTTGACGATGATAGAAGACGTTGCAATGCTCTCCGGTGCAAGCACACAACCGAAATTCCGGAATCGCGGTGTGCAGAAAGCTTTGATTGATGCTCGTTTGCGTTTTGCAAGCGAGGCGGGGTGCGACATTGCGGTTGTCTCCACAGCGCCCGGTTCGGTCTCGCAAATCAATATGCAAAAAAATAATTTTCAGATTCTGTATGCACGAACAAAATTTACCTTACCGCTCAACGTGTAGAAAATTTACTCTGTAAAACCCGGTATCAACCTGTTTTTATGCAGACCAATCCTCGAACAATGAAAAAATCTCTGCTGACACTTCAACAATAGATTGTATCTTTGACATTGCGAATCATTCTTGTTATTCGCAGATAATTTTTTTTGCTGCTTCCGATGCCTGAAGCCTTATTATCACTCACTTCTCCAACGTTCTATCATGGCTAAACGACGTTCTTACAAAGACGAAGATATTCCAAAACTTAACCGAGAGCAAAGCCGCGAACAGCTTGCCTTTCTCGCCAGTTTTTTGAAACCGTACAGGTGGAAAATTGCTTTTGCGCTAACGGTGTTGGTGCTGAGTAGCGCTGTTAGTCTAGCGTTTCCGGCACTCATCGGCAAATTGATTGATGCTGTTTTGAATGAAGCATCATCTGAGTATCCGCTTGGAACAATAGCAATGGTGCTGGTTGTCGTACTAATTTTGCAATCGGTAACACGCTTTTTTACCTCCATGACGCTGGCGACAATTACCGAAAATACGCTTGGGCAGCTACGAACCACGCTGTTTGACCGCATCATACGGCTGCCGATGGCATTTTTTGGTGAACGCCGTGTGGGTGAACTCTCTTCACGGATGTCGTCGGATTTATCGCTTATCCAAGAAACCTTCACCTTTACATTTCTTGAACTTCTGCGTCAGAGCGTCTTTTTTGTGGGCAGCGTGATTCTGATTGCCGGACGCAGCTTGCGGCTGACGGGTATGATTCTCCTTGTTGTGCCAATTTTGGTGGTGGTGGCGCTGCTCTTTGCCCGATATATCCGCAAATACAGCCGCGATGCCCAAGATGCTCTCGCCGATGCTGCAACGATTGTCGAAGAAACGCTACAAGGAATAGCGGGAGTAAAATCCTTTGTTAATGAACACTACGAATCTTCGCGCTACAACTCAGCAATCATGCGGGGGGTAGGCATTGCTCTCAAAGGTGCAAAAATTCGCTCTGCCTTTGTGTCGTTCATTATTTTTGCACTTTTTGCGGGCATAGCCGGAGTAATTTGGTACGGCGGAAGCCTTGTCCGAAGCGGCGAAATGACGATGGGTGATTTGACCTCGTTCATCATTTACACCACATTTGTCGGTGGTGCTTTGGGCAGTTTTGCGGAGCTTTTTGGGCAGATTCAGCGCACTTTAGGCGCGTCGGTACGGGTGCGCGAGATTTTGAATGAAACACCGGAAAACCTAGCTCTAACAACGATTTCCGGCAATACTACCTCATTCTCACAAAACGGTGCAACTGCTCACGAATCTTCAGATAAAGCCACAACCGCTCGCTTCCATTCGGTTGAATTTGCGAAGGTTGTTTTTCATTATCCCGGACGCAAAGATATTGCCGCACTGAATGATGTTTCCTTCAGTATTGGTGCGGGTGAGCGGGTTGCCTTTGTGGGTGAATCCGGTGCGGGAAAAAGCACGACTGCTGCCTTGATACAGCGTTTTTACGATGTAGATGCCGGAGAAATTCGCTTCGACGGCATCGCTGCAAGCCGCTTACCGCTTGGTGCGGTCAGGGAAAGCGTCGGGATTGTACCGCAAGATATTGTGCTGTTCGGCGGAACGATTGCCGACAATATCCGCTATGGAAATTTGCAAGCAACAGATGAGCAGCTTTGGGAAGCGGCACGGTTGGCGAATGCAACGGAATTCATCGAACAGTTCCCTGACAAACTCCAAACGCTTGTCGGGGAGCGCGGTGTGAAACTTTCCGGCGGTCAGCGTCAGCGCGTAGCGATTGCACGGGCAATTCTGAAAAACCCGCCTATTTTGATTTTGGACGAAGCAACAAGTTCGCTGGACTCGCAAACGGAGTATCTCATCCAAGAAGCAATGGAGCGCCTGATGAAAGGACGCACGACGGTCATCATAGCGCACCGCCTTTCAACCGTCCGCAGATGCGATAAAATCTTGGTTTTCAGCAAAGGGCGCATTGTCGAAAGCGGCACACACGACGAACTTTTGTCAGCGAAGGACAGTTTGTATGCGAAGTTGTGCGCGTTGCAATTTGGTGACATTGAGACCGTTTCGTATAATTGATTTTGCACACAAGCACTGATAAAATCTTGCTTCTCAAGCGATAATGTTCAAAAAATTGTTTTCAACTTCAAACGGGAAAATACTATGACAACAAGTACCGCTCCCTCACAAAGCGCACAACGCCTGACGTTTATAGACATCATGCGCGGAATTGCCTGCGTCTGGATGATTGAGACGCACGTCATCAATGCCTGCCTGAGTTGGAATTATCGGGGCGGCTGGCTCTTTAATGTGCTGAACACGACCAACGGGTATGTGTCGGTGTCGTTTATTTTCTGTGCCGGAGCGGGATTCTGGCTTGCTGCATCGAAAAAAGTGCAGGATTACAAAGCATTTCAGCCATCGTTGTGGCAGTATGTCCGCAGGCTTGGTTTTATCCTGCTTGTGGCGTATTGGCTGCATATTCCCGAAATCTCCCTGAGAAAATATCTTCTCGCCACGCCGGAGCGACAAAATATTCTTTGGATTTGTGATGTGCTTCATGCCATAGTAATCGCATCATTCCTTGCATTGGCGCTTTTGCTTGTTGTTCCGACGCTGAAGCAGTTGCGGTGGGTGTTTGTGGGTATGGCGCTGCTTTTTGTCTATGGAGCGCCCTTGGTGTGGCAATTAGAACCGGACACGTTTCTTCCCCGCGCTATCGGTTCGTATTTGTCGCGTCCTCCGGCTGCAGCATTTCCGCTTTTCCCTTGGTGCGGGTATTTCTTTACCGGCGCAGCACTAACGGCATTTTTCATGGACGCTCAGGACAGACGCACCTTTGCGAAACGAAGCGCATGGATTGGCTTTATTACGCCGTTTGTGGTGATGACCTTTATGTGGACGGGTTGGAATCAAATGTTTAATTATGGTTGGACGGAAAATTGGTATCTCTGCTCACCGGGCAATTTTCTTTTTCGTGTCAGCGGCTCTGTTCTGCTCTTTTCGCTTTTGTATCTCTGGCAAGAGCGCATCACATCGTGGACGGTGCTTAACCGCAAACCCGCATCATGGCTGCAACTGATGGGACAAGAATCGCTCTTTGTCTATGTGTTCCATTTGATGCTGGTTTATGGCTCTCCGGCAAATTTGGGAATGTCGTATTTTATTTCCGGTGTGCTGCGTCCTTTTGCAGCATTTGTGCTGACGGTGGCGGTGATTGTGGCGGTGTACGTGCTGATGGAACAGTGGCACTTGGCGAAGAAAAGCACCCCAAACGTTCCAAAGCGCATTATTTGGGCATTCGGCGTACTCTTTGTCCTCATTTTCCTGCTGGTAACGCCGCAGTTCGCGGATATGGCGGAAATGTGGGCTTCGCAGCATTTGGCGGGTTTGGTGAAGTGATTGGGAGAACCAAACGTTTGCGGCAGATGAAAACCAGAAAGCCATACAACGCAAGCGCGTTGTATGGCTTTTTCTCGTTATCATTGTTTGAGAAGTTTTCTTGCGGTTTTGTGCGAACCTTCCTCAACTTCCACGATATACATTCCCGCCGAGAGATGGCGAATATCCACGATTCGAGAATAAGCAGCACCCTCGCTAACGGTCAATCGTTCTGCAAGCACTTCCACACCGGCCGCATTTATCAGGCGTACGGTTACAACTCCCGTCAATTCCGCTTTGCCGTGAATCTGAATACTTGTCGAAACGGGATTAGGCGAGATAATGACGGACTGTATATCATTGCTCAAAGCGACTGTTGTCGGAATAGACGCAAGCGGCGTTATGGTGAAGTTTGTAAATGAAGATACAGGAAGCCGCTCTGTTCTACGGTCATCTGCTCTTACCGAAATTGCAATCGCCCTACCCGCCGGAGCGCCCGGTAAAACAGAGTACAGCAAAGCAGTTCTGCCTTCCACCGCAGGATTGTTGGTTGAAACAAGTGCATTTACTACCGTAACGTCACTTGATTGAATCGTGTATGTCAAAGGGTCGTAGTTGTCATCATAAAAAATCGGTCCCGGACGATTGTCGTTGCGCCAGCGCGGAGATTCCAAATCAATCGCCCCCGATAATGGATTCAACGACGTTGGTCTCGTAACGTAAATGTCCGGAATACGGTTCATAATGACCGGAGGAACATTCGGCGGGTCATTCAAAACGACAAATGCCGAATCCGCGCTACTTTGCACTTGAAAACTCGGAGGATTTTCATTCGGTAAAGGAAAAATGCGCAAAATCGCAAGGCGAGGACCTTGTAAACCCGGATTGCAGCAATACGATTGGTCGCTGTGCCGAGCCGTAAAATTGATAAACGCCGAAGTAACACCCGAATCAAGAGAAATCGTGCCGGGCTGAGCCTCCGAAGACACATTGAAGGCGCGGTTAGAGAATACTGGAGATAAATCGCCTTGGAAGCCGTTAATGGCAACTGGTATCGGACCAGGAAGCGGCGGTGTTGTAATAATGTTGGTTGGTGGGGTATTCGGCAACTGTCGCACCATCGTTCCCAAGTTCGGCAAGGCTGAAAGCCCTGCTTGGTTAAACCTTACAAAACCAGTATTTGTTGTCAGATTCGCATTGGTCGCACTGCTGTACTGCAAGGTATAGCCAATAACAAGCCTGCCAAGATTACCTATTGCAGAGCGGCTAATGCGAATTGACCCCGCTTGCAAGGCTGTTCCTCTGGGCGTGATTGTAACAGGCAATTCCTCAAGCAGCAAACCGTTTGTACCAATCTTTACGGCACCATTGCGTGGTCCATTAGGTTGTCCCGCATCGGGAACGGAGAGCGATACAATCGGGACGTTTTGTTGGGCGAAAGCAAAACAGCCCAATCCGTGCAAAACGCATATCAGGAGAATGGTACATCTCAAAACAAGCATAGAAACTCCAAAAAATGAGTAATGAAAAATATGATTATTGGTGACTGTTTAGGTACACCCCGTGCTACGCCTTCTTAGGCGTGGTACGGATTACCCGGAAAGCGGCAACCCGTAGCACGGCAGCGTACTTCCACTCTTCAGCCGTACCACGGGAAAGACCTAAACAGTTACGATTATTGTTTGTCAATGCCCTCCACCACCGCCTTGCACCTTGTCTCCAGCCTGCACTTCTTTCACCAAGAACCACAAACCCGCAGAAATCGCCAGCGACACGCCCGAAATAATGAAGATGATAGATTTGTCTGGTGCAGCTTGGATGAATTTCCCCACAAAGAGGCTTGCAGCCAACTGCGGCAGCACCACCGACAAATTAAAAATGCCCATAAACAGCCCCATACGGCTTTTATCAACCTTTTCGGTCATAATCGCAAACGGCAAGCTCACCACCGCCGCCCAACCCACACCAACCACGACCATCAACACATACAACGACACAGCACTTGTTCCGAAGAACACTATACCAAAATATCCCACCGCCATCACTGCCAACGCCAGCAAATGCGTCCTTACGCGCCCCAAACGCTCCGCAAGCGGCTCTAATGCTGCTACGGGAAGAATAAAACCAACAGTGTTCAGCACGGCGAAGGAAATCGAAATTACCTGTCCGATGCTCTGGTCGTCGGTGTTGGCGGGAAGCACCTGCTTTGCGTAGGCGAACATATACACAAACATCGTTTGCACACCCAGCCATGAGAAGGAGTGCGCAATGCAAATCCGAATAAACTGACCGATGTCGGTTGTTCCGGTGGGAATGGCAGAAGTGTCTGCTTGTGGGCTTGATGGCTGGAGTTCGCGGGATTCTTTCACAAAAAAGGTGGGAATGACAGAAAATGCCAAGACCAAAAACACACCGACATAAATCAGCGTATAATTTCCCAAAAATGCACCAATCAAATACGCAATCACGCCAAACATTCCCGAAATCGTCTGCATCCACGTATAGCCCTTCGTGCGCGGGTCGCCGTCGGGCGTTACGTCGGCGATGATAGAGCGCGTCGGGTTGAAACTGACATTGATGGACAAATCCAGCAAGAGCGCCACTGCTATACCAATCCAGAGCAGATTTGTCGTGCCGAGCGCCGCGCCAATCGCATCCACATTCGGCAGCGCAAAGAGCATGAGCGATGCCAACACACCGCCAATCAAAATAAAGGGTCGGCGGCGACCACCCCAAAACCACGCATTATCGCTCACAAGCCCGATGATGACTTGCCCCAAAATCCCCGCAATCGGTCCCGAAGCCCACACAAAACCGACCTCTTCAATGTTGAGATGATATTTTGTACTCATAATCCAACTCAGCGCCGAAATTTGGACGCAGAGCGCAAAGCCCATTGCAGTCGCGGGAAGGCTTAAAACGATGTAAAAGAAATTGCTGAGTTTTCGTTGCATTTCAAGCATAGATGCGCCTTTCAGGATGAATGAACGGGGAGAAAAAGAAAAAACGGTTACTGAACACACTGCACAGAGGAATATGCCTCAACGTGAGCGCTACACGGTGAGAAAATACACACTTTCGCGCCTCTCTACAAAAAAAATCGCGTTGCTTCGGTGCTGTTTTTGTAAATTTCGCCGAAAAAGGTTTCTCCACGAATTTCACGAATGCTCACGAAGCGTGATAACAACAAGGTTTTTTCGCTTACACAAAGGAAGATGCAGCGATACGATTCGTGTCAATTTGTGTAATTCGTGGAGAAATTTCTGTGGAACTGAAACCGACAATGTTCAAACCAAATTCCATGCTTGCGTCATCAAATTTTCATTTTTTTTACTCATTTTTCTCTACTGTTTATGCAACGTTATCGCGCATTTTTGCTTCGTGTCGTTCTTATTCTTACGCTTACCTTTGGCGTAAACACTGGTGTTTCGAGCTGTTCCGGCGGCGGCGTGAATCTTTTTGGTACGGACACCGACGCTCAACTCGGTAAACAAATGGATGACCAAATTCGCGGCAATCCTGCTGAATACCCTATTTACAGAGGAAATCCTGCCGTCAAACAATACCTGCAAGAAATGACTAATACCATTGTGCGGTCGGAGTTTGTACAGTATCGTGGCACATTTCCCTACGTTGTAGAAGTTATTCAGGACGACAAAACAATTAACGCTTTTTGTACGCCGGGCGGGTATATTTACGTTTATACGGGGTTGATGAAAGCTTTGGATAACGAGGCAACGCTTGCCGGCGTAATGGGGCATGAAATCGCGCACGCAGAGCGTCGGCACGGCACATCACGCATGACCAAAGCATATGGTTTGCAGATGGTGTTGCAAATAGCTTTGGGGCAGAATCCAAGCCAGATTGCGACGATTGGAGCGAATTTGTTTAGCGGTTTGGCACTCTTGAAAAATAGCCGTTTGGACGAAGAGGATGCCGATAATTACTCGTTTAAGTATCTCCAATCCACGCCTTGGTATCCGGGTTCGATTAAATTTTTCTTTGAAAAAATCGTTGCAGCAAGCGGCAAAGCGCCAAGCGGCTCACAATCGGCTGTGGCGAATATTACAACAAGCGTCGAGCGTTTGCTTTCCACGCACCCGCTCCCGCAAGACCGCATAGATGCTACAAACAAGCGTATTGATGAAGCAAAACTGCCACCGCCTACAGAGGCGAATTTACGTGCAATTCCCTACCAGCGTATTAAGCAAATGCTTCCCTAATGTCGTTGAATGAATAACCTCAAAGGCGCATGGAATATCTTCTTTGCGCCTTTTTCTTTTTCACGCGGCACGTTTGTAGAAATGGAAGATTGGTTGTAGATTGCTTGAAATAATGATATGATTTCACCAAAAATTTTGATTTCATGAACACGCCAGCGTGTTACACCGTCCAAAACGCCCACAACCTTGATTCTCCCTCACTTCTCATCTACAAAGACCGTGCGGAGCGCAACATCCGCCGCATGATTGAGCGCACGGGCGGACGGGAGCAGCTTATACCGCATATCAAAACGAACAAAATGCCTGCAATCGTCGCAATGATGCTGGATGCGGGAATCAAGCGTTTTAAGTGTGCGACGATTGCCGAAGCGGAAATGTTGGCAATGACAGGTGCAACATACGTGGTTATCGCGCATCAACTCGTTCCCCCAAAAACCGCACGACTACTTGCGTTGAAACAGAAATATCCCGATGTATTTTTTGCATCGTTGCTGGACAATCTCCTAACGGCACAGCAGCATAGCGAATTTTTCACCGCGAATAGCGCCGTTAGCGAGGTGTTTTTGGACATAAACAACGGAATGAACCGCTCCGGTGCTATGCTGGAAAGCAGCAATATCGGCGAGATATTCACCCTTTACCGCACTATTGCCGAAATGCCGCATATCCGGTTGCACGGACTTCATGCCTACGATGGACATATTCGTCACGACCAATTTGTGGAACGCCAAAGCGTGATAGAATCAGGATTTGCCAGTGTTGAAGCATTAACGTACGAAATTGCTGCATGGAATGGCACCCCGCCAATGGTAATTGCAGGCGGCACTCCGGCTTTTTCGACGCACAGCGCACACGTGGAGCGCTTTTGCAGCCCGGGAACGTGTGTATTGTGGGATTGGGGATACGAAAGCATTTTACCCGAACAGGAGTACGAATACGCAGCATTGGTTTTGACAAGAATCATATCAAAGCCGCATCAAGGCTTGATTTCGGTGGATATGGGACACAAAGCCGTTGCAGCAGAAAACCCGATGCACAAGCGAGTCCGCTTTTTGAACCTTGCGAATTATGAATTACTGAGCCAAAGCGAAGAACACAGTGTGATTCGTCTTGCCGATGAAGCCGCATGGAATCAGGTTTGTGTGGGTGATGTGCTGTATGCCGTGCCGTACCACGTCTGTCCGACGGTGAATTTGTACGACGAAGCATATTGGGTGGAAAATGGTGTGGTTACGGGCGTTCGGGAGGTTTTGGCGCGAAAGCGCAGAATTACGGTGTAGTGCCAAGTTTTGTTGAAAAATTGACGTGAAACCACAGTGACACATTTATAGCGCAAGGTACTTCACGCCTTTATCCCAAAGCATGGTAATCATGCGCTTTTGCGCAACAACAATGCTTGCGCGGCAGGTCATTCCGAGCGTGATTGCTGCCTGTTGTCCTTGCCGTTTGGACTCCAACGAGCGATTGCCGATTGTCCCGACAACCTTAAAGCCTGCTTGCTGTTTGGTGTCTCCCGAAAGCAAAAGGTCTTTTCCCACAAGTTGGACGTTGCCTTGCGCTGTTCCCCATTCCTGAAACGGCAGCGCTTCGATTTGATACCGTACTTTCAAACCCTCCCGTACAAATCCCACATCACGCGCCGGAATCGTAAACTCAACGCACTGCTCTTCTTCAGGAGCAATCGTGCAGAGATTCTGCGACGGCGTAAGAACCACATTTGCAGCCCGTACGGAAAGATTCGTAACAATGCCGCTTTGGGGAGCGCATAAAACGGTATTTCGGTGAGACAAGGTAAGTTCTTTGAGTGCGCTTTCCTGTTCGAGAAGGCTGGTAACAACTTGTTTCTCGCGGTCGAGAGCGCTTCGGCGGTGCGATTGTCGCCACTGTTCCAATGCTTGTGCTTTTTGCTCGGCTTGTAACCGTGCGTTTTCGTACTCCTCGCGGCTGGCAAAGGTTTTGGCAAAAAGGTCGCTTGTGCGCTTCAACCTTGCTTCGGCGGCGGCAAGTTCTTTTTCCCGCAATGCCTTTTCCGATAAGGCAACATCGCGTTCACGGGCATACACGGGAAAAGTGAATCGGTGTGCTGCCGAAAGTTCCGCCAGCGCACGAATGTCCGCAAGTTCTTGTTGTAAGCGGCTTGTGCGCTCCTTGTGCAGGTGCATCCTTTCTTCCGAAGCGGGAACATCAAGGATTGCCAGCGTATCGCCTTTTTCTACGCGAGAATTTTCCTGCACCCGTAGTTCACGAATCACCGCCGTAATCGTACTTTGCACCGGATGAACACCGCTGGTAGGGCGTACCACACCTTGCGCGTGGACACTAATGTCCACCACACTGAAATAAGCCCAGACAAGCGCCGCGAGTAATACCGCTACTATCGTGTAATACGTGCTGCGAAGCGCCCTTGAAGGTTTTCCAAGCGCGACAACGAGCGTGTCGTTTACTTCGGCGGCTTCGATGATGAGATGAGAACTGTTCACGCAATTACCTCTGAATTATGATGTATTTGTTGTCGTAGTGTATTGCCTGCCACCTGCCGCATCCAGAGCGTGTAGTATTTGCCTTCCTGCCGGAGCAGTTCTTCGTGCGAACCGCGCTCCAAAATTTTCCCTTCTTCCATCACCAAAATTTGGTCTGCCGCCACAACCGTACTGAGGCGGTGCGCTATCACAAGCGTCGTCAGTCCTTGCGAGCGAAGTGCCGTGAGTGCTTGCTGCACGGCAAACTCCGATTCGCTGTCGAGTGCGCTGGTGGCTTCATCCAGCACCAACACTTGCGGCTGGCGGTAAAGCGCACGGGCAATGGCGAGGCGCTGGCGCTGCCCGCCGGAGAGGTCTGCGCCGAATTCGCCGAGCATGGTGTTCCATTGGTAGGGCAGTTTTTGGATAAATTCGTGTGCGCCGATGAAATGACACAGTTGCATAGCCCTCGTGTAATCAGGAGTTGCGTCGCCAAGGGTGATATTGTCCAGCACCGTACCATGAAAAAGTTCGACGTTCTGAGGAACAGCACCAATCAAACGCCGCAGCGCTTCCAAGCGTAGATTGTTCGTCGTCAAAACGTTGTTTGCGGTATGCAGCGCAATCGTGCCTTCGCTTGGTTCGTACATTCCTTGCAGGAGTTTTGCAATCGTGCTTTTGCCGGAACCGCTTTCGCCCACAATCGCTGTCATCGTGCCGCGTTCAATCGTGAAATGCAGTCCGTCCAGCACTTTGGCGCGTGTGCCGTAGCGGAAGGAAAGGTTTTCGATAGAAATTTTTTCTATTGCTGCCGCCTCCACATCAGCATTAACGCCGTTTTTGCCGTGTTCCTCGTCTTCGGTTTCGAGTGTCAAAATTTCAAACAAACGGTCTGCCGCAATGAGTGCGTCTTGAATGGTTTGATGAATCCCCACAAGGCGTGATGCGGGTCCGGTAACATAGCCGATGAGCGTGTAAAGCGACATCAGTTCACCCACGCTGAGGTGATTATTCACCACCGACCAGCCGCCAATCCAGAGCAGCGCCAAGAGTGCCGCTCCTGCTATAAACTCGCTCACGGTGCTGTTCGTCAAACCCAAATAACTTGCTCGGCGCACCAAACCGAGAAGTTCCACGAATTGCTGTTCGGTTTTGCGATTGCTTGTGGCTTCGGCTTGTTGGGATTTAATCGTTGCAATGCCGCTTACAGAGGCGACGAGGTGCGATTCCAATTCCGCATTTTTCTCCATCATGCCGCGCTGTGTGCGCCCGATTGTGCCTTTGAGCGCAAAAAAGAGAAGCAAAAATAGCGGCACCGTTGCAAGCGCCACCAATGCCAGTTTCCACGAATAGACAAACATCAGCGCGAAGGAGAATAGCAACACCAGCGCATCCACAATTATCGTCAGCGAAGCGGAACTGACGGCTTCGCGGATTTTGACGGCATCGTTAATGCGGGAGATGATTTCTCCGACGCGGCGCGTGTCGAAGAAGGATTGCGGCAGCCGCAAAAGGTGTTTGTAATACCCCAAAATCAGCGTGGCAGACTTTCTGCATACCATAACGAACTACTTCAATTCTACCGGCATACAGACCGTTGATCGTTGTTTGATTTAGTGCGCTGTGGCGGAGATTTAAGAACTGACTGAACGATGCGGTGAATATGAAGAACCCGCTTGAAGTTATGGTTTCAAGCGGGTTTTATTATATGAAAATTGAGTATACCTCATTAGTTTCTCGGCAATGAACAAACAAACCCACCCATAGAATACTCTACAAAACCTGTTGAAACTGATATGAAATGTGTGATGGCGAAATATCTACGGCGATTCCATCTGGATCATATCCGATTGTAAACCAATGCCAATATTGAAGCGAACATTTATAAAACCACCATCCCACGTTTGAGTTCTTACAAAGTAATCGGCTAAGTAGCTGGACCGCAAACTCAAGGTTAAAAGCCATGTTGTGACAATATCATCTACCTTGGGTGTAGCATAATAGCCAAGCGGAATTGCTTGTGAAACTTCAATGCCTCCACCAACAGAAAGCGAATTGTATATCATACCACCTTGACTTGAGATTGAACGTATTCCTCCTTCCGCAAAAGGTGTAATTCTGAGCCATTTTTCATCAAAAGCAGAATATCCCACAATTGTTGAAAGATAGTTGCCTTGATAAATTTTATTAACATCTGTTTCTCCAAGTCTAAAATACTGAGAACCATTATCAGATGCTACAACAACGCGATTGAGCCAAATCTTTATGCCCCAACTAACATCCTGGAATACTCCAAGATTCGTTGGTGGAGATTGTATTTGCAACCCATCGGGCAAATAGTACAGTGCTGTACCACCAACAATCATTGCAGCGCCGCGCCCCCCGATGATCCGCAAAAGAGTGTGCCGTATATCATTTTGAGTTTTCTCAAAGGAGGTCATAGCCTTTTGTTCGTTGGTTATGGTCTGAGCATGGACAATGGCGGAAAACGCGAAAGTTATCAAGCACAAACAGTAGGAAAAACGCAGACGAAGGTAAAGTCTATCTAATGATAGGAATAACGTTCTCATTTGCAGTTCAGAGCATTGATTTGACAAATATTCCATTCTATAAAACACACGTACATAAGAATTATATTAAATGGTGGTGGCGTGAAATTCGCACCAATCAAGCAAGCAGCCGTTCTCATCCAACAAAGTAATGATAGCGGAATTACTCGTTCAGCATCACATACTTCTCCCGGGCCTGGAGCCGCAAGATTATACAAGTTGTTGATGTTTTCTGGATAAGCAATATCAGGAAATCCCTTGAATTTTTTTGTTTTCAGCATATATGACCCAAGTATCGCGCTATTTATTTTTTCTATATTACCCATTGCAGCATCTGGGTTGCAGGAAGCACATTCTGATTGTTGATTTGCTGTATTTGATCCCATTTGCTTTTTTGCGTATTCGGAAATTTCCGGATACCTTTCTTGCATTTTTTTAGTTAAGAGTTTATACTTTAACTCTAAATTATTCAAATCTTTAGCTGAAATTCCTAAGAGTTTTGTCGCTTTTTCAATATCATTGTTCCTATATGCTTCACGTAATTCTATTGTATTTAGACCAGCAGGGTTTGCACTGCGAACACTTGCACTAAATTCATTTTGAAACTCAACCATGTCTTGCTTCAGTTCGGTGTCATAAACTATCTGAGTCATCGCTCTTTGTGTAATAGCGTCCTTTGGTAAGTCCGAAGCAATCTTTGCAAAGCTATCGACGGGGGAAGCACTGCTTGATATCTCCTGTACCGTACTACAACTGATGAGCAAGCAAGAAATAACAATGAGGAGTATGCCACAAAAAAGTTTGGCGTTGGCAAAAACTTTCCTTGACAGATGGTTCATAAAATCGCTACACAAAGCCCTCGTGAATTCAAGCCTCCTTGATGCTTGTACAGCCTCCACAAATGAAAAACGATTCATATCAACTCCTAAAAAAAGGATTCAAAAAAGCGTGAACACGTGCCGCTTTGCACCTTTGCACAAACTTTTGCGTATATTGCTTCTGAACATCGGCTCTCGACCAAAGAACGTGTTCCAAAGCAACCCTGCTGAAAGTTCACAAACGGGCTTCGCGGCGGGGTTTGTTATTTGTTCATGTTCACGGGGACAAAATTACGGCATTTCTCTTCAGCACACAAGAGCAACGGCACGGGCCGCCCACCAAACGGCATGAACTGCCCACCATTTGGCATGAGCCGCCCATATTCTGGTATGAACCGCCCACCGCTTTTTTGCTCATGTTGCACCTTTTGTGCGAATGTACTCCTCCCACCGCCGAATAAACGCCACTTTGTTGGTGCGCGTAACCGTGATTTCATGTTCTTTTCCGCCAAAGGTGATAAATGCAATCGCCTCTTTGAGGCTGTGCCGCCAGCCTTTGCAGTAAGCCAAACTCACCAGATGAAAACGGCTACACCGCACAAAATGGCTCTCCGCCAAACGTTGCTCTACTTCTGCCAAGGCATGAAAAACAACACGTGGTTTTTCCTCGCCTTCGGCAAAGAGCAGCGAACATTTTCCTTTCGCCTCGAAATAGCACATTGCGGCTATGGGAAAGTTCTGAAGCCCTTTCGCCGTTTTGAAGACGACATCGGATGCCGGAACAGCATTCTGTGTGGGTGTTGCTTCATCCACGCCTGGCATAGTGCCGCTTTGGAGCGGCGTTTGGCGCGATATTTGCGGGGGGGGGGCTTGAATATTCTGCACCGAAGTATTCTGCACCGGATTCTGTGCAGGATTCTGTAACGCCTCAGCTAAGGCGCGTTCCAGAGCAGCTTTTTCGTTCAAGAGTTGTTCCATGCCGCTTTCGACGGATTTCCACATCCACTCGGCAGCAAGTTGTTGGCGAAGTTGTTCGTTCATAGCAAGAAGGAGAATACAGGCAAACACACGGAAATCGTTGATTCAAGGAGTTCTTTTCTTGGACGGTTTTGTTCAATGACAACAAAGATACAAAATTTTGGTATTCCCCGTGCTACGCCTTCTTCGGCGTAGTACGGGTTACCCGAAAGCGGTTACCCGAAAAAGATTTACTGAACAATGCCTCACTCACACCACTTCAAAAATCAAAAACTTCAAATACGACGTTTCCGGCATACCGGACAGCACAGGATGACAGGGCGATTGCCCACCACGAAACACCAAGCGTAATTGCCGCCGCTCCCTTTCGGCTTCTTCACGAATCACACCGAGCAGAATGTCCTCGCTGACGTGATGCGAACAGCTTCCCGTTGCCAAAAAACCGCCGCGAGGCAAGAGACGAAGCGCCATACGGTTGATTTTTGCATAACCACGTTTTGCTTGTGGGACTTGCTGTTTTGCTTTGGCAAAAGCGGGCGGGTCGAGGATAATCATATCCCAAGGGCGCTTCCCGTCTTGTTTGAAGCGCTCTGCGGCGTGGTGAAGATAATCCAGCACTTCTTCCGATGCAAATTCTGCTTTCGTCTCCAATCCGTTCAAACGCGCGTTGATGCGGCATCGAGCAATCGCCGCATCAGAAGAATCCAATCCCAATGCGTGTGCCGCACCGCCTTTAGCGGCATGAAGCGCAAAACCGCCTTGATTGGTGAAACAATCCAAGACACGCAGCCCTGAAGCCATTTCCATGATTTTCAGGCGATTCAGTTTTTGGTCAAGGAAGTACCCCGTTTTTTGTCCCTCCATAAGCGAAAGCGCCGATAATACGCCATTTTCCGACATCACCATTTCCGGCGGAACATCCCCCCACAAGACGCTTTCGCGCTGGTCTAAGCCGTCGTGTTTGCGCAAAGCGGAATTATTTTTTTCGATAACGGCTGTTGTTGCGGGAAAAACGCTGCGGAGAGCGCTACAAATCTCGTTTTTGCGCATATCCATTCCCGCCGACAGCGTTTGAAGAACAAAAAAATCGTGTTGAGTTTGAGCATCGCAGTATTTGTCAATTATTAAGCCCGGCAAAAAATCCGATTCCCCAAAGACAAGGCGGTATGTGCTTTCGTTGGGAAAAAGCCTTGTGCGCAGCGCCAGTGCTTGTTTGATGCGTTCCGCGAAAAAATCCGCCGACAAGTCATTTGTCTCCGAAGCAAGTAACCGTGCGGCAATCTGGCTTTTTGCATGGTAGATTGCCGAGCCGTACAGGTGTCCGCCGGCGCTTTGGATTTGCACGATTTCGCCTGTGGTGAGCGTCGGCGGAATGGCTTCCAATTCATCGCGGAATACCCACAAATGTCCACCGCGAAGGCGCGAATTATGGCGGTTTTTGACGGTTAAGGTTGTCATAATGTTCTCTGTTTTTTTTGACAATTTGATACAAAAAAAGTCTGACAAAGGTGGTCTTCGTCAGACTTATAAGCGATATTTTTTCTTTACAATGCGAGGTTTTATGTGCTTTGCTGTGGAGTGTTCGTATTGCCCCAAACCAAATGATCCACCGACAATTTCCCGCCGCCATGCACCACAACAATTCCCAGCATCAGCAGTACCATAAGCGCATATTCCAACTGTTGCGGCTCGTGGGCATTCAGCATTTGCGGTAACTGCACATAAAAGACCGCACCAAGCAAAATCGGGACTTGCAAAAGCGCCGCAGCGCGAGAAAACAGTCCCACAACAAGCATAACACCACCCGCCAAATGCGCTAAAATCACGTAATGCGTGATAATAGCCGGAACAAACCACAAATCCTGTGCATTGGCAAACAAACCGTTCAGATATTCCCGATTCCCAATAAACTGTACTGCTTTGGACACCAAAATCACGCCTAAAACGACGCGCATACAATCCATCACGTAACCAAGCCGTTCCTGCCACTCGGCAGGCAATGTGTTCAGACGATGTGCGAACTGCATAATGTTTCCCTCCGGCGCATGAATACACGCCATTTGATTCAAAGAACACACAAAAAAATGAATTATCAACGTACCGAGAGTGACAAACGGATGCTGCTGTGCAATGTGTTGTGCCATGCGCGAAATATACCAATTTTTCGGGAGTTTCAAAACAAATGGCTTTCCACGTGATACTTTTTACGGCGGTTTGCACAAAGAATAATCTGCAATATTCGGTTCTGCCTACGTTCTGCGGCAATTCCGCAAAGTTCCCCTTTGAAAAGTACACGATTTCGTGTATCTTACGCAAAGAGTGGTTGATTGAGGGGTATTCGGACAAACTGCCGGAATACCGCACTGAGACTGCTTTTGTTGTGTTTATGGTTGTGTTTTCAGGAGAAATTAGGAGAAACATTATGAGCCGCCAATTACATCGTGGCGAAGTCTGGTTTGTACGGCTTTCCAAGGGCGCATCGCCCTCGCTGGCATTGATTGTCAGCCGCGAAGAGGAAGACGGTATTATGCCCTTAGCTGCCGTTGTCCCGCATGAAGCCCGCGAATGGGAAACCGAGTTCGACGCGCCCGTTACAACGCGCTTTCTGAGCGAAGGTGTGTTTAATGTACAGCGCCTGACGGCGATAACATCGGAGCAGTTTCTTCAGCATTTAGGGGTGCTGTTGCCGCAGGATATGGACGAAGTGGAGCGGTGTTTATACAGGTGGCTTGATTTGTAATATTGGGCTGGATTTGTAACGCCGATGAACAGGCGAATCGTGTGGGACTTGCCTTGAAAAAAATAATGAAGCAGGAAGAGAATGTTTATTTATCACGCTATTGACGAAAAATTACCACAAGCGGCTTGACAAGCGCCTTTGAGGCGTTTGTGAGGTTTAAGTCGTCTGTACTTTATAGGAGAATTTTTTTATGACATGGTTTTACAATCTTCGTATCAGTACGAAGTTGCGCCTTACGTTTGGCGCGTTGGTGATGTTAATTATCTCGGCGGGGTATTCGGGATATGACGGTATGATGCGGATTATACCCAATTTTGATTCAATGTATAAAGACCGTCTTGTTCCGGCAATTCAGTTTTTCCGAATGTTGAAGGATGTCAATACAGTGCGCTCATTGGCAATTCGGCATATTAACACCAATGAAGCCGCAGAAATGCAGGCGTTGGAGGAAAAAATTACGGCAACCAACAACGACTTTGATAGCATTCTCGAAGCCTACGCCGCAACCTATCTTGTGGAAGCGGAAAAGCGCAATTTGGCACAATTACGCACAGACCTTCAGGAATTTCGAGTAGTCTTGAAACAAGAGCTTGCCCTCAGCAAGGAACTACGGCGTGAAGAGGCGTTACAGCTACATTTGGGGGCTTTTGCCAAAGCAACCGATAACATCGCAGCAACAATGTCGGCGCTGATAGATGTGCAAGATATGGTCGGAAAAGAACTTTTTGCTGATTCCGAAACTATCGTGATTCGTCAGCGCGGCGTGATTGTCGGAGCGATTGTCGGAGGCTTATTGGTAGCGTTGTTACTGGGCTGGGTTATCATTCGTGCGATTGGTCGCCCGATGCGGGATTTGCAAAATGCTGCTGCAGAAATTGCCAATGGAAACACCAACATCAGTATTCAAGCCGAGTACAACGATGAGGTCGGTTCACTGGGGCGAACATTCTTAGCAATGGCGAAGAATTTAGAAAAACTCCTGCACGATGTTCGTACAAAAAGCGCGGAAGCGCAAAATGCGGCTTCGGAAGCCAACTCTGCAAGGCAGGAAGCCTTGGAGCAGCAAGAATTTTTGCGAAGAAAAGTAGATGAAATTTTAGTGCAAATGGAAAACCTCGCAGCAGGCGATGTAACCGTGAGTTTACGCACAACGGGTGAAACTGTGGCGAATGCTGCGATTATGCGACTTTTCCAAGGTTTTAATGCAACGGTTGAAAGTATTCGGAACTTGGTCACTCAACTCAATAGCGCAACACAGCAAACAGGCATGGTATCTGTTTCGATGAGTTCGTTGGCGGAGGAAATATCGGCGATTGTCGAGCAGCAATCTGCACAAACAACATTTATTTCCAATTCTACAAGCAAAATGGCGAACAGTCTGCGAACAAATGCGGAAAATGCCGCCTCTGTGCAGGGTGCAACCGAAGAACTCAGCCGACACGTTCAGGAACTTGCCACCGCCGGAACGAAGATTAACGCCATTTCCCGTTCCATCGGCGATATTGCGTTTCAAATCAATCTTCTTTCGCTGAACGCTTCAATCGAAGCTGCCCGTGCGGGGCGAGCAGGGAAGGGCTTTGCGGTGGTTGCGGCAGAGGTGAAAAGCCTTGCGCAAAGTACGGCGCGTTCTACCGATGAAATCAAATCCATCGTTGCAGAAGTGCAGCACCGTATTCACGAAATTTCTGCTATGACTACCACACAAGCAAGTAGAAACGGCGTTTTGCACTCGTCGCAGCGAACAACCGCACAGAAAAGCGTTGTGGAAATGGTTGCCGAAATTGCCGCGACGATTGACGAGCAATCAAGCGCCAGCAGTGAAATTGCCGAAAATACGCATCAAATCTCACTTTCCGCACAGCAAACCGCCACGTCCGTTATGCACATTACTCGCACTGCGGAAGAATTAACCCAGCTAACAGAAAAATTGCAGAACCTCGTCGGAAAATTTGTGCTGAACGGCACAGCAGAATATGAGACTGCATCCGTCTTGCAACGCCCTTCCGGGCGATATTTGGAACAGCATTAACGAAAAAGAATGTTTGAGAGAAAAATTCGAGAGAAAAAATTCGAGAGAAAAAATTCGAGAGAAAAATTCGAGAGACATCAATAAGAGGACTTTCGCAAATCCATACTTTTGTGGCAAGGGGTTGAAACCCCTTGTTGCGTAAGTCATTGTTTAACAAGGGGCTTTAGCCCCTTGCGACTTGTGTTTGCGAAAGTCCTAAATAATTCATTTATCCTTCCCATTTTGTACCTATTTAGCTCTTCGCGCAGATTATCATAATTACCCTGATTTTGAGCGGCTTTCGGGATAGTTTTCGGGTAGTCGTTTTGTATTTGTACAATCATGAAAATCTGTTGAATCATGAAAATCTGCGTCAAAAATTTATGACCTAAACAGTTACACCATTTTTTGAAATACGTTATGAAACAACGGAAAATCCGCGTTGAAGAAGCGCTTGAATACCATTCCCACGGACGCAAAGGGAAAATTGAGGTCATTCCGACCAAACCGTGCAACACACAATTCGACCTCTCGCTTGCGTACTCGCCCGGCGTTGCCGAACCGTGCCGCGTCATTGCCGAAAATGAAGAAATGGTCTATGAATACACTGCCAAAGGTAATTTAGTGGCAGTGATTTCCAACGGAACTGCCGTGCTGGGACTAGGAAATATCGGCGCTTCAGCCGGGAAACCCGTTATGGAGGGCAAAGGCGTATTGTTCAAAAAGTTTGCCGATATTGATGTCTTCGACATCGAAATCAAAACCCAAGACCCCGACGAGTTTATCAACACGGTTGCGAATCTTGAGCCTACCTTTGGCGGCATCAACCTCGAAGACATCAAAGCGCCGGAGTGTTTTTACATTGAGCAGGAACTTCAGCGCCGCATGAATATCCCGATTATGCACGATGACCAGCATGGCACGGCGATTATCAGCAGTGCCGGTTTGCTGAATGCGTGTGAGATACAAGGGAAAAAATTGGAGGAAATCAAAGTCGTGGTGAGCGGTGCGGGTGCGTCGGCGATTGCCTGCTCGAATCTTTACATTAAACTTGGCGTGAAGCGCGAAAATATCTTCATGTTTGACAGCAAAGGTTTGGTGCATAACGGGCGCAAACTCGACCCGAATGAGCCGAAAACAGCCTTTGCCAATGGCGATAAAGATATTTCGCTTGTGGATGCCATGAAGTTTGCCGATATGTTTTTGGGCTTGAGCAAAGGCGGCTTGCTGACGAAAGAAATGGTTGCTTCCATGCCGCCGAAGCCGATTTTATTTGCCCTTGCGAACCCCGACCCCGAAATTCCCTATCACGAAGCAGCATCGGTGAGGAACGATATTATCTGCGCTACGGGGCGGAGCGATAATCCGAATCAGGTGAATAACGTCTTGGGCTTTCCCTATATTTTTCGCGGTGCGCTGGATGTTCGCGCCAAAGCGGTGAACGACGAAATGAAATTAGCGGCGGTCTATGCGATTGCGAAATTGACCAAAGATGCCGTTCCCGATGCGGTGTTGCGTGCCTACGGCGGCACGGCGATTAGCTTCGGCAAAGAGTACATCATCCCAAAGCCCTTTGATTCACGGGTTTTGACGGCTGTCGCGCCTGCGGTGGCTCAAGCGGCGATTGATAGCGGTGTTGCGCGTATTACAACGTTGGATATGCAGGCATACAAACAGCAGTTGGAAGGTCGTCAGGCAAAGAAAAAGCAGCTTCTCTCGAACATTGCTATCGGCTTGCAATCACGCTCCGACAAAAAGCGTATTGTTCTGACCGAAGGCGAAGAACCCAAGATTATACGCGCTGCGGAGATAATTTCGGATGACGGTATTGCCTCGCCGATTTTGATTGGGCGCAATGAAATTATTCAAAAGATTGCAGCCGAGCAGAATATCAACTTGGAAAATATCCGCATCATTGACACGATGAAATCGCCGGACATTCACCGCTATGCGGAATACCTGATGAACAAGCGTTCACGGCGCGGGATGACCGTTCAGCAGGCAGAACGCTTTTTGACGCGGCGCATTTACTACGGAACGCTGATGGTGGCAACGGGCGATGCAGACGGCATGATTTCGGGCTTGAATATGCGCTACGACGAAACGGTGCGCCCTGCCTTGCAGATTATCGGCGTGGATAAGCGATATTCCCGTATGGCGGGTATTCACATCATCATCACCAAACAAGGCGACACACTCTTTTTCGCCGATACGACCGTGAGCGTCAATCCTTCAGCGGAAGACCTTGCCGATATTGCCATGATGACGGCGGATGTGGCAGAGCGCTTTGACATTGTGCCGCGTGTGGCGATGCTTTCCTTTAGCGACTTTGGTTCATCGGACGAAGGTAATGCCAAAGCGGTGCGCAAGGCATATCAAATCGTCAAACAAAAGCGTCCGCATCTTATCATTGACGGCGAAATGCAGGCAGATACAGCGTTTGATGAATCAAAAGTTGCCGAGCAGTTTCCCTTTAGCGCTATCAAAGGCAACGCAAACGTGCTTATTTTCCCCGACCTTAATTCCGCAAACATCGCTTACAAACTGCTTTTGACGATTGGCGGCGCAGAATACATCGGTCCGATTATGATGGGCATGAACAAGCCTGTTCACGTTCTTGAGCGCACGGCAGACGTAGCGGAAATTGTAAGCATGGCAATAATTTGTGCTGATGAGGCGAATAAAACGGAGTTGGTGGAAGTGGGGTAAACTGAATAGGACTTTCGCAAAACCATACTTTTGAGGCAAGGGGTTGAAACCCCTTGTTGCGTAAGTCATTGTTTAACAAGGGTCTTTAGCCCTTTTCGACTTGTTTTTGCGAAAGTCCTACTGAAGAACCTATCACCGGGCAACCCGTTCTACCGGCGTACCGAAGACGGCGCGAAGCGGTGGGACGGGGAAAACCGGAATAAAGACCATTCCGAAATAATGACAATTTTTGTGGATTGAAAACTTACCATCATGTATTTCCGTATTTGGCTGGCATTTTTCAAAAACTGTTTGTCCCGTGAAATGGAGTATCGCGGACATTTGTTCATGCAGTTTATGATTGATATGGTCTGGTATGGCGTTCAAATCGGGCTTTTCGAGGTGATTTATCTCCATACGCCGGAAGTAGCGGGCTTTTCGCAGCGCGAAATGCTTGTGTTTTTGGGAACGCTCTTTGTTACTGATGCGGTGAACATGATGCTTTTTTCGCATAATTTCTGGCATTTCCCCGAATACGTCCGCACGGGCGAACTGGACTTTTTCCTCACAAAACCTGCTTCAACGTTCTTTTTGACGTGTTTTCGGTATATCAATATCGCCGCTATTGCAAATTTGTCCTTCGGAATCGGGTTTCTCATGTATGCACTTGCGCAAGCGGGATTAACGCTATCGTTCTCAGGCGTAGCGTGGTTTTTGTTGCTGTGCTTTACGGGACTGTTGCTGAATGTCGGCTTACAGACTGCTTTTGCGGCGATTGCAATTTGGACGGTTGCAGGGGAAGGGATTCAGTATTTGTATCACACCATTTTTAATTTCGCTTCACGCCCCGACAGCATCTACAAAGGTTATATGCGCCGTGTAATGTTGTATGTGTTCCCGCTTGGCTTGATTGCGTCGGTTCCGGCACGAGCGCTTCTCGGTACACTTGACACCGAATTAGCGCTGTGGAGCGCTTTTGCGGGGATTGCTTTTCTTGTTGTCGCGCTCCAATTTTTCCGCTTTTCGCTGACGAAGTATTCAGGAGCGAGTAGTTGAGCGGTTTTGGTGCATTGGTCATCAGTGGCAAAGCAATATCCGGAGCCGTTTCCAATGATCAAGTACCTAAGGAACCAAGTAACCAAGTAACCAATGACCTCCCCCACCATCATCCTCATCGGCTTTCGCGGCACAGGCAAAAGCACCATTTCCGCGCTTTTGGCAGAAAAACTCGGTTGGAAGCGGCTTTCAACCGATGAACTCGCTGCGGAGCGTTGCGGCATGAGCATTCGTGATGTTGTCGAACAGCGCGGTTGGGCTGAGTTTCGGCGGATTGAAGCGGAATGTATTCGGGAAGTCGTTCAAGAGCAAAAAGTGGTGATTGACTGCGGGGGCGGAGTGGTCGAAAATGCTGAGAATATGCAGCTTTTGGCGGAACATGGCGTGATTGTTTGGATTCATGCGGCTTTGGAGGATGTGCTTGCACGATTGACGGCAAATGAACACGACACGCAGCGCCCAACGCTGACCGCAGGAGCATCCCAAACACAAGACATTATCCAAAACTATCAACGCCGTTTGCCGCTTTATGAGCGGTATGCGGCGCTTAGGGTGAATACTTCCGAAGCAAGCAGTGAAGAGTGCGCTCGGGCAATCTGTGTATGGCTTGCTTCTTGAAACGGTTGTAAAACCTTATCGTCTGTATCGCCGAATATACTCATGGAAATTCCACGATGCAAGTTTGTCCAACACAGCACGTACTCCATTGTGAAAGAGTTGAATTTTATCCTCGTCGCCAAGTGTGAAATCAATCGCACTCACGTAATGGTCTTGGTTTTCGCGCCGGATACGGTTACTAATGTGGATGATACGCGAGGCGTTATGAGGGTTGCTGTGGATATAGCCTTTGTCTCCGTGTTGGCTTGCGGTCTGGAAAACAGCCAGTCCGAGTTTGAAAAAATTATTGAGTTCGGGGTGGTCGTTTTGCTGCGAAATATCCTCCACCATCAAACCAAAAGTTGGGCATTTCGGCGCTCGGGCAAAATCAGAAATATCGAAGAGCGAAAGCGGGAAATTAGAAACGATAAAACCGTCCATAAAGCAAGTATCGTCAGGAGCCTTGAAATTATACGCTTCGGTGGCAAAATCGCGCAAGCGAAAGGGCGAAAAAAACATCGGAATCGAAGCCGACGCACGGACAATATCGCTCAGTAAAATTGCGTCGGTATCATACACATACTCGTCCAAATCAAGTGGAAACACGACTTTACGCTTGTGGGTAATATCCGAAATCACCACTTGAAAATCCTGCTCCAAATACTCCCCGTCAATCAAAATCGCATCACGCCGCCATTTGTTACGCAAAGACCCAATCGTAAACGGCTCTCCGCCGTTCAGCTGCTCAAATTCTTCGCGTAAAAAATGCTTCAAGCGTTTACCCGGATTCAGTCCTAAACGAATCATCACCTCGTTCAAATTTCGCAGCACGGCAATCGTAACTTTCGCCCTATTGACGAAGGTTTCAACGGCACTTTCGGTATCGGGTAGTGTCAAAAGTTTCACTACAGCCTGCGCATCATCGCCTCCGTCGGCAAAACTCAAAAAATCAATATTGGCGAGAATATCCAGCAGTAATGCGGTGCGATGCTGTGTGGCGCTATTGCCGGCACAGGCAAGAAAAGCCGCGTTCAGCGCTCCGGCACTTGTCCCGGCAATTTTCCGAAAGCGCAAGCCACATTCTTCCAAGGCATACAGCGCTCCAATCGCCGCAATGCCCTTCACACCGCCCCCTTCAATCACAACGTCCATAAACCCCAATTTTTCGCCGCTTTCGGTCGTGGTAATGAGGTCTGTTGCGGTTTCGAGCCGAAAGTGGTGTTTGAAATCGGCAATTTCCTGTGCGACATCGGCAATGAAATCGTGTGCGGTGAGCATAGTTGTTGTGCGGTGTGTGAGGAATGAAAGAGGGAAGTGTTTCTGAAAATAGGGAAAAAATAGAAATTCCTCGCAATCTGTACAGCAAGATTGCCGCATATTTTTCTTTTTGCCAAACCGTCGCTAAAGAGTAATTTACCGTTCTTTCAGCGTTATCACTTTCTATTCTCAGTCAAATTTTCGCTCAACGTGAACATCGTCAGTATTTTTCATCTTTTGGGAGCAGCGCAAGGGTTATTTCTCGCCTTGACAATGCTCTTTTGGAGACGCGGCAACCGCCGTGCGAACCTTCTCGTGTCGGCAATTTTCCTGCTGATGGCGCTTGCGTTGTGGAATTCTTTTCTGGTCACAAGCGGTTACTACAAAACCATTACCTTTTCCATTCGCTGGTACGATGTTGCGCGGCTGATGACCGGACCGCTTATTTATTTCTACGTCCGTGAAATGACCGCAAAGCCTCTTATGATGCGGGATATAGTGCATTGCCTTCCGACACTGTTGTATGGGGCGTTCCTGATTCCGTTTTTTATGAGCGGAAGCGAAGAAAAAGTTCGCTTTGTCGAACACACCTTGCAAGGACATTCGCTGGACTACCTGCGGTTTGGCATTGCACGGTCGTTTTACAATCTCGCATATCTCATTGTGTCGCTATTTTTGCTCAGAACCTATTCGCGGCGTATTCGGGAGGTGTTTGCGTCGTTGGAATCGGTAAATTTGCTATGGCTCTGGCTTATGGTCTGGGGAACAACGCTTTTAACGGCTCTTGTTGTTATCGGGAATATCGGTACGCTTTGGGGACTCTACAACCCGACGCAGATAAATTTCTCCCTTGCGGTGCTGGCATTTTTGTGGGTCTATGGGCTGGCGTTTTATGCGCTCCGAAGCAATGTCATCAACAGCAGCGAACTACGTTCCTTGCTTGCAGAAACAGCGCCCACAACCGCCGAACCTCGTATATCGCTTTTCTCAATCAGAGGCGCACATTCGGGCGTGTTTTCATCCTACGCGCAGCCGAATGGAAATGGCAACATCAATGATAATGGTAGTATCAACGGTAGTGAAAATAACAATAACGGTAATGGGTACGCTGCATTGCAAGAAACGGGCGCTGCCGCAAACGATACGGCACTGCAACAAAACCGTAAAGCCTCCTCTGCGCCCGAAATTCACGCCGAAGCATTGCGCCGCTGTATGGAAGAGCAGAAGCCGTTTTTGGACAACCAATTAACCGTGCAGAAGTTCGCTCAGGTGAGTAGTGTTCCGGCGCATCGTGTGTCGGAAATATTGAATAAAGAACTTGGCGTAACCTTTTTCGATTTTGTCAATCAATACCGCGTCGAAGAATGGAAGCGTCGAATAATTGACGCTTCGCCGTCAGCAACTGTGCAAGAAATTGCCTATCAAGTGGGATTCCATTCTAAATCGTCATTTTATTCCGCCTTCAAAAAGTTTACGGGACAAACCCCGTCAGAATACCGTTCTGCGATTTCGGCGTAACAATTCACGATACAAAACCGCCTTGTGCTACTATTGTTCCCGTTAGTTTTTCTCAAAAACTCCTCATTTCCAAAAAGTCGGACACATTTTCCAAAAAGTCGGACGCTTTTTCTAATCCCTGCCACCACAAATTTTCGTATTTTTGTCATTCTACTTGCAGCATAGTTCCTCGTGTGGATAACTTTTTTGGTGCATAGATTCCACACTTCTGCGTTTTATTCCTCTCTAACCTTTTCGGTGGTCATTATGTCTCATGTTCGTTCTTCTTTTTCGTTTGTCAAAAATTTGACGCTTGTGTTTCTCTTCATTCTGTCATTTTCTTCGTTGAAAGCGCAATACAACTATGATGGAATCAACCCCGCACATTTAATTACGAGTTGGACGGGCAGCCCTACCGATTTCAATTCCGGCACATTCAACATTCTCGCCGGGCAGTCAGCACAGGTCAGCGGTGCAATGACACTCGGTGCCGCAGCAACCATGAACGTCCAAAGTGGAGGAAGATTGTTCGTAACTAACGGCGTTACCTTCACCAACAACGGTACGCTCAATATCGCGGGCGGTGGGACGTTGGAATTGCAGGGCAGTGGAGCGGTTAATGGTGCGAATGCTGTTACGTACCAAGCCGTTAATTCCTTGCTCCTCTATACTGGTGCCGTCGCAAAAACAACGACCGCACAAGAGCTTCCTGCAACTATGCCAGGTTCTCTACAAACAACGAACACGTTTGGAATTATCCTGGGATCACCAACTGACGTACAAGGAACATTTACTTCTAACCAAATCATACGACTGAATACGACGCTCACAGCAAGTGGTCCTATCAATTTTGTTGGTACAACATTTTTTCCTTTGGCAGGTTCAACATTCGTTATTGCTGGAACAGGCGCAATTTCGGGAACATTATCACTTACGGCTGGTGGATTGAACAATCTCACAATAAATCGGGCTGGCGCAGTTGTCAATCTTGGTGCTACCGTTTTTGTCAATAATCAACTGACCCTAACAAACGGAATATTGCGCCCTGCCGGCAATTTTTTGGTTTCTAATAATGTATCAACCGCTATTGCTGGCGGGAGTAATACTTCTTACATAGACTGCTCAGGGGGCGGTTCGCTTGTGTGGAGGCTTCCTGCCAATATGACAAGCGGACCGAATTACACGTTTCCGGTTGGAACTGGTACGCAGTATCTTCCATTTCGATTACTGGCTCCAACAACAGGAACGGGAGCTTTTTGCGATGTGTCGGTACAAGCAACAAACACGGGTACGGGCGGTTCACCAGACTGCTCAACGCTGACAAGTTTGAGTACGACGGAATATCTGACAGTCGGTGCACAGTTTGCCACGCTCACAGCAGGGATGGAATTCACTGCACCAAGTGTCGGTACGGGAAGTGTTTTTGGGCAAAGGCTTGGAGCTCCCGTTACAGGAACATACTCTGCACCTCCGGGCACACCAACTGTCTTAGGCAACACTCTTACAAACACTACCCCATACACGTTTGGGGCGCATCCGGGAAGTAACAGCCGTATCACCGTCGCCGGCAACGCTCCCGCCCCCACCTACACCATGACCACAAGCGGCGATCCCAATGTCCTCACAAACTGGTCAGGTTCGCCACCAAGTTTTGCTGTTCCCTGTGCTGAGTACGTGATTCCAAACGGCATAACAGCAGTGATGACGGGCATCTGGACACTCGGCAGTGCGGCGGTAAACGGCGTACGGCTTACCGTGCAGTCCGGCGGAACGCTGAACACGGGAACTGCTCCGGGAAACGCCGTGCGGTTTGCGGGGAATAATGCTGTCATTACTCTCCAAAACGGCGCGAACTTTATCACCGCCAACAGCAGTGGTGTCAATGGAAATAGTGATGGTACTGGCGCAATTCAGGTAATAGGCGGTGCAACGGGCTTTGTAACGAACTACGGCTCATTGGTCAATTTTAGCTTTGGTGCTGTTTCCCCGTCAGGAACGTGTCTTTTTGCTGCAGCAGGGCAAAAACTCGCTATTCCACAAGTGGCATCGCTTACTATCAACACGCCTTTCTCAACGTCGTGGTCGTTCAATTCTGCCCTTACCGTTGCCAATGCTCTGACCGTCGTTTCAGGGAATTTATTTTTTCAAAATAGCCTCGTTTTGAATGGCATAGCCGGAAGCAGCAACGTTCAAGGACCCAACGGGAGTCTGGTCGCCCAAGTCGCCGGTGTCCTGACTATCACCAATCCGGGAGCCTTGACGGTGCAAAATGGTGGAACATTCGGTGTAAGCTCTACCGCACCAATTCCATGCGTCATCACCAACGATGTTGCTTACCAAACTGGTGGTATGTTGGACTATATTGTCATCACAGTACCGCGCACCACAGGACGAGAACTGCCAAGTGCGATGAATGGGATTCTCCGTATCAATGGTGGCTCTGCTGCCGGCATTATTACTCTTGGTGCTGCAACGGCTATCAATAACTCCGGTGTTCTGAATTTGAGCGTAGGCACCTCTCCTCTTGTAACATCTGCGGCGAATATGCTCACCATCAACAATTCGGCTGTCGGTGCGGTGCTTGGTGGTAACGCCAGCTATGTGGCAGGTCCTATGCGCCGCGCTATCCCTTCGGGCGCGAACACTGGCACGTGGCTTTTCCCCGTCGGCAAAGGTGTGGTAAACTTGCCGTTTTCTATTGTGAATCCCAACACAGGCGGCGTCTCGGTAGTGGAAGTAGAAGCCTTCAATGTCGGATCGGGCGGCACTGCAGATGGCGTAACGGCGTTTGCACCCCTTGGCAGCGAATATTGGCGCTCAGAGGTCGTGAGCGGCTCATTTACAAGCGGTTTTATGCGCATCGGCAAAACGGGTTTGGTAGCAGAAAACGTCATCGGCTCTTCCACAACGCTTGCCGGCACTTATACGTCCAACGGCGCAAATACCTTTGCTGCCGGAACACCGCCTACGCTCACGCGCACGGTATCGGATAATCTCGCCGTGCCGACGTTCTTTGCGGCAGCAGCGTTACCTTCCACCTATTACTACATTTCAGGAAGCCCCTACACTGCTTCCAACTGGAATTCTTTGGTTGGTGGTACTGGCGTTCCGGCAATAAGTCTGAGCGGGCAAAATTGGACATATATTATCCCGAACGGACGGACTGTTACGGTGACAGGAGTAGATTTGATTATCGGCTCAGGTGCATCCGCCTCCCAAGTAATAGTGCAAGCAGGCGGCACTCTGGACGTTCCTAACGGCATTGGCTTTGCTATTGGCGGCAATGGAGGTGCATTTACTCTGCAAGCAGGCGGAACGATACGTGCACGTGGCGGTGCGGGAATAAATGGTATCTCTAACGCTACGGGGGCTCTTCAGATTTTTGCAGGAAGTCCTGCTACTGTTACCGTTACCTACGACCCCGCCGCCAACTACATCTTTTCAAATCCGGGTTCAGGTCCCGCCAGAACTGGTGCTGCCGGAGTTAAGCCTGCTGTAACCGTTGCCAATAATGTTACGGTTGATGCTGGTGGCGTAATAACCTTAGATGCAAGTTTAACAGTGAACGGCAACTTGACAATTAACGCCGCTCCCGCCACTGCTGGGCTGTCACTCGCGGGCGCATCGCCGCAAGTTCTGACGCTGAACGGTGCTGCCAATCAAATTCAAGCAGGGCAACTCACCGTCGGCGCAAACTTTACAATTGCCAATACCAATCCGGGCGGCTTGACTGTTCTGAATGGTGCGACGGTCAATGTTGGTAATGCAACCATACCATTCGTTTCAGGAAATGAATTTGCCTACAACGCTGGCGGCATCTTGAATTATCAAAATACCGTTCCCATGACAACGGGTTTGGAATTTCCCGCCACTATGAACGGTAACGTGACAGTAAATGCGGGCGGCGCAACACCGACAGTAACGCTGAACGCGGCGCGGACGCTGGGTGCAAGTTCGACATTGACACTGACGGCGGGGAGACTTGTTACCTCCGGCGCGAATATAGTGACGGTGAACAACACAGCATCGGCGGCTGTTATGCGCACAAATGGTATGGTCGAAGGACCGATGCGCCGCGCTATTCCTGCGGGCGGTCCGACGGCGGGAACATGGCTTTTCCCCGTGAGCAAAGGAGCAACCTATCTTCCCTTTGCCCTTGTTGATCCTACTTCCGTCGGTGGTTCGGTTGTGGAAACCGAAGCGTTCAACACGAACCCCGTAGGCACAGCCGATGGTACAACCATTCAAACAGGTACTATTTCCACCACCGAATATTGGCGGGCAAATGTGTTTAGTGGCGGAGCAATAACAGCACGAATGCTTTTAGGGAGAACCACCCTTGCGGCGACACAAACCGTCGGCTCTGCGGCGGCGATAGGCGGTCCGTACTCCGCGCCAAGTCTCACAACCTACAATAATTTGGCAGTAGATAATCTCACCCAAAACACCGCACAAACGCTCTCGTCGCCAAACTTCTTTGCCGTTGGGACGTTTGCTCCGCCTACCACGTATTACTATCATGCCCCCTCCGGCGCACCACACCTTGCGACAAGTTGGTGGTCCGGCTTAGGCGGCACAGGCATACAAGCCGCAAACATGACCACCTCCGGCTGGACGTTTATTGTTCCCGATGGTGTTACGGCGACGGCAACAGCAAATATAGCACTTTCGGCAGGCGTAACGCTGCGGGTAGCAGGCGGTCCTACTGGCGGCACACTGAATATACCGAATACCTTTGCCGTTACGGGTGCGGGAAGTTTCGCTCTGCAAGCAAACGGGACGCTCCAAACCTCCCGCACAGACGGTGTGAATGGCACGTTTGCCGCAAGTGGCGCAATTCAAGTAACGGGCAGCATCACCTACGACATTGCAGCAAATTACATCCTGAGCGCGGCGGCGGCTGCCACAGCAAATTTTGCGGCAGTTGCTCCAAACAAACCCCCCATCACCCAAGCACAAAACCTCACTCGCACCGGTGGCGGCATGACCACGCTTTCTACGGGACTGGCACTATCGGGTGCGCTCACGATTAATGCTTCCACCGCCGGAAATGGTCTGCGACTTGTTGGCGCGAGTGCGGGTCAAGTTCTCACACTCACGGGTGCGGGCAGCCAACTTATCCAAGGAACACTGGAACTCGACGCGAATTTTACCATTGCCAATAACAATGCCGTTACACCGCTTGCTGTCGGCGCTATGGGGCAGATTTTTGTGCGAAATCCGGGCGTGTCGGTAAATTATGTAACAGGGCAGCCGATAAGCTATGTGGCGGGCGGGATTCTGGCATACACTGGTAATATTCCCCTCACAACGGGTCTGGAACTGCCCTCGCCGATGCTGGGCAATATTGCCATGAGCGGCACTGCGGGACTGGTGGTAAATCTCGGCGCGGCAACAACACTGAATGGCATTCTCAATTTCAATGTCAATGGGCAATTTCTCCAAACTACGCCCACGAACCTCCTCACTATCGCAAACACTGCTCCCGCAGCTATTAGTGGCACACCAAGCGGCACTGCGCACGTGATCGGTCCACTTGCACGCGCCATTCAGGCAGGCGGCGGCACCTACACCTTCCCACTTGGCGGCGGTTCGGCGGCAACGTATATCCCCGCCGTGGTGAACTATGCGACAGCAAATGCCGGAACGATTGTTACGGTTTCTCCATTTAATACCGCTTGCCCCGGCAGTGCCGGAACGGGCATCGGGTCTGTGAGTGCGACGGAATACTGGAGCGTTGGGGTAAATGCGTTAGGCGCAGTGAACAATGCTACGCTCACCTTTCAACGGGCTTCACCCGCAACAACGGGGCAGTTATTGGGCAGTTCCGGTACTGCAAACGGCAGTTACAACAGCGTACCGGCAACGATACCGACGGCTACAACGATTCGTAATACAACGCCCTTTGCCACTATTGCCGGCGGCACGACGACGTTTTATACGATTGGCTCCCCTATGGCGATATACTACTTCCAACTCGCAAGCGGCAATGCGAATACACCTGGAAATTGGAATACGCTCATTGGTGGCGGCGGTACTCCCGGTGCCTTGGCAGATTTCACGACCGCAGGAAGGGTTTTTGTCATTCCCACCGGACGCACGGCAAACTTGTCGGCACCCCTTGCTTTTGGTGCTGGTGTGACACTGCAAGTTGCAAACGGCGGAACGCTGAATATACCAGGAGGAGTGTTTGCCGTTACAGGCGCGGGAAGTTTTCAACTCCAAGCCGGAGGAACGCTCCAAACCGCACGTACCGACGGCGTTAATGGAACGAGCGGAGGGACAGGGGCAATTCAAACAGCCAGCGCGACCTACGACAACGCAGCAAATTATGTGTTCGATCTCCCGGGTTCGACAGCAAACCTCAATTTCGCCGTACAAGGAGCAAAAAACGCTATCACGGCGGCAAACAATATCACTTTTACTGCTCCGGGTCCCATCATTGCAGATTGGACATTAGCCACACCGCTCACCATCAGTGGTGCGCTGAATATGACGTTCACGCAATTAAGGTGCGATGCGGTATCTTCGTCCGTGCTGACGCTGAGCGGCGCTTCGACCTTCAACACGCAGGGAGGATTACGGGTCGGTGCAAACTTCCAAGTGAATAATGGCGGCACGATGACGCTCAATGCTAATGCTTTCCTAGTAATCAGGCCCACCACCGCCCTCCCGATACCCTTTATCGGCAACACTCCTGTTTACGCTTCCACTGCCAGATTGTCGTATGCGCATAGTGTTCCCATGACAACGGGCGCGGAACTGCCTTCCACCATGCCCGGCACACTTGCACTCAACGGCACTGCCGCTCTCACCTTGGCGGCAGGCACGACAACGATTACAGGTATTCTTGACCCCGGCTCTACCCTCAATTCGCCGCTCAACACGGGAAGCGGGAATATGCTCCGCATTGACCAAGCAGTAGGCGGCGGAATCTCAGCAAATCAGGGACTTATTAACGGTCCTGTGCAACTTAACCTGCCCGTTGGTACATATAGCGGTGCATGGATACCCGTCAGCAAAGGCGGAACGCCCTTGTGGGCATCGGTGACTTTTACGTCGCCCTCAGGAGGTTTAATAGAGATAGAGGCATACAATACCGGAAGCGGCGGCTCTGCAGATGCCACAAGCATTACCACCGTCAATGCAACCGAACACTGGCGATTCACGCAACTAAGCGGTATGCCGATGACCGTTACGCCCATATTCGTAACCGCCGCCGGAGCAGGAGCCGCGAAAGCTATTGCGAGTTCCACAACTTTGGGTGGAACATACACATCAAGCGGACCTGCAACATATAGCGCCTTTGGTTTTTACGGTATTCCCTATAATCAGGCAACAGTACCTATCCCGTTAAGCGCAGCGACGACGTATTTTACGCTGGGCAATGGCGTTCCGACGTATTACTACAACAATGCCAACGTCAATATTCCCGTTGGTCCAAACAACCCCGCGAACTGGGATACTACGCCCGGCGTGGGTGTTGGCACAGCAGCACCAAACTTCACCACCGCAGGAACTGCCTTTTCGATTGACGCAGGCTCAACGGCGGTGCTGACGGCAGACCTTCCTTTTGGTGCGGGGGCAAACAACGTAACGCTCACCGTTCCAAGCGGTGCAACGCTGAACACTGGTGTCTATGCTGTGCAGTTTGCAGGAAACAACAGCCGCTTCAATCTTCAAAACGGCGCAACGCTGCAAACAAGCCATACAAGCGGTATCAATGGTATTGGTAATAACGACGGTGCGGTGCAGATAATTCCGCCCGCAACAGGCGTAGTCATCAGCTACGGACCTACGGCAAATTACGTTCTGGGGGCTATTGGCGCAACCACCGATGCACGATTCGCCGACTTCTCCGGCAACAAACAAGCAATCACGCAAGCGGCAAGTCTGACCGTCAATCCGGGTGCCCTACGAACGTGGATTCTCTCTGGCGGACCGCTCACGCTTTCAGGAGCATTAACCGTGCAAAGCGGTACATTAGCTCTGGGTTCAAGCATTCTGACGTTTGGCGGTGCAGGTAGCATCGTACAAAATGCAGCAGCGCTCCAACTGAACAGTGGCGCACAGATAGTCAATACGGGCGGTCTGACCATTCAAAGTGGCGGTAGGTTTGAAGTAGCTGGTGTTACCACGCTTCCGATTGTCGCCACAAACCCGATAACGTACGATGGGGGCAGCTTTCTTAGCTATTTCGGACATCCGGTACTTTCGACAGGTCTCGAATTTCCTGCTTCGATGAATGGCAGTGTTAGCATACAAACCGGCGGACCGCTTACGCTGAATGGCGCAAAATCGGTCAATGGTACGTTTTCTATATCGGGGACGGGTGCGCTTATCACCGATAATACGAATATGCTTACCATTGCCAATACGGCTGATGTGGCGGTTGTGCGCTCCGGGAGCGGTGAGGTGCGAGGTCCCATGCGCCGCGCCCTGCCCGCAGGTGCAAGCCCCGGACTGCAATGGCTCTTCCCCGTCAGTAAAGGCGGAACATATCTGCCCTTTGCTGTGAACAGCCCTACAACCGCAGGCGGTGCAACGATTGAAGTGGAAGCATACAACACCGCGCCAGCAGGAGGTTCGGCAGACGGCACAACGGTTATTGCTCCTCTTGGCGCAGAGCATTGGAGAGCCGAGGTAACAAGCCTTCCAGGCACATTCACAAGCGGCTTCATGCAAGCAGCAAGAGCAGGGCTGACGGCAACAAATCTCCTTGGAAGCACCACTACTGCACCTCCGACGGCAACAACCTACTCCTCCAATGGCGCAAATACGCTGGGAACGCTGACGGCAGTGTCGTCGCTCACGCGCACTGTGGCGGATAATCTTGCCGCGCCGACGTATTTTGCGGTGGGAACAGCAATAATTACCTACTACTACAACAACGCCAACATCAATCCAGGCGGTGCAAATAACCGTTTGAATTGGGATACCAGCCCCGGCGCTCCCTACGGTACAGCCGCACCAAACTTCACCACCGCCAACACCGTATTTTCCATTGACCCAGGCTCCACGGCAGTACTGACGGCAGATCTTCCTTTTGGTGCGGGGGCAAACAACGTAACGCTCACCGTTCCAAGCGGTGCAACGCTGAACACTGATATTCATGCCGTGCAGTTCGCAGGAAACAACAGTCGCTTCAATCTTCAAAACGGCGGAACGCTGCAAACAAGCCATCCAAGCGGCATCAACGGTATTGGTAACAGCGATGGTGCGGTACAAATCAATCCGCCTCTGACAACAGGCGTGGTCATCAGTTACGGTCCTACGGCAAATTATGTTTTGGGGGCAATCAGCGCAACTACCGATGCACGATTCGGCGACATTTCCGGCAACAAACAAGCAATCATCCAAGCCGCAAGCCTTACCGTGAATCCGGGAGCCTCACGAACATGGATTCTTTCCGGTGTACCGGTACTCACCCTTTCGGGCGCATTAACCGTGCAAAGCGGCATATTGACTCTTTCGCTGCCCACGCTCAATCTGAGCGCCGCCGGAAGTACCGTCCAGTCAGGTGCTTCGCTGATAATGAACGTCGGTTCGCAGATTAGCAACACGGGCGGTCTAACCGTGCAGAATTTGGCAAGTCTTTGGATTGAGGCAGGAACTCCGGCAACGTGGGTAACAGGAACTCCCGTTACCTACAACACGGGGTCGCAACTTATCTACAACAACATCACCAGTCCCCTCACCGCCACAGGATTAGAGCTACCCGGAACGATGTTCGGAACCGTAGCACTGTATGGAGCGGCAGCTGCCGGGGTACTAACCTTGAGTTCGCCAACAACTATCGCTGGCGCTGCCTCATTGCTTTTTGGTGCAAACGGCAGATTGAATACTTCGAGTGCCATGCTGACGTTGAATAATCCATCACCCGGCGCGTTATCAAGAACAGGCTCTGGCTATATTGACGGACCTTTTCGCCGTGCATTATTGCCGGGCGCAAGCATCGGACAACAATGGCTCTTCCCCATTGGCAAAGGCGGAACATACCTGCCCTTTGCCGTGAACGACCCCACCACCGCAGGTGGAGCGACAATCGAAGTGGAAGCATACAATGCCGCTCCCGCAGGAGGTTCGGCAGACGGCTCAACGGTGCTTGCTCCGCTTGGTGCGGAATACTGGCGAGCGCAGGTGGCAAGTGGAACGTTCACAAGCGGCTTTATGCAAGCGGCAAGAACAGGCTTAACAGCGACAAATATCATCGGAGGCACTACCACCGCTCCCCCCGCAGTAGCATCATATTCCTCCAATGGCACAAACAACGTGGGAACGCTGACGGCTGTGTCGTCGCTGCGGCGCACCGTGGCGGATAACCTTGCCGCGCCGACGTATTTTGCCGTTGGTACGGATGCGCCGCCGCCACCGATGAACGTCCAAAACAACGTTGATCCCTTTACGGCTGCCGTTCCCGTCGTTCCGGCACGAAACGTGGCAAATGCTCCGCTTGGCACGACCATTACTATTCCTTTCTCGCAAAATCTCAACGCTCCAAGTGTTATACCAGCAAACTTCCCCGTCCACGGCGCAATGGGCGGACGCAGAACAGCCGCACCGTCCTTTGTGGGAAATACCGTTACGCTTGCTGCTAGTGCGCCGAACTTCCTGCGCGGCGAACAGGTGTGGGTGAGCGTTACCAATGCTCAATCTACAGGCGGTATAAACACACGCCCCTTTGTCTATAGCTTCCGTGCTGCGGCGGCAGGCACAGGCACAGGGAATTTCGTGGATGCGCGGCGGTATCCGACTGTCCCACTCCCCGTAAACGCGATTGCTGGGCAGTTCGATAATGGTGCGGGGGTAGATTTTGCCGTTGCTTCCGAGAATATTTCCGGTATTGTGAAAATTTATCGCAACGATGGGACTGGAAACTTTCCACCTGCGACGAATATTGTCGATGTTACCGTCGGGCAATACCCAGTTGGCTTGGAAACAGGCGATTTCGACAATGACGGCTTTACGGACCTTATCGTTATTTGTCGCGGGTCGGTGTGGTTTATCAAAAATAATAACAATGGTACATACGCGCCGTCGTTGGTGAACTCCAGCACTCGCGCACGGCTTTTTGGGGCAGTGGCGGACTTTAATGCCGACGGCAACCTTGATGTGGCGTATGTGAATAACGGTTCAGCTGGAACGCCAGGGACGGAAGTGTATCTTGGACAAGGTAACGGAACATTTATAGCCGGCTATTCGGTGGCTCAATCGGGCGTGGCTATTGATGCGGCGGACATGGATGCCGACGGGGATATAGATATTATCACGGCTGCCGATGGTGCGACACCTATTCTCGTTTTTCGGAATGACGGCACAGGGCAATTTGACGGCGGAACGGCGATTACAGGCGGAATTGCGGTGTACAATATGCAAGTCGCCGAACTCAATGGCGATGCGTACCCCGATGTGGTCTATACCACCCTCAATGCACCTCAGCAAAATGTGAATGTCTTGTTGAGTAACGGTGCGGGGGGATTGAATTTCTTACCTCTTGCAACCTATCCCATCACCAATGCCGTCATACCCGGTACACAACTTGCCGATATTGATGGCGACGGTGATTTGGACATTCTCGCCGTGAAAAGTGCAACGACCAATGGCGAAGAAAATTCCGTCTATACCTTGAAAAACAACGGTTCGGGCGTGTTCTCGATGTTTGCTTCCAGCCCGCTTGTGGGGCGGAGTGCCGACGCACTCACAGGCTTTGCGGCAGCAGATTTCGACGGCGACGGCGACCTCGACCTTGTCATTCCGAAAACAGGTGATGCTCAAGTAGCCGTCGTGCTGAACCAAACTCCGCGCCTACAAGTAACAGGCATTGTTCCTGCGGCAAATGCTGCGGCTGCCCCGGAGCCGATTACGATTTCCCCGACGTTTAATCTTGCCGTTACCGGAGCAACATATTCCCTGGGCGGACCAATTGCCGTGCATGGCGGTATGTCTGCGCATCGGAACATCACGAGCGGCGGAGCGTGGGCTGGCTCTACCTTCACGCCAAACAATATTCCGACGCTGACGCGCAAGTTCTTCCCGGGCGAAAAAATTGATGTCATGATTTCATCTTCTTCCACCCTAGCGGTGGGGCTTACGCCGCTTACCACAGGCACGGTGCGGCAAGCATTCGCCCGTGTGCTGAGTGGACCCGGCACGTTCCAGCTAACACAGCTTGTTTCCGGAGGCGGCGGAAATACTCGCGCCGTAGCGTCGGGTGATTGGGACAACAATGGTGTTCTTGATTTAGTGATGGTCAACCAAAACGCAGCAAATAACATCCGCTTGATGATGAATAACGGCTCAGGTAATTTCACCCCACAAGTAGCCATAGCTGTTCCGGGTATCCCTAGTTTCCCCATTTCGGGCGATTTCGACAACGATGGCAATCTTGACGTTATTGTGAGTTCGCTGGGAACAAACAATGCCTACATCTACCGCAACAGCCCCGCCGGAACCTTGACGAATGTTGGTGCTATGAGTTTGATTGGCTTAGACAACATTGCTTCGGGAGACTTTAACGGTGACGGATTGTTGGACGTTGTTGCAACCTGCGGCGCAAATGGTGTGCGTGTGGCACGGAATAACGGCGGAATGTCGTTCACGACCTATCAAACTATCGCTGTGGGCAATGTAGGTACTTGTGCGGCAGGCGATTTTGACAGCGACGGCGATATTGATATTGTGTATTCGCTCACCGGCAGTACGACCGTTGGTTTCTTGCAGAATGACGGCAAGGGTAATTTCAACACAGCACCGTTTACCCTTGCGACCGCCGGAGCCACGCGGTCATTCTTTTCGGTGGGTGATTTAGACAGCGACGGTGATATTGATCTGGCGATTGGGGGGAATGGTGTGGCGAATGCTGTCCTTCTGGAAAATACAAGCTCCGGCGGTACGTTGAACTTTACTGTCATTACAACGACTCTGCCGAGTTCGGATATTACCTTGACAGACATCAATGGCGACGGCAATCTTGACCTTGCGGCGGTGTATCTCACCACTGCCAATACTCTGCTGAACTCCGGCTCTGGAGCGCTTTCGGGGCGGTTTACGGGAACCGTTCTTTCAACGCCGATAAGCGGCACGACCAGTTTTTGCCTCACCTCCGGCGATTTTGACAACGACGGTGATATGGACATTGCAACGGCGAACCACGGTTCGGGTGATGTTTCGATTCTGCTCAACCAAGTGCCGCCGACGGTCTTCTACTACCAATCCGGCAACGCAAACAACCCCGCAAACTGGAACTCGCTTCCTTGGGGCGGCGGCACGCCTGCAACGGCGTTCAGCAGCCCCGCGACAGACTTCTACGTCATGGGCGGTAGCGCAACCACAACGGCATCAGTCATTGCACCAATCACCATCGGCGCAAATGTGAGTATGCACGTGACCACGCCGTCAGTGCTGGCGATCGGTAATGGTGTTACGATTACGAACAACGGCTTTGTGAATGTCTCAGGGAATACTATTCAAGGTGCGACGTTGCAACTTGTCGGTTCGGGAGCGGTAACAGGCAATGCGGTAACGTATTGGGGTACAACCGCAACGCTGGAATATCAGACCATCCTCGCAAGAGCGACTACAAACGTAGAATTCCCATCGCCGATGCAGGGGTCGGTGTTGATAAACGGCTCCAACACGGTATCGCTGAATGCCAATCGTCAGATTACTGGTACACTTACTGTACAGGCAGGAACATTCGACATTTCCGGGCGGACATTACAACCAAACGGTGCAATCGTCTTTTCCGGTGGAACAATCAACGGCTCGGCTGCGGCAACGCTGGATATTGCGGGTGCGGGTAATATCACCGGTTCGGCGCTGTTTACGGGTATTATGGGTTCACTCTCCATGAACCGCGCCGGAGCGACACTTTCGCTTGGTTCTCCGTTAGATATTTCGGCGGCAGGACTTTTGACCTTAAACCAAGGATTTATCCAAACAACACCAACGAATATTCTCCGAACAACTAATTCGGCTGCGGGGGCTATTGTTGGTGCTTCGGCGGCATCTCATGTTGTGGGACCGCTTCGTCGCTTTGTTGGTGCAAGTGGTACGTACAGCTTCCCCGTGGGCGGCGGCACGGCTGCCACGTATAATCCCGCCACACTCACCTACACCGCAGGCGGCGGCACGGTCGAAGTAGAGCCGTTTTTCACTGCTCCGCCGTCAGTGCTGACTTCAGGCTTAATGGGCAGTCTCGGCTCTGCAAGCGAGTATTGGCGCGTTACGCCGTCAATGGCGCTCACTAATGCTGACCTCACATTCCAGCGCGTTCCGGGAATGACCAATGGCGTGAATTTGTTGGGCGTTGCGCCTGCAGCCGCAGGCACGTACAACGGCTACACCAGTACGGTTGCGGGTTCGACGATTGTGAACACCACAACCTTCCCGACGCTAGCGGCTGCAAATGGCTTCTATGCTGTCGGTACGGGCGTAACGACGTTTTTCTATCGCGGCGGTGGTTTCGACCCGAATATTGCGGGGAACTGGTACACAGGACTTGGTGGCACAGGTTCGCCAGCACCGAATTTCACAGGTGCGAACTACATCTTCATCGTGCCAAATATGACAACGGCTGCTTTGACGGGCAATTTTACCGTTGCCAATACGGTGTTGTTGCAAGTAGCAACGGGCGGTGTTTTGGATGTCGGCGGTTTCCAAGTTACGGGCATGGGGAATTTTGATTTGCAAAATGACGCTACCTTGCAAGCAAGTAACAATAACGGTTTCAACGGCGGAGCTATTGTCAATACCGGAACAAGAACATGGTCATTGGCCGCAAATTACATTTTTACGCCGCCGGCACCCTACGGCACACTCCGACCGCTCAACATCGCTACGGCGCAGGTGAACAATCTCACAACGCTCTTTGGCGGAACAGCCGATTTAACGGCGAACTTGCAAGTAAACGGCATATTTACGGGCGGAAGCCGCCTCAGTTCCTGCACGAACGCGCTTACGCTTGGCGCAGGAGCGCACACTCAAACCGATGAAATCTGGCTCGGTGGCACAAGCCAACTGGTGCTGAATGCCGGAGCTACGCTCAATCTTAGCACAGCAGCAGGCGCAATCAGCCTCGTTGGTCCAGGTAGCGGCTGCGGTGTGGGCGGGAATGTAAGCGGCGCAGGAACAATCAACTATGCCGCAAACACCACTTTGAGTGCGAATGCCGAATGGGTGGGAACGATCTCCGCCGCTGCCCTGCCCAATCCCATGAACGGCAATGTCCTTGTCAATGCAGGTGTGCTGCCCACGACTATTACGCTCGGAGCGGGCGTAAGCAGCCAAATCAACGGCACATTTACCATCAATAACAACGGGCGCTTCAATATCGGCGCAGGAAATTCCCTTACGTTGAACAATGCCATTAGCCTGAGTGCCGCCTCAACACTTGGCGGTACGGCAACAAGCAATCTCGCTGTCACGGGAACAGGTACAATCATCGGTTCACTTGCCTTCGCGGGTGGCGCACAAACACTGAACAATTTCACGCTCGACCGCGCTGGCGCAAACCCCACACTGGGTTCACCGCTCAATGTTGCCGGAACGTTAGCACTCACAAACGGCGTTGTTACGAACACACTGGCAAATTTGCTGACGGTCTCCAATACCGCACCGGGCGCTGTGGCAGCAGGGAGCGGCTATGTGGACGGCTTTTTAGAACGTGCTTTTGGTGTTGCGGGGGCTTATACGTTCCCCGTTGGACAAGGCGCACAGGCACTTCCGATGACCTTCAGCGATGACGGCACTGGCACTGGAACGCTTGTTGTGAACGCCCAAACAGGCGGCGGCGGTTCGCTCGGAACAGGTATGACCTCGCTCTACAACACGGGGCGCTGGGAAGTGCGGAACACCATTGGTACACGCACAGGCACGGTATCGCTAACACCGAGTGCGGTTGTTCCTGCGGTCAGTCTTGTCGGCTTGTCCTCTGCTCTTGGCGGGATGTACAATAGCATCGGGCCTGTCTTTTTTGCTGGCGGAGCAAGCATCGCACAAACGCTTCCGCAAAATTACGGTACTGCTGCAAGCTATTTGGGCGTAGGTAGTGGTGTTGCGCCCAGTTCGCGCTACTACTTCATGGGCGGCAACGCAAGCGACCCCAATCAATGGAACTCCTCGCCGACCGGCTCCGGCTCAAATGCGCCGAGTTTCCTCATTCCGGGCGTAACCTTCTATGTCATGGGCAATACAAGCGGCATTTCTACGACCGTTGCAACGATGCAAACAAATACAACGCTTGGCATGGGTGCAGAAATCGTTGTGGAAACTCCGGCGGTTTTGCGCATTCCAAACGGCGTAACGCTCACCAATAACGGCACACTGACTGTGCGCGGCACGACGACCACCTCTGCAACATTGCTGCTTGAGGGCAATACGGGCGGCGTAACGGGTAACGTCGTGCAGTATGGCTCGGCATTAGCGCGATTACAGTATTCGGGAAGCGGTTCAACCCGTACAACGACTCTTGCGGAATTTCCGCCAACTATGCCCGGCACTGTCATCGTGGATGGAAATGTCACTGTCGTTTTGGACGGCAACAAAACCTTACAAAGCGCGTTACTTCTCGACGGTTTGATAGACATGAGCAACCGCAATGTCGTTCTTCAGGGTCGCTTAGACCTTCGAGGCGCGTTCATCGGCAACGGCAGTTCGGACTTGGAAATCGGACACCAAAGCGGCACTCCTGCAACAATCACAGGTTCCCTCAAAATCGCCACAAACATCCTACAAAATTTCACGCTGAACCGCCCGAACACTATCGTCCCACTCGGCTCACCGCTGCTGATCCAAGGCGGTTTTTCGCTGGCACGAGGGATACTCAGAAGCGACACCACAAACTATCCGATAATCGTAAACCCAAGCACAAGCGGGATTGTTGGGGGGAATGATTCGAGTTATGTGGAAGGACCATTGGAGCGGTATTTCCCGGTAAACATCCTCGCGGGCGGTGCAGGAAACTGGTTGTTCCCTGTGGGACGGACAGGTCGTTATCTACCCTTTGTTCTCCGCGAGCCGCGCACAGGGGGGAACGCACCACAACTCCGCGTAGAAGCGTTCACGGGAGCGCAAGGCGGGAGCGTGGATTCGAGTTTGAGCGTCGCCGGACAAGGCGAATACTGGAATGTAGTCTTACGCGCTGGCGACCACACGCAGTCGAGCGCAGAACTGGGACGCTTCGGCGCTGGCGCTGTGCCTATCGCGTCAGGTTCGGTCGTGGCAAAAGCGCCCGTTCAGAGCGGGTTGTATCGGAACATCGGCGGGACGGTCGCGGGGAACAGCATCGTCTCCGGCACATTTGCCAGTTTCAGCACCTTCACCATCGGCACACCCGCAAGCGGTATTCCGCCTGCACAATTACCGAGCATCAGTGGCTTCGGGCCAAGCACGGCAACAAGCGGGAACGTGATAACGGTGAACGGCACGAACCTGACGGGACTCGGCACGGTGCTGGTAGGCGGCGTGGTGATGCCCTACACGGTGGTCTCGCCGACGCAAATCCTCATCCAACTCACACCCGGCGCACAGTCGGGACCGATAACGGTGGTCAGTACGAGCGGCAGCACCGCCAATAGCTTTACACCATTGACGTTTATCGGCCCTCCGACGATGGCAACGGTCTCGCCGTTAGCGGCGGCAGTGGGACAGGAGATCATCATCCGCGGGAATAACTTTTTTGCTACGCCGACCACAGGCGAACCGTATTTGCCGGTGGTGCGTATAGGGGGCATCACGGCTTCGACGGTAGAGATTGTTTCGCCGACGGAGATGCGAGTGCGTTTTCCCGCCAGCACGAGCGGCAACGTGACGGTGCAGTCCTGGGGCGGCATCGCCACGACAAGCACGGTCAGTGCGATACTGCCACCGCCACAGGTGCGTCCCCGATTACCGCATCATCAATACCACAACGATAACGTTTGTTGTGCCAAGTGGCGCGACCACAAGCACGGTGACGGTACGCGGCGCAGGCGGCAGCACGACCTCGACGACGCGGTTGCAGGTGTTCCCTGCTCCTGTTATCAGCATGGTCACGCCGGGCGGCGGATTTACGGGACAGGTCATCACGCTGACGGGCGAGAACTTCACGGGCGCGACGGCAGTGCGGTTTGGGAACACGACGGCGACGTTCACGGTGAGTGCGGACGGGCGGACAATTCAGGCAATCATCCCCGCGAATGTGAGTACGGGGGCAAGTATCAGCGTGACAACACCGGGCGGAACGGCACGGTCTCCGCAGCCGTTTGCGGGTCGCCCCAGCCCGTTGCCGGTGATAACAGGCTTCGGACCGATACCGGTGGTGGAAGGCGACTTGCTGACGGTACAGGGAGAAAACTTCCCCTACAACCCGAACGCGACGGCAGCAACGGTGATCTTGGGCGGC
>JALONG010000003.1 GCA_025455065.1 Candidatus Kapaibacterium sp. | reverse complement strand
AGTGGCACAGACATTCTTGTCTGTGCGAGTATTTATGCTGCTTCCAGAGAAAAGCATTGAAAAAATAATGCACAATCCTCAGCGTAAATTGGTATAATTCCATTGCCAAGTCAGCAATTTCAAAACCCACCGGAGGCGAAAACTCCACAAGAATATCCACGTCACTATCGGGACGAACTTCGCCACGTGAATACGAACCAAATACTTCAATCGCAGCAAGCGGATATTTTTGCCGGAGCGTTGGTTTTGCTGCTTCAAGGCGGCTGAGAATTTCTGGAAGTATTGTCATGGCTTGCCTCACTGTATTGTTAGCGTAAAAATTCCCGTGCATCCGCCACCTTACCCGCCACAGCCGTCGCTGCTGCCGTGAGCGGTGAGGCAAGCAACGTCCGTGCGCCTTTGCCCTGACGACCTTCAAAATTGCGGTTGGATGTGCTGACGCAGTATTCGCCCGCCTTTACGTCGTCGCCGTTCATCGCAATACACATCGAACAGCCTGCCGAGCGCCATTCTGCGCCTGCTTGAAGGAAAATTTTATCCAAACCTTCCGCTTCTGCCTGACGTTTTACCTGCTCCGAACCCGGTACAACCAGCGTCCTGACACCCTCGGCAATCTTCCGCCCTTTCAGCACCGATGCTGCCTCGCGTAAATCCGAAATACGAGCATTGGTGCAAGAGCCGATAAACACGACGTTCACTGCCTGACCCAGTATTGGTGCGCCCGGCGTGAGGTTCATATACGCGAGTGCTTTTTCCAGTGCCGAGCGGTCGCCTGATGTTGCGGCTTTCGCGGGGTCGGGAATGCGCTGCGTTATGCCGATGCCCATACCGGGATTTGTGCCGTAGGTTATCATCGGCTCCAGTGCGTGTGCATCCAGCGTAACGGTGTGATCGTAGCTTGCGCCGTCGTCGGTGGGAAGCGTTTTCCAGTAGGCTAATTTTTTATCCCAATCTGCGCCTTTCGGTGCAAACTCGCGTCCCGAAACATATTCAAACGTCGTGTCGTCCGGTGCAACCATGCCTGCCCGCGCACCGCCTTCAATGCTCATGTTGGAAATGGTCATGCGCCCTTCCATCGAAAGCCCACGAATGGCAGAACCTGCGTATTCATAGACATAGCCTGTACCGCCTTCGGTGCCGGTTTTGGCAATGAGCGCGAGGATAATATCTTTCGCCGTAACGCCTTGCTTCAGCGTTCCGTCAATTTGAATACGGCAGGTTTTGGGCTTTCGTTGCAAAAGGCACTGCGTCGCCAAGACGTGTCCGACTTCGCTTGTACCAATGCCAAACGCCAATGCACCAAACGCGCCGTGCGTGGAGGTGTGGCTGTCGCCGCAAACAATCGTCATGCCGGGCTGCGTTGCACCGAGTTCGGGTCCAATCATATGCACGATGCCTTGCTTGTCGCTTGTGAGGTCATACAGCCTGATACCATGCTCTTTTGCGTTGGTATAGAGCGTCTGGACTTGTTTTGCCGCCATAGCATCGGCAACAGACAAGTCGCGTGAAATGGTCGGTGTGGAGTGGTCGCAGGTCGCAAGTGTGCGGTCGGGGCGACGTACGCGCAAGCCACGTGATTTCAGTTCCGAAAATGCTTGCGGCGAGGTTACTTCGTGGATAAGGTGCAGGTCAATGTAGAGAACTGCGGGGCAGTCAGGTTCTTGTGCTACGACGTGCTTATTCCAGACTTTTTCAAAGAGTGTTTGGGGCATATTTTTTTGAAAAGTGATGAGTTTTGAGTGATGAGTTTTATGTTTGAGTTTTTAAGGCATCCAGCCGAGGTAAAAAACAATGCCGATACCAAAGACGTAGGTTGTTACGGTGTTAATATTACCACAAATTTTCAGACCTATACCCGGAACATATGCTTTAAGGGCAATTTGTGCTTCATAGACCAACCCCAAACCTGATTTTGTGGTAACGAAATCGGTGCTATTGTAACAGTAGGCTAACCCAAATGAGAATGAAGAAAATGACCAATCATTCCGATTTATCCACCCATACATCCCTGCAAATTCTGTTAGATTAAAACCGGAGGTCATTCCTAAATCATAGGAAGGTATTATTTGCTTAAAATGGATTGTAAACAGCCTATCTTTAATAACAGCAGAAAGACCAATGCTGAAAGCATCGCTGCCGGGTGCAGTGTATGTGTAGCTTCCATGCCCCCAATACCAATTTTCCCGCGCTTTCTGCGACGTGTCAGTTTTTGCCGAATCCACTTTTGCAGAATCAAGCATTTGTGCGGCTGCCGGATACTTGCTCACCAAGAAAAAAATTGTAATACAAGCAATTATGAGGATGTGCTTGGTATTTGTCATGTAGCTCGGAAACAATAGTTGCGTTTACAGTTTTTTAGGTTCTACCAAATCCCACAAATTACCATACAAATCCTTAAAGACAACCACCGTCCCATACTCCTCTTTACGTGGTTCTTCCGTGAAGCGGACATTGCGTGAGCGGTATGCCTCGTAATCCCGCCAAAAATTGTCCGTATGCAAAAAGAGAAACACCCGTCCGCCTGTTTGATTCCCTATTGCCGCTTCTTGTCGCTCATTCGTTGCCTTCGCAAGCAGTATTGACGCGCCTGCCTTACCACTCGTATTTTGCGGAGCCACACGCACCCAGCGTTTTTCGCTACTGAGCGGCGTGTCTTCCAAAAGCGCAAACCCCAGAACATCCGTGTAATAGCGAATTGCCTCGTCGTAATCACGCACAACCAGCGTAAGTGCCGTAATTGCTTGGTTCATTCCTTTCGTCGCTTCATGATTCATCGTAATTCCTTCAATTCCAAAATAAAATCCGGCAAAACATTCTCACCCGAAAGTACATTATCGAAGCCCTGCACCGTAGATTCCGAGCCGTCTGCACGGTAGATGTATGCCGTTTCGGTCTGTGGGTCTATCAACCATGCAAGACGGCAGCCGTTTTCCATCCATTCCTGCATTTTCTCTTGTGTGGCTTTGAGGGAATCACTTTCGGATAACAACTCAACAACAAAATCCGGACAAAGCGGAACAAATTTTCGCCGCTCCTCCTGCGAAAGCGCCTCCCAACGCTCTTTGCGAACAAAAGCGGCATCAGGAGAACGCACAGCACCATTGGGCAAACGAAATCCCGTACTTGAATCGAACACAATACCAAGTTTTGTGCGCCGCGTCCATACATTGAGGTCGGTTATTATATCAGTATTATGGCGACCGGATTCGCCGCCTGTCGGGTGTAATAGCATAATTTCTCCTTCCTTCGTCCGCTCAATGCGAAGCATTTTATTCGACGCACAAAGCGCGAAGAGTTCATCGTCCGTCAAGCCGCCAATGGCGCGGACATCCAGCATGAGAGCTTCCATTGTGATTCCTTTCGGTCTTGGTATTGCATCGTTTTGTGGTATTGATTGCAAGCCTTCTAATTAACGCTAAAAACTGCACATTGTCAAGGATAATCGCTTTTTATGCTGACAATAACACAACTTTGTACCATAAAGATTTTCGCACCAAAAGTGTCTTTGAAAGGAAAAATTTGGATTTTGAACTTAAAAGTTTTATGTTTGTGATACGGTTTTCTTAAACTAATTCGGAATTTCTCTTAACCATATTTGTAATGGAACATTGGTATGGCAGCACATTCGCTGAACGATGTTGATAGAATTATTTGCGATATTCTCCAAAAAAATGGTCGCGCACATTTCAACGAACTTGCGGAAATCGTGCATTTATCCGTTCCGGCGGTTAGTGAACGCGTTCGGAAACTTGAGGAACGCGGCATCATCAAAGGCTATTTTGCCAAACTCCAACCTGATGCCTTTGGGCTGAATATCGCTGCATTTATCCTCGTTACGGTGGAAGGAAGCCATAATTACAAAAAATTCCTCGAAAACTGTGGTAGAGAGCCGGAAATCATGGAGTGTCATGCTGTTACGGGCGATGCGTCGCACCTTATCAAAATTCGCACAACCAGCCCCGGCTCACTCGAACAACTTCTTTCGCGGATTCAGGAATGGAGCGGTGTGAAGAAAACGTTGACGAATATCATTCTTTCTACACATCACGAATCATTGTCGCTTGATACTGGGGTGAAAGCTCCGGCACTTACAACCAACGGAAAATCAAAGCATTAAATATCTGCACGTATCTCACAATTTTTCATCATCGTTCAACTTTTCAGAGAGTTTTGTTATGGCACATACAGCCCATCGCCGCTATGACGTAGTAGCGGCTGCACGCAAATTCGCAGCAAACGGACATGGTAACGGCACAGAAAAACGCCCTTCGTCCGATGAAATCTTTGGTCAAGACACCTTCAGCATTGACATTATGCGTCAAAAACTCCCCAAAGACGTGTTCAATGCACTTATGGCGACGATTGAACTCGGCAAACCGGTGGACCCGAAAATTGCCGACATTGTTGCTGTGGCAATGAAAGATTGGGCGATTGAGCGGGGAGCAACGCACTTTACCCACTGGTTCCAACCGCTTACCGGCTCAACAGCCGAGAAACACGACAGTTTCATCACACCGAACTCCGGCGGCGGTGCTATTGCCCGATTCTCCGGCAAAGAACTTATTCAAGGCGAACCCGATGCGTCGTCTTTCCCCTCAGGCGGCATCCGTGCTACGTTTGAAGCACGTGGCTACACCGCATGGGATGTTACATCGCCCGCTTTCATTATGAAAAATCCCAAAGGTGCTACACTCTGCATCCCGACTGCTTTTGCGTCATGGACAGGTGAAGCACTTGACCACAAAATTCCGCTTTTGCGCTCAATGGAAGCAGTGAGCAAATCGGCTCTCCGCGCACTCAAACTTTTTGGTGTGAAGGCAACAAAAGTCTATTCTACCGTTGGTGCAGAGCAGGAATATTTCCTCATTGACGAAGATTTTGCCTACAATCGCACCGATTTACTTCTTTCCGGTCGCACACTGTTCGGTGCAAAACCGCCGCGTGGACAGGAACTCGAAGACCACTATTTTGGCTCTATTCCTGACCGCGTACTGTCATACATGACCGACGTGGAAGAACAACTCTACAAACTCGGCGTTCCCGTGAAAACACGCCACAATGAGGTTGCTCCGGCACAATACGAAATCGCCCCTATTTTCGAGAACACCAACGTTGCAGCTGACCACCAGCAACTCACGATGCAAGTTCTCCGCACAACAGCTCGCAAATATGGTATGTACTGCATTTTGCACGAAAAACCCTTTGCAGGCGTGAACGGAAGTGGTAAGCACACGAACTGGTCGCTTTCCACCGATACCGGGATGAACCTGCTTGAGCCGGGCGACACACCGCATGACAATATGCAGTTTCTCTTCTTTTGCGCTGCTGTTATCAAAGCCGTTGATAAGCACCAAGACCTCCTCCGCGTCAGCATTGCAACGGCAGCAAACGACCACCGTTTGGGTGCAAACGAAGCACCTCCGGCGATTGTATCGGTCTTTTTAGGTGACCAACTCGAAAAAATCTTTGCACAGCTCGAAAAAGGCAAAGCGAAAAAATCTGAAACCAAAGACCTGTTGGGCTTAGGAACGCCTGTCTTGCCGCCGCTGCCGCTCCATGCAGGCGACCGCAACCGCACATCGCCTTTTGCCTTTACGGGCAACAAATTCGAGTTCCGCGCTGTGGGTTCAAGCCAATCTATTTCCTTCCCGCTTGTCGTTTTAAACACGATTGCTGCTGAAGCGATTGACGAACTTGCGGACGAAGTAGAAAAACTGATGAAATCGAAAAAATCGTTGGAAGAAGCATTGCAAGTAGTTTTGCAGAATGTCGCCAAAGCCCACAAACGCATTATTTTTGGTGGCGACGGTTACAGCGACGAATGGAAAGCAGAAGCGAAAAAGCGCGGCTTGTACATCAAAAATACCTCGTTGGAATCATTGGAAGCCTTCCATGCAAAGAAAAACGTTGCACTTTTCAGCAAATACGCGGTTTTGAACGAGCGCGAATGGTTTGCTCGTGAGGAAATCTTGCTTGACCAATACTTCAAAACCATCAACATCGAAGGTGAAACAACCGCATCTCTCGCACAACGTAGTATTCTTCCTGCCGCCACGCGCTATGTGCGCAGCCTCGCCGAAACGCTTGAAACACTGAAAGATATTGGTAGTGGCTCCAAAGGCGTGGAAAAATCGCTCAAAGAAGCTACAGCGCTGCTGGACAGTTTCAAAGATGCTTTGGATAAACTTGTTGCCGTCAATGCTGATGAAGGCGGCGAGACGGTTCACAGCAAAGCGAAACATATGCACACAAAAGTTATTCCGGCAATGGCAAAAGTACGCGAGTTTGCGGACAAATTAGAAAAAGTTGTTCCCGATGATTTGTGGCCCCTGCCGACATACCAAGAAATGCTGTTTGTGAAATAATTTTCGCAAAGATAGAAAGATCAAACCCCGCACGAATACTTGATTTGTGCGGGGTTCTTGTATAGGCTGTCGAAGTCCGTTTAGTAAAAAACACTTGAACATTAGACAACAAATGTCGCCACTGACAGCGCTCGATAATCGGTTGAAACAGGCGCAAGGCGTGTATAAATGCCGCTTGCCTGACCACCCAGCAAATAAACGCCGTAATTTGGAATAAAGCCATCATCCGTCGGCGAGGCATCGAAAAAACGTTGCAGAATCCAGCGTGTCGGAATGGCTTGTTGAAGCGATTGCTGCCAGAGTTCATCGCTTACCGCGCAGCCAATGATGACTTCATCTCCTTCGCAGCCGTAATCTGATTTTAGCACCCACTCGTCTTTTCGCAATAGTGAAGCATTGTGAACATCGCACAAACGCTCCGTTTCCGGCACGTAGCGACGAATAGTTTCTTGTGCTTGCGGAGAAAATCGCTCCACCAAGTTCCAAAAAAACGCCATCGTCAGTTTGTTTTGCGTCAGCACCGCGCCGAATGGATTTACGACCTGCAACTGTCCGTTTGACGATGCTTCCAAGACAAGAGCAATTTCGCGTTCCAATGGTTCTTCGTCGGGAAAGGGCATTCCGTCTTGCCAGACGGAGGTTCGCTCTGCCCACCAGTCCGTTTTGTAGTGCCGCAGGGCAATATCTATGCGCTTTCCAAACATTCCCACGCCACCACCTTCGATTGCATGAAGATTATACGGCGCTCCCATAACCACGTCCCAACCCGCACCACGAAGCCATTCTTCGTAGCACAAAATCATAGATAAATCTTCGGGGATTTCCGTTGGGAAAATAATACCGATGCGTGATGTGGGGTGCGGAAGCTGTTCACCAAAAGAACGCAAGACCGCCACGAAGCGCTCTGCAAAGCGGTGATTCGGGTTTTGTTCGGGTGTGAATGAGGGTGAAAAGAGACGATTCAGTAAGACCGTTTCGGCTTCGCCGCTTGGTGTGTCGGAGTTCATTTCGCACATCTGTACATCGCCGTTTTCCAACAAAAACAAGTCCAGACGCGCTATGCCGTGCCATGCACCGCCGGAAGAAAGCCAAAATAAGCGTTCGTAGGGAGTAAGGTCGAAAAAATCAAGGAGCGTGGGGTCTTGGAGAATGATGGCACAAAATTCATCGTAGAGCGCACCAATACGTTCCGCAGCCTCTGTAAAGCGATTGTAAGTGCGTTGTTCAATCAAGACAGGCTCAAGGCGGAAGCGTGGTTTTCCCTCAATCCAAGGGTCGCTAATACGGCAGGTCGCTTGAAGCGCTTCGGCAAAGGCGTTGTAATCGGTGAAGCGCATAACAACGCCTTTCGCGGGGAAGAATTTTGCAGGGTAGAATAATTCAAATAATGCCGATGAATGGAAACGTTACCCAACTTTCGCAATCAACAACGCAGCACCGATGTAACTGACTGCTTCGATGATTCCCGCATTGATATTGCGGTCGCGGCTGATTTCTGTGTCCAATCCGCCGCCGTACAAGCTAAAACCGCTTCCGAGCAACACACCTTGCACGAGAAATTGACGAATTGGATAGAGCGCAATCACCGCAAGTAACGTTTTGCCGAAACCGGTGAAACTTGTCAAATAATCAACAAAATCGCCCTTTGCAGCATGACCGACAATAATCCCGACAGCAATCATCAATCCCGCATAACTCATGGCTGCGGGAATATTGCCACCCAAAATTTCCTGCACATCGTCGTATGCGGTCAAGCGGCGGAAAATGAAGGTAATGAGCAATAACGCGACAAATCCTGCCAACATAAAGACAAGCGCCGTAACGTAATTTCCGCCACGTGCATCGCCCGCAACACAAGCAGCAATCACGGCTGCCGTTGCTACATAACTTCCCGCCGTGGTGATTCCCGCCGCGACATTGCCGTCGCGAACTGATTCATGCACTGTGCCACTCACAAAAACGCGCATCAAAAGCGACGAACTCAGCGCCAGCACAAGCAAGCCGGTAATGCCGTAAATACCGACATCACGTGCATCGGTAAGCAGTGTTCCGCTCCCTTCGCCCGTCAGCACAGCAGCGACAATCATCATCATTCCCAAAATATACCCCGCAATCTGTACGCCCATTGCCGGATTGTCCTTGTGAACAAGCGATTCCGTCAGATGAACGCTCATCACAAATTGATTGATAAATCGCGCCACGATGAGCAGAACAATAGTCGCGCCGCCGATAAACAGCGTTCCTTCGAGTGTAGCTTGCCAATTCATACGGTGTTGGGGTGAAGAATGGAAAAAATGTTTGCTGAATGTTAGGCATGAGTAAAAAAGCTCGTAATCTTTACCGTAGCACAGACATTCTTGTCTGTGTCCGAAATGAGCGAAGCGAATAATCTTCAAAGGGAGTATTTGCGTTGTTTTCGGCATTCACGCCTAACGGCGCTGAGGACACAGACAAAGAATGTCTGTGCCACGGGAAGCATCTTATTCACTTATATTTCTTAGCCCTAAAGTCGTCAAGTTTTCATATTACTCAAGCATTTACGACGAGCGCCCGCCAAAACTGCTTCTGCCAAACGAGCCGGAACGTCCGCTCCGAATACCGCTCAAACGCCCTGTGGAAGCGCTTGTGCGGACACTCACGCGCCCGAAACCGCTTGGGCGCTGCCTACCAATGCCGGAGCGCACCCCGCCCACAGAACGCCCCGAAAAGAGCGTTGGTCGGCGCGTTGGCATATAGCTGGAGCGCGTGTAGCTTGTTGCAGGAAGGCGGCTCATTACAGGCATCGTGCGGTAATACGTGTAGGTCGGGTAATGGTAGAAAAACCAAGGTGAATACATCGGTCCACCGCCATAATAGTACACCGGAGGTGCATACATCGTTGAGTAGCCTGCCGCCATTTGCGGATTCAAATTCTGCTGCGCTTGGGGATTGAGATTTTGCTGTTGAAGATTTTGCTGCGGTTGCTGCTGGAGATTTTGTGTGTTTTGTGCTGTCACTGTTGCAGTGCTGCTACCCGTAGAAGCATTTGCGGCTGCGGCTTGGAAGCGTGTCAGAGGAAGCATTTCCACCGTGATATTTTTTTCTTGATACGCCACAAAATCATCATTCAAATCATCCATCTCGGTTTTTTGCGTTTCGTTGGGCATCCCGTAAACAACGGCATTAATGTTCAGTGCCGTAAGGTTTTCTGCCGTCGGAATTTTTGCCATGTAGCGATTGTCGAATTGATTATCGGCATCTACATATTTCGCAAGACGATTCGCGTCCAATACCAGCACTGCTGCAGGTTTTGCAGGGCGTTTTTCGGCTTTTTCACTGACTTCTTTGGCGTAGTAAACAAGCGCCGCTAAGGTCTCATGCGACGGCACTACGCCGAGCGGGTGAGGGAAATTATCAAAACTGATGACCGGTTCGGCAAGGTCGGACATTGCGGCGGCAAAAGCAACGGCTTCCGGTCCTGAAATATCGGCGATAATAAGCGTCGAAGCAGGGTTTTCGCAGGTTTTCAGCACTTCACGCATACCCAAGCCGCGTGAGTACGCTTCGCGCATTGCGGGTGTGCAAATGGGAGCAATCACGCCGCGCAGGGTATCTTGGCTCAGGGATTGAATCAACGTTGGAACGTAGTAAGGTTGCCACTTTGCATTTTCCGAGCGCGGTTGCCAAGCCTTCAAAAGCACATCCGGCTTTGTAAAGTCTTTCCACGCCGAAGAACTCGTACTGTCAGCAACTTGTTTGTCCTTGAAGGTGAGCGTTTTATCCTGTGAACCAACGTTCCAGCCTTCTTTGCGCTGAAGTTCGAGGGTGTCGCTTTCGGATTCTACGTCATCGTCATCGCACGAAGTCAAAAAGCCCGTAACCCCTGCTGCTGCGGCAAGCGCGGCAAGATTCGTGTTCATTTGGCGGCGAGAGAGCATCGCGTTCCACCAATCGGGATAAGAATTGTTCGACGATTGATTGGTGGAGGAGGAATGTTCCTGCTGTGATTGTTCCTGCTTTGAGAAAGCATCGTCGTTCTGCATGGTTTCCACAAAAATATTCCCACAAGTGATACAAAAAAAGAGGGCAGTTTTCGAGGCATAGTATTCTACGTATATTCAACGTTTTTGCCTCGCAAAACTATTATACACTCAAAATACGCATTTTCACGAACAAGCACCAGAAAAACCGTTCAAAGCAATCCTTTGTCAGGCTTTAACGAGGGTAATCAGCGTAATTTCCGGCGGTACACCCAAACGAATCGGAATCCCCGTTGTACCAATACCCCGATTCACGTAAATATGTTGCCCCAAGCTGTAATCATCGGCGTACAACCCCGCAACTTGTTTGTACATCAGCGCCGCTGGGGTAATATCCATGCCGAAGAGGTTTATTCCCATTTGACCGCCGTGCGTATGACCGGAAAGCGTCAAATCCACAAGAAGGTTGCCGGCAACGGTTTCATGAGGTTTGGCGTGGATTTTTTTATCCCAAAACGTCGGGTCGTGTGCCATTAGAATCGTCGGATTCTCCGGCGATAAGGTTTCAAGCGCTTTGTCAAGTCGCCCGTAATTTTGCCTTAGACCGACGTTATCAATCGCCGCAAGCTGCAATGCGGCTCCATCTATGCAAAATGTTGTGTTTTGGTTCACAAGCAAATTCACTCCAACGCCGCGCAACGTCGAGAGAATCTCTGCATGAGCAGCACCGCTTGAGTAGTGGTCATGATTCCCCAAACACCCCCAAAGACCAAAGCGGGCATTTCGCGCCGCAAAAGCGCATAAACGCTGGATTTGGGGTAAAACAAGTGGTAATTCAGCAGCACGCCAATTCACCCAATCACCTGTAATCAGCATCAAATCAGGTTTCAGCGACTCTACGATGCGGCAAACTTCCTGCATCGGTTGTTCGGAAAAAAACGAACCGGCGTGAATATCGGAAAGCTGGGCAATGGTCATGCCGTGAAATTGCGCGGGAAGATTGTTGATAGGAATTGCGACGCGCTGCACATCGAAATCGTAGAGCGTAAAAAGAGCATCAGCCCCCAACGCCGCTACCGGTGCGGCTGCCAGAGCATAACCGCCCATATTCACGGTTCGGGTCAAAAATGCACGACGGGCGAGATTAACCTCCGAAGTCAAGGAAATTCCCCGAAAGCCTGATACAGTAGGGTTTTTAGCAGATTGTATCTGTGATTCTTCGTTAATATGCGGGGCAATGCTGGCATTGGAACTATTCGTATGGGTTTTCCGAAGGAGAATATTCCAAAGGGAGATATAGCGCAGAAAACGGCTGAATATCGCTTGAAATCTACGGTTGAAGCCCTGCCAGATGAGACGAAACGATATTGCGGAAAGGTTGTCCAGCGCAGTTTCCAACCCCAACACAACGCGAGCATTGAAGCGCGTTTGCAGCCACTTAACCATGATATTGGCGACAAGCAACACCGCAATCGGAATTTTCGGTATATACCATACAGCAAGCGTTTTATGCAAAAACTTGTTCAAGGGGCTGGGATGCCATTCAATTTGGCGCAAATACACGGTATAGGGAAAAACGAAAAACATGATAATTCCCAAAGTAATCGGCACAAGATACCACACACGTCGCCACCCGCGCTTTTGCACATACTTCCGCCAAGAACCCAAAACAATGAGGTCTAATGCGGTCTGCAAAGCGCCGACGACAACAAAAAAGAGCAGCAATCGCCATGAAAATTCGACCGTCATATCGCTGAATCCGAAGAAAAAAAGATGGAGGTTGCGTGAGGCTTACGCAATAGAAATTCTGTACGAAAATACGCAATTTTTTTGGGAAAGTTCCCGATTGGTTTTGAAACGAGGCTATGGCAATATCAAAAGAAAGTCGTAAATTTGAAGTCTTTACTATTTTTCACTTTTTACATTTTCAACACCAAGAAACGCAAAACATTATGTCAGCACAGAAAAAAGCCCTTGTCTGCGGTGCCGGAGGTTTTATCGGAAGCCATTTGGTGCGCCGTTTGAAGCGCGAAGGATTCTGGGTACGCGGGGTTGATTTGAAATCACCCGAATTTTCGGAAACAGCCGCCGATGATTTTATCATTGGCGATTTACGTGACCAAGCCGTGTGCCGCAATGTTGTTGATTTGCCGTTTGACGAAGTTTATCAACTCGCTGCCGACATGGGCGGAGCGGGCTATATTTTCACCGGTGACCATGATGCCGACGTGATGCACAATTCAGCAACCATCAATTTGAACGTTTTGGATTTGGCGCACAAAGTCGGTGTAAAGAAAATTTTCTATTCCTCCTCAGCCTGTATGTATCCCGCATACAACCAAGAAGACCCCGACAACCCGAAATGTTCCGAAGATTCCGCCTACCCTGCTGCACCGGACAGCGAATACGGCTGGGAAAAACTCTTCAGTGAGCGTTTGTATTTGGCATACCAACGTAATTACGGCGTGAATGTGAAAGTTGCGCGGTATCACAACATTTTCGGACCCGAAGGAACATGGCGCGGCGGCAAAGAAAAAGCGCCTGCGGCAATGTGCAGAAAAGTAGCAGAGGCTGAAAACGGCGGCGTGATTGAAGTTTGGGGCGACGGAAAACAAACACGCTCATTCTTGTTTATTGACGAGTGTTTGGAAGCAATGCGCCGCTTTATGGACTCGGATTTTTCCGGTCCGATGAACATTGGTTCGGAGGAAATGATTTCGATTAACGGTCTTGCAGAAATGGTGATTGGTCTTTCCGGTAAATCTATCACTATCAAAAACATACCGGGACCAACCGGAGTTCGCGGACGCAATTCCGATAACGACCTTATTCGCCAAAAAATTGGTTGGTCACCGGAGCAACCGCTCCGCGTCGGAATCGAAAAAACGTATAATTGGATTAACGCTCAAGTGCAGGCGCAAAGCCTTGTTGAGGTGCTGAAATAGTGAATAATGTTGACCGAAAACTGTTCAAAGATGATTCTATGATGGTACACTCAGATTTTGTTGCCCAACACGTAGCGGCAGCGCGTCTGTGGGTAGTTGCATATCGGATGGGGTATGTTTCTGCGCCGATTTTTGCTCAAACTTTTGCTCAAACTTTTGCTCAAACCGCGCATCCTGCCGTTGTCCATAGCGCTCGTAAGCATCAATAATTTCCGCAACGAGGCGATGCCGTACAACATCTCCTTTGTCGAAATAGACAAAAGCGATACCTTGGATTCCTTTCAAGACTTCCTGAATCTGTACCAAGCCTGAATCAGAGCGGCGGGGAAGGTCTATTTGTGTGATGTCGCCGGTGATGATGAGTTTGGAATTCCGCCCCATACGGGTTAGAAACATTTTCATTTGTGTTGCGGTTGCGTTTTGCGCTTCGTCGAGAATTATCACCGAATTATTGAACGTCCTACCCCGCATATAGGCAAGCGGTGTGATTTCGACAATACGCTTTTCCATCATACTTTTGAGTTTGTCCGGCGTAACCATTTCAGCCAATGCGTCGGTAAGCGGGCGCAAATAAGGATCAACTTTTTCCATGTAATCCCCCGGCAAAAAGCCCAATGACTCCCCTGCATCCACCGCAGGACGTGATAAAATAAGGCGACTGACTTCCCTGTTCCGCAAAATCCCCAGTGCCATAGCCACGGCAAGATAGGTTTTACCAGTTCCTGCCGGACCAATGCCGAACACAATATCATTGGTACGGACTTTCTCGAAGTAAAGTTTTTGCGTCGGTGTGCGGGCTTTAATGCTTTCGCCTTGTGCCAAATAGATGATACTGTCGTCGGAGCTGCGAACAGGCTGCGCCGGAGGAGAAATTGTTGCCCCTGAAGGCTGTTGTGGTGAGGCTTCCGGCTCTTTGAAGGTTTCTTTGGCGAAAGTGTTTTTCGGTCCGACCAAATCCATCACCGTCAGCACATCATTGGGTGTGAGAGTGCCGGTGCGGCGGATGATAAATTGAAGTTCGTTCAAGACTTTCTCAATCGTGCGCACTTCGGCGGCATCACCCTTGACGATAACAGCATTACCACGCACGGTAATTGTCGCGTCAAAATGATTTTCCAGCAAGCGCAAATTACTGTCGTTATAGCCGAAAAGCGTGAGTGTATCAGTGTTTTCGATACGAAGTTTTTTTTCGATGAAATCCATATCGTTGGAGAAAAATTGCGAAAAAGAAGAACCTGTGGTTGAGAATATCGGTCAAATACCAAGCAAACTATGGCGAAGCCAGAATTTGTGCCAAGGCAGGTGCAAGGGTCGGATAACGAAACAAAAACCCTGCATCGGTCAGTTTTTTCGGAACAATACGTTGCCCTTGAATAAGGGACTGTGCCGCTTCTCCCAGCCCAATACGCAAGGCAAATTCCGGCACACTCGCCCACGACCACGAGGGACGGCTGAGTGCTTTACCCAAAGCATCAGAAAATTCCGTCATTTGAACAGGGTTCGGTGAAGCAAGATTATATGCGCCTTCCAAGCGAATATTTTCAAGTGGATAAAGCAACCCGTGAACAACATCGTCGGCGTGAATCCATGGAAACCACTGCTTTCCCGAACCCAACGGCATTCCGAGAAATGCCCGAAACACAGGCAGCATACGTCCAAGCGCTCCACCGTTTTTGTCCAGCACTATACCGATACGCGGGTTTGCCACACGAACACCGTATTCACGGGCTTTAGCGGCTTCTGCTTCCCATTGAATACAAATATCTGCCAAAAAACCCTGTCCGGCGCTTGCTGTCTCGTCTGTAAGTTCGTCGGCTCTATCGCCATAATATCCAACGGCTGATGCAGAGACCAAAAGCGGTGGTGGTTGTTTCGCTTTTGCGATTGCTTCAACGAGCAACCGCGTTGTTTCTACGCGACTTTTCAAAATGCGCAGTTTAATTTCATCCGTCCAGCGTGCATCGAAAATTCCCTCTCCGGCAAGATGCACAACAGCATCCGCGCCGTCAATTTCTTGCATCCACGCGCCTGCTTTCTGTGCATCCCACTCAACAAAGCGTAAATTTAGTCCGTGCGGACTTTTCTGCCCTGCACGGCGCGTCAGTGCTGCAATTTCATACTCTTGCCGCGCCAAATACTCCGATACTCGGTCGCCGATTAGTCCTGTGCCTCCGGTCAGTACAACTTTCATACGCGCAAATGATTAAGGTGAGGAAGCCTGCAATTTTGACAGGGAAAATCAATGCTAATAATATAACGCTTTTTCGGCGGAAATACGTGAATTTCCTTGCACGAGAAAAAAACTGGTAGTGCCACCATCAAGCGTGGAGTAAAAAAAATCGCTCATCTTTGGGTTAAGAGCGTATCCGAAATTTTTGTGTAAATGATGAAAGCAAGAAAAACAGTAGGTTTTTAGCCTACCTTTGTCTCATCATTATCATAGTAGCATATGCAAAACGGATCATCTCCGCGACCGGGATTTCAGATTCCCAAAGAAGTCCTCAAGGAAATGTCGAGTCTTGAGGATGTTGAATACCTGTTCAAAGACCTCTTCAAACAAGCCGTCGAGGCGATGTTGTAAGCAGAAATGACTGAACATTTGGGCTATGAAAAGCACAGTGTCAGTGGTCGTAACGAAAAAAATTCACGCAATGGTCATACCAGTAAAACCGTCAGCACCAGTAGCGCGGGCGAAATCTTGCTCACGCAGCCGCGTGACCGCGAGAGACCCTTTTATACCAATTTACGTTGAGGATTGTGCATTGTTTTTTTTTAATGCTTTTCTCTGGAAATAGCATAAATACTCGCACAGACAAGAATGTCTGTGCCACAGAAGCCGGATTTTTTTTTGCACAGTTATCAACTCAAATTGGTATTAGCCGATGATTGTTCCGAAGCATCAGCGCATGAGTGCGGACATTGAGCAGTCCATTATTGGCTTGTACGCAACAAGCATGAGTAACAAGCGGCATCAGCAGCCAGATGAAGGACATTTATGGCGTGGCGGTCAGCCCCAGTACCGTTTCGGGCGTTACGAACAAACTCTTGAATAACATCAGCGAATGGTAGAAACGCCCGCTAGAATCGGTCTATATGGTCGTGTGGATTGGATGCGATTCGCCTAAAAGTCCAGCATAATGGCAGCGTCCAGAACAAGTGCGTGTATCTGATGCTGGGCGTAAATAATCGCGGCATCAAAGATATTCTTGGGATGTGGATTGATATTTCCGAAAGTGCGACGTTTTTGTTATCCGTTTTTTCGGACATCAAAGCACGTGGCGTGGAGGATATTTTGATTGTCTGTACCGATAACCTCAAAGGCTACGGACAGGCTCTGGAAGCATCGTTCACCGATGTTCGGCATCAACTCTGCATCGTGCATCAAGTTCGCAATTCGTGCGCTTTTGTGAGCTACAAAGACCGTAAAGAATTCTGTGCCGACCTCAAAGCCATCTACACTGCACCGACCGAAAAAGCCGGACGCGAGGCACTGGAAGCAGCAAGTCAAAAGTGGAGCAACTACGCCTACGCCTTTGAATCATGGAACAGAAACTGGGCGGCACTCAGCACCATGTTTGACTTCCCGTCAGAGATTCGGAAGATTATTTACACCACCAACGCCATTGAAAGCGTGAACTCCCGCATTCGACGGTTTTCCAACGCCAAGTATCAATTTCCCGATGATAATGCTGTCATGAAAGCCGTCTATTTCAGCATTCAAGCACTGCTCAAGAAATGGACGATGCCAGTTCCCAATTGGGGCTTGATACTCAACCAATGTATGATTATCTTTTGCGAACGATGTCGCCTCTAATCAAGTATTTATAACTAAACCGGCCATTTACACGAAATCCTCTATACGCTCTTCCCTACGTTTCTCAGGGCAATGGTGTTGATTGATTCACCTTAAATCCAAGATTGAGCGGGTTATTTTTGCCCACCCCGCCTCATCTCCTTCACAAGTTCCCGCACCTCTGCCGCGCTCACGCTCGGAAGACCGCTCGAATCCGGTGTAGAGCCGATTTGCAACGCACGAATCGGCATGGGAACAGTGATTCCGGCTTGTTTGAAGGTGTAATAGATTTTTTTCATCACGTTGCTACGCGCCTCGAATTGCAAATCAAAGTGGCTGATTGCCACAAAAAAGCGGAAATTCAGTGTGTATTCGCCAAACTCACGGAAACGGACAATCGGTTCAGGATGACAAAGCAATCCCCGAATTTTTCCCTGCGGCTGTTCTGACTCAAAAGCCTCCTCGCGTGTTGCAGAGCCGCTTTCATTAACCATAGTGACAAGCACATCCTCCACAAGTTGTGGGTCTGTTTGGTGATGTACGCCAAAGGTCAAAAGCAAATACTGTATCTCGCTGGGAAGATTGTAGTTAATGACAATCGCCTGTGCAAGTTTATTGTTTGGAATCAGGACAGAGTTCATTTCCAGCATTTCGATAATCGTATTTCGCCAGCCAATGTCCCGCACATAGCCCTCAAAACCGTCGCTGATGCGGATATAATCTCCAACGCAAATTTGCCGTGCCAACGTAATGTAAATCCCAGCAAACAAGTTAGAAAGCGTGTCTTGAAGCGCCAAAGCAACCGCTAAACCACCCACACCCAAAGCAGTAATCACCGGCGCAATATCCACGCCGAAAGATTTCAGTACCATGACAAACGCCACAGTGTAAACAACGATTTCAATCGTGCGCCGTGTCAGCGATACAGCAGCCATGCGGCTTTGGTCGTGTTCCGCACGGATTCTGACGAGCATTTTCAGCACTTTTGTCAAAATATACGCCAAAAGCACAATAAAACACGCCGTCAAAATCGGTCGGGCATACGGCATAATCACCTTCGCACGCGGTAATTCCCGCAGCGCAATGTTTAAGCCGGTTAGCAAGACCACGTACAAAATGCTGCGCCTCAGAGCATCCACCAAAATATCGTCGTATTGATTTTCACTTCGCGCAGCCATGCGTGTAAGCCACTTCCCCGTTATCCAACGCAAACCAATACCAACAACGAGAGACGCAAACGCAATAAAAATTGATGGCAAATAGGGGTTCGTTATGTATGGCAAAATCAACGTGTTGTAAAGATGGTCAATCATGGGTTTGTGAGGCTTGTGATGATGACGAAAACTGTCGGGACTGGGATTTTGAGATTGTTGGGATTATCGGGATTGTAAGAGTTGGGTGAATGTTTAGAGGGTGGGCGCAATCGTAATCTGTAAGCTATTGTAAATAAGCTAATATCGCAGCATTTCCAAAATCTTGTTCATCCCAATAATCCCAAAATCCCAGTCTCGACAATCCAAAAATACTCTCAAAAAAAGAGAAATTCTTTTTCGTCGCAAATCTCCTTGCAAATATACATCGTTTGACGCTTGCGATGTGCGTTCAAAATGATATTTTTACAGGCTGTCTATGAATTACCGCACCAACTGTCGCCGATAAATAATTCGCAAACAGCACAACTACCCTTTTGAACCCGTCAATACGGCATGAAATCTTCCGTTAGCACTTGGAATACTATTCGTGAAAGTCGCTACAAGCGGCTTGGGATGAGCCTTTGGAGCATTATGTTGCTGCTCTGCATCGCTTCGCCCACAATCATGGCGCAATCACTTACCATATACGATGTGAATGCGTCGTCGTTTCCGCTTATTCGTGCGAAATTTTTTGCGATGGATGCAGACGGAAAGCCGCTTCCTGACCTTTCTACACGAGATTTTGCCATTCGGGAAAATGGCATTCCGCGCGTTGTTACAAGCGCAACGTGTCCGCCGCAAAGTATCGCAAAATCGCTGTCGGTTATTTTGACGATAGATGTTTCCGGCTCTATGAGTGAAGGCACAGGAGGCTCATCAAACCTTACTCTTGCACAAACAGCCGCCCGCGCTTGGATTCAAGCTATGCCGGAGGAAAACGTCGAATGTGCTATCACCAGCTACGACCAAGACAATTACCTCAACCAAGACTTTACACAAGACCGCAAACGGCTTTTGAAGGCGGTCAATAACCTTAAACCGCAAGGCGGCACGGACTATGATGTGGGCTTGCTCAAACCCCAAGGCGGAAGCCTCTTTGTGATGCAAAATGCCAAAAATAGCCGCCGCATTGTGATTTTCCTTACCGACGGACAAGGCGGCGGCAATGAAGAGCAGATTATCGAAGTCGCAAAAAGTGAAGGCGTAACGATTTACTGCATCACGTTGGGGATGCCTGCACCCGAAAATCTCCGCAATATCGCCCGAAAAACAGGCGGCGAATACTTTGAAAATGTTACGAGCGTACAGCAAGCAGAGCAGATTTATCGCGTGTTGTTGCAATTAGCACTGGGTAACCGTCCGTGCGAAATTGCATGGATGAGCGAACAATCCTGCAACGTAAGCCGCATGAATACAACCTTTTCCCTGCCGGCGCGGATGCTTTCGCAAAATTTCTCCTACGACATTCCCGCAAAATCCGTCAAAGCGCTGGAATTTTCTAACGAAAACATCACCTTCGGCGGCGTTGTTCCTCGCTCCTCGCGTGAACTGAAATTGGTCATTCGCGCCCGTAACAGCGCTTTTACCGTGAGCAATATCGAAAGTTCCGATGAGCGCTTTAGCATTTCGCCGACATATTTCCAACTCAAGCCCGGACAGCGCAAAGTTCTCAGCGTGAAGTATGTGCCGACGGATTCGGGATATGCGTTTGCAAAATTTTTGGTGAGTGATAACGTCTGCGGAGGGCGTACAATCTATGCCAGCGCGGGTTTTCCGGGTAAAAAACCGCAACAGCCCATGTTAGGCTTGATTGAGCCAAACGGCGGCGAAAGTTATGTCGCGGGAAGCGATACGACGATTTTTTGGAAAGGCATAATGCCCTCAGAAGCCGTCAGTATCGAATTTAGCAGCAATCGCGGTGCAACGTGGCAGACAGTTGTTCCGGCGACAAGCGGCTTGCGGACGGATTGGCGAGTGCCTTCCACGCCGACCAATCAAGCGCTCGTGAAATTGCGCCAACTGCAAACGCCGAATTTATCGAACTTCAAGGACAATATGAGCAGCGTAGCCTTTTTGCCGGACAACAAAACCGCAGTAACACTGGGTTCGGGCGGTGTTGCACGTGCTTGGGATGTCGAAAAAGGGACGATGGGGCAAATCTTTTTTAGCAATCAATTCGGACAGCGCAAAAATGCAGCGTTGCCCGGAAAAATTATCGTTTCGCCCAACGGAAAATTCGTCATTGCAGGCTTCAATGAAGGAACAGTACGGATCTGGGAAGCGCAATCCGGCGATTTGCTGGATGTCTTTTATGACCATGCGGACATGATAACGGCGCTGCAATTTGCGCCGGAGCGAACAGGCGCAAGCCGCGTCCTGACGGCAAGTTGGGACAGCACGGCAAAACTTTGGTACACCGAAAGTGCAGAAACGATTCGCACTTTCAAACATAACGGCGCAGTATTCGACGCGGCATTTTCCCCCGACGGAACGCTCATTGCCACAGGCGGCGCGGACAGTTTGGCAATGCTATGGGACACAAAAACGGGCGATTTGCTTTACAGATTGGAAGGTCATCAAGAAGCCATTCTGAGCGTTGCATTTTCCCCTGACGGCACGAAACTCCTCACCACCAGCGCCGACGGCACAGCCCGCGTTTGGGATACGCGCAAAGGAACAGTATTGGAGCGGCTTTCAGGGCATAAAAATATCGTCTTCGCAGGAGTATTTTCCCCTGACGGAAACCGCATCGTTACGTGCAGTGCGGACAGTACAGTGAAAATTTGGAACGGGCGCAACGGCGGTTGGATTCAGAATTTACGCGGTCATCTGGGCATCATTCGCAAAATCGCTTTTACGCCTGACGGCTCCGCGCTTGCCAGCGTCAGCGCTGACCACACGGCGAGAATTTGGGACGTTGAAACAGGAAGAACCGTGCAAACACTGGGCGGAGCGGGCTACAACACGGAAGAATGGCTGAAAAATTTGAAAAACACCACCAAAAACACGCAAATCGGTCATGCCGGAGAAATCTACGATATTGCTTTTTCCCGCAACAGTCAATATGCAGCCACCGTCGGTACGGACAAAAAAGTCTTTTTCTGGCGCATGAACACAACCGCATCTGTATCGGCGGGAAGCAGTTTCCAATCCCGTCCGCTTATGTGGGAGCCGGACACAAGCGCTGTTCAGGAAGTTACGTCCGCCGCACCGTTTTCGATTTCGCAACCCCGCTTTACCGTGCGCGATATTGACATGGGGCGGCAACTGCGCGGCGAAATCAAAGATTCGATTGTGACCGCATTTATTCGCAACAACGATAATTCCCCGCTTCGCATTGACGATATGTCCTTTTTCGGCGATAATGCTTCCGATTACAGTATCGTTTCAGGCGGTGCGCCGTGCATTATTCCGCCGAAAGGCACACGAAACCTTGAAGTACGCTTCAAACCTTGCTGCACGGGCGACCGTCCGGCGAAACTTCGTATTGTGTCTCAGTCCGATGTGCAGTTTGTGAATGTTACCGGAGCAGGCGCTTCGCCGCTTGTGGTTCTGCCGCATAAAATCATTGATTTTGAAGAAGTAAAAATTAAGCAGCAGCGCGATACGTTTCTGGTAGTGTTGAAAAACATTAGCTACCAACCGCTTATACTCACGGGAATTTCATTCAAGGGACCAAATACGACAGATTTTAGCTTGCTGGGCAATTTGAAATTGGACACGACAACAATTATTTATCCGCAAGGAACGATGTCGCTTCGCTTGCGGTATAAGCCGACGAGTGCAGGTCGTACATCAAGCCAATTAGTTATAGGATACAGAGGTCTCGGTAGCCCCGCAACAATCCAACTGTACGGCACAGGCGGCTCGACGATTTCCGCATACATCCAAGCCTACGGACTGCGCCCCAATGCGAATCCCGCTCGAAAAGACAGCACCGAATACCCGATTCAAACACTGCGCGTAGAAGAATTTCTTGCAACAACGATGCACCCGCTTTTGAATTATGTGTTTTTCGACAACGGCTCATTTACTCTTCCTCGTCGCTACAATCGCCTTTCGCCTGAGCAAGTACGCCGTATTCAAGAAACAAAGCAGCCCTACGAAAAAATTCTTTCGGCAGAATCTACATTGGAAGTCTATCGCAATGTGCTGAATATCATCGGAAGCAGAATGGCGCTGAATCCCGCATCAAAGCTAACGATTCTCGGTTGTAAAACAACCAAAGAAAAACTTGCGGTAAGTTCAATCGCAGCTACACCAACATCTGCACAGCCCAAAAGCCGCACTGCTACAAGCGCCACAGCTACAACACAAGCAAGCATTGAAGCACAACCACAACAGCAAACACTTCTCCAACGCCTCACCGCGCCTGACGATATGCGGCTTTCCGAAGCACGGGCGCTCGCGGTGAAGGAATACTTACACACCGTTTGGGGCATTGCTGATGACCGCTTAATGGTGCAATACAGGGCGCTGCCGGAAAAATTCTCGAATGAGCAAACACCCGACGGAATTGCGGAAAATCGGCGTGTGGAGCTGGTGCCTTCCACGCCCGAAATTATCAACGTTGTTACGACGCAAGATACCTTGCGGACGGTTGTGCCGCCTGTAGTGCGCTTTCGGACAAATGCCCTCTCGCAAGTGCCGCTTACAACGTGGAATGTGAATGTTTCGCAAAGTATCGGCACAAAATCGAAACGTCAAGTGCAAACGATGAAAAGTTTGAGCGGCACAGGCAAGCCTCAAGACCGCATAGAATGGAACACTGAGCGTGAAATCACGACTGCGCCCAAACTTACCGTTCCTGTGCAGTACACACTCACGGTGAACGACGAAAGTGGCGCAAATACGGCTGCTTCAGGCACATTGCCACTGGAAATTGTTTCGATTGCAAAAAAACGCGCTGCAAAACTTGCCGACAAAGAAGTAAACACCTTTGGTTTGTTGTTGTTCGACTTTAACAAAGCCGAAGTTACAGAACAAAATACGGGGATTTTGGATATTGTGCGGAAGCAGGTTCGCCCTGAATCCCGCATCAGCATTACGGGTTTCACCGACCGCACGGGTAATTCCACCATCAACAAAAATCTTTCTAAGCAACGTGCCTCCGCAACCGCAACAATGCTTGGTCGCCTTGATGCAACGGTTGATGGACGCGGCAGCGACGGGCTTTTGCACGATAACACCACACCGGAAGGGCGTTTTTACTGTCGGACAGTAAATATCGTTATTGAAAATGCTGTGCGGTAAACAAAGGAATTATGCCAAGAGCAAGTATGTAAGCGCTTTTCACCACATTTTTTATGCAATCATGCAGTATTGGCTCATCAAATCCGAACCCGATGTGTATTCATGGGAAGATTTTGTCCGCGACGGTGCGACATTTTGGGACGGAGTACGCAACTATCAAGCCCGTAACAACTTGCGCCTGATGAAAAAGGGTGATAAAGCGCTGTTTTATCACAGCAACATCGGCAAAGAAATTGTCGGCATCGCCACCGTAACACGCACAGCATACCAAGACCCTACAAGTGATGATGAGCAGTGGGTTTGCGTGGATGTGAAGCCACACAAAGCCTTCAAACAACCTGTTTCGCTGGAAACAATCAAAGCAACCCCTGCGCTTCAAAATATCGGATTAGTTCGTCAATCGCGCCTGTCGGTTGTAGCTTTGACGCAGGAAGAATACGACGTTTTGTGCGCAATGGGCTTGGGTAAATGATTGGTGATTCCCCAAAAACTTTTTGCAAGAAAGTGTACCAAATTAGTGTACCGAATTTCGACAATTTTTGTATTTTTGCGAATTGCACGGTAATTATTTCTTTTTTCTTGTTTTAACTCTCTCGAAGGATTTTCCATGTTGTATGAAGCATTCGGCAAATTGCACGTAATTTTTGACGAGCAGCAAGTAACCGAAAAATTTCGCAAGCGTGAATTTGTCGTAGAAATCGAAGATGGCAACTATCCGCAATTTGTGAAATTTCAATTAACGCAAGACAAATGTTCGGCGCTCAATTCCTTCCAAAAAGGCGATAAAATCAAAGTTGTCTTTGGTTTGTCGGGACGCGAAGGAAAAACCCGCGACGGCGCAACGGTCTATTTCACCAATTTAGGCGCGTGGAAGTTGGAAAAAATTGATGGTGGTTCCGGGTCATCATCATCCGCTCCAAGCCGCTCTGCTGCTGCATCTTCTTCGGGTGATGCACCGCCGCCGGATGATGACGATATTCCGTTCTAAGCCGTAAGAATTGTACGCAAACGCGGTCATTACTGCATTTCCTAACAGGAAGCCTCTTGGAATCAAGGGTGTTTCCTGTTTTTTTTGGTGAATTTTTGGACAACGACAAATGGCAAGAATACAGCAACATTATTCCCTCAAAGCGCACAATTCTTTCGGTCTTGAGGCAACAGCACGGGCATTCTGCACGGTAGAAACGGTCGAGGAGTTGCAAACGATTCTTCACACCGAAGCGCGGCGTTTTGCTGAGGTGCGGATTTTGGGCGGCGGGAGCAATATTTTGCTGACGGGCGACGTTTCGGCGCTGGTTATCGGCATCGGGATACGTGGAATGACAGTGTTGAGTGAGGCGGAAGAAACAATCGAAGTGGAAGTGAGTGCCGGAGAAATCTGGGACGATTGGGTGCAGTACGCCGTAGAACAGGACTGGGGCGGCATGGAGAATCTTTCGCTTATTCCGGGCAGTGTTGGTGCCTCTCCGGTGCAAAATATCGGTGCGTATGGTGTGGAACTGCGCGAATCGGTCGTTGCGGTGAAAGGTTTGAAGCGCTCCAGCGGTGAACCGTTTGTTTTACGCAACGCCGAATGTGCTTTTGCCTACCGAGACAGCATTTTTAAACAAGCACTGCGAGAGCAAGTTGTCATCACATCCGTTATTTTGCGCCTCAGAAAACATCCTGAATCAAAGCACCTTCGCACGGAATATGGTGCTGTGGAGCAAGAAATAACGCGGCTTTTTCCCGAACTGACTACTCAAGAACGCAGCATTTATCATGTCCGCGAGGCGGTTTGTTCCATTCGCCGTTCAAAACTCCCCGACCCGGCATTTATTGGCAATGCAGGCAGCTTTTTCAAAAACCCCGAAGTACCGATTGCCCTTTACCGCGCCATTACGCAAACATACCCCGAAGCCCCGTCCTATACCGTTTCCGACAGCACGGTTAAACTTCCGGCAGCGTGGCTTATTGAGCAATGCGGCTGGAAAGGAAAACGGCTGAACCCAAGCAGTGGTGCGGCTGTCCATGATAAACAGGCGCTAGTGCTGGTGAATCACGGCACAGCACGGGGGGAGGAAATCCTCGAACTTTCGCGCTGCATACAGCGTGATGTGGAAGAGCGTTTTGGCGTGGTTTTGAGCGCGGAAGTGAATGTTTGGTAAGGGGTAAGCGCCGATAATTTGTGCCGTTTACCGCATCAACACTTGTTTTCGCTCTTTCGTAGAAAGAACACGCCACTTCCCTGCTTCAACAAAAGGAAGCCGAAAATTGCCAATCCGTACCCGCACCAAACGAAGCGTCGGCAAGCCCACAGCAGCTGTCATGCGGCGCACTTGGCGGTTTTTCCCTTCGGTGAGTTCGAGTGAAATCCATGATGTGGGGATTGTTTGGCGAACACGTATTGGAGGCACTCTGGGCGGTAGCACGTTTACGGCATCATCAGTTAAGACCGAGGCTTTGGCGGGTTTTGTGCGGTACTCCCGAATCAATATACCCGATTCAAGGCGCTGCAAAGCAGATGTATCAACATTTCCTTCCACTTGCACCCAATACTCTCGCGGATGTGCGTAACGCGGTTCGAGGAGAAATTTTACCGAATCAGATTCGTCGGACAAAAGGAGCAATCCTTCCGAATCAGCATCCAAGCGCCCTACGGGATATACTTCTTTCGGAAAACCGAACTCGGCAAGTGTTTTGTTGGGCGAACCGTCGCCCGTAAATTGCGACAACACGCCGTAGGGTTTGTAAAAAGCAATAATCATCGGCTCTTTGCGTGTATGAAGAAAGTACCATTGCTTTCTCCAAAAAACTATGCAAAACATTATTTTAGATGCACATAACATCATGCACAAAGACGCAACAATGAAGCGTCAAATGGATGCTTCGCTCACCGAAGCACGGCAATCGCTGGTGTATTTGGTCGAGGGCTTGGCGAAAAAGCGTCCTGATGTGCGGTACACCATTGTCTTCGATGGCGTAAATGCTGCGGTTTTAAGCCCTCTCACCAACGTCGTTATCCGCGAAACACGCCGCTTTCAAGAAGCCGACGAAATCATCAAAGACCTTGTTCGGCGCGAGGAACGACCACGTTTGACAACCGTTGTTTCCTCCGACAACGAAGTGCATAATTTTGCGAAATTGAGCGGCTGCGCGGTGAAATCATCCGAATCATTCTTGCGCGAGGCGCGTAGTTCGGTCTCCGGCGGAAAATCATCACCACAAGACAAACGCCTTGCTGTTAATGATAAACCAACACACGTTTCGCGGTCGGAAATTGAAGCGATGAAAAAACTTTTTGACAGAGGAAAATAGATTCAAGCAGCAGGATTTTTCTGCCCTGCCGATTCTACCGCTCCGTCAAAGCATGAATTTTTTCCACACGCTTTTCGTGTCGCCCACCTTCAAAAGGCGTTGAAAGAAAGGCTTCCACGATGGCTTGTGCCATTTCAAGGGAAACGAGGCGTTCACCAAGCGTTACCACATTCGCGTTATTGTGCTGACGGGCTAATTGCGCCATTTCGACGGTGAGACAGTTCGCCGCACGAACACCCGAAACTTTATTCGCCGTAATCGAAACGCCGATGCCGCTTCCGCAGACCAGCACACCAAACTCCACTTTCTTCTCCGCAACTGCCCTGCCCACCGCAGCCGCGAAATCGGGATAATCAACCGAATCCAACGAATGAGTGCCGAAATCTTCCACCATATGCCCCGAAGAGCGCAAAAAATCAGCGATTGCGGATTTATACCGAAATCCTGCATGGTCTGAGCCGAGTGCGATAGTCATAGTGCGTGTTTTTTGTGAATGATGAATGTGGTTATCAAAATGTGGAATCTCTTGCATTCAAGTCTTGTGCGTGTTCCCATTGGTCAATAATGCCGCAAAGCCGCTCTACACCTTCGGTCAGCGCAGCCGGACCGGGTTGGAGAATAATCGGCGACGGGATTTCAAAAAGTTGGTTATGCTGTACTGCGGGAATGGTATTCCAGCCTTCCCTTGCGCGAAGGCGTTCCGGCTTAAACATTTTTCCACACCACGAAGCGATGATAATATCGGGCTTGCGGCGGATAACCTCTGCCGGGTCAGCAATGATGCGGCGTTTAGCATCAGGATAAACGCGGTTTTCTGCAAAAATATCCACGCCGCCGCAAAGTTCAATGAGTTCGCTCACCCAACAAATGCCCGAAATAAGCGGTTCGTACCATTCTTCAAAGTAAATGCGCGGTTTGTGTGAGCGTGCTAAAGCAAGTTCCTGAGCGTTGTTCAGCCGTTGTTGTAAATTACCGACAAGCGTTTCTGCCGCATCGGATTTGCCAACAAGCGCTCCCAAGCGCAAAATCATAGATAAAATGCCTTCCACTGAACGATGATTAAAACCAATCACCTCCACACCAGCCCGCATGAGTGCTGCACAAATATCCGCCTGCAAATCCGACCAAGCAAAGACAACGTCGGGCTTCAAAGCCAAGATTTGGTCTATGTTTGCGTCCAGATACGTGCTGACTTTGGGCTTTGTTTTTCGTGCTTCTTTCGGGCGCACTGTAAAGCCGGAAATACCGACGATAAGGTCATCCACACCAAGCAAATACAAGGTTTCGGTGGTTTCTTCGGTTAAACAAACGATGCGTTTGGGCAATGAGGGCTGAAAAGGCGCATGAAATCTGGTAATCATGAAATGACCGTTGTCAAACAGAAATTTTGTGAATCGGTGAAGAATACGCAAATTGCACAAAAATCCCCGATTGATTGCATTTTTTGGAGCAGGTAATGGCAAAAAAACTCTCGGCACTTCCCTTCGACGCGGTAACAAGCAAAGTTCACAAACATCAGGATTTTTTTCACCGCGTCTATGAAATTGCCCGACAAATCCCTTTCGGGCGCGTAACCACTTACGGACATATCGCGGAAGCACTCGGCTCAAAATCCTCGTCGCGCATGGTTGGGTGGGCAATGAACGCAGTAGATAGCGCTCACAGAGCGACGGATGTTCCCGCGCACCGCGTCATTAACCGCAACGGTGAACTGACAGGCAAACACCACTTTGCCACGCCGACACTGATGCGTGAACTCTTAGAAGCTGAGGGAGTAGAATTTATCGGTGATGCAGTAAATTTAGAAAAGCATCTTTGGAAGCCGGGGTTGGAGTAGAAAAAACGAAAAAAGCCGCACAAACTCAGTTTTTATGCGGCTTTTTGTTTTGTAGCGAGGGCCGGACTTGAACCGACAACCTTTGGGTTATGCGTACCATCTACAACTTTCGTTGCCCGACTTGCATCGGTTTGTGGTCTGGACTTTCTCTTCATCTTTGCATAGTCAAAAAAATTGACTATACCGAAGATGTCTGCCATTAAGTCTCTACACCTTTTCTTCAGTCTTTTTGAAGAACTTGGCTCGGGATTACCCAGCAAACGGCTTCCCCGAGTTTGACAGAAAATCATACACAAATTTCTTTGTGTACAGCCCTTTCTGTGAGAAGGTTCCATGCGTTGCGATACAGTGCTGACTGTGGTTTTCGCTGACGTTTATCAGTTTCAACTAGGTGAATTTCACTAGCATACCTGATAAAAACAGATACAGGAAAGATATAGAAAATATTGAGTTCATCAATATAAACCAAGGCAAAGTCAAAATCATCTGGAGAATAGGAATCCCGTATCATTCTACGGCGATTCGTCTTCGTCCGTCGTGTATCAATAACCCAGTTTTTTCTGGATGTATCGAACCAAGCAGACTTGACTTGAATTTTGATGAAAGAACCAGACTGTTCGTACACAAGGTCGTATGAAAGACGGTCTCCCACTGGTTTTAGAACATTCCAACCACGCTTGAGTGCTTCAAGAATTGCGGCTTGTTCAGCTATATCACCTTTTTGTTTTGTATCCATAAAGAACTTCCCACCAATTACCTTGAGCCCAACGAGCTACCAATTGCTCCACCTCGCGGTATTGAATAGACTACAAAGGTACACCTTTTTTCGGAAGCATCCAAATTATTTCTGTGCAGTGGCATAGACCCTGCTCTCTGTATCTCATCAATACTCGCTTTTCGCGCAGAGCGAAACTCATCTTGGATGTTCTCCGAAATTCAGGTAAGTTTGCAGTCGTACAATTCCGCAGACAAATTTACAGACAAATTTTTCCTTTTCTTCACATTTTCAGGTCAAGTTTTTTTATGAGTCGTCCGCCCTACAAACCCGAAGAATACTTGAATTTCCAAGACCCTGCCATTGCAGCACAGCAAAAAGCAGCACTCGACAAGGTTCGTGCGCAATTTGGGAAAGAATATCCGAACATCATTGACGGAAAAGAAGTCGTTACTGCACAAAAACTCGCTTCGATTAACCCCTCGAATCTCAGCGAAACAATCGGAACGTTTCAACTTTCCACCCAAAGCGACGCAGAAGCCGCTTTGAATGCTGCTTGGAAGGCATTTGAATCATGGAAAAATGTACCACCTGCCGAGCGTGCCGAATACCTCTTCAAAGCAGCCGATGTGATTCGTAAACGTCGCTTGGAAATCAATGCGTGGATGATTTCCGAAGCGGGAAAAAATTACCTCGAAGCCGATGCCGACACCTGCGAAGCGATTGACTTCCTCGAATTTTACGGACGCGAAGCGCTTCGCTACGCACAGCCGCAGCCGCTCACAAAAATTGACGGCGAGGATAATTCCTACTTCTACGTGCCGCTTGGTGCGGGGTTTGTCGTAACACCGTGGAATTTTCCCTTTGCCATTCTTGCCGGAACAGCCGTCGCACCTATTGTTGCGGGAAATACCGTCGTGTTGAAACCTGCTGTCGAAACGCCCATGATGGGTTGGCTCTTTGCCGATATTATGCGTGAAGTTGGCTTGCCTGCTGGTGTGCTGAACTTTTTGTCTGCCGACCCGCTCGAAGTGGGTGATTTTTTGGTGGACCACCCCAAAACCCGCTTTGTGACGTTTACCGGATCCATGGGCATTGGGCTACGCATTAACGAGCGTGCCGCAAAAACGCAGCCCGGGCAACTGTGGATAAAGCGCGTCATTGCGGAAATGGGCGGCAAAGATGCGACGATTGTTGCCGACGATGCCGATATTGATTCAGCCGTCAAAGGCACTGTTGCTGCGGCGTTTGGGTTTCAGGGGCAAAAATGCTCGGCGTGTTCGCGTGTGATTGTGGATGAAAAAATTCATGCAGAGTTCGTTGAAAAACTCGTTGCTGCCACTAAAGCACTCAAAATCGGTGATGCAAAAGATGATGCGATTGCCGGACCGGTTTCTTCCTTGAAATCCGAGAAGAAAATTTTGGAATATCTTGAAATTGGCAAAAGCGAAGGAAAGCTGCTGACGGGTGGGAAAAAAGTTGATGAGTTGAACGGATATTACATTGAGCCGACGATTTTTGATGACGTTGCTCCCACAGCCCGCATTGCGCAAGAAGAAATTTTTGGTCCGGTGTTGGCGGTGATTAAAGCAAAAAATTTCGACCATGCGCTGGAAATTGCCAATGGCACGAAATTTGGCTTAACAGGCGCTCTGTACAGCAAAAGCGAGGAACGTTTGGAACGCGCACGGAATGAGTTTTTTGTCGGCAATTTGTACCTCAATCGCAAGTGTACAGGCGCACTCGTGGATGTGCATCCTTTTGGCGGATTTAATATGAGCGGTACAGATTCCAAAGCCGGAAGCCGCGATTACTTGCTGCTGTTCATGCAGGGTAAATCGGTTACGAAAAAAGTCTCGTAATTTGCGATGTTTGAAATTCCCACAACTTTCTTAAAGTAAAGGTTTTACTGTTATTGTAAGTATGGAAACACGACAAGAGCGAGAACGCGAATTTCACAATCATATCTTCGATAGTGGAGAGCGCCATGTAACGGATAAATACTATGCCGTTACAAAACCCAGTAAAGGACTTTACCGTAAGTATTTGAACGATATTCCGGCGGGAAGTAACGTACTGGAATATGGCTGCGGACCTGGTTCTGAGGCATTTGGGTTGGCTGCCAGGGGCTGCTCTGTCAAAGGTATTGACATTTCTGATGTCGCTATTGAACAAGCGACGGATATGGCAGCGTCTTTGGGGGTGAGCCAAAATACCTCATTCTTAGTAATGGATGCCGAACGTCTGGAATTTCCTGATGCTTCGTTTGATTACGTCTGTGGTTCGGGGATTTTGCACCATTTGGATTTGTCAAAATCTCTGCCGGAAATTGCACGTGTCCTTCGCCCGGGTGGTAAAGCAATATTTTTTGAACCGTTGGGGCATAATCCCGTTATCAACCTTTATCGCACGCTTACGCCGCGTTTAAGGACGGTTGATGAGCATCCGTTAGTCATGGAGGATTTTCGACTAATGAAAAAACATTTTACCAACATGGAGATTGAGTTTTTTCATTTGACTTCAATCGGTACGATTATTTTTCGGAACTCAACAATGTTTGACCGCATTTTGAAGGGCTTTGAATCTTTCGACCAAGCTGTCTTCCGCTATTTTCCAGTAATGAAGCGGTTCGCATGGATTTCTGTCATAACCTTTGGCAATTCTCGCACGTCGTAAGAAATTTCGCAAAACGATCAAATTACCCGATTCCTTTCCACACAGCCACAGATGCGGTGTTGCGAGGGGAATCGGGTTTTTTCGTGGGCTATGTCGCAGAATTTGAATAAGTTTGAAGCGCTTGTATCCACTTGTTTGTCATGGCAAATTTTCTCTTTCACATTCACCAACGTATTCATGGATTTTAACCATACTATTGCGATTTTAGGCGGCGGAAATCTTGGCGTAGCGATTGCGCAGGGCTTGATTGTATCTGGGCTACTTCCTGCAAAAAACATTACCATCACGCGCCGCAGAACGAGCCTTTTGGCAGATTTAGCAAAACAAAATGTTACCGTAACAGCCAGCAACGCTGATGCTCTGAAAACAGCAAGCATCGTGATTTTGGCTGTGCAGCCGCAACAACTGAACGAAGTGCTGACGGAAATCAAAAAAGAAGTGAATCCGAAGAAACATATCATTATTTCCGTTGTTTCCGGTGCAAGCATCGCAGAAATTACCAAACAATTAGGCAAAAATGCGCCCGTTGTTCGCGCAATGCCGAATACAGCGATTGCCATACGTGAATCTATGACTTGCCTTGCGGCGGATACGGAACATCAAACGGCGCTGGGTGTTGCACAGCAAATTTTCGATACCGTCGGCGCAACGGTCATTATCCATGAAGAGCAGATGACATCGGCAACGGCGCTTTGTGCTTGCGGTATTGCATTTTTCCTGCGGGCAATTCGCGCTGCTTCACAAGGCGGCATTGAAATTGGTTTTCATGCCGACGAAGCTATCAAAATGGCTGCACAAACGGCTCGTGGAGCCGCTACGTTGCTGCTTTCCGGCTCACACCCCGAAAGCGAAATTGATAAAGTAACCACGCCACGCGGTTGCACGATTGCCGGGCTGAACGAAATGGAGCATCAAGGCTTCAGTTCTGCGCTCATTCGCGGAATTACAACGGCTTCCGATAAAGCAATGAACCTCTATGTGGCAAAACCTGTAAAAAATTAAGGTGTCAAAAATAAAGGCGTAGATAACGATGGGTAGTTTTTCTGATAAATGGTATCCTTTTCAAACCCGCACCATTGCTCGTTTTTCGGGCAGTGCGGGTTTTTTCTTGCTTTGCATTATTCTTTGCGCACCGCTTTATTCTTCGTGTGCGGCATTGATTGCTGCAGCACGTTCCGGCGGTGGCGTGAGTTCTAAACCGCAGGTGCTGAATGTGCGGGTTTTTGGTGGAAACAGTGAGGCTGCGCCGCCGATAATCACCCGCGCACCGCAAAACGTCTTTGGTACGCCGCAAGACCAAAATGGACAAAACGCGGCAGCAAACGACGCTTCGGGCGTGATTGGAAGCAGTTTCGTAACGGTAGAAGTGGATGTGCAATGTGCGGTGCAGCCGGCGTTTATCGCCACGCTCACCCATTGTGATGCGTTTTGGGTGGAGGATAAAAATTTCGTTATCAACGACCCGTCGCTTCGCATCACACAAATTCAAGTGTTTCAAGCAAACACGTTTTCGCGGTATTTCACGCATCGCGCCCGTTTTACCGTGCCGAGCAGCGAAGTGCAGCTAAGGTTTTCGGGGAATTGGAAAGCGAAAATATTTGATGCCGAAGATATGGCCACGCCTATTGGGGAAGCACGGTTTTTCGTCGTGGACCAAGAAACAGCAACGTCGCTGGTGCTGTTGCCCGACGGATATAGCCCTCGAATCGGTGGCACAAGCCCTGCGGCAAACCTTGTGGAAGCAGCCATTAGTGCGCCTCCGCAGTTTTTTGATGAAAATTTTCACACCGTTACGCTTTACCGTGCGTGGCGGTGGAACGAGCCTTTTGTAATAACGCAAAAGCCCGACCAAAGCCGTGTGGAGCAGATGTACGGGCGCTCATCGAAAATCACGGTGTTGGGTTTTTCCGGCGGACAAAAACGCTTTCGCATAACGGCTGTTCCGGCGGAAAATGAATATCGCGTTTTGGATATTCGAGATGCCTTGCGCTTCCCTGCTTCCACAGCCCCGTTGCGCTTTGCTTTGGCAGATTTGCGGCGGAACGGCGTAATGTTTATGAGAGCCGATGACGGTGCATTTTCGAGTGCAGGTGTGCAAGCAAGCCGCGATGAGTATGTGCTGATGGAATTTGTGTTAGCAAGTGAAGGAGCGCCTTCGTCGCGGGAAATTTTCGTGATGGGTTCGTTTAATAATTGGCAAGCACTGCCCGATTGGAAAATGCGCTATGACAGCACGTTACACCAATACACGCTTGCGCAGTGGATTCGTCGCGGACGGCATAATTACTTGTACGCTTCAGGCACTTTAAGCAAGCAAACAGGCACTGTTGAGGCGTATGATTTTGAAGAATGTGAAGGAAACTCGCTCTCGGCAAACCACACATTTTATGCGCTGTTTTACTACCGTAATCCGCAATTTGGCGGCTACGACGCACTTCTTGGCGCGGCTGCGGCGAATACTTCGCGGCGAGGGCGGTAAATGGGGCAACTCTCATTGAACATTGAGAATCTGGGGTTGTAAGCACATCAATTTTTTGCAGTACCTGATACTTCTTTTGCAAACAATTCCGCGATCTGTGTAATCTCAGTAGCAATTTCTCTGATTACTCCCCTTGCTTCTGTCGGCAACTGACCATCAAGGAACGTTCTAAGCATATTGCGTCGTTGTATGACTTGATTGAACTTTTGCTGAATAGCAGAATTTTTACTGACCACAACGCGATCAGCAGTAAGCGCTATAAAATCATCAAGGTTAAGCCCGATTGATCCTTGTACATCAATATCATTCATTGTGACCATTGGCAAGGGACCTGTACCAACAATCAGAGGCTTAGTATCTGTGCGATTAGCGAACAAACCATGAATTCTAGTACCGCGTGCAGATGTGTACCGTCCCGATACACGGTTTGCAAGAACCGAGGCTACCGCTCCGCAGCGTGCCGCAATAAGTTTCATTTCTGCTGCTGCGCGTGCATACTCGTCTCGAACTCCTACAACTGCAACCTCTTCCATAGTAAATGTTTGCAAGCTGTCTATACCTTTAATAGATATGTATTTACCGCATTGAGTTCGCAAAATCTCCAACGCAGATTTATTTCCCAATTTCACCGCCTCGACCAAATCCGGACAGGCTTCCTGTGCTTTTCCTAAATCAATCAATGCAGCAGCCCGAATGGTGTATGCCTCTGCAAACAGAGGCTGTAAACGCAGAACTGTATTGAGCGAACTGAGTGCGTCGGCGGTGCGTTTTTGTTGAATAGCGATAACAGCGATTTGATAGTGTGCGTTGGTATGAAGCGAATCCAACCGCAGCACATCAGCAAAATCCATTGCCGCAGCGTTGTAGTCTTGAAGCCGCATGGCAGCCAGTCCGTGCATATAGTAGGCTTCGGTGAAATCATTATCTAACACGATTGCTTCATTCAAATCTTTCAGGGCATCCCAATATTGTTTACGTTCAAAAAGAATAGAACCTCGTGCAAGAAAGGATTCTTTATTGGTGGGCATTTTTTGAATTGCAGTGGCAAAATCATCCATTGCACTGTCGTAATACCGTATGCCAACATAAAACAGCCCTCGCTGTAAATATGCTTCTGCACTGTCCCCAGAGCCTTTTACTATCGTTTGAAAGCGCTCTATTGCGCCGCTTGTGTCTTTCACCATCAGCCGTACAAGAGCTTTATCTACGAATGTCCGCCAATTATTGGGTGTTTGGCAGAGGACAGAATATTGCTGGAGGAAAAAGATAAGCATGAGACAAAACATCGTCATTGGAAGGCGCATAATCTTGAGAGCAATAAAAGTATTGAGAAATTGCGAAAAGAAGCGTTAATGAGAAAGTGCCTGTATCCGCACTGCTGTACCTTTGCGGGTTTGTACTTGGTTTCCTTCCAAAAACTTGATGTCGTCGTATTCCGCCGCAAGCAACTGTTTTCCGGACTCAGCAAAGCAACCGAACTTCCCACCACTGCTCACTTTCACACACTTATTATCCAAAAGTTCGACGGCATCAAATGTTGGTGCAATAATTTCTTTGCCTTGCGGATTGACCACGCCGAATTTTCGTGCAAGACCGACAACAATAAAGCCGTTAGTTGCGACTTTCACCGAATCATATTTTGACGTGATAATCTCCTTACCGCTTTTGCTCAAAACCCCATACTTTCCCCCAAATTTGGACATCCACATCCCATTACGCAATGGCTTCAAAACGTCGTAGCGCGGCGTGATGACGATATTTCCTTCTTGGTCGCTGAAGCCGTATTTTTCTGTCTTGCTGTCCTTCCATATCACTAATTCTTGTGCATCGGCGTAGGTCTGCACGGTAAGGAATAATGCGAGAGAGAGGAGTGTTTGTTTCATTGTTGGACGTTTGTTGGTTTGTGTGAAAAATGGCTACCGCTCTGGGGTGGGGCGGTAGCCACGGTAATTTATTTTTTTGAAGTCGTAGCAAATTTGCCTTGCGCTAAAAGCGCCAAGATAGCTATACTTTCGGGCTTGTCTTGGGTACTTTGTTTATACTCTTCCCAATTATTTAACCAGTTCGGAAAAGGTTTTGAACGCTTTGGAAATGTTAAAAACTCGACGAACAAAGCCTCTTCAATTTTTGTTGCAGCCTGGCTAGCAGACAAAGCAGAATATTGGTCAGGTAGCTGTTTCAACAGGTCATTGTGTCGTAACTGGTAAAAATTTTGTAAAAACTTTTCAGTTGCCAAATTATATGAAATTGCAGCATAACTTTTTTGGGCAAAGTCTTTGATTTTACTTTCACTCCAGTAACCAATTAACATTGAAAGCATTGCGGACTTGACGTTTGGTTCAACGAAATTATTATACTTTGCCAAAATGTCCATGTAGTATCCAACAGCCTTTTGCACCTCAGGGGTTGGTTTTTCCAAAAGAAAGTATGTTGTAAGCATAGTTGAAGCAACAAGTTGATGGGCATAAAAGGCATAATACCCTTGAGATGTTTTGTTAATACACTCTTGGGCGGCTATATGAACCTGTTGCCACGATTCCATTTTTACAACAGATTTGGCAAACTGGCTAACAATATAATCTTCATTTGTGCCCTGATATTCACGGAACAGTTGATCTCTTTTCTCACCAGCAATCCATGGATCGGGCGGAATAATGGCAGAAGTCATTGTTAGAGAGCTTCCATGGCTTTTGTGAATAAGTTTCGCATTAACGGTACTAATATCAACAATTTCATTAGAATTAGAACCAATACTACCTGATGTGCATGACTGTATTACTAAACAGAATACAGCTAGACAGAGGAAGTGATAAATATGTTTTTTCATAAAGTTTGTGGAAAATTATTGGTGTCAAGTTTATTCAAAATTGGGCTTTAATAACCACCATTACAAGAGGTTGCTAGTCTTACCGGACCAACATTTGCTGGGGGTAAACCAGCATCTGAATTACTGTATTGTTGAGTAGTAATCGGTGGTTGCCCACATCCCGAATATTTCGTCGAGGAAAGCGATACAGAATAACCTGTATAGCCAACATTGCCTTTGCAAACACTGCTTTTATCTACTGTGCCGCAATCAGCCGATTTAACCTCAAAATGCTTTGTTAATGTTGCGCTATACATAAAATATACTTTGTCTGTACATCCACCCTCGGTTTGGTTCGTTATTTCTGGTCCAGCTATATCAGTACAAGAACAAGATACCACACAAGTTTTTAATTCTTCCGGAGGTGGCGTAGAAGTACCCCCACCTGGCGGAGTACTAGGAGTAGCACCACGCGTATCCCACGGGGCAGGCGGATCTACAATAGGCGGCGGCGGCGGTGAAACGGGCCGAGGATCCTCACGACGTTCTTCAATTATCACCGGTTCTATACCCTGCACTTTCATTTCTGCTTCTTTTTTTATCGGCATCACCGACGACGAACCCAATTTTTTTGTCGTCGTTTGCTGCACCTGACCACGCTGTTTTTGCTGCCCAAAGGCTACACCACTCATCACGGAACATATCACCAAAGATGCAACACCAAGTTGCACCAACCAAAGAAACCTACCATTTCTACTGCGAACACGCATATAAACTCCTCAGAATTTATAGATGAAAAAAGAGCGTATTTTTCCTATTGTTTCTGCTCGAGGCACCGCCAAGCGCCCATAAATAGAACAATATAAAAATACGCCCCGCAGGAAGGCAGGGCGCAGATTGGACGGTTACTCTACTTATTGAAAAATTTGGCGGTTTCCGAGCAGAGTAAGCGTACAATTACGCGAAAATTAGTTGTGAGTTGTTGTCGTCAGAGGAAAATAAAGAGCCAAGGAAAAATATAATGGAAAACTCCTTGCACGGAACAAGAGACAATTTCGCTGCAAATATATGAAAAAGCACAAGAAACGAAAAAAATTTTTCTACGAAGGGCGTTTGCATGGATATACTTCCGCCCCCAAACTCCCGCACAATCCCTGTCAGCACCGCAAACAACAAAAAAGCATCCTGAAATTACTCAATTTCAAGATGCTTTTACGTTTATTGGACGTAACCCGCTACACTTTTGCGTTTACCGCATGAACGCCTGTGCAAGCGGCAATAGCCTCGGCAAGGTTTTCGAGAGATTGCACTTCATCGGCTATACCTTCATCAACGACGGCTTTGGGCATACCGTAGACCACGCATGATTCCTCATCTTGAGCGATAACGTAACCGCCTTTGGCGTTGAGTTTTTTTAACCCTGCGCATCCGTCGCGCCCCATTCCGGTCATAATCACGCCGACGGCATGACCGCCAAACGCCTCCACAACGGATTCCGCCGTAACATCAACCGAAGGACGATGCAGCGTTTCTGAGGGTTCGGGCGTAACATGGATAGTACGCTGGTCTTTAGCAATTTTCAAATGGAAGCCGCCCGGAGCAATGAGTACCAAGCCCGGCTCTAAAATATCGCCTTCCTGCGCCTCGCGGACAGTGACGTGCGAGAGAGTATTTAAGCGGTCTGCAAGGGATTTGGTGAAGTGTGCCGGCATATGCTGAACAATAAGCATACCGACCGGAAAATCTTTCGGCAGACGCGGCACAACTTGATGCAATGCCAACGGACCGCCCGTTGAAACACCTAAGACGACAATTTTTGCGTGTCCTGCCGTAGGACGTTTTCTTCCCGTTACGCGCACTTCGTGGAGTTGTTTTTGTGGAGAGGCTGATGAACTTACGGGTGCAGAAGCAGACTCCGATGCGGGAGAGCCACCTTCTTGCATAGATTGTTGCCGACGGCGTGCGATGCGTTCTTGCAAGGACAGACGCTCATTAGGGTCATCGGCTTTTGCTGCGGGCGTGGAAGATTTACGGAAACCGAGACCGCCTAAAAGCGAGGGACGCGAAAGACGTGTTTTCACTCCGGCACTCTGTGTAATGGCTTTAACTTTGCCGACAAGTTCATCGCGCATGGTTTGCTGAATGGTGAGTGTGGATTGCTTAGAGATAAAGTCCACAGCTCCCAGCGAAAGGGCTTCAATAGTAGCTTCTGCGCCTTCGGTCGTGATACTGCTGACCATGAGAACGGGCGTAGGATTTTGCTCCATGATAATCCGAAGCGCTTCCAAGCCGTTCATTATGGGCATTTCTACGTCCAGCGTGATAATGTCCGGTTTGAGTTCTGCCGTTTTTTCTACTGCTTCTTTGCCATTGTTTGCAAGACCAACAATTTCAATATCCGGCTCGCTTTGGAGCATGGTTGAAAGCGCTTTGCGAACAAATGCCGAATCATCAACAATTAACACCCGAATTGGTTTCATGGTATTGTGTAAAGGTAGTATCTCGCTCTGTGTGAAGCAACCATCAATGATTGCGCAAATATGCTTGATTTTTTCTCAAATACGGCGTTTCTAAGGCAGTGGATTTCTGAATTTTTTCTGAATTATCCTTGCTGCTGCCAAACAGAGGCGGTGATCGTATGCGCCGCTTGTATAAGTTCTTCAATATCCAAAATCATAATTACTCGCCCATCGCCCAAAATCGTTGAGCCCGACATACCGCGAATATGACCAAGATACTCGCCCAGCGATTTAATCACGATTTCTTTTTGACCTAAAAGTTCATCCACTACTAAACCCAAGCGTTTATCAGCAAGACCGACGACTACGACGTAGCGGTTTTCTAACGTGTCTTCGTTAGAAGGTGTTTTGAGAACTTTGTCCATCCGAATAAGGGGGAATACTTGATTACGGATGCGAATGACTTCGTTTTGATTGACGCTGTAAATCTGGTTTAAGTCAGTGTTTACAACCTCTACAACGGCACTGAGCGGCAGAGCATAAATTTCTGACTGAACGCGAACAAGCAAGCCTTGAATAATTGCGAGTGTCAGTGGCAACTTAATGGTAAAGGTCGTGCCGGAGCCGATTTTGGAATCAACTTCAATAATGCCCTTGAGTTTTTGGATATTTGTCCGTACAACGTCCATGCCTACGCCGCGTCCTGAAACGCTGGTAACTTTTTCGGCGGTGCTGAAGCCAGGCATAAAAATGAGACTGAAAGCGTCTCTGTCGCTCATGGTTTGAACCTGCTCCATCGTAATTAAGCCTTTTTCGAGCGCTTTGCGCTTCAACATTTCGGGGTCAATGCCTTTTCCGTCATCAATAATATTGACGACAATGTGATTGCCTTCATGTTGAGCGTCAAGAATCAGCGTTCCTTTGCTGATTTTGCCTGTTTTTTCACGTTCCCCCGGACGCTCAATGCCGTGGTCGCAGGAATTGCGAATCATATGTACAAGCGGGTCGTTTAACTCTTCGATAATACCCCTGTCAAGTTCTGTTTCTTCACCGCGCAAAACAAGTTCAATGTCTTTGCCAAATTCTTTCGACAAATCGCGGACGATACGTGGTGCTTTCTGGAAGATTTTGGAAATCGGCACCATCCGCGTTTTCATAATTGCAGATTGTAACTCGGTCGTAATAAAATCAATCGCAGAACTTGTTTCTTGCAATTCTCGTAAAAAGTCGTGGTTCTCATAGCGCTGCATCAGTTCTTGTGTAACCTGTGCCAAGCGGTTACGCCCAAGCACCAACTCGCCCGACAAATCCATGAGCGTTTCCAGACGGTTTACATCAACTCGAATAGTTGTTTCTGTGGCTGCTACAGCTGCTTTTTTATCGTCGGGAGCAGAGGCTGTTCCCTCTTTTGTGGGAGGCTTTTTCGCGGGTGCCATTGGCTCCGTCGCTTTAGGTTGCGATACGGGTTCGGGCTGACGCTGAGGAGCAGGACTTGCCGCCACAGGTTGTGGTGTTAGGGGCGGTGGAGATATTGGTCGAGCGGCAGCGGCAGGTGCTTGTGCTTCGGGGGCAGCTGGAGCATCGGCAGTGCCTATTTGCATAGTGCGGTTGATTTCATCAAACGCTTTAGCAATCATCGAAAGTTCGTCATCCGTGAAATAATCACCCGTTGTACCAAAGGATTTATCACCCAAAATACTATCAACAACCGACGGTCCGCCGGATACGGTTGGTGCTGCTGCGGTTGGTGTTGCTATGCTTGCGGCTTTGGGTGCAGCGTCGGGATGAATGATCTTGGTGAGTTTTTCCATTGTTTTGGAATAATCCACCGCCTCGGTATCTCCTGCTTGAGCCTTCTTGAGCAAGGTTTTAAGCCAATCGTACACTTCCAAAAGCGCATCAACAATCTCGGAATTGACTTTCAATTCTGATTTGCGGAGTTTATTCAAAATATCTTCCGCATGGTGCGTGATTTCCGTAATCTGGTCAAACCCCATGAATGATGAGGTTCCCTTAATGGTATGGAAACTACGAAAGACCGAGTTGAGCAGGTCGAAGTTTTCGGCTTGCGACTCTAATTGCATCAAATCTTGGTCGAGAGTATCAAGAATTTCTTGCGTTTCAATAAGAAAACTGTCAAGAAGTTCTTTCATTTCGTTATCAAGAACGCCTGCCATAATGGGGACTTTGACGAAAACAGTACGAAATTTTGTTGGTTAAGGCTTGTACGAAGGCTAGAACATGAGGTGTGCCAACGTTACTTAAAAAGAGCATCAATATCATCCTGAGAAGCCGTATCACTCCCGCCGTTTCCCCCTCCTCCGCCGCCAAAAAGAGCATCAATATCGTCTTGTGAGGCAGAGCCGCCCGACGATGTCGGTGATGGGGTTGGGGCAGACGGTTTTGTTCCACCGAACATCGCATCAATATCGTTCTGCGACGACGGCTCAATAATTTGTTTTGGTGCCTCAGGTTTAGCCATTGTCACATCAATTCCACCTTCGTTGAACGAAGCAAAGATAGAATCTACCGAGCCTTGGCGATTCGGGTCGCCGGAAAGCGCGGAGCCAACATCGGAATCGTAAGCAATGGCACGGTGCAGCGACGAAACTTGGGTGGCATGACTTTCTTCTTGAGCCGGGCGACGAGCGGAAGTGGAGATAAGTTCACCTATTTCCGTGTTGCGGAAATGCACCATGATTTCGCCCAATTTATTTTGAACAGTTTGCAATAAACTGTTTACGGCTGCAAGTTGCTGAGAGGTAATGTCTTGGACTTGGAGCGACATCATTATTTGTGTCGAATCCATGCGAATGCTTTCCAAGAGTTTTTCCGAGTTATTGACAAGTTCTTCGGAGACTTCGGGTTTTTGCAAAACAGCGACTGCCGATTTAATATTGTCCACGTAGTGTGCGGATGAATGACCGCCGTCGCGTTGTTCTATTTTCCGAATGACATCAATGATACGCGAATATACCGAATCTTTTTCTTCCGTCGGTGTTGCATCATTTTTTTGCAGCTCGTTTACTGCTTCGATAATGCGCTCATGTTCAGAGCGATTTTGGCGCTGAATTTGGATAAGTTGCTTCAAATTAGAACTGATAACATCAGCTTTGTAGCTCAGTCCGTCCAACGTATCCAGAATTTCCGTTGTAGCAAGTTCCGTTGCTTTTGTTACCGAAGATAGTTGTTGTGCGGCTTTCGGCATTTTGGAGAGATTTTCTTCGATGGAAATATTGATGTTTTCCAGCAATGGCGTAACCTCTCGAATAAAGAGGAACACTTCTTCCAAAAACGGAATAACGCGCTGACCGAACACGAAGAGTGCTTTTAGCTCTTCGGTTTTATGCAGCATTTCATTGATTTCACCTACACGCATAATGGATTATCTCCGGTGGAAAATGCGAGGACAAAAATACAGAGAAGGAGGATGTAACAAGGTTTGCGAGATGCATAATGACTGGGAATACAACACCAATCAACGCACACCGAAATTGCCACACCACTACTAAAGCGGTTTGTATCAATATCCCCTCAACTATTATGCCGAAATGTTAATAGAGAACACACAAAACATAAATAGTCTAGGGGGCGATTGCAGAAGATGAGCAGCGCCTGTGAACGGAAAGAAAATTTGTTGGCATCGTAACGTGTGTAAAGAATTAAGGTGATAAGTACTCACACTTATTTTTTCTTTACGCGCTCGGTACAATAGCTTGAATTTTTTCTTTCAAAACAGCCGGAGTGAATGGTTTTACAATGTAGTTATTCACTTTGGCTTGGAGCGCCTGTACAATGTCTTCTTTAATGCCGCGTGTCGTTACCATAAGCACGGGCAGACTGCCAAACGTCGCGTCGTTACGGATTGCTTTGGTGAGTTCCAGACCGTTCATGTTAGGCATATTCCAGTCAGTAATCACAAAATCAATTTTTTCGGTATAGAGAATCGCAAGCGCGTCTTGACCGTCGCTCGCCTCAACGACATCGTTGTAGCCGAAACTGTGAAGCGCGTTGATTACAATGCGGCGCATTGTTGGCGAGTCATCAACTACGAGAAATTTCATAGCAACTCTTTGGTAAATAAGTTGATAGATAGCTAAAGCCTGTTTATTGCTGAGATTGGGGCGTACAAATGTACTGAAGTAATATAAAAGCAGGAAAAGAATTTATCAAATGTATTTTGATACTTCGTATTGAATCTTTTTCATGTTGAACGGTTTGACGATATACGAGTTTGCTCCGGCGTTCATACCACGCTCAATATACTTTGCATCGGCAAGCGAAGATAAAATAATAATTGGTAAGTCTTTATACATCGTATTATCACGAATTGTGCGTACAAGTTCAAACCCGTCCACGTTAGGCATATTGAGGTCGGTAATTACTAAATCCACTTTCTCTTTCGGTAAAATTTCGAGCGCATCCATGCCGTCCACCGCAGAAATGACGCGGTAGCCGCCGGATTTCAAAGAGAGCGCGATAAATTTTCGCACCGACATTGAGTCATCTACGGTGAGAATAGTTTTTTTCATAGTGTGCCTTCCAAGAGGCTGTGTTGGAAGTAACAAAAAAACGTGGATTGATGACAACGTTTAACCATAATACCTGTCCAATATGCGTATTCAACTCAGAGAACGTGCGCGTACACTTCTTGTTTGAACCGAAGGGGTATGCGCGGCGTTCTTATTCTTTCTTATATGCAATCGTTTTGGGAAAATGTACCAACTTGAAGGCTTTCGAAACGCCATGCAGCGACTCCGAATAGCCGATAAACAAGTATCCGTTTTTGTTCAGTGCGTCATACAAATCTGCCACCACCTGCTGCTTTGCAATCGTGTCGAAATAAATCAGCACGTTGCAGCAGAAAATCACATCAAAACCGGTCATGGTACGCATTGTCGGGGTGTCATAAAGGTTAACGCACATAAATTTTACCTGACTGCGCACTTCGGGTGTGAGAATATATTTATCGCCGTCACGGGTAAAATACTTGTTCAAATAGTGTGCAGGCATATTGCGCACAGAGTATTCTTTGAACACACCGGAACGCGCTTTTTCCAAAACTGCAGTGTTAATATCACTACCGACAATTTCAAACGTAAAGCCCGGGAATTGAGGTTTGATGCGCTCCAATATCAACATAGACATTGTATATGCCTCTTCACCGGAGGACGATGCAGCACTCCAAATACGAAGTTTTTTATTGCCTTGTGCTTGTTTAGCAGCCAGAATTTCCGGTAATATCACCTGTTCAAGCGCCTCAAATTGCGGAGGATTACGAAAAAAATATGTTTCGTTAATCGTTACGACTTCAAAGAGGCTTGGAAGCTCCTCGCGGGCGGAAGCAGAAGTAGAAATGAGGCGGAAATAATCGTCGAATGTCGCCAAATTATGGGCTTCTAAGCGCTTTGCAATGCGTCCTTCGAGAAGATACTTTTTGTTTTCCGTGAAGGAAATTCCGCATTGTTCGTAGATAAAATCACGGAATTTTCTGAACGTCGCTTCATCCATTTTGGGCGCGTTGGCGTTGTCTGTCGAAAGCAACGAAGGCGGGATAAAAATTTGTCCGAGTTGGCTTTTATCGTACAGGCTGCTGCCGGATGACGGTGCTTTGTCATTATTGACCGTGCCGGACGCATCGCTCTTGTCCGATTCTGTGGAATCAGGTTGCGAAGGCGTTGGGCGGTGATTCATTCCTTGTGAACCTTGACCAAAGCGAAATTTATCAAACAAATCAGAAGCCATGTGGTACAATGCGTGGACAAGCATTAAGAAAGCAAAGCACGTGTGGTTGCTCGACAACACTCCATCATGCTCAGGATAGCATAAAAACGTCGTTTATGGCAAAACAATCTCTCGAATATTATAAAATTCCGCAAACTGTGTTGCGTCTTCGATGCGATGCTGTTGCCCCGATGTAATCTCATCGGAAAGTAGTCGAATTGCTTCATCGCGGCTAACGGCAAGCAAAAATTCAACAATTTCACGGCGGTGGTCTTGGATAACGGCTTGATACTGCCGCGTTACAGCCTGAAGAGCAATCGCCGAGTTTTCGCCTGAAACATTCGGTACGAGCGCCGTTAAAAAGCCGAGCAGTTCCGATATTTGTAAATTTGCATCCAACAATGCAGCAAACACACGGTCGAAAAATTCCCGCGCCACAGCCGGAGCAGAATTACTCAATACTACCGATAAAATGTGCTGCTGTGTTTCAGGATTGTTTTGCGTAATTTCATGCAACAGCGCAGGAATATCTTCTTCTTCATAGCTTTGACCAAGCGCCAACAGACCAGCAATGCGTGTGTCGGGGTCATCATCGGTGAGTGCTTGCTGCGCAATACGACGCATATCTTTCGGCAACTCCACCGCAACTTGTAGGCGAAAAGCAATGCTGTACATTGTTCGGAGCAGTACAGGCTGCACATCTTCACCAGCTTTCGGCAAAAGTGCAAGGAGCTTGTGGGCAATACCGATTTCATCGGCACAAACGGCAAGTGCGTCTATTGCTGCAATCTGAACGAACTCATCGGTTTCGTCCATGATGTTGAGCAAGAACTCCTGTGCTTGTTTGCCGCCAATATTGCCAATAGCGGCGACGACATACGGTCGTACTGCTTCGTCATCGTACATCGCAATAATATCACCCAAAAGGTCGCTCGCCTTCAGAAAACCAAGTGCCTCGACAGCAGCACAACGCACATTGTCGTCTTCATCGGTTAGAATGGCGCGAACATGAGGAATAGCGGCAGGATTATTGCTCAGTCCGACAATGTCGCACGCAAATTTACGATTGTCTGCTTTGCTGTCTTGTAAGTAGGGGTAGAGCGCATCTACGGCATCCGAGCCAAGTTTAATGAGAACATCTCCGGCAAGATTGCGGACTTCAATGTCCTCGTGCGTGATAAGGGGGGCGATTGCTTGGGCGACAGACCGTGCATTGACGTGTGTCGCGTCATTACCCAAACGCACTAGCGCAAGCGCGCAAATATCTCGTACGCCTTTGTCCTCGTCACTCAGTCCCTTTGCGAAGGCAGTGATTACCTCACCGGAAGCACTGTTCAGTCCCATAAACTCCTCTGCTGCGCGGCGGCGTACGGCAGCATCGGTGGCAGTGAGCATGGTGGAAATACGGTCTTGTACACTCATAATCGGCGTAGTGTTGATAGTTCAGCGTTGGGGCAAGAACACTTTCACGCTAAAAACGTTCACAATTTCTCAAAAAGCAAACAACGCAATGCGAAACGTTGATGAAAAGGCAATGGTCAAACCAATAGTAACACCGTGCCTACAAAAAAGAGGCACAGAAACAGGTTGGTAGCGTGACTTACAATGCTTGTAGTTCTGCAGATGATAGTGCTTTTTCAAGGTTCAGCAAAATAAGCAGACGGTCATCCATTTTTCCGACACCTTCGATATAATCCGAACTAATTCCTGCTACAATCGGCGGTGGTGGATCTACAACACTTTGAGGAATACGCAACACTTCGCGTACAGAATCTACGATAAAACCGACAGTTTTGGAGAGAATTTCCACAACAATAATTCGCGTATTTTTGTCATGTTGCGACGGCGGCATACCGAAGCGCTTCCGTAAATCCACAATCGGAATTACCTTTCCCCGAAGGTTGATTACACCTTCGATGAAGTGTGGTGAATTCGGAACGCGCGTTACGGACGAAGTTCGGTTAATCTCCTGCACACGAAGAATATCAATACCGAATTCTTCTTTGCCAAGCGTGAAACTCACGAGTTGCAAGACTTCTTCATTGCCGGAGCCTTGTTCACGTTTGTCGGTGCCTTTGTCAAAAGCTGTTTGCATAGACGTAATCCTCGCTCAAAGTGGGTCTGGTCAGAAAACTGCGTAAAAATGGGGGTTGAATTTTTAATATACAACTTTGTTCTTTTACTCACAACGTTCACAAAGGAAAATTGTTGTTATTATTGCTTGGTAAACAATTTTTTTTCCTTTGTTGTTGAATTCTGAGAAATTGTAAGAGTAGCCAACTTCGCAAGCGGACTAGACCTCATTCGCGCAAAATTGCCTAACGATTGTTGAAATAGGTGTTTGTCATAAAATCATTGGCAAATGCTTCCTGTTCGGCAAAGGGCGAGGGCGTTGAAGCAAGGTTGGAATTCAGCGCATTGATGGATGCCAGAAAAGCCTTGGAACGCTCGAAATCACGCTCTTTTTCGGCAATGTTCTTTCGGAACGCGGAGCGCTCCTGTTCCAGCCACGTTGGACTTTTCATCAGTTCTCGCACAGTGTAGGGCGGATTATTCACGATTTCCCGCAAACGGCGCTCTTCATTGCGCAAACGGCTTTGAAGCCGCATGATTTCTTGCTGCAAATGCTCTTCCGCCGACGCAACTGTCGTATAATCCTCGCGTTCCTCCGCCAAAACAACAAGGTCATAAATGGCTTGTAACTCGCGCAAATTGCGGTTGTTGTATGCCTCTTGTGCGGATTGCCAAAATTGTTCAAAGGGTGTTGTTGCTGCTTGGGAAGCATCGCTCTCACGTGAGTTCGCATCGGTTTGTCCCGCTTCTTCCCTTGCGATAGCGTCGGGATGCAGCTTTTTGACAATTGAACGATACAGTTTCGTGAAATCACTGTCGTTATGCTTTTGAGAGCGCTCGGAGGCTGCTTTTTCGCGCTCTTCCGCGCTCATGGAAAATGCTTCTTGAAAGCGTTTTTTCATCCGTTCAAATTCTTTGTCCACCACCGTATTCACGGCACGAATCATCTCTTCGGTGAGTTTTTCCCCGCGCCCTAATTTCAGACGGAACAGCTCTTCGCGCCGCACCATTTCTGCGGTGAGCAACGTTTTTTCTTGGAGTGTTATTTCAAATTCTCGAAAATGCTTGTCGTATTCTGTCAGCAAGGCAGGCAATACGCGCTCTTTGAGGTCATGAATCTCACGAACAATATCGGTTAAACGCTGCAATAGCGTTCGCCGCTCCTCGCGGAGTTCGTTCAGTCGCGGATGCGCAACAAGTTGTGATGCAACAACGTCATTCATACAACACCATCGAAAAAAATGCTGAAACGTGCTGTGGTTAAGCGCTTTTTGAAGCTACAAAATAAAAAAAACCGCCTTTACACGATGCGGTAAAAGCGGTTTTGAAAAAACGTTTATTGCAATTACAATTTGAAACTGATACCAATGCTTACACCAAAGCCTCCACCGCCACCTAAAAGAACAGTAGCTCCAAGTTTCTCACTGAAATAATAGCGTCCACCAATATGGTAGCCAAAGTATAGTGGCGTATAATCTCCTGAATATCCAAGCCAGTTGTAATAATAAAGCCCCAGACCAGCAAATAAATCCCAGTCTTTGGGCGGAAAAGTACCAAAATCAAAGTGATAGCGGACTTCTGGACCAATTGTGAGCCATGTCCCACCCGAATACAAAGCAGCCGAAACCGTACCACCAAGACCAAAACGCCCAACGCCGATTTTATCGGTTAAGCCGTATTCATAGCCTACAAAGGGTGATATTGCCCAACCTAAGCCAAGTCCGGCATCCACTATGCTTGTACCCTTTTTGAGAACTTGTGCTTGCGTGGTTTGCACCGAAGCAAATGAAAGAATTGCTCCCACAATAACAACTGCGAATAGTTTACGCATAACTACCTCTCCCGACTAAAAAGAAATGAATAGTGTGAATTATGACAGGCGGAAAATACAAAAGTTTCGGTGATTACAAAGAATTTTCATCGGAAAAAATACTCTTTTTTGTGTAAAACCTTGATTACATCGTGTTTTGAAGAATAAATCACGAAAACGACTGTGCGAAACGTGCGGCATTTTGTATTTTTGTTCTGAAAAACACTATTGTCCTGTATTTACCGAATTTGTATGCTTATTTCCCAACGCTGGCTCAAAGAACTTGTTGATTTTTCCGCAACGCCCGAAGAATTGGAGCGCATTTTGACGATGCTCGGCTTGGAAGTCGAGAAAATAGAACGCCCAGGCGACAAACTCCGCAATTTTGTCGTGGGCGAAGTCCTCACCAAAGAAAAACACCCTAATGCTGATAAACTCTCGGTTTGCACGGTTGCTGTGGGCGGCGGCACGGTGAACACAATTGTCTGCGGCGCTCCGAATGTGGCTGCGGGGCAGAAAGTCCCTGTGGCGCTTTCCGGTGCTGTTGTGCCGAATGGCGGCTTTACGATTGAAAAACGCAAGTTGCGCGGCGTGGAATCCAACGGAATGATTTGCAGCAAAGCTGAACTCGGCATTAGCGAGGAAAGCGACGGCATTTGGGAACTTCATGCCGATGCACCGCTTGGAGAGACGCTTGCGGGGTATTTGGGCTTGGACGACGTTCTTTACGAAATTTCGATTACGCCGAACCGCTCCGATTGCCTCAGTCATTTGGGCATTGCACGGGAAATTGCTGCGTATTTCCATTCGCCGCTTCGCAAGCCCGAAGCACGAGTACAAGAGGATTCCGGGCTGAAGGTGGAAGACCGTATTACGGTCAAAATCGAAGATACTGAAGGCTGTCACCGCTTTGCAGGGCGGGTTGTGCGAGGTGTCAAAATCGGAGAATCCCCGAAATGGCTCAAAGACCGCATTACGGCTTGTGGTTTGCGCTCTATCAACAACGTCGTGGATGTTACCAATTATGTGATGCTTGAGTGCGGCAAGCCTATTCATGCGTTTGATTTAGACAAAATTGCCGGAAAAACGCTTGTCATCAAACAAGCACAAAACGGTGAGAAATTTACCACACTGGACGGCAAAGAACGAACCGTGGATTCTTCGATGGTCATGGTCTGTGATGCCGAAAAAAGCAGTGCTGTGGGCGGTATTATGGGCGGTTTGTACAGTGAAATTTCCGACGGCACGGTGAATGTGCTTATCGAATCGGCATATTTCAAGCCGTCTTCGATTCGCCGCACGGCAAAAAAACTTGGTATTTCCAGCGATGCCGCATACCGCTTTGAGCGCGGAGTGGATATGGAAACAGTCGTGTTTGCCGCAGACCGCGCCGCAGAATTGATTCAGCAGGTGGCAGGAGGGCAGATTGCAAGCGGTGTTGTAGATGTTTACCCGACAAAACAACCCGAAAAGCAGGTAACGGTGCGCTATGCCCGTGCCGATATGCTCATCGGCAAGCACATTCCAAGCACGGAACAGCGAGCATTACTGACGCGGCTGGGTTTTACGGTGCTGAATGTTACCGATGAAAGCGCTTCTTACCGCGTTCCGACCTACCGCGTGGACGTTGAAACCGAAACCGACTGCATCGAAGAAATTGCACGGTTGCACGGATACGACAACATCGCTCCGGCGCTTCATTCACGGGTGAATTTGAGCGGCGAGCAAACGCCTCCGCGCTACGCGCCGCTGCCCTTTGTCGAGGAATTGAGCGCATTTTTCCGTGCGAACGGTTTTACCGACATCGTAACGCAAAATATGATTGACCCGAAATCGGCGGCACTTTTTACCGAAAGCCCCGTGCGCATCGCAAACCCGCTTGGTGAGGAACTTTCCTGTATGCGTCCGTCGCTTCTGCCTTCGATGCTCAAAACAGTGGAGCGCAATCACCGATACGGACAAAAGAATTTGCGCCTTGTTGAGTTGGGAGCAGTTTTTCACACCGTTCCGCAAACGCAAGAAACCTTCATTGGCGGCGTTTTGGAAGAGCGCCATTTTTGCGCCGCTTTGACAGGAAATATTTTGCCACAAAAGTCGTGGGATGCCTCCGAGCGCCCGACGGATTTTTACGACGCAAAGGGCGTATTAGAGAGCCTTGTGGCGGTTTGCCGTTTGAATAACGCCGAAATCAAACCCCTGACGAATCTTGCGGCGTACCCACTTTTTTCGGCAAATGCGGTGGAATTGGTGATTGGCGGAACATCCTTCGGCTGCGCGGGGGAAATTTCTGCTGCCGCTCTCAAAATATTTGATATTGGAATGCCCGTCGTTGCTTGTTTAGTGAACCTTTCGGCGCTCAGTCAAACGCGTACAAAAGAGCGCAAATATGCGGCTGTTTCGCCGTTCCCGACTGTTGCGCGAGACCTTGCGTTTGTTGTGGAAACGAGTGTTGATGCGGCTCACATCCAAGAGTGTATTGTCAAAAATGGTGGCAATTATCTCCGCACGGTGCGGATTTTCGACGTGTTTTCCGGCAAAGCCGCAAAAGAAGCGCTCGGCGAAGGTAAAAAAAGTATTGCCTTTGCGCTGGAATTTAATTCTGCCGAAAAAACGCTTGAAGAGGCTGAAGTCGAAGCAGGAATCACGGCGATTGTGGAAACCGTGCGCACACGATTTGGTGCGGCATTGCGGTCGTAATCCTTGTCAGTACCGATTTTCAGTGCAATACTGAATCCATACTTGCACTTTGTCCAAAAAAGATGCAAATTCGTTTTTCGTAATAAACATTTCGCAGGGGAAAAGCATCATAGACACACTGGCTCTATGAAACACGAGTTTCACCTGAATCACACACAAGGAGAGAACAATAATGTGGAAAATCGTAGCAGGTGTTTGGTTCATCCTCGCCGTAGGAATTATCGGTGTTTGGTTTGCACACGGCTCACAAATGCTCACCAAAGATAAAGTTCAAGTTGTTACAAAGCGCATTAATCCTACTTTCGGTGTCGAAGAAGAAATTGTAGAATGGAAACCGCAATTTCGATTAGGCTTGGAATACGGAGCGCCCGCCGCCCTTCTCTGCGCTATCGTTGGCGTGGTTTGTCTTCGTGTGGCTCGTTCAAAACAGCAATCGTAAGACAGTTAGAATGATGAAGTATAAAATGTTGTTTCACGTAATTTTTTTGGAGCATCCTTCCATGCACGTATTTATCACACTTTCACGCCGAACATTGCAGACTATCACTGCTTCGATGCTCGCACTAACCTTCGTTTTTGCCGCTCCAACACTGTGGGCAACAGGATTTAATCTTGGAGCAAAAGGCACGAAAAATATCAAATTGGATAACAAAGTCGGTAACAATCAAGCACAATTCAACAGCAAAGCGCCTTTGGAGGAAATCAGCGGTACGGCAAGCGTAAGCGGTACTTTTGCGCTTGACCCTGCGAACATTGAAGCCACAACGGGCAAAATTGTTGTTCCCGTAAACACGATGCAAACCGGTATCGAGCTTCGTAACAAACACCTTTTAGGCAAAGATTGGCTGGATGAAGAAAGCCATAAGGACATCGTGTTTGAAGTGAAGAAAATATCAGGCGTTCAGCTTGTTTCAAGCGGTGGCGGCAAAGGTGTTGCCAAAGGCACTGCTGAAGGCACGTTCACATTGCACGGTGTGAGCAAAACACTTTCCTGCCCGATTGAGATTACCTACGTTGAAAAAGGCGATGTTGCTATGGTGAAAACAGAATTTACGGTTTCGCTGAAAGAGTTCAACATTGCCGGAAAAAAAGGTATTGTCGGAAGTAAAGTCGCCGAAACGATTACCGTAAAAGCCTCTATGTTTGGCGCGGGTTCGTAATCGTTGCGGTTTCATACTCTAACGCTGCATTTCTCAGGAACTTTCGAGATTATTTTCCGTACCACTGCTCTTTAAGCGGTGGTACGGATTGCGTTTTTTAGGGCAGGGATGCTCCAAAATTCGGCATCAATTTTCGTATAAGCAGCCTTATAGGAAAGCCTTATAGGAAAGCCTTATAGGAAAGCCTTGCAACCCTCATTCTACCTGCCATTGTATTATTCACCCAAGCTATCAAGAGCCTTCATTTATGAGTTTCCTCAATCCCGCCGTCCTGTTTGGTTTGATTGCCGCCGCAATCCCTATTCTTCTGCATTTTTTTAATTTGCGCAAACTGCAAATCGTTGATTTCAGTACGCTTGCATTCCTCAAAGAACTGCAAAAAACACGGATTCGCCGTTTGAAATTGACACAATTACTGCTGTTGCTTTTGCGCGTCATGATTGTGGTTTGTGCGGTGCTTGCTTTTGCTCGCCCGACGATTCCGACATCGTTTCCGGGCTTAGGCACAAAAGCGAAAAGCTCGGTGGTGATTATTTTGGACAATTCTTTCAGCATGGAACTTGCCGACGAGCGCGGTGTGCGACTAAAACAAGCAAAGGAAGCAGCATTAAAGGTTATTCGGTCGCTTTCCGAAGGCGACGAAGCAGCGTTTATTCCAATGGCGAATCTTGATGACCGCCGTTTTACCGAGTTTACGCGGGATTTCGGCGCACTTGGTGAAGCCGTGCAAAATGCGCCCGCTTCTTATACCACAGGCAAGCTGGAATCGGCTCTGCGCCTTGCCTCATCGGTTTTAGGAAAATCGCGGAATATCAACCAAGAAATTTTTATTATTACGGATAACCAAACCAATATTTTGACCGATGACCCGGGCGCACAGCGTGATTCTACGGCTATTTTCCCGAAATCCGCCGCGCTCTTTGTTGTGCCGATTGGTGCTGATTCCAAAGCGGGTGAAAATAATATTTCCGTAGATTCGCTGAATGTGCTGACCCGAATTTTCGAGAGCGGCAAGCCCGTTGAAGTTGAAGCAAGGGTGCGCAATAGCGGCACGGAAGACTTGAAAGATGTGATTGTCAGCCTTGTGATGAATGGGGAGCGTGTTGCGCAGCGCACGGTCAATATCCCAGCCGGAGAAACCCGCACCGTTCCTATTGCGGCGGCAGCACCCGAACCCGCACGGCATAGCTCTTCCGGTGCTTTGTCGTCGCTTGTCCGTTGCACGGTGGAAGTGGAAGGGGATGTGCTGGAAGCAGACAACCGCCGTCATTTCGGCTTTGCGCTGCCTCCCAAGCCCCGCATTGCCGTTATCGGCACGAGCGAAGAGACCACATTTCTCGCGTTGGCGCTGCGTGCCGGTAATATCGCTTCATCTCTTTCGGTCTTGCCACCCGAAGCACTCTCGGCAATGGCACTGAATGAAGTGGATGCGGTGATGCTGGTAGATATTCCGCGCTTTTCGGCAAGCGATGTGAGCCGATTGCAAGCATTTGTGCAGGATGGCGGCGGCGTGATGATTTTTGGCGGTAGTCGCACCGATGCGGAAAATTACAATGCAACGCTTCTTCCGGCACTGAAATTTGGTCAAATTTCGGCAAGTGATTACTCCTTAGCCAGTAGTGATGCGGAGTTCACGGCAGTTGAACAAGCGCATCCACTCTTTAGCGGCGTATTCAAAGGCGGAAACGCTGATTCTAAGCGCCTTGTAGAATCCCCACGTTTTCTCAAAGCACTGCCTTTGAAACGCGAAACCATGACCGCACAAGCACTCATCGAACTTCCCGACGGGGCATTTTTGGCAGAAAGTAAACTTGGCAACGGCAAGGCGCTGTACTGCGCTGCTCCGCCGATAACGGGCTGGAGTAATTTTCCTGTTACGGGAATTTTTGTACCGATTGTTTTTCGTGCGGCATCATATCTGACGGCAAGTGTTTCTGCGGCTTCGGAGGCGGTTGTCGGGCAGTCAGTCACAGTTCTTCTTTCCGGCAAACTTCCCAAAGGCTCGGCTCTGAGCATAACCGACCCTGCAAACGCCGTATCGGTGCGGCAAGCAGCGCAAACGCCATCGGGTGCGCTGCTGTCGTTTGAGGGCGGTGTGCAGCAACCGGGCGTGTACGCTATCAGCACTGGTGCGGACGGTAAGCAAGGAGCAATCGTGCATACATTAGCCGTAAACCCTCCATCATCCGAATCGCAAATGACAACATTCAACGACGACGAGATTACAAGCGCTTTGCAAGGGTTTGTGCCGGAAAAAGACCAAATCCGCATTATTAGCGATTACCGCAAAACCGGCATGGATACGCTTCGTGCAGGTACAGGGACAGAATTGTGGCGGTTATTTTTGTTGTTGGCTGTATTTGCGGCAGTGGCGGAAATGATTATTGCAAGGCGGGCAGTCGGGGCGGAATGATTGCTTATTCGTGATTTCTTAATCGTTGAAAACCGCATGAATACTGTACAGGCAAGAATATCTTTGCTACGGAAGGCAGATGTTTATGCACAACTATTTACGACAATTAGTATTCTAGGACTTTCGCAAATTTGACGGGCAAGGGGTCAAGACCCCTTGTTAAATAAAGACTTAGCAACAAGGGGTCTTGACCCCTTGCTATAAAAAATGCACTTTTGCGAAAGTCCTATATTTGTTATTTGCCAACCAAGCACAAAAAAACTGCATTGCTTCAACAGAAACAATGCAGTTTTTTGTTTATTTTCAACATCCTCTGCTTTAGGATTTTTTCGCTTCAGCAGTTTTGTTGTCGGTTGTTTTATCTGCTTTTTTTGTCGTTGTTTTTGCTGCTTTGGTTTTGCAGCAATCTTTGTCTTTGCAGTTATCGCCGCCGGCATAGACTGTACCGAAGCTGAACGCTGCAACAGCAGCAACCGCAAGCAATGAACGGAAGTTTTTCATTGATTTCTCCTTGAGACAAGGTTGAACAAAATGATTTACACTTCCAAATATACGAACTTGTTGTCAATCAGTTGCGCTTTCTGTGTGGAAGATTTTGTATTCCGAGTAAGGAAGCGCGATTGTATCGGCATTTCACCTATTTGCGCGGGGCAAAAATTTGGCAAATAACGTAGGCGTTACCGCGCTTCACCACACCAATTCCTGTCAAAGCAGCGTTGGAGTTTTCGAGGTTATTGGCTGCATCGTTTTTGTCTAACCACGTGCGCATTGCATCTAAAGCGGGGCTTCCGCTCGTGGACTCAAAGACAGCAACGTTGCGAACAATACCTTTACGGTTGTCCCACGCTTCGACATCGTTGGAATTTGCCGCCATGTTCAAATTCACACTTGCAACATTCGCTTGGAGATTGCCTTTTGCAATCATCTCGCAATAGCGGCGAGCCTCTGCGGAAAGCGAATCATTGAGTGTCAATTCTTGCGCATGAACCGATGCGCGGTGGCTGTTTACACGCTCCAGAACGCTTTGTTTCACGTATTCCGGCATAGTGTATTTGGGCAATTCCACCGATTTGCTTTTTTGAATTTGAAATACAAGGCAAAGAATTACAATGCCGATAATAACACGGGGCAAAGTAATAATGCTGTTGTTTTTGTGCGAAGGTGTAACCGATGTTGTTTTCATAACCAAACTCCAATTGATATTCATTACTGATACCCTACATTACCCAAATCCCGTGCCAAAGTGTTTTTTCGAGGTTTGATGCGGCTTTTCAGCGAAAAAGTGTCAAGTTTTCCTGACACTTTGCAAAAATCTGTCCGAAGAACCTGACACTTTTCCACAAACGGAACTTGGCACTGTCTCATTTTACAAATTTGCAAAACGAGACACTCAGGCGGTAGTGTATTGGAGTGAGATAATTCTATGACCGAAAGTCATGCCGAAGCAGTTCAGATGCGTATTTGGTGGGAAGCCCTACTGAAAAAGCAGTTTGTAGGATTCCGCTTCAAAAAGAAAATGCCGTGCAAGCGGCAGTGAAAAAGGGCTTGCAAAGTTCATGCGTTCAGGATGCCACTGTACGCCCAGCAAAAAAGGCTTTCCCGCAAAATCATTCCATTCGATTGCCTCGTTAATGCCGTCATCGGAAATGGCGCTCACACGCAAGCCTTCGCCCGGGCGCTCCACGACTTGATGATGAGCGCTGTTCACCGTGCCTTCGATCTCCCCTGAAATTTTGGTGATAATAGAACCGTTCTGGACGTGGACAAAATGTTCTGCGTCGGTATCTTCGATGCGGGCGTGTTCGTTGCTTGGGTTGATGTCGCTGGGAATATCAATCGTCAGAGTGCCGCCTTCGGCAACGTTCACCAGCTGCGCACCTCGGCACACTGCCAACACAGGCATTTTCAAGTCTTTCGCTTTGGCGTACAGCGCAAATTCCAACTCGTCGCGCTCTGCATCGGTGAAGCAGCGCTCAATCTCAGATTCTTTACCGTAGCGAGCCGGATGTACGTCAGGACCGCCCGTCAGCACAAGCCCTGTGCATTTGGCAAGGGTTTCGAGTGCTTTAGGCAAAGGAAGCAATGAAAGGTCAATACATTCAACGTGTGGGTCTGCGGCGCGAAGCCATTCCTCGTATTTAGCGTAATTGGGCGAACCGCTTGCTTTGGAAATGCCGATGGTCATAGTGGGCGAGAAAAATAAGTGTTGGGAAACGATTTTGGCACGATTATACGGATTTTCGTGCAAAAATCATGTATATTCACGCGGAAAATTGCCCTTAAAGACGGCTCAGAGAGACGTTTCATGTTTCACGATGCAAAAATCTATGCTTGCCAAACTTCGTTCCCTTGCCTCCGATACTGTTGTGTACGGCATCAGCACTATTTTGGGGAGATTCCTGACATTTTTGCTTACGCCGCTTTACACGAATTACGTTACCAAAGCGGAACTCGGCGACACGGCGTATCTCTATTCCCTGATTGCGTTTGTGAACGTGATATATTCCGTAGGGCTTGATTCCGCGTTTTTCAAATACTTCCAAACACCGCACAATTCCACGTCTGCCAAAACACGTATCGAAACAACTACCGACCACAATCGCAGCGTTTTTGCTCACGCACAAATGGGAATCGCTGTTGTGAGTGCCGTTTTGACGTTGATATTTTGTGTGGCTTCTTTGCCGCTTGCCTCTGCACTCCGCTTAGAAACAAGCATTGCGCCGATGATTGTCTATGCGGCGCTGATTGCGTTTTTTGATGCCTTGGTTGTGGTACCGTTTGCTGCACTCCGCATGGAATCTCGCTCAAAGCGCTTTGCGCTCTTGAAATTTAGTGTTATTGTGCTGAATATCGTGGCAAATCTGGTGTTGGTGGTGTGGCTTCATATGGGGATTCGCGGGATATTTTTGGCGGGGCTTCTGTCCTCGTTTGTGAGTGTATTGTTGTTATTGCCTGAAGTGAAGCGTTATGTTCTCGGCGGAAAAATTGTGTTTGATGCTGCGTTGTTGCGAGAACTGCTGCGCTTCGGCTTGCCGACTGTTCCGGCAGCATTTTCAGCAATGATGTTGCAGGTTATTGACCGCCCAATACTGAAAATGTTTGTGGATAGTGCATCGGTGGGGCTGTACCAAGCGAATTATCGGCTGGGAATCCCGATGATGCTGGCTGTGACGGTATTTGAATATGCGTGGAAGCCGTTTTACTTGCGCGAAAGTTCCCGCAAAGCCACACGCACAGAGCGACGCGCTCTTTACGCAATGCTGGCGCGGGTGCTGACGTATTTTACGGTGGTTTGTGGTCTGGTTTTTCTCATGGCAAGTTTGCTCATGGAGTTTGTCGTGCGAATGCCGTTTTTAGGCGGTCGCTTTGTGAATCCTGCGTATTGGTCCGGTCTTTCCATCATTCCGATTGTCTTGGGAGCATATTATTTCAACGGCTTGTATGCAAACTTTGCAGCAAGCGTGTATATCCGCAAGCGTACTGCGTATTTGCCGGGCATTACGGGTGCGGCTGCCTTGGCGAATGTGGTGCTGAATGTGGTGCTGATTCCGCGCTTTGGCATTTGGGGTGCGGCGTATGCGACGTTGGGCGCATATATGCTGAGTGCGGGGCTGATGTACCTCCTGACGCGAAGAATTTACCCCATTCGCTATGAATGGGGGCGTGTTCTGCTTGCAGTGGTGCTGTGTTTGGGAGTTTTTGTCGGAGCGGAATATACCACGAGCGGCATGAGTTTAGGACGCAGTTTTCTTCTGCGCAGCGCATGGATACTTGCGTACCCGCTACTTCTTCTCGGTTTGGGCTTTTTTAAGGCAGAAGAAAAAGCACTACTGCGGAAAACCACACGGAAATGATGTGATTGTAAAACATGAGAGAACTATCACAGTTGAGAGTGTTTTCTACACGTTTTGTGAGATATTTGCGAGAAGCAATATCGGTCTCATTAGTAAATTGTTGATACATATAGCATAAAAGTTTTGGCACGAAAATAGCAAAAGATATGGACAGCAAAAGGGTTTTGACCGCTTCTGCTTCGATTCACGCCGAAAAAATGCTCCTCATCTCACCTTTGAGCAGCCAACACAACGAAAGAACATCACCAGAGCATACGCATACTCCTCCAAAAAAAGACAGAGCCGCCACAAGGGCGGCTTTTTTTATTGTTTTACAAGCAGACTTTTCTGTACCAGGCGCCGCGAAGTTGCTTCAAGAAGATGCAGCCCATAAACACCCGTTGAAAGTCCCTGTAAATTCAAGGTAACGACATGATTTCCGGTATTGTACCACTGAGGGGGTAAGGTGAAAATATGCTCACCTTTGGTTGTGAAAAGCCTAAATTCAATCATGCTTGGAGATAGCATCGTAAATTCGACACTACACGAACCGTTATTATCTACAGGATGAGGATACACGTGAAGAGTGGTATGTAACGGCAATATGGGAGAACCGGGAGTGGAGCTAATAAATACTCGCTCAGTTACCACTGTTGTATCATTGGTAATAGCCAAAACCCAATCTTGAGTTGTCGTTGGGGGGGTAAATGTTGGAGCAAAATTACTGGGAACAACAACAGGTTGAAATGCAGTATGTAATCCATTTACGGGATTATGCCACCGAAAAAAACGTTGCCCTGTAAGCGGTCCTACGTCAATTGCTGCATTCAGGGTATTGGGGGTAAAATATGCAAGAATGACTGAAGAATGACGAACTACATCCACCACAGCATTCACGGGGTCTGCACGCCATAGAAGATTTTGCGAGGATTGAAAATCATACCAACGATAATTTTCCATGATGCTTTTCATAATGCCCATTTGTCTGGCAGCAGGAAAACGTATCGCTGAATCAACATGAAAACGTGGGCGTAAAGCGGTGCTTGGATGATTGCGGCTATTCCACTGCCAGACACCATCAGCACCGTAGGAAACACCTGCTAATGCGCCTGTTAGAATACTTCCATAGACAGCATCACGAACATTTTCAGAAACGGCGCGTCGGTCAAACGAAGAATTATCCGACCAAAAACTTGTTACAATATCTTCATACACAGGCTCTGCATTAAGCAGGGGCTTTAGAGGCGAACCGTTTGCGCCACGCCTTGCTAAATCACGTGGCGTGGTGGATGGAACAGAATGGCTGGATTGATACGTTTGCATATCTAGCCATGACGTTGAATTAGGAAAAAATTCAAATGTTCCGCGATGTCCTTGACAGTGGGCTGTCGTTAGGTGTTGTCGCCCGTCCATCTGGTGAATCTGCTCGGCAAACTGTCCCCAAAACTGTTGCTGTGCTTGTGTGGAGTAGGTTGCGTCGCCTGCTACAATCCAGATAACATGATTTCCGGCATATCGAGCCGCAGCATATTTACCCATGAGCAAAACGGCTTCATTACTCAGCATTACCGAGAACCAATCGGGGCGAAAATTCGCTTCCGTCATGCCATTTGCCCACGAAGGAACGATAACTGCAATCATGCCGCTATCATTCAGCATGGTAACGATAGAGTCTAAGTAATCGAAATATCGAGGGTTAATTATCTTGAAATTTGTTCCCCGACGGAAAAAACCTTGCCCATAACGATTCACAACACCATCTTCAATTAAGCCCAGATGCGACATTGCAACTATCTGTACAGCATTAAAGCCTTGGGATTTCCGTGTGGAAATGTATGAGCGCACCTCGTCAATCGTTGAACGACACGTGATTTCCCATGCTGTATCACCAAGATAGAAAAATGGCGTGTTATCAGCGTATGCCAATGTTCGTTTATTCTCGGCAACCTTGATAAATCCATGCTGAAGAAGATGATTTGTACCAGTGTACGGAGCAACTTCTATGCTGCCACCCTGACCGTGCAAACGAGTGTTTGTGCTGTCTGTGCAGGTGGTTCGATAGGACCAATTTCCCGTAAGAGGCGCGGCAAAACGAATTTTGTAGATTGAAAGAGTATCCGAGGCAATAACCGTATCGCCGTGCCAATACCCGCCAATGCGCACAGATGTTTGATTGGAAGGGTTGCTCGTTCCAGCATTTTCGTGTAGGAATTGTGCAAAAAGAGTGATGTCTGCATGAGGATTTGTGTACCGTTTTTGTGATAAAAAACGAAACTCCATCATTTTGTGTCGTGTGCCTTGACTATTTGTTTGAGCAAAAAGCGATGCTGTATCAGGATACAGAAAGGATGACAAAAACAATAGTATCGCAAAGCCGCATAAGTTAAGGGGGGTACGGAAAATCATAAGAAATGAGAAAAAAGGAGAATACGATAAATTCATTGGAGAATAAAGGGAATGGCGCACACCATTCCCTGCTTACTAAACTTGCTAAACTTGCGAATACGGCACAAAATCACGGTTATTCATAGTCATTGCTGTGTTGTGCATTACGAAAAACGGAAGAGTGGTCGTCCGTAACTGAGGAATGACCAAGGAATGGAGGCGAGAACAAGGACAAGGGCGATGGTGAAAAAGATAGCAGCTGCTTTGAATTTAGCTTCGTCGCTTGCACCTTTGCGGGCGCGGGCATTGCCGATGTGTGCCAAAGCGAGTGCGACAGTCATGGCAAAAATGTGTTCTACGCCCCAAAAGCGCAAAATACGGTCTTTCATAGCAGCGCCAAAGGCAGGAAATACGCCCTGTGTCGTGATAGGGCTGAGAACGGCATACAGGAGAAGCCCGATAACAAATTGTGTCGTCATGCTGTGCGCAAACATCACATTCCAACGGCGGTCAGCATCCGACCATGCTTTTTTGCCAAACCAGCCGGAAAAAGCGCGATAGAGCGCCACAGCAGCCGTCAGCAAAACCAACCACCGCAAAAGCGAGTGCAGAACAAGGGTAATTTCGTACATGGTGAAACCTTTCAGGGAAAATTGAGGAGAATTTGCACTGCAAATATACAAAATTTCGCTTCCTGTCAGGTTTCAAAGAAATTTACCCACGAATCGCACGATTTGATACGAATCTTGCGTGATAATCAGACCAAAATATGGTATGATTGCCTTGATTCGTGAGGATTCGTGCAATTCGTGGATAATTCAAGTGCAAGCAAAAACTAGCGTTTTTCCAAACGTTCAAGTTCTTTTGACCATTTTGCAGCTTTGGGCGAATGTTCATCGGTGAGGATTTTTACTGCCTCGCGCAAGGACTGAAGAGCTTTTTCGGTGTTTCCTTGTTCGCGGAGCAGCAATGCAAATTCGGCTTTAATTTCGCCTTCCAATTCCCGCAATTTCAGCGATTGTGCTGCTTTGAGGGCTTTATCAAAATGCTCCGAACTTTCGCCGAATTTCCCTGCGGTGCGTTCCAACATACCGAGTTTTTTTGCATCGAAAGCAAGCCCCGCTTTGTCGCCGCTTTGTTCTTTGGCGCGTACTTGTGCGGCGAGTTGTTCAATTTTTGCGCGGAGTTCTTGTGCTGCGCTGCTTTCAATGTTTGCGCTGGTCTTGCTGTCTTGTTCCGTCGGAGCAGTCAGAACATCGCTTTGTTTCGCGTCTTGCTGCACATTTTGCGAAACGCTCTGCGGAGTGGTTTGCGTCTGCGTTGCGGACTTTTCGGTTTGGGAAGATGGCTTTTGAACAAGGTTGGCTTTGGTTTGAGTACGCTCTGCGGAAAGGGCATTTTCTGCGTTTGGCGTTGGTGGTTGTGCCGCTTTGGGAGTGGTTTCCGAACTACTTGTCGCGCCTTGTCTTTGCGCCGATGCTTGCGGAGCGCTGAGAGGAGTTTCTTTGGAAGCCGCATATTTCCAAGCCCCGTAGCCAATGCCGCCACAAACTGCCGTTACAAGAACGACTTTGGTAAGGGCTGCACCTGTGAGCAGCGTTGCAAGTTTTCCTGCGCCCAGAACTGATGCGGTTTTTGCGGCAGTCGCGGCACTGATGCCTGAACTTGCGACACTCGTTGTAGAAACGCCACTTGCTGCTGCGGCACTTGTTCCGGCGATGGCGGTGGCTGCTCCCAAGACGGCGACTTGGGCGAATTGTTGTTGCATTTCGCTGAGGAAAGCAGCATCGGCGCGGTCTAACCAGCGTTTGTCCAGATGTGCATCGTCCAGCATTTCATCGAAGGATGAAATGGCGCGGACTTCATCAGCAAAGGCGGGATTTTGCCGCAAAAGCGCTTCAAAGCGTGTTTGGTCGCTTGCCGAAAGCGTACCGTCGAGATAGTGAACGAGAAGTTCTTCGGTCTCGCTGTTGATGGTGAAAGCAGCGTTTGAGTTCATTGCAGTTCCTTGATAAAGGGTGCGAGTGTTTGTCGAAGGAGTTGTTTAGCGCGGAAAACCCGCACTTTTGCCAGAGATACCGTGATACCGAGTGTTTCAGCTATTTCTTCGTGGTGCAAACCGTCGTATTGCTTCAGTTCAAAAGCCTCGCGTAAATCTTCGGGCAGTTGAGCAATAGCGCGGTCAAGTGCTTGTTGGAGCAAAAAATCGTGCTGTTCGTTTATTCCTCCGCCTGTGTCGGGCGTAATGTCATCAAAGTCATCGTCAATCGGCTTGTTTTGCGTCAAATCGCGCTGTTGCCGTTTTGAGACTTTCATCACGTGATGCCTCGCAATGGTGAAAAGCCATGCCGCATAACTGCCTCCGGTGAAGGATTCGCGCTTTTCAAAGATAACGCTCATCACGGCTTGGAAAGCGTCTTTGGCGGCATCGTGCGAAGAGGTTGCACGAAGGCAATAGGCGTAGAGACGTTTGTCGTAGCGTTTGTAAAGAATGTTAAACGCCGCTTCACTGCGGTCTTCGCGGATTTTCGTAAACAAATCCTCATCGCTCAAATCCTGAAACGATGCGGTCGGGGCTTGTGTCATGGCATTATCGGAAAGTGGGCGCTTTTGCTGCGTCGGCATTTGCTGCGTTGGCATTTGCTGTTTTGGTAAAGGAGGCGGATTTCTCCTTTCCGGCAGCACAAAAGCGGCTGGAAATGGCTGCGTAAGTGGCGCAGCAGACAATGATGAAGCCATAGAAGTTACGAAAATTTTTGGTAACAATTCACGTGTTCTTATTCCTGTTTGTGTGGGAGTTTTTCACGAAGAGACTTGATTATCACGGGTTTCGCGCGATGTTTATCGGAAAATCCGACCGATAAAGACTTGAATAATTCAAGCGCTCTAGTAGTAAAAAGCATTGAGCTAAAGAATGGTTACAAGAAATTTTCAAAAATATTCACAAAATGAAGTTTTTTATTCAAGCCTCTTAAAATCAGGCTTTCAGGGCGATGGAGATAATGCTGCGTAGGTGCAACGGCAAAAAAGTGAAAAATTTTTCATCAATCGTTGTAAACCGTATCAAGCTATCAGTTTTTTGCTATATTTGCCCCTGCGCTATTCGTTGCGGTAATTTGTGTGTTCAAAAAGATTGTGTGTTCAGAATAGCGCATCATATCTTGACTTCCCTTAATTTCCTCTTCATCATTCCTTTCGTTTCAAGGAGTTGTTTATGCTTGATAAAATTGACCTCGCAAAAGCAGCCAAAGTCGCTGAGAAAATAGATTTGAATATTCTCATGGACTTTGTGCTGAACATGGACCCCAAAATGATGCAAATGCTCATGTCGCAAATGGGCGGCGGGGGCGGAAAAAACGGCAGTAGTAAGAAAAAAGAACTACCCGCACCAAACCTAGATTTTTACAATGTCTCAGAATTTCTCACGCCGGAGCAACAGGCAATCCAGATGAAGGTGCGCAAATTCATGGAAGATGAAATAAACCCCATTGCCAACGAGTATTGGGCAAAAGACGAGTTTCCCCACCAGATTTTGCCGAAAGTTGCAGACTTAGGGCTTATTGGGTTGGCGTATCAGGGCTATGGCTGTTTGGGTGAAACGACACTTTTAGAAGGTATTTGCGCAATGGAAATGGCGCGAATTGATTCGTCATTTGCCACGTTTTTCGGTGTACACGGTGGTTTGGCGATGGGTTCGATTTACCATTGCGGTTCGGAAGAACAAAAGCAAAAATGGCTTCCGCCGATGCAGCGTATGGAAAAAATCGGCTGCTTTGGTTTGACTGAGCCGGAAGTTGGCTCCGGTACTGCGGGCGGCATGAACACGACTTGTCGCCGTGAAGGTGATAAATGGATACTGAACGGCAAAAAGAAATGGATTGGCAACGGCACATTTGCTGATGTTGCGGTGATTTGGGCGCGTGATGAAGCATCAAATCAAGTAAAAGGTTTTTTGGTCGAAAAAGGTACACCGGGCTTTACCTCAAAGAAGATTGAAGGAAAGATTGCGCTGCGTATCGTTCAAAATGCTATTCTCAAGTTGGAAAATGTCGAAGTCAGCGAAGAAAACCGACTTCAAGAAGCAAATACCTTTGCCGATACAGCAAAGGTGCTTCGTATGACACGTGCCGGAGTAGCATGGATGGCTGTGGGATGCGCATTGGGGGCATACGAAAATTGTTTGAAATACTCACAAAGCCGAAAACAATTCGGAAAAGCTATTGGGAATTTCCAATTAGTACAAAGTTTACTTGTGCAGATGTATAGCAATATCACCGCTTGCCAAACCTTGTGTACACGCCTTTCGCAAATGCAAGATGCAGGTGTGATGAAAGACGAACACGCATCAATGGCAAAAGCCTTCTGCACACTTCGTATGCGCGAGACCGTCGGTTGGGCGCGTGAACTTTTTGGCGGTAACGGTATTTTGCTTGACCACAACGTAGGGCGCTTTGTTGCTGATGCAGAAGCGATTTATTCCTACGAAGGGACACGCGAAATGAACACGCTTATTGTCGGTCGGGCAATCACGGGATTCAGTGCGTTTGTCTGATGGATGTGAATTTATTGTTATTGCAAAAATTGGGAGCGAACAATTTTCGCTCCCTTTTTTTCGCAGTGAAGCCATGAAATAACAAAGTTGCATTATGGCACGTATTTCTTAAACTTTCCGTAATGACGGCAAGGTCAAAGGAAAAGAATCGCTTAAAACCGTATCGAAGAACTCGCCTAAGCAATGGTGATTGATTCGTAAGCAGTTAAACAAGCAAGAAAAATGGTGCTTGTTGATACGGTGAATTTTGATTTGTATTTCTATAAAAAACGTGTAGTTTAGGGCTTGCGTGGTTATTTGTCCTAAAATTTTTTTGGTGAAATTCCTTCGCACCTTCATGAAAAACCGTTTTCAACTCACAAGTTTCTTCTCACATACTAGCCCTTTAAGAAAAGAGGAGTGGTTCATGCGTCGCTATTTTGCTGTGGTCATAGTTTGTGTGCTGGCAGTCTTGCAATACAATGAAGCGTTTGCTCAAAAAAAGAGCAAACCAAAATCCACGAAAACAACGGGAGCGCAAGCAGCTACTACTCCTGCGGGGCAAAGTGCCGGAGCGCAACAACAAAAAAATCAAGCAAAGTCCATACCCGTACCGGATCTCAAACCCGGAGCGCTTCTTGATTCTGCACAGTTGCTTATTCAGCCGACGTTTACATCATTATCGGAGGCACTGCTTCGCCCCGAAAAAGCCTATAAATTGCGCTTGGATGAAAATAATTTAACGACTATCCCCGCGACAATCGGGCAACTTGTGAATTTGCAGGAACTTTCGGTTGATAGAAACCTGCTCACAACATTGCCGCCGGAAATCGGGAAATTAGTGAATTTGCAAGTGTTGGTGTTGGACAAAAATAAAATAAAGCGCTTACCGCGAGAGTTGATGAATCTGAAGAACTTGAAAAAACTCTATTTGAATAACTACAATCAAATGGAAGATAGCGAAGTTCCACCGGATTATGATGCAGGTGAGGAATTACGCACTCTCTGGGCTGTTGCCGACAGTTTGACGCAGTTAGAGACAATTGGTTTGGGTGGTAATCGCTTAAAAGTCATTCCGTCGGGTATCGCAAAAGTTAAGACATTGCGACAACTTTATATCAATGATAATGCAATTAGCGAAATTCCAACGTTTTTAACGACACTGCCACTCCTTGAGCAGATTGACATAAGCAATAACCAATTAAAAGAACTCCCCGCGGAAATCAGTAAGTTCAAGCACCTGCAAATGTTGGATTGCCGATTGAATAGCTTGATGAAGATACCGCCCGAAATTGGGCAATGCGTTTCGCTAACGGAATTGGATTTAGGATTTAACCTACTGAAAGAACTGCCCGATGAAATCGGTAATCTAACAAAATTAGAAAAAGTGAATCTCAGCAGCAATCGCTTAAATACTATTCCTGCGACGATTGAAAAATGGCAAAACCTCAAAAGACTCAAAATCACAGATAATCCTATTAAAGATGATTTTGATTTCAGTGCAAAATTGCGCAAACTCCCGCGTAAAGTCATAACTGAGCGAGACCTCAAGAAATAATTGAAAAAAGCCATTGACAATTCGTATGAAAGCCTTACCTTTGGTGTGCGCAAAGACGTACATAAACAAAGGTGAGGCTTTTTTACGAATATATTTTTTACGGTTGTTTTTTCTGAAAAAGCGTGATTTGATACCGTTTAAGGTGAGAAAAAATTGGAAAATCCGTAGAAATTTCAAAAAATGACAAATTTTTTGTTTTGTATTATGTTTTTTGCATATTGCTAATGAGGCAAGCATCTAAGCGGTTTTCGCCTCTTCCCTTCAAAAAAACTGTTTTAATCATCCCTATCGGTAGAAGTCTATGTCGAAAGGCAGTGCTGGCAAAGTATATTTCGTATTATACCTAGCCGTAATCTTGGAACTTCTCATCATTATCGTTGAGCGTGATGAAGCGGAGGAACATTTGCACCAAAAGACGAAAGAGTCTATGCGTATCGTGCAAAACATCCTTTCGCAACTACAAAGCGGTTCGGGTAACTTCAATATGAACGTTGCGCCGAATGATCTCATTATTGTCCAAGACCGAGCGACAGTGGAATCTCTGCCGCCCGACCAACGCATTAAACGCCAGAAAACGTATAGTGTAAAAGTTGGCGTTACGGACATTAGTGAAGCGAAGCCCGGAGGTGAAGGTGCAGAGGGTGGCGGAGAAGAAGGATCAAAAGATTACACCTTTACTAAACTTGCCAATGTACAAGAATTGACATATCAACTCTTCTATACAGAGACAAATAAAGGTGAAACTCAAGAAACTGCACCGCGTTTGCCGGATAGTCTCTATAACAATAAGCGTTTGCGGGAATTCAAAACCGGTGATGTCGCAACGTATCTCGACCAACAAGCCGGACGCAGTTTTAATTGGACGCTATTAGATAACCGTCAGTTGAAACTTGACGTACAGACAACCTACGAGTATAACAAAGCTGACGGTGGTTGGCGCAAACCTCTCTATAATTTATCAATCAATGCCGCTCCGATTGACAGAGGAACACAATCACGTGATACTGTGTTTTTTTATGACAGTACGAAGTCTGATAAGGACATTGCCAATGTTGGAAAAGTTATTGCACGGACATTCACAGTTCGTTTCGATCCGGGTGAAGAGCGTAAAGACGGCTGGTATAAATTGCGCTTTTTCTCCAGCACTAATAAAATTCTTGGCGTAGATTTTGAGGGTGGTTTGAAAGACATCAAAGACGAAGACCAGATTAACGTTGGCGTAGTGAAACTGAAAGTAAAAGCGTTGCGGTCCGTTATGACGGATTTGCAAAAAGAACTTGATGGCAAGGTGGAATTGCGTGATAAATGGTATGATGGCGAGGGCGACTTTAATGCCCGCTTAAAAGCAGTAGAAGAATTTAATGCTGCTGTTAAACTGGGGCGAGAGAACAATAAAGACAATGATGAGGTATTAAATAAAATCACCTTGTATGATTACATTGTAAAACTTCTCACACCGGGATTTTCCTCATTCCTTGACCAAAATAGCGGCACAATGGATATTGATGTTCAAGTGCGCAAACCAGAGCAACAACAACCTGCACCCAGCATCAGCGAACTTGACCCGAAAATCATTACCTTTGACAAGCTTCAAAAGACCATAATTACATTTGCTTTGACACCGGCGGCGTATTTCAAACCAGGCAACCCTAGTGTTGACATAAAAGGTACTCCCTCTCTTGCCGGCAAATACAGAATTGAATTGGACGAACCAGCAGGAAGCACCATTCCCAATGACCCCCAAGCTAATAACAAAAAGCGTCGGTATAAAATGGTCTTTGAAACGCCGATTGCTGCCGGAATGTATAACATCAAGCTATCCTACACGGGCGGCGGAAAAACCGATACTGCCTCAACGGATATGAAAGTTTTGCCCAGCAGCCTTGAAGCAAAGAGCATGAAAACACTTGCCGGGACAAAACTGTATTACGGTAAACGTTTGTCTCTCCGAAGTAAGTTGTTGGGTGAGGCTGAGTTACCCCTTCAGCAGTTCAAAATTGATTATCAGTTCGGTAATGAAAAGAAAAATGCTGATAACAATTATACAGAATCATTTACCGGTCCGAACATCCCTGCTTCTGCGAAAAAAGTGAAAATTGATATTGTCTGGGTTTATCCCCCGACAGGTGAGCGAGTTCCGCTTTTTACCCGCGAAGCAACACCTGAACAGACACCACCGGAAATCTCATGCTCCAGCGCTATTGCGGAGCTAAAGTCGGGTGGTGCTGTGGAAACCAAGGGGAAAAAGCCTTCGGGTAAAAAACCAGTGCAGCCGAATAACTTCCAAATCGTCATCAAAGGTATCGGCGTAGATTATGAAGTACCCATTGATGCGGATAACAAAGATGCTGCCCAAAGTAAGAGTTTGAAAGCAACGCTCAATGATGTAGAGCCGACTGGCGATGCGGAAATTGATTTTAACAGTCCTGATACACAACTTCGCATCTATAACGGAGACGAACCTGATCCGACTTCAACATGGGTAGCAAATGGAACAACGTTTGGTGCTATTGCCAGTTCGTTTGATGCGGGAACAGGTGTATTTCCCGTAACAATTCAGGTCAAAGATCTTCCGGCAAAACCACCCGGAGAAAGTCGGATTTTGCGCGGAACAGTTGCTATCAAAGTCGGCGCGAAAATTATGAACCGTAAAGCTGGCGCTACGGCTGCTTCGACAAGTCCACCATGTGTCATTCCAATAAACATTCCGTATCAATAAATTCGATTCTTACGATTCGAGTTACAAATTCACTCTCATTGTAATTTCGCTTTACGTTTTTTCTTCTGAACAATTTTCACGGCAGGAAAATACTCATGCGTACTCAAGCATCCTATCATTCAAATTTTACCGTTCGCATTGCAACGACTACAATAATGATGACCGTATTATTGGGTTGCCAATCACTGATTGCACAGGAATTGACAAAATCCTTCCTGAGGAAAATGGATTGGTACAAATACTCCAATATCTCCCTATACGAAGCGGATGGTTCAGCCATAAAACGCTTTAGCGAAGTCATTACCCCAGGTATTGCGCGTACACCTGCGCTGGAAACGGCTGAACAGGAGTGTACGAATACTGATGATATCAAAAAGCGTATTCAGAAAAAACAGCCTGTTCCTCAGACAATGATTGATGAAGGTGGTAGTCCGACCGATTGTGAAGCAGTAAAATCATACTACACCGCTTTGGCTGGATTAGTGCGGATTGGTAAAGTATATGTTCTTTGCGAGCGCTATACTGACGGCAATGATCCAGTTATTTTGGGTGTTATGGGTATTCAGTCACCTACGCAACAGCAGGCATCAGATCCAGACTTTTTGAAAAACTCTCTTAATAGTCCAATTAGTAGTTCTGTCTTAGATGCTTCGGACTTACGCCAATTTAAAACAAAAGAGTTTGAAAAGGACGATTCGACAGGTGCAATGGTCGCTGTAAAAGGCTCTATCGAAAGTACAGGCGCGGAAAATATGTATGACTACCTTAAAAATATTATTAAGCAAAACCCCGCGGAAAAAACGGCAAGCATCCGCCCGACGCAGAGTGTAGCGATGAAAATCAACAAAGAAGTCGTTACAAAAATGATTGGCGAAGACCGAGTAAACGAATATTTGATGATTACCGAAGGCGAACCGCACAAAGCAATCGAGGGTGAAAAACAATTTAGTGATGAGATTGTTATCGGCGCTGCCGACCTCGTTAGCTGGCGGCATTATCAAGACCCTGCGACATTGCAGGGCGAGCCGACAAACTTACCGCAGTATGGCATTGAAATGCGCTTTGGTAACGATGACATCGGTTACCCTTCGCTGTGGAGTGAGCGTGTTGCAATTAATGCGCTTTGGGATGCAAATAAATTGGGTGTGATTTTGCCAACATCGCTTTGGGCACCGACAATTTTGCCGATTTTATCACAACAGAGCCGCTTCACAACACTGCAAAACAGCGTTGGTTTGAATGCAAACTTTGATTTCCCGTTCAAACTTATTGAGCGTAGTGGTGTCTTTAACGTTGCAGGTTCGGTGATGCTCGGCACAGGTGGATCGAATATTGCCTATAACAATCGTGGTCCTTTTGTTGATCCATTTGAAACAGGTATTGCCGATTCATTGCGTCTTCGCAAAAGTTTTCTCATGCGTTGGCACGGGCTTTTGAATTATACCTTCTCCATTGGTATCAACGATCCTGACAAAGAAAATCTTGGGTACAATATCCGTTTCAAAATCGGTGCTGCTGGTTATCAAATGGAAGAGTGGGTTCCGCGTAGTTTGGGTGCGGAATTTAACGCCGGAACAGACCGCACAACGCACTTGAAGTTCAGTCCCTTCTTCCGCATTGAATATATGTCCTACGGACTTTCCGTTCCTTTCGGAGCATATATCCAATATTTTGACGGTGCTGGTTCCGGTATGGCTTGGTTGCAAGTGCCAATTAGCGACACAGGTTTCTTGACCGCAATCCGTCTGGATGGTCGCCTATTTGTTCCGATTGTACGTGGTCCCTACGAGTGGGAGTCATCGTTGGTTGCGATACCGTCTTTACGCTTTATTTTCCGTTGGTAAAATGGGAAAATGGCATAGAATATGAAAGATACATTGTTATGGTATATGGTAATATGAGCAATACTGCCGATGTTTGGTGTTGCTTCACAATTATCCTTGTAAGATTACCGTTGATATTGAATATACAATCACTTTTACGATTTTAGTGTTAGCACTATGAAACGACATTCTCTGGTTCTTAGCGCCTGTGTGCTTGTTGTAGCGAGCGCGTCCTCATTGTGGGGACAAACTCCTCCTGCCAGTCCGCAACCTGTGGATTCCTCTGCTGCTGCCGGCGGTGTTCCGAAAGCATTTCAACTCATTGACGACCGAGCAACGCCGTTTCTTAGTCGTTGGACAATCTGCGAAGCTCAGGTACAAAAAATTGTTCAGCAGTTTTTTAAGACAAACGGTAAAGAACCGGGTCTGGATTTGGCAAAAATCTCCATTTGGGGAGAGCCGAAGAAAAACGGAAAATATGAAATTTACCGTATACAGTGCGGTAGTGCCATTGCCGTTAAAAAAGAAATTGATGAATTGATGCTGGGCGGAGTGAAAGACCTTATCGCCGAGCCAGTTGGAGCAGAAGGTGAAGAAAAATATTGTCACGACTTTGTTGCCGTTTCCAACGTTGGCGGTAAAGTTACTTCTGACATTGAGAAAAAAGTTGGTATTGGCGAAAATAACTTCCGTATGCCGACAGGTGGTCGTCAGTATTATTCGCTTTCTGCTTTTGACCAAATGCTCCGTGTCGGTTCGACAAACTGGTGGATTCAAAACTCGCTTGGTAATGACATTCTCGGCTATCCTTTCTGGTACGCCGGAGAAGCAAGAATTACTGCAATGCGTCCGCTTATTGATAATTACGACAACAATACCCGCCGCGTGATTCCTAATCTTTTGAAATTAAGTGGTGGTATTATTTATCGGATAAATGACGATGTTGCTAATCCTAATCCTCGACTCACGGACTTTTTGGCGCGTCGTCGGTTGAATATGGGACCTGACCCAAAGATTAACGTTAGTTTTGAAGGTGCTTTGCCGCTTGGTGAAGACAACAAAACAAATGTTTTTGGCGCACGCATCAATGCCGACATTCCTATTCAAAGAATTAACGAAGGCAATCAACTTGGTGAAGTCAATACATTTTCGCAACTCACCTTTGATCCCGCCAACAATATTGGTCGCAGTGAGCGTTTGCAATTAAACGGCAATCATCCGCGCACGAGTGAAAACCCGCAATTCGTTACAAGGAGAGATCCAAGTAGTGGTGTTGATGTTCCCACAATTACTCCTATTTTGCGCAGTGTTTATCAGGCTTCCCTGTTCTATACGTGGTGGTTGGAAGTTGAGGGATCGGAGAATCCGCCGGATAATATCTTCAGAGTTGATGTTGGAGTAAATTATAGTGAAGTCGTTGAAACGGCGATGATTCGGTCGGGTGATAGACAGTTCGGACCAACATATTTGGCAACTGCAAATAGCGTGAGTCCTGCAAATCGAGGCGGACGCGGTTTGGTGACCTACACACCGCAAAGCGTTTTAGATTGGCTCTATGTGAAATTTGAATATCGCAACGAAACCTCCTATCCCTTTGGTTTTTCGATACAATACTCCAACCAAATTCTTATGGGAACGGGCTATTTGCCTATCTTCGGTAATTGGTTGTATTTAGAAGCAAAATACGGTCGTGTTCTTCGTGAGCTTCGTTCTTACGAAACGGCGGATTACATTATGATTTCCCCTGTTTTCCGTATTTTGATTCCGCGTTAAGCCAAAACTAAGGTTTTCGTGGAGAACTTCGGAGAACTTTATTGTGAGCGTTGTTTTTCTACGACAATAAATGTATTTTTGAAAGCCCTAGCAGGTATGTTCTGCATAGGGCTTTCTATTTTTCATGGAGCATTTGATGAAGAACTTTCGGACACTACTATTTCAGACATTATTGTTTCAGTTACAATTCATGCGCTATTCTTTTGCCATAGTGTTGGTGTTGATGACCTTTTCGGTAGTAACGGTCAATAACCTTTGGGGGCAAACTACCGAAGCAAAACAAAAAGAAGCTAAACAACAATCTTCATCGCCAACAGCGCCTAAAACGAACGTCGCAAACGGCGCTTCCCAACGCGAGAAGCAATCAACACCACCGACAACGCTCAAACCTACACCAAAAACATCCATACTACAAGCGCAAAGACGCTCTTCCACAGGTGCAAGTGTCACAGCACCAAAGCAAGTTCCGCGTCCCTCGAACAGTGCTGTTCCGGGCTTACCTGCGAACCTTTATCGTCGAGAAATGGAACTTGCTGATTCTATCAAGCGTGAGGGCATTTTGACAGGCGTACAGCAAGGCGCAAAGATTGAATCTGTTGATGATCGCCTCAAGTTGTTTATCCAAAACGTTGATATTACGCGCTTTCCTGAGGTGGGTTTGATTGTCGAGGCTACAACTGCCGACAGCGCGGCATTTGCTTCTTTGGAACAGCAAAAACTTTCGGTGCTTGAAAACAACAAACGTCGTCAGGTCTTGTCAGTGAAGAAAATTTCCGCAGACAAGCGTATTCCCATGGATTTTGTGTTTGTTGTGGATGTAACGGCAACAATGGGCGATTACATCAACGCTGTACGCACAAATGTCGAGAAGTTTACCAAAAATCTTTTAGACAAAGGCATTGATTTCCGCTTGGGGTTGGTAACGTTTTCCGATTCGGTTGAAATTGTTCGCCAGCCCACCAACGATGTACAAGAGTTTCTCTGGTGGCTTTCCGGCGTTCAGGCGAAAGGGGGTATTGACGAAAAAGAAAATGCTTTGGAGGCGCTTCATGCCGCTATGAAACTAAAATTTCGCCCCGCAGCAAGCCGTATGTCGCTGCTTATTACCGACGCGCCCTATCACCAACGCGGCGAAGACGGTGACGGCAAAACGAATTTTACAACGCAAAGCATTATTGATTCGGCAAAAGCGAAGGAAATGAAGATTGTACCGATTACCAAATCGGTGTTTAAGCAATACGACAAAATTGCCGATGCTACACGCGCCGCGACATTTGATATTACCAAACCATTCGCAACAATTTTAGATACCTACACAAGAACCTTGGCGAATATGTATGCCATCACGTATCGCTCCGAAGAACCCGCTATTCCTGATTCTATCAATGTTGCTGTGGTAAATGAGCGGAATTTAGAACTTGTGAGGCGAACGATTCCAATTTTGCAAATTGGGCGAAAACTGATTATCGAAGACCTGCTTTTTGCGACGAATCAAACCGTTCCTGTTGTTACGTTTCAGCCGCAATTAGAGCGCATCAGTGAGTTTATGAATAACCGTAAAACGGTTGTTATCCGCGTGGAAGGTCATACCGACGGCGTTGGCGGTGCTGAGTACAATCTCAAACTTTCGATGCAGCGTGCCGAAGCTGTTAAAGCATATTTGATTCAACGGCAAGTCGCAGCGCACCGTATTCACACGCTTGGGTTTGGGAAATCACGCCCCATTGCTACGAACGATACGGAAGTCGGGCGAAGACTGAATCGGCGAACGGAAATTGTTATTTTGGAAAAGTAATCCTGAAACTGACGAACAAGCTGATAAAATCTCGCTTTCGAGGTAAACGAATGATTCACGCGATGTACTTGTATTTCTGAAAAAGGTAACTATGCGACCGCTTCTATTTTTCTTCCGATGGATTCTTCTCTGTCTGTTTTGGCTGGGTTGTGCTGAAACAGGTTTGGCGCAAAGCGACCGCCTGCGCTATATTCTGCCCGATGTGTGCGCACCGAACATGAGCGCGTATCTGGAACTTTACGCTGCGCCTTGGGACATTAACGCATTTGGCAAAGACAGTCTGTATGCAAATAACCCAAACGATTCCGTGCGCGTAGAATTGGTGCGCCCTGCCGATTCTACCAAAATCGTGCTTGGTCCGGTGGTCGTTTCGTGGCAAGGGCGCTTGATTTCTACACAAGTGTTTGTACTGCCTAATGTTGCGTCAAATGATTCCAATTGGAGAAATCTTCGCTCGGAGTTTCGCATTCCCATTCGTGTTGTTGTGCGCGGTCGTGCGGATTCCCTGTCCAACGCCGACACGCTGTATATTGTGAATCCTTACACAAATCTTTCTGCGTTTACTCGTCCAAATGCGATGGGCGATACAGTCAGGCTGGGCGAAATTGCCTTAGCCGACGGCAAAGTCGAATCGCGTCGCTCACGGCGAGGTGCAATCATCGTTGATAATCTCACCTTCCCGGAGCGGACAGATAACCGCCCTGTTCGTTACGTTGTGTCCACCGTAGATACCGACTCCCTCACTGAAGGAAATCAAGGTTTTTTGCCTTTTGTCATGCTTGCTCGCGGAAGAATTGACGGCAATGGAGCAATTCTGTCGGCTAACGCTGATGGGAAAAATGCCGGAGTGGGCGGCGGTGGCGGCGGTGGACAGGTGTGCGACATATTAGGAACACCGAGTGTTCCCCGTATGACCGGCGGTAACGGCTACACTGGTGGGGCGAGTGGTGGTCAAAACCAAAGAAACCCGTTTATTGATTTAACAGAACAGCAATGGGATAGGTTTTCGGGTGGTATCGGAAGCGGAGAAAAGCGTACAACACCTTTAACGCCCGTCGCAGCATTAGATTCGCGTGTACAGCGTGCTACTGGAGGCACATCACTAAACGGGGTAATTGGAGGGACATCTCGCTCTGCTGTGAGAAATGATCCGGAAGCAAGCGGCGGTGGTACAGGGCATCCCTTTGGTACATCAGGTCGTTCATGGGATGGCGCTTCGGCAGCAGAACAGAAGCCCGGAGAAACAAGCGGTGGTGGGATTGGGCGCAGTGATGGAATCGAAGGAGACGGAGGAGGATTTGGTACCAATGGTTACAGTGCCGCGTTTAATCGAGAGCAAGGCGGCTTGCGGCATGGTAACGAGGCTGTTGTGCCAATAGCCGGAGGTTCGGGTGGAGCAAGTGGGAATCCTCGAGGTGCAGGTTCTTGTGCTGGCGAAGGCGGCGGCGGCGGCGGCGCAATTCGCATTGCAGGGGTGCAAGTACGGAATATGACGATTGAGGCAAAAGGTGCTGAAGGATCTATCGGTAACAATATTGGTCTTGCTCCGGCTGGTGGAGCGGGTTCCGGTGGACATATTGCCGTTCATTCATGGATGAACGCGGATAGTTTGAGAGTGAATGTTCTTGGAGGTGATTCTAATCGGAGTCCTTATTACGGAGCAGGGCGTTTACGGTATGACACTCCAAACCGTATCAATGTATCGCCGTTTAACGGTACAATTTCACCGCCGGAATTTCGTAGTTCTACTGCGGACAGCGTGTATTCGTCATATACGGGTATTACGATTGAGCCACGACGGGAAATAGTTAGCCCTTACACTACCACAGCCACACTGACAGGACTTGGCGGTTCTGCCGGTGGTATTTACTTTTTTCGTAAGACATTGCGAGGGCGTTGGGAAGGTGGTATTGGAGATTCCGTGCTATTGGGTACTTCTGCGGCACGAGGTTTCAATTCCCCAATACGCTACGAAGGTGTGTTCACTCCCACAGCAAACCGTGCTAATTTGGAGCAAGATTCTCTCTTGTTTGTTGCTGTTGTGCAGCGCTCGTTTTTTCCTACTCCCTTGGGTGCAGAGGTGATTCCCGAATGGATAATGTCCCAATCGGGAACGAGCATTTTGCGCATTATTCCCCTCCCTTTTATTCAAGCCCTGTTGCCGCAAGGAAGTACGTGGCTGGATTTTCCGGCGCTGGAGCGTTGTGGGCAAGAAGAGCGAACTTCTACGGCAGTGCTGAACATCACAAACACACGTGGAGGGCTGTTGCGAATAGATAGTGTGCGGGTTTTGAACCCGTTGTTTAGCATTGATACTCTTTTGCGGCAATTTACCGTGCGGCAGGGCGAAACCTTGCGTTTGCCCTTGCGTTTTCGTGCAACGGCGGCTTTTCCTGCCGATAGTCTTTTTGCGACAACAACGCTGGAAATTTTTCACAATGATACCATTCCCGACATCGGCGGTGTCCGGCGTTTCAGCCCGCTTGTTGTGCCGCTTCGCGCGCCCGTTCGCACGATTCGTTTTTCCATTCAGCGCAGCGTTGCAGACGCGACTATCAATTTTGGTAACGTCGCCATCGGAAGTTTTCGGGATACAATCATTACCATTGCCAATACGAGCCGTGATGCCGTGCGCTATACAGTAAGTGCCGCCAGACCCTTAAATGAAGCACCGTTCCTTTTTGCAGAGCGCACACTTTCGCCTTCGGACACTATCCAACTTCGTATCCGCTTTCAACCCATGCAGCAAGGCGCAGCAACGACCCAAACCGTCATTGTGCGTGTTAATGCGCTGGGGCGCTGCACCGATGAAGTGACGTTTAGGTACGCGCTGCAAGGCACGGGAACACGCCCTTTGTTGGATATAGGTCTCACGGGTCCAGTCAATATCGGCTCAATGCTTACGGCGTGTTTTCCCGAAACTGCTCAAACGGAGGGAACGCTGACAGTCGCAAGCGCGGGAAATGATGTCTTGCGGGTGGATATTCGCATGGCAAATTCCCCGTCGGTCTTTACGCCGTTACCAACAACGCTTGTTATGGATCCAAACCGCGAGCAGATTGTTCGCCTGAGATTTACTGCACCCTCTTCATCTGTCGGAACAACCACCTACCGCGATACGGTGGTTTTAACCACCACTGACCCACGTCCGGAAGGGCGATTGGTGCGCTTCCCTGTCAGCATTACCGTACAAAATATTGCTGCGCAAGTGCGCATACTTCCTCAAAATTCGGTACAATTTGGCACGGTGCGGTATTTTATCCCTCTTCTTCGGACAATCTATGTGAGCAATGCCGGAAACGTACCTGTTACGGTTAATCTCACCGCTCCAAGAGCGCCATTCCGCCTCATTCGTCCGCCGCAAACAGCAATGCCGCTTTCGGTGGTGCTTCCCGCCGGAGCGACGGATTCGCTGATTGTCGAAATGCTTGCGACCGATGCGCAAGTGCCGGATGTGGTGGCAAGCGATGTTATTCGTTTGAGTTATAGCAATGTCCAGCCGCCCTGTCAAATACGGCAAGATACAATCCCGCTTCTGGGAACGCCAAGCGGACCAATGGCAATGCAAGCCCGAATCTGGCTTGATACCTTGCGTGATGTGAATATGCTCCGCGATACAAGTGTGCGGATTTGGGGACAGGTTCTTGGTACAGCTTTTGACCGCCGCGATAATTTCCGTGCGGCGCTCCGTGTGCGACGCGGGATGTTTTTTCCGCGAAGCGTTCAGTCACCCTTTGGCAACGCTACGCTTGATTCTAACCGTACCGACAGCCTTGACCGTATTTTCGTTCTGACTGTTCCGAATGTGCGGCTGACGGCTTCTACAACGCTGATTGCAACGGTAAACGGTACGCCTATTTTGACCGACACCATGAGGAGCGCAGTGGAATGGATTCCTTCGCAAACGCGCTGGTCTCGCGGAGACAGTGTTTATGCGGTATTTGGAAGGGATTATGGCAATGGGCTGCTCGTAACAACGGTTGTGTTGCAAGGCGCAAATAACGCTCCGCGCCTGCCAAATAACGCTCCGCGCCGCACACGCAGCCAAATTCTTGCGCTTTATCCTGCTCCTGCAAAAAATATGGTTACGCTGGATGCAATCTTTGCGGAAACAGGCGCATTCACCGTGCAGGTTGCCAATATGCTAGGCAGAACGCTTTTCCAAACTTCGTGGAATAATCCAACCACCGATATTGGCGCTTCAAACAAAGCATCGTTCACGCTACCGCTTGAAAATCTCGCAAATGGCGTATATGCGGTGATTCTGACTGCGCCGTCAGGAGAACGTTCTTCGATGCTCATAACGGTTGAACAGTAGGTGTGGCGTGGAAAAGCGAAATTTGTGGTTTGGAATAGTAGAATCGGAAAAGTGCTTCGTAGCACAGACATTCTTGTCTGTGCCATTAATACGCGAAGCGTATAGTCCTGAAAAGGCTATTGATTGTCCGATACCCTTCGTTGTTACGCCTGTCGGCGTTAAAGGCACAGACAAGAATGTCTGTGCTACTGAAGATGATAATTGCGTCACCCGCAAATCTTTGATACTGCCAGTGATATTGAGAAGCATGATGCCGTTTGCCGCGCTCTGCTTCATTCTGAGCGCCTGTGCAAACGCAGTTCCCCCAAAAGGCGGACAACCCGACAAAACTCCCCCAAAAGTCATTGCAACCGAACCTGCGCAACGCGCCTTAAATGTGCAGCCGCGCTATATTGCGCTGGAGTTTAATAAGTTTATCCAGCAGAGAAGCCAAGTACAGCAAAATATTTTTCTTACACCGCCTGTGAAGGTTGATTATTCATGGTCGGGTGGAAAAAAAGTCTTTATTAACCTCAAAGAGCGTATAGATTCTAATACGACGGTTGCGCTCACATTGGGAACACAATTCAGCGATTGGGATAACGTTAAGCCCGAAGCCGCATACACACTGATTTTTTCGACGGGAAACAAACTTGATAGTGGGATTATTCGCGGAAAAATTGAAACAGACAAGCCCGAAGGACTAACCGCATTTCTCTATCAACTGCCTCCGAAAGCCGATACACTCAATCCTTCCACAACAAAACCCAAATACAAAACGCAAGTCGGCTCGAATAAAACGCTGGAATTTCCCGCCTTAGCACCCGGCGCATACCGCCTATTTGTTTTGCGCGACGAATATCGCAATGACCTTATAGACAAAGGCACGGATGCTTTTGGCGTTGCAGAACGGGATATTACGCTGTCCACAGGTGCTTCTGCGGAAGCGTTTGTGCGGATGAATCCTGTGGAAGATTTGACTGCACCACGCCCGGTGGATGTGCGCCTATTGTCACCGACGCATTTTGCCGTGCGAATGAGTGAAAAAATTTATCCTGCTTCGGTAAAGAATGGTTTTTTTTCGTTGCGTGATTCACTAAAACTTCTCGGCGAAGCAGAGTTGCCGCATATTGTTGCTGTCCATCCTGACGCAAGTAATTATGCGGTTTTGCGGTGTTATGTGGATAAACCGCTTCAAAGTTCATTTTATAGACAAACCTCCACTTGGTGCTTCGAGGCACGTTCTTTGAGGGATTCCGCCGGAAATGGTATGGCGGACAGTCTTGGAAGCATCTGTTTTTCAACGAATCAAGAGTTTCCTCCAAATGAACGCCTTCCAAAACTTGTGCGCACAGGTGTAGTAATTGAAGGAGCTATTTCCCCTTTCGCCGCACCAAATCTGCCGGACAGCGCAAAAAATGTTCCTCAAAAACCGCGAATAGCCTTCTCGTTTTCCGATGCACTGGCGCAGAATGTAACGCTTGCAACTACTTCAACGGCAAACGAAAAAGATATTGTTTGGGAAAACGCTTCGGGGCAGGCTGTTGAGTTTCGCCGCACGCTGGAGCAAGCAAATATGCTGGTTCTTGAGCCACGCACGGCGCTTGCTCCAAACGCTTGGTATTCGCTGGGTTTTCGGGTGCAATCAATCCCAACGTGGAATGGTGCGCCGATGCAGGATTCTGTTGTAGTGCTGCACTTTCAAACTGACGATGTGCGGGATTATGGCGGGGTTTCGGGTATTATCGCCGATTCGGTGCGTGTGCCGCTTGCTACAAATGCTTCGATTTCTTCTGCAACAAATGCTTCGGTTTTGCTTGTTACAACGGCTACGGCTAAAATGCAGCAGATAGTACAAAATGCTACTACTGCAACGCAGAAAACGCAGTTTATCGTGGTTTTGGAGGCAGTTCAACAAAATGCTTCTTCACAAAGCCCTTCTTCGCAAAATTCTTCCTCACAAGCAAATCCCGCACAGAATCAAGCCGGAATAACAAAATCATCATCGCAGGGCGGTTCCTCATCTTCGGGGGCTGGCTCACAAGGCGTATCGGTATTTGCTCGGCAGCGATTCCAGACACGTGCAAATGCGGAAGGCAGATGGGAATTTACCGATGTTCCACCCGGAACGTACTATTTACGTGCCTTTGCTGATACAAACAATAATGGTCGCTATGACGGTGGAGCATTTTTTCCGTACGTTCCGGCAGAGCGCTTCGTGCAGTATTCGGGAGAAATTCAAATTAGACCTCGCTGGACGGTTGATAATGTGCGTCTTGTTGTGCCATAATTCAGATTTTTGCCCTGCCTTCGGTCGTATTTTTCATTTTTTTTCGCTTTTTCTTGCTTTTTTTCACTTTTTTTGAAAATTTTTTCAAGAAAATTTCATTCCGACGAGACTTTGTAAGGTGTTGTTTTTATTGTTTTTATTAGTTTTTATTCACAAAAAGTGTATGTTGTAACGTGTATTGTAACGGAAAAAACGTGACAAGCGACACTAGCAAGCCCCATATCGAATTTTGTACTTTTGTACTAGATAATGTTATCAAAGTCTCTACAAAAAATCTATGCGAAATCAAGCGTCTCTACAACTAATAAGGGCATGATGAACGTGGAAAAAATTCTATGAAAATGTGGAACTAAAAGGGGAAGCAATTGTTATGAAAGTGCACATAATGGCACTTGAGAGTGCCAGAAACGTTTGAGGGGAAATGTGCAGAATAGCGTGATAACCGAAGCAGAACTAGAGTGGTCTCCAGTTCTGCTTTCTTTTTGTACCTAGGATATTTGTTCAAGAGAAAAGAGAAATTGTTCTCCCTTGAATTCAACCTTCGTTATTCTGGTGAATCCTCGCGTCCGGGAATATACTTCGGCACATACAAAGTCGAAAGCGATTCACTCCGAGAAATAGTTTCTAATGCAGCCTGCCCTAAAAACTCAGCAAAAATATTATTTTCATGAACGTAATCATTGAGTAAATCTGATACCGCACTAGCAAAATAGCGGTAATCTTCGTGCTTGACGTATTCTCGAAATTCTTCAAAATTAATGCGTTCCCGAACCTCAGCCGGTAGATTGTCATAAAGCGACTGACGCAAATACGTTTCGGAAACGTTCAACAGAGGGTATGTGGTTAATACTGCCATAACTGCAAGAGATAATGAGGAAAAATCCTGTAATTTTTCCGTAAAATGGCAAAAAAAATGGAAATTCGTGCAGAAAATAATGCAGAAAAATATGAGGTAATTCCAGCATCTATCAGATATTCAGCCAATATGTCATTTTGAGGGCTATACCGCGATTACGAATAGCAAACGATGTGGCATCATAATTATCGGTATAAACTAAGAACACATCGGACATAGGCGCAAAACGCCACTGCATACGGGCGTTGAGATTGACGTTGTTGATTTGGGTGTTGTATTGCAGAAATGCCGTAAAAAAAAGTTCGCGGGTGGGCGTAAAATCAAGTTGGAGGCTGCCAAGGGTCAGTTCATTGGAGTTATATGGTTCAGGCAAAATAACGTAATCGCGTTGAAGATTAACCGTCAAAGAGCCGTAGGGAAGAAATCGGTATGCAAGTGAGCCGTTGATACGAGTGTTCGTGCCGTTGAAGAATGTTCCGGCACGCACAGCGGCGGTCGCTACAAACGGCGCACGGCGGTCGCTGCCGAACTCAACACCAAAGCGATTGTAGGTGTATTCCCCGACAGGAAGCGCACGGGTATTGTCTCCTTTTCCGCTTGCATCGAATGGCGAGGTGAGGCGGGTGTAGATATTTCCCGCAAAGACCGACGCAAAGACGGTATTGGTAAAATTCATAAAGTACCATGCAAAGACCGATCGGTCGAGCGGCGTAAATCTGCCGCTATTATCGAAATACATATCGCTTTCAGCACCCCATCCGTGTTCATTCACCACTGTTCGGTCGGTGGGATAAAACGTTTGCTGCATTGTGGGTTGAATCCGCCAAACACCTGTTCGAGGCACAAAACCTACTTCGGGATTGTAATTTGAGCCGATATATTCGTGATTCCAATTCACCTCCAAGCCCGGAACGCTGTACCGAAGCCATCCGGCGCTTGCAAATTGGTCTGGCTTTGGGTTAGGGGTGAAATTATGATGATAAAAGAGTTTTCCTGTCCAAACGCCGTCATTACTGAGGAGGCTAAAGTCTGCGCCAAGAGTGCGATTAAAGTTATTGCCTGTTTCTTGATTGAAATTTTCCCCTTGACGATTCACAAAAATCATCCCGATATTCGAGCGCCCGAACAAGCGGCGCTGAACGGCGGCAACGGTGTAATTCTGGGTTGAAAGCGACTGTTCCGGCTTTGTAGCAGTTTGAATAGACATTAACCCCACGCGCCAATTATCATCTATGTTCCCACTTAACCGCGCACCGAAGGGAATTGCTACGGACTGCCCCTCAGCAAGCCCAATTTTTCGAGAAAAAAAGGGACGAATTTGCGAAAAACCAAACTGTGAAAAAAGGTCGCTGTTTTCGATAAAAAATTGGCGCTGTTCAGGAAAAAAAAGGCTGAACCGTTGCAAATTTGTTACTTGCCTGTCCACGCTGACATTGGAAAAATCCGGTAACACCGTCAAATCAAGGTTCAGCGACGGCGTAACAGCCCACTTTGCATCTAAACCAAGCCCCCAGCCCGGTTGCGGCGTATTATCTCCTTGAAAATTATGCTGCACATTGGCTGCTGCGTAAGGAATCAGGCTCATGTTCAAGCCGCTTGCGTTTGGTGGTGTGTCCCATTCCAAAACGCCGGTATGTGCGAGCGAAAACACATTGAAGTTAATCGGGAAGCGCGTCCATGAGGAAAGTTCATTCCGAATCCAATCCCAACGCACGACGTTCATACGCCACCGTTTGCGCCCACTCTCAAAGCGTATTGCCCGAAATGGTACGGCTATTTCTGCTGTCCAACGGTCTTTGCCTGTTTGCACTTCCGAAAACCAAACATTATCCCACGACCTATCCATACCGAAATTACCGCCATTAGCAACGAAGCCCTCTCCCTGTACACCGACAGGAGAAACACGAAAGCCGAAGCCTGTTTGTCCTGTGCCGAGCGGGTCTAAAATAATCATCACACCGTCGGCTTCATCGGCGGAAAAATCGCGTCGGAGCGATTGAAAGTAGTATTTTCCGGCAGTGGAATCGAAGCAGGTAATGGAAAAGTAGATATTCTCCGCGTCGTAAAGGGCGCGAACTTCCACTTGACTTCGGGCTTTGAGGGAATCAGTCGGATAATGCTGAAAAAAATTATTGATAAAAGGAGCTTTTGACCACGCTTCTTCATTTGGTTGCCCGTCAATCGTAATTGCCGATGATGTGCGGGCAATGGGCAACACATAATTGTCAAATTCAATCGCTTGGATACGGCTTGTTTGCTTAGGTTCAGCATTTTGGGCGAAGGTTGGAAATAGAGGAGATTGCACAGCAAACACCACTGCAAAAAGAATCGCAAAGCGAATAATGATGCGGTGTGCAAGGAATTGGCGTAAGCCAACAAGCAATAATAGTTTCACAAAAATCCCTCAAAAAGAACGTGATTGTGCGCCTAAGCGCAAGATGCCGCAAGTGCGGTATGAAGACTACGGAATGAAGCGCGTGGTGAAATTGCGCAGAACGTGGATACGCGATAATATTCAGGGAGACGGGAAACGGGTAAAAAAGTTGCATTTGTTTGTGAATGAAGGTAAATATTTTTACCGGACTAACTACTGAAAAACCCTGATTTTATGCACTGTCCAAGCCGAAAAAAGGCTTTACCGTGAAAAGGTAAAACCGTATATTTGAACTGTGTCTTGAATTCATGTAATGTCTCTTGTCTTTAGCCCAGCCCAGCCCTTGAAATTGGCTGAACGTGAGGTAAAAAGCGCACGGCGAAGATGGTTGTGATAACCTTATTTTTCTCATTCTATGAACGTTTTGATTATCGAAGACGATCTTTCCATACAATTTAGCATTACGAGTGCCTTGAACATGGGATTTTGTCAGGAAGTTGTCGCTACAACCATTGTTGGAACGCTGCGTGAAGGCATTGAGGCGATACAGGCATTTTCTCCTAATGTCGTGATATTCGACGTGTCGTTGCCGGACGGCAGGGGGTTCGACATACTGGAGCATATCAAGGACAACACAACAAAGACTATCTGTATATCGGCGCTTCCGAGTGAGACGCTCATCGAAGATGTGGTTCAATACGGGGTTTTTCGGTTTTTGCCTAAGCCCTTTGACATCACGAAATTTACCGTCGTGCTGCGCGAAACCTTGTTTGAAGTCCGTCAGGCACAGCAAGGAAGTATTTTGAATGAGGCTGATGAAAAGTATAATGCTGCTGTGCGTGAGGAACATAAACGTTTCAAGGAAATGCTTGCCAAAGAGGGCTTGCCACCGCTTGAAACCACGAGTGCGGAGCCGACGGAGCAAGACAAAGAGCCAATGACGACGGTCATGGAAATAACTGCCCCGCTTTTGGAAATAGATGCCGAGGGTGTACCGATGTCGTTGGTGATACCGCAGATTCTCCTTTGCGAAGCGCAGAAAAATTACGTGCTGTTCACCATTGAAGGGAGCGAAGAGACAGTGCGCACACGCGCCACGCTGAGTGTTTATGAAGCACTGCTTGAGGAGCATGGTTTTGTGCGGGTTCACAAAAGTTTTTTGGTGCAGATGCGAAAAGTCCTGACAATAAAGCGCCATGAGTTGGAATTTCCTGAAGGGCGCATCGTTCCTATTGGCGAAAGGCGTTTTAAGGATGTGAGAAAAGCCTTTGAACGACTGAAAAAGCAAGAATAAACAGGACTTCTCCATTTTGCTAACCAACAAGATTTGCATTACCATTCCGCATTCGTCCCAAAAATCTGTATTCGTCCCAAAAATTGCCGCATTCGTCCCAAAGTAGCCGATTCCCTAACAAAAAAAGAAAAATTTTCATCTAAAAAGCTGCATTTATCCCAAAATGTATGTATTTGTCCCAAGGGCTTGCAAGTATGATAAAAACCTTCGTAAGTTTGCGGCGTAATAAAAACGCCCGCCTTTCATCTGCTGTGAGTTCGCTGCTCACACCATTCTCCAAGCGGGCAAGTGGAAAGTTTTCAGATGCTATCCACTTGCAATATACGCAAAGAGATGCACGAAGGAAAGAGTGAGGCATTCTTTTTCTCACTTTATTTTTGGAGTAATGATGATTCGATTTTCTGGAATGAAGGCAGCGAAAGCCTTCGGTGTTGGACTTGTTTTGAGCGGCATGATTGCTGCGTGTAACGATGTTGCTTCAGTGAAAGCGCCGCTTCCTGCGGAAGAGGCTGCTGCTGTCGCCGGAGTACAAAATGCTCGCAACGGCGCGGCAATGCTCACCGCAGACGAGCGCGAAGCAAAAAAACGTGAGTTTTTTGCAAAAGCGGAAGTAAAAGAAATGTCCGCCGGTTTGGAAGAAATCGCACAAGCACAAGCCGTAGCGGTTGCTGTTGAAGAAAAAACCTTACGCGACCGCATCTATGCGAAGTGTATGGAGAAATTCGACGGTGAAACCAATGTCCTTTGGCAACAATTGGACGCAGATGCGAATTTGCGTAGCAAAGGCGGCTGGAGTAGCAAAGTTGATGATTTGGTTGGTAAAGGGCGTAAAAACACGACGGTAAGGGGTACTGCCGAATAAAAACGCTGAAATACAACACAAATCACACCTCCGCAAACACCTCCTCCACATGAGGCTTCTCCACCGTCCAATAAAACAGCCACACGAGCGCCTGATTAAGCGCCACCATCACCAAGCCCATATCCGACGCGGCAAGGAGCGCAGAGCCGTACCCGTGCAGATGCCCCACGCCATACATAGGATTGCGGAAGACCTTGTAAGGACCGGCAACGCGGAACTCACCCACCGGGCGGCGTAAAAACAAGTCGCGGTAATAGTACGTGTCAATGCCGACAATCGCCGTTGCCCAAATTTTTATCGGCAGTCCCACACACGAACACGCAATGCCGCACAGCGTCAGCCACTCTGCCGGAACGTAGTTTGTAAGCACTCCGGCGCTTGCCGCACACGCAAGAGCCGTACTCGCGCCATTGTGAAAAAAGACCAAGGTCATCACCGCTTCGCATCGCTTAAAACCTTCCTCCTCACCATAGCGCCGAATAAACCACGCCGACCAGCCGCCTTTGGCAAAAAAGCCAAATAACACCACATAATGCAGCAACGTCGCCAAAGCGAAATACCAAATAGCAACAGTGCGACTATTATTCTGCATCGCCCAAAGGTAAATACCAAGCGAAGCAAGAAAAGACGCACCTCTGGCAATAGTCATGCGCCGAAGCACAACGCCGCTCATGGCAAGCAGAATTTCGAGGACGGTACGAAGATGCTGAAACATAGATTTCATGCGGCAAGGGGAATGAGGTGCGGGAATGTTATGGTAAAAATGTTACGGTAAAAAACGGGCAGCAATTTCCGGCGTTGGAATACGGCAGGCATCACGTTTGCCAAACCACCGATACCGATTGCGGGAAATAAATCCGTACACAGCATCACGCACAAAGCGTGGTATAATGCGCCCTGCAAGCCCGAAAACCTTCCACACACCACCCAATGTTTCCCCAATCATTAACACCGCCGTAGAGTGCGTGTAAACATTACCTTCCGAGTACAGCACAACTGTCGAAAGCGGCAATGATGTGGCTTCGGGGAACTTCAGCGACAATGTTTGCTGAAGCTGAGAATACGTTTCGCCTTGCAAGGGCGCAAAACGCAAGGTTTGGTGCGTGTCGCGGTCAAGTAACCAATTCACAACGCCGTTGCAAAGATTACAATACCCATCAAAAAAAACGATGGAATCGTGTTGAATGTTGTTCTCCACAAGCATTACAAATTAAGGCTTTGCAGCGTTTTTGAGTTCCAAAATTTGGTCAAGATGCCGCGCTTCGTGCATGGCAATAAACGTAATCCAGAGTAAGCCCGGAAGTACGCCTAAAACAGGGTGCGGAAAGCCCGTGCGCAGTAAATCCTCGGTGGTCGTTTTTGCACAATGTGTAAGTAAGCGTTCCCGTGATTCCCCCAGAAGCCTGATACAATCTGCTTTGGAAGGTGTGTCTTTCGGAGAAACGCCGTCCGGTGCAATGAGTTTGGTTGTACGGTTGGGGACAACCCTGTTCATGCGCTCCCAAATTGCTTTGACCGCCTCATCGCTGAAGCGTTCTTGTTTGTCACCCTCAATCATCTGCCGAATAGCAGACGCAGAGCCGCGTTCAACCAGATGCAGATGATACAAATTATCTTCCAATGACCATTGTCCGGGTAGGGAGACGGGAAAATGAGGATTGCCGGCTTCGGCAAGAACAAGGCTGCGGACAGCATCTGCATCGCGCAACGCTGCATCAATACTTGTGGGAACGTCGGTGAATATTTCGGAAGTCATTGAGGAAAGCAAAAAAGTGAAGAAAAGAAGTGAGCGAAAATGCAAAAAAAAGCCCATACTCCAAAAGAGTACGGGCTTTTGCAAATCTTGGTTTGCCACAATAATCAGCAAAAATTACTTCGCACCGGCTTTGCGAAGTGCGTCGGCTTTGTCGAGTGATTCTTTTACTTTATCGTTCTTCTTTTGCTTACCATAAATCCGTGCCATGATTTCATAGAAGCGCGGGTTTTTCTCATTTGCATATTCCAAACCAGCGATTTGTCCTGCGGTATTGCGGTAGCCATCTTTGTCGTCAATCACCTCGTAGGTGTTGATGAGTTGGTCAAGAACGTTCAAATCGCGGTCTTTGCCCGGAAGTTTGCGGTATTTTTCAAAATACTCTGCGGACTGCTTCAAATACGGGAAATATTTGTTGTTATCAATTTTGTATTCCGGTGCTTTTTTGTCTTTTTTGCGAGCCGCTTCTGCTTTGTCAAATTTATCTTGTTCTTCTTTTTGAATAGCGCTTGCTTTATTTTTTAATGCTGCCGCCAAATTGAAGGTTGCAAGGTCAGATTGCGGGTCAATAGCAAGAACCTTCTTGAAAATTTCAATAGCTTCATCGGTTTTACCAGCATTAGAGAGCATCGAAGCATACTGCGCGAGACTGTTTTTGTCATTAGGATTGCGTGTAATGCGGTCTTTGTATGCTGCCATTGCTTGCTCTAATTTTCCACCGTCCGTGTAACAAGCTGCTTGAAGATTGAGCAAGTCTTCATTGCCGGGTTGTAAGAGCAAGCCGTTGTCGGCGTATTTAAGAGCTTTGTCGTAGTTTTTCTGCGCGTAATAATTATACGCCGTAAAATAGTTCAATTGATTGTTATATGCTACAAACCGTTCGCGCTCAAAGTCTGCCCATGAAGCGGGAATACCCGCTTTGAAGCCTTCAAGCGTGAATTTACCTTCTTTGTTGCGCGGGTAAAATACCAATACTTCTTTGCCGTCGAACATATACTTATCCATGACAACCGTGTCCGGTAGGGGCGATACGCCTTTGCTTGCAACTGGAGCGCCCAATTTTGCAAGTGCTTCCGAGCGTTCCATACTGAGCAAAACGCCTTTGGAGGAAAGAGCCGTGATAGCGGGCTGGTGCATTTCGATATACTTTTCGTAAGTAGCAAGCGCTCTTACTGTATCACCCGCTCCTTGGTAAGCACCAGCGATAATCGGGTAAATATCCGCATTTTCCGGTTTTAGATCTGCTGCTGCGGAGAGAACTGAAGCAGCCTCGGAGAGTTTAGCGGCTTTCACTTTTTCGTCCTCTGTGCCAACGCCGACGTTGTAGAGTTCCACGCCTTTGTTGAAGCCGTTTGCCCAGCCTTCAAACATAAATCCGCCGATTTCGGAACGGGCTTGTTTTCCGGCTTTGTCGTCAGCAAGAAGTTTTTCGGCTTGTTTGAAAGCAATCATCATGCTGTCGTTGTTGCCAAGTTCTTTGCTGGCTTTACCAAGCAAAAACCATGCTTCGCCGATGTTTGCGCTGGTGGAGCCTTTCAAGACCTCGGTTTGTAAGTTTGTGTACGCGCTTTTGTACAAGCCGGTAATATCATCTTTCGCTTTGGCTACTTTAGCAGGGTCTTTTTGCAAGCCGAGAATTCCTTTTTGCTGTTCGGCTTTGCTGATTGCCTGACGCGCAGTTGTTAATTCGTTTCCACCTGCACCGCCGCAAGCGTAAAACGCGAAAGAGCCGCACAAAGCAGCTGCTCCAAGAAGAGCCTTTGAGAGTAGGGTATGTTTCACTGTGTTTCTCCTTCCAAGAGGTTCACAAGAAAAATGAAAAATGTGGGTTATGGTATTTGTGTGCGATTCAAGATTTTTTTGATTACAGCCTATAAACTTACGAAAAATTGTTCGTTGGCGAAAATTCTCTTGTGTGGTACAACGAAATTTTTTCAAGAAAAATCTCTGAAAACATCGTATTCCGTTGGTAGAAAAACGTTTGTTTATGTATCTTTGTTCAGAGTTGGCATTTGTTCTCTAATTAATCCAAGGCAATGTTTTCTCTTTCGCGTTCTTCCTTGGATACCACTACAATTCCTTGTTTACATTTTTGATCTTGCGGGATGAAAAAAATTCTGGTTATTGAAGACGAACAGTTTGTTCGGGAAAATATCGTGGAGATATTGGAAGCAAGCGGTTACAACGCCGTCAGCGCACCAAATGGTGCGGTGGGTGTTACGCTTGCGCTTCAACATTTGCCGGACATTATTTTGTGCGATGTGATGATGCCGGAATTGGACGGACACGGGGTTTTACAAACATTACGCGCTAACGTCCTGACCGCTAACACGCCGTTTATTTTCCTTACAGCTCGTGCCGATACAAGTGATTTGCGACACGGGATGAATCTTGGTGCTGACGATTACATTACCAAGCCCTTTCGTGTTTCCGAACTTTTGGCTGCCGTCGAAACGCGCCTTGCAAAGCTAACAACGGTGCAGGATATGGCGGAAGAGAAACTCAAAATGCTTCGGGCAAATATCAGTCTTTCGCTGCCGCACGAGTTTCTTACGCCATTAAGCGGTATTCTGGGGTTTTCGGAATTACTGTTGTCCAGTTATGATGCGCTTTCGCGTGAAGAAATCATGGAAATGCTCGGGCAGCTCAACTCCTCAGCACGGCGTATTCATCACCTTGTGCAGAACTTTTTACTCTATGCGAAATTGATTTCGTTGGCAAGTGAACATAATAAAATTCGTATTGAACATTACGACGCTGTGTTGTCACCGGAGCATATCATCCACGACGTGATTACCTCGAAAGCCCATCAGGAAGCGCGTTTGGAGGATGTTTCGATAGAAATATGCGACGATATTCCGATTGCGATTAGTTCGTTGTACCTAACAAAAATTACCGAAGAAATTATTGACAATGCGCTGAAATACTCACGTTCAGGCACAGCAATCAGTGTGAAAACAACACACAACGAAAAAATGTACACCATGGAAGTCAGCAATACGGGGCGCACACTGACACCGGAGCAAATTAACGCAATCGGCGCATACACGCAATTCGACCGTCAAGTCTATGAACAACAAGGTTCAGGCTTGGGGTTAAGCATTGTCAAAAAACTCATGGAACTTCACGATGGGCATTTTATGATTCAAAGTGCTGATGAGCGAACAACGGTGCGTCTTGAAATCCCTGTTGTCGAAGAATCCCTGCGTAAAAAATTTGATTAACAGGCGTAACCTCCAATTGGCAATAATCTATGAACTCAGGTTTTACCGCATTTACATCAGTTCACGATGTTCCCGACCTCGCACCGCTTTTGGAAGAAGCATTGCGTGTAAAGGCTTCGCCACTTGCTTGGAGCGACATTGGAAAGCATAAAACGCTGGGCTTGGTCTTTTTTAATTCGAGTTTGCGCACACGCCTTTCCAGCCAGAAAGCCGCATGGAATCTAGGTATGCACACAATGGTTGTGAATGTTGGCACGGAAAGTTGGAAATTGGAAATGCACGACGGCGCAATAATGGACAGTGATACGGTCGAACACGTTAAAGAAGGCGCTGCCGTTATTGGTGCGTATAGCGATATAATCGGTGTTCGTGCATTTGCTTCCTTGACCGATAAAGTTGCCGACACAAGCGAACACACGCTTTCGCAGTTTCAGCGTTATGCCGGAAAGCCGATTGTCAGTTTGGAATCTGCGCTGCGTCATCCGCTTCAATCCTTTGCTGACCTCATTACGATTGAGGAAATACGCCGTTTAGCAAACATCCAACGCCGTCCGAAGGTTGTTTTGACATGGGCACCTCACCCGAAAGCATTACCGCAGGCTGTTCCGAACTCGTTTGCCGAATGGATGCTGAAGGCGGATGTAGATTTGACCATTGCTCACCCTGAAGGCTACGAACTTGATGAAGCATTTACGCGGGGCGCAGTGCTGACGCACAACCAAGATGAAGCGCTGCAAGGAGCAGATTTTGTCTATGCAAAAAATTGGTCGGCATTTCTAGGTGATTCGTATGGGCGTGTACTTACACGCGATGCTTCGTGGACGATAACCGCAGCCAAAATGCGCCTGACAAATGACGGAAAGTTTATGCACTGCCTTCCAACACGGCGTAATGTCGAAGTTGCCGATGAAGTCTTGGATAGCGCTTCGTCGCTGGTGATTCAGCAGGCTGAAAACCGCGTTGTGGCTGCTCAAACCGTTTTGAAACGGATGTTGGACAAGTAACATACCGCCCAAACACTCATCACATCGCGTTTTTTCAGCCTACCACACATTTTTGCCTCTACCATTTCCCAACTGTTCATTTATGCGTACTTCCATTTTGTTTATTCTGGTTACGGTTATTAGTAGTTATTCCCATATTCATCTTTCAGCACAAGCCCCTGTTTCTTCAAGCACGTCCGTTTCGCCTACACCTACGCTAACGCCTGTTGTAGGGACTTTTGCACCGTTACCGACGCAGGAAATTCTTCGTGCCATGCGCGACGAGCTTCGCCGTTCCATGCAGGAATTACGCCTTCCGTCGTTGGAAAAACCATATTACATTCACTATGTTTTGACTAATGCCGCGTCGTACTCCGTCAAAGCATCGTTTGGAAGTTTGCTGGAATCGCGTGTTTCGCGGGAAAAGCGTGTGAGTGTTGGTCTGCGGGTTGGTTCGTTGCAATTTGACAACACGAATTTTTTCGACCCTGCGCTGGGTTTTTTTGGCTCAAGCGACGATGAAGAACGCTTCAAACAGCGCACCATTCCTGATGAATTGGACTATACAACACTTCGCCGCGAACTCTGGCTTGCCACCGACGCAGCCTACAAGCAGTCCGCAGAGTTGTTTGCCAAAAAACAAGCTGCGCTTAAAAACCGTGTCCGGCTCGATACTCTGCCTGATTACACCAGTGCAGCGCCTGTTGTTGCCGTTGATACCGTGCCGATTCCCGCGTTTGACAAAGCCTATTTTGAACGGCTTTCGGTGGATTTGTCGGCTATTTTTCGAGACTTCCCTGCCGTTACATTGTCAAACGTTTCGGTGGAATTTCTGCCCAAACAGGAATTATCTGTAAACACTGAAGGGCGCGAATACATTCGCACAGAGGTATTTTGCGGGATAGAAATAGTTGCCACCGCTCAAGCAAAAGACGGAATGCCCCTTGCACAAACCTACACCACATACAGCCGCACACCAAACGGACTTCCAAGCCGTGATTCTCTGCTCAAAGCAGCACGGTTGCTCGCTGGAAAACTTTCGCAAAGCCTTACTGCACCGACTGCGCAAGCATATTCGGGTCCGGTCTTGTTTGAAGAACAAGCCGCCGGAGAAGTATTTCTCCAAACATTTGCCCCAAACCTCGCCACACAGCGTGCGCCTGTAACAGAGCGCGGCATGAGTGATAATCCCCAAAATGCGGCGTTTCAAAATAAAGTGGGCGCACGGGTCATGCCGGAATTTTTATCGGTATTTGTCTCGCCGTCGCTTTTTACCTATGGTTCAACCCAGCTTGTAGGAGCCTACCGCATTGACGACGAAGCGGTGTCGGCGGAATCCTTCCAAATCGTGAAAAACGGCTATTTGAAAGGTCTCATGTCCTCACGGACTCCCACGCGCCGCGTGAAAACATCCAACGGACACAACCGAGGCGGTGCTGCGATGTACAGCGTTTTGGAAATGAGCGCTACCAAAGACCGTACACAGCCGTTCCGCAAACTCCGCGACCGAATGTTACAACTTTGCAAAGACCGTGATTTACCCTACGGAATCATCGTACGCAAAATTCTCAATCCGAATATTTTGATGACAACCCTATACAACCTGACCGAAGGTGAATTTCCCTATGCACGGAATCCCGGACAAATGACCGCATTAGAGGCATACCGCGTCTATGCGGACGGGCGTGAGGAACTTATTCGAGGCTGTGATGTTGCGGGTTTAACAGTGCAATCCTTCAAAGAAATTCTTGCTGTTGGCGATAAAAAATATGCGTATAACTGCTATGGACTGCCCGTAACGCTGGCGTTTTTCTCCGGTGGACCGCAGTTTATTCCCGCTTCTGCGGTTGTTCCGGCGATGTTGTTTGAAGACGTTGAAATTCGTCCGATTGAAGACGATTTCACCAAGCCGCCGATTTTGCCGCATCCGTTTTTCTCACGGAAATAATACAGAACTTTTCTTGTAGCTCGCACCACAAGCGGTCTGCACTCTTTTTGCAATCTCCTTATTTTCCAACCTCCTGAAGCCGAAAGGAGTTTCTATGCGTTTGTTCATCAAATTTCTCACCTTACTCGGTCTATACGCTGTTTTGCAAATACCACCACAAGTAGCTGCGCAGTCCCGAACTCAAAACGATATTCGGGGCGGTATTCCTGACCGTTTTCAAGAACCCGTCATCACGCCACGCTACGAAGCAAAAACTTTGCTCGTGAAGTTCAAAGCCTCTTCTGCCACATTGCAGATGTGGCAAGGGCAACAACGAAAAGGAAGTTTGCGCTTTTTTGAGGAAATGCTTGGAAAACACAGTACGGAAGCGCTTTTTGACGATGGTTTAGTCAATGCAGTAGTGGAGCGGTTTAGCAGATTAAGCGAAGAAAACCCCTTTGACCGCGCAGAACTGCTAACGCGCTGGTGCAAAGTTCGCTATGAATCTTCCGCCGATGCGCTTGTTTTGGCGGCAAAACTTCGTCGTTTGCCGGAAGTGGAATTTGCAGAACCCTCCTACCTTGCGACTTTCACCGATACACCGAATGACCCGCTTTTGGGACAACAAACGTATTTGCGCCGTGTGCAGGCATTAGAAGCATGGGATGTCGTGCAAGCGCAGGGTGATTTGTCGCAAAATGTCGTTATCGCTGTTGTGGATAGTGGTGTGGATTATTTGCACGAGGATTTAGCGGCAAATATTTACGTTAATCCGGGTGAAAGCGGCTTGGATGCTCAAGGGCGCGACAAACGCACGAATGGCGTGGATGATGACCGCAACGGACGTGTGGATGATTGGCGAGGGTGGGATTTTGCAGGCACCGACGGGCAAAGCGAAGATAATGACCCAATGGCAGAGCGTAATGACCACGGAACACACGTTGCAGGAATAGCCGCCGCCGTTACGAATAATGCGACCGGAGTCGCAGGCGTGGCGCGGAATGTGAAAATTCTTCCCGTTAAAGTAGGTATTGCGCAGTCAAGGTTTATCTTCAACGGCTTCCGTGCTATTATGTATGCGGCTGCAATGGGGGCGCAAATTATCAACTGTAGTTGGGGAGACCCATCGTTATCGCAGGCAGAACAAGAAACTGTAAACATCGCAACAGAACTTGGTTCGCTTATTGTCAGCACTGCCGGAAATAACAATCAGTACACGCCGCTGTATCCCGGTTCATACAAGAATGTTTGTTCGGTTGTGTGGTTGGAAGAAAACGATACGCAGTTGTCGGGAAATTACCACGAAACAGCAGATATCGGCGCTCCGGGAACAAGCATCTATGCGACATTTGGGGATAATCGTTACGGCGGTATGAGTGGAAGTTCGATGGCTGCTCCTGTGGTCAGTGGTGCTGCGGCGCTTGTCCGTCTGCGCTTTCCAAGACTTTCTCCGCAGCAAGTATTGTTGCGACTAAAAGCAGGGGCTGATGCTAATGATCGCGTAAACCCGAACCTCGCGGGCTTTCTGGGTATTGGACGGTTGAATGTGCTTAATGCTGTTCAAACGGTAAACCCAACATTTATCGAAATTCAAGATTACACGGTGCAGGACGAAAATCGCAACGGGCAGCTTGAAAGCGGCGAAACGGTAACGGTTTCCCTGCGTCTCGCCAACAGCGCTACGCCTGTAAATGGCGCACGAATAGCCATGCGCACGACTATTGACCCGAAAGGGCGGTTTTATCCCTTTTTCACCGACACGGTGCAGCAAATTCCCGCGCTGAATGCCAATGAAACTCGCGCCAATGCTGTCACATTCAGGTTTCGCTTAACAACGAATTTAACGCAAAATTTTCCCGTTCCCCTGCTTTTTTCTATCTATGACGCGAATAACAAGCTCATCGGACGCGATGCTGTGCGGTTGCTGGTGAATCGCTCGTATCAAACCCTTGATTTGAACGACTTCGTAATGACGGTAAACAGCCGAGGGAACTTCGGTTTTAACGATTATCCGTTTAATTCGCAAGGCGACGGTGCGTACTACAAACAGCGCGACACGAGTAATTTGCTTTATGAAGGCGGTTTGATTGTTGCCCGTGCGCCGGAAAATGTTTCGTCGTCGCTGCGAGAAAATTCGTCTCAGCGTGAACAGTCCTTTGTTGCTACATCACTCTTGTCGGTGAAGGTTGCATCGGATTCGTCGCTTTTATCGGCACGGGCAACGTTTGAAGATTTAGGCGCGGCAAGTCAAGCAGGAGTGCGCATAACACAAGATTTAGAGCAGTATCGCCAAACAAACCGCCAAAATCTTATTCTCTCGTCGTACACCATAACAAATTCCACAACGCAAGAATTTACCAATCTTGCGGCGGGATTGTTTTTCGATTGGGACATTGGCACGGCACGCAATAACGAAACATATTGGGATAACGAGTGCCGATGCGGGATTGCGAGGAATCTTGCTCCCGGATTTCCTGTTGTCGGCGTAAAACTTCTGTCACCCCAAACGCCAACGTTTTACCCTATTACATTTGGCGACACAACGCAGAATGCTGTTACGCTGGATTTGGGTTTTCCGCGCAGCGACAAGTACAAAACGCTGACAAACGGCTTGATTACAAGCCGCAAGACGGGTGACGTTACTCATGTTGTCGGAGCAACGGGAATAACACTTCAGCCTTCGGCATCAGTAATGGTGCGCTTCGGCATTGCTGCGGGATTGAGCATTGAAGAAGTGCGGCGGACATTTTCCAATATCCTTCAGGCAGACACCGTGAAAACCCGCTTGTATCCTAATCCGGTGACAAACAGCGTGTTTTTGGAATACGAACTCGCCGAAGACCAAACAGTAACGGTGGAACTGCTCAATGCTTTGGGGCAGGTGTTGGCGACGGTTACGCAGGAAAATCAGCGCAAAGGGGCACACCAACGCTCGTTTGCAATGGATACCTATTCCAACGGGCTGTATTTCGTGCGTTTTCGCAGTGCAACGCAAACCTTCAGTAAGCCTGTTCTGGTATCGCGTTGAGGGTTTGCAGAACGAAGAAAAAACAGCCTGCAATTTGGTATATTCGCCTTTTCCGCCTAGATTTGAACACACAGATTCGACTATCACCACCCACTTTTCTTTTTGTCCATGAACAAACCTACAATTGCAACACTCGGCGAACTGCGGCGTTCCGGCTATGTTTCGCGCTCTATCAAAGAAGAACTCCGCCACAACTTACTGCGCCATTTGAAAGAAGGAAAGCCTGTATTTATGGGCATTCTGGGCTACGAAGACACGGTTATACCCGATGTCGAACGGGCAATTTTGTCTAAACACAACATGATTTTGCTGGGCTTACGCGGTCAGGCAAAAACCCGCATGGCGCGTCAAATGGTGGATTTGCTGGATGAATGGATGCCGATTGTGGAAGGCTCGGAAATCAACGATGACCCTCTTCGTCCGCTTTCCCGTTTCGCGCATGACCTTATCCAAGAGCGGGGGGATTTAACGCCTGTGGCATGGGTGCATCGCTCGGAGCGTTATACAGAAAAGCTCGCAACTCCTGATGTCTCTATTGCCGACCTCATCGGCGACGCAGACCCGATTAAAGCCGCAACGCTGAAACTGCCATATTCCGATGAACGGGTGATTCACTTCGGGCTTATTCCCCGCTCACACCGCAGTATCTTTGTCATTAACGAATTACCGGATTTGCAAGCGCGGATTCAAGTGGCGCTCTTCAACATTTTGCAAGAAGGTGATATTCAAATTCGCGGTTTCAAACTGCGCTTCCCGCTTGATGTTCAATTCGTATTTACGGCAAATCCCGAAGATTACACGAATCGTGGAACGATTGTTACACCGCTCAAAGACCGCATAGACAGCCAGATTCTGACGCATTACCCCAAAACGCTGGAGATTGCAAAAGAAATCACCAAACAAGAAGCCATTCTGCCCGCAGAGCAGAAAAGCGTACTCACGGCTCACCCACTTGCTTACACGCTTGTCGAGCAGATTGCCTTTGAAGCGCGTGGCAGTGAGTATGTTGATCCGAAAAGCGGCGTGTCTGCGCGTCTGACGATTTCCGCCTTTGAAAACCTTCACAGCGCCGCAGAACGCCGCGCTATCGTAACGGGCGACAGCAAAACTGCCGTGCGTGTGGGCGATTTTTGGGGCGTTGTGCCTTCGATTACCGGCAAAGTCGAACTTGTCTATGAAGGCGAGCAGGAAGGACCCTTCAAAGTGGCGCAAATCCTCATCGGAAAGGCAATTCGCACCCAATTCCCACAGTTTTTCCCTGACCCCGAATCCTTCAAACGCAGTTCCAACGACAGTCCGTATCTCAAAATTACGGAATGGTTTCGCACGGGCAACTCGTTAGATATTCTCTCGAATTTGAACAACGCCGCCTACGAACAAGCACTGTACAGCGTTCCGGGGCTTTTCGACCTTGTAAAAAAACATCACCCGAAAGCACCCGCGCAAGACCAACTTTTCCTCATGGAATTTGCGCTACACGGCATGGCGGAATACTCGCTCCTCAGCAAATACCAACTTGAGCGCGGCGGAACAGGCTTCAAAGACCTTTTCCAAAGTATGTTCTCCATGAAGCCGGGTAAGGATGAAGAGGAATACTAAGAAATGAAAAGCGTTGATAAAAAAAGTTTAGAAAACGCTTTTCGTCTTTTTGACTCAGGCGATATTGACCGCATCGAAGTAGGCACGACCAAGGGCTTACAGGATATTCACCGCTATCTCTTCGGCGGCTTGTATGATTTTGCCGGAGAAATACGCACGAAGAATATCTCAAAAGGCGGTTTTCGCTTTGCGACGGCGTTGTATCTGAGGGAAATTTTGGTGAAGATTGAGCAAATGCCGGAAGGAACGTTTGAAGAAATTATCGCCAAATATGTGGAAATGAACATTGCGCACCCGTTTTTGGAAGGAAACGGCAGAGCGATGCGGATATGGTTGGATATGCTCTTGAAAGCGCGGCTGCAAACCGTTGTGAATTGGCAGTTGGTCGGCAAAGAACTCTACTTGCAAGCCATGGAACGAAGCCCTATCAACGATTTGGAGTTACGAACACTGCTCGGCGCACATTTGACGGGCGACATCAACAATCAAGACGTAATTTTCAAGGGCATTGAGCAATCGTATTACTACGAGGGTTACGAAAAAGGTGATGAATAGTTAGGTAACCCAAAGCCTCATCAAACCTTCTTTTGTCGTCATTCTTAGGTATATTTTTTCACGATTATTGAAAGTACAACTTATGGCAACAGCAGCTCAAGAAAAAACGAGAAGCCTCGTAAGAACAACAACTTCTAGGGCAAAAAAGCAGAGTAATGTCTCTTTAGATTCAGAGGAAAAATCGCTTCAAGATAAATGGGACGACCAGCTACAAGCGCCAACGTCTAAGCTCCTTTTAGCAGAAATGGCTGCGAAGGCGATAGCAGAACATATGAAGGATGAAGTAAGTCGGGAGTATAGATAGCCGTCGATGCTTATCTCAAGCCCTTGTTACGTCTGACACTTGCAAAATTACTATCGTTTAGAATCCAACTTTTTTCAAAATCTTTTGACCTATGACTAGAGTTTGTACCCTGCTGTTCATAACCCTTGCAATCTTAATAAACTTGCTTCCTCAAAACTTGATTGCACAAGAAAAAGTTGTCTATCAGATTGAAATAAACCCATATATCAGTAGAGCAAGCTCACTTGCTGAAGATAAAAAATACCTTGAGGCGGCGGTGGAACTGCATAAAGCGCTAGGTTTTATCCCCGAAAAATTACCAAGTAGAAGTCGGTTTGGAGTTGTGCCAATAGTAGATAGTTCTTTTGTTGCAAGTATATGTTGGAATTTGTCCTATTACCAAGTGCTTGCAAAAGATTTCACTGGAGCAATAGAGACAGCTAGAAAAGGAATGGCACTTGATAAAAAACAGGCATTGGGAATTCAAACAAACCTAGTTCTAGGTCTATTGCTTTCAGGCAGGACCACAGAAGCCTTGGATATGTATTTAAGAAATATTGGTGAGCGATATGAGCGAGGAACTGGATACAGTTATTGGGAAAATACCGTCGTTGAAGATTTAGAAGAAATAATTGAGGCGAGAATTCAACCTGAACTTGCTAGATCAATGATTGATACAATCATTGCGACATCAAGATACAGAGCCTTCCGCTCTAACAATGCTATCCAAACAAATTCAGTAGCAATAAGGGGAAAAAACAATAGATTTTTGAAGTTGAATACCAAAGCATTCGATTATGTTTCACCAAAATTTTCACTCGATCAAAAGAATAAAATAGAAGTGAGATGTAATCTCCAACTACCAGCTTCTTCAATTACTGCTAGCAGCCAAGAAATCGGTGAGTTGGAAACTTTTGATTTAATCCGAGTGCCCACAAACCCTAAAAGAAATGGATATTTGAATAGAAGTATTTTATCTGTAAACAACCAATTTATGGCAGTAAACACATATAAACTTTCCCCCAAATGGACAGTTGAAGGAGGAGGTTCAGATGTTTTACGCAAATTTTGGCAAGAATTTGTTGATACCTCAAAATCATTTCAGAATTTTACCCTTGCAATCCCTTCAGGTAATAAAGCAAGAGTTCAAAATTTTGAGCTTTTGCCTGTGAATGCTTCCGTAGTCAGATTTAGGGATAATGAGGGTCATTACTTAAAGGTTGATACTACCTTTGGAGTAAGTACGCTATCTATGTCAGATGAGCCTACACGAGAAACAGAATTTGAGTTAGTCAATCTGGACGGCAGCCCTTTTCAGCATGGTTTACAAGTTGTAGAGAGGAAAAAAGAAAAATATGAGTTGTCAACAACCTTCCAAGCAATAGCACCGACAGGTGAAGTCGAAAATCTCATTGGCAGAGGATATACGGAAGAAATGAAAGACTGCGGGATTGTCGTTGATACTAAGGACACAATCGTATCTGAATATGGGCTTTTCAATAAGTTCTGTTACGATGTACGTGACAGATTTCAACTTTCCGCAAATGTCGGTATGATTTTGGGAAATTTAAGTGCAAAGTACGAAGAGGATAAACGCTATCTTATTCTACAGGCATACAACATTTCAAAAGTTGTTAAGTTAAACCAACCACCGGACATCGAAAAACTCAGACAACAATCGGCAAAGGTTTTTATTTCAAAAGTGTACTATGGCTGGGCATTAAATTATGTAGTGCAGGGAGACCAATCCTCATTCTCCGGACAAGTCGCCGCAAGTATAAAATTGTTTGATGCAAATCTCAATACAACGATTACCAATAACAGTTTGACTACAAATTTAGCCCTTGTTGGGTTTAAGAATAATAAGTTCATGAAAAATGCCGCGTTACTTTTCGATGAAGTCAAGATTTTAGCACAAGGTTTCACGCCACTAGAAAAGCCAGTACCAATCTTTGTCGAATATACTGTCATCAATGAATTCGATGTTTCAAAGATTGATTGGAAATGACAATAGAATCATGGAATAGCCTTGTGTAATTCATGCAATATCTTACGCAATATTGAAGTTTTACCTTCAAAGCCGCACAAAACCTATAGCCCAAAACCTAAACTCTATCACCTCAAAAAATGCAACTCATAGACAACATCCCGATTTGGGGCGACCCCATTGACGAAGGCGCGTTGAAACAAATTCGCGTCTGCGCTCAAACAGCCGATAAAACGGCGCTTATGGGCGACCACCACCAAGGGTATGCCGTGCCGATTGGCGGCGTTGTGGCGTACAAAGGACGCATCAGTCCTTCCGGCGTGGGGTATGACATTGCTTGTGGGAATAAAGCGGTTTTGACCGATGCTGATGCAAACGATGTGCGCCGCAATATCAGCACAATCATGGATGATGTATGGAAAAGCGTCAGTTTCGGCATGGGGCGCAAAAATTCCACCAAAGTAGAGCATGAACTTTTCGACGATGATGCGTGGAAACTGCGCCCTGCCAACGGCATCAAAGACAAAGCCCGTAACCAGCTTGGCACGGTCGGAAGCGGCAATCACTACGTGGATATTTTTGTGGATGAGCAAGACCGCGTTTGGATTGGTGTGCATTTTGGTTCGCGGGGACTTGGACACACGATTGCGTCGTATTATCTCGAAAAAGGCGGTGCGAAAGATGCCATTGATGCAGAGCCGTTAGTCTTGGAAGAGGCTTCTGCGTTGGGCGCGGATTACCTCGAATCCATGCGCCTTGCGGGGCGCTATGCGTATGCGGGGCGTGATTGGGTATGCGCGGAAGTCGCACGGGTGCTGGGCGCGAAGATTCTGGATGAGGTGCATAATCACCACAATTTTGCGTGGAAAGAGCAGCACGGCGGCGAGGAAATGTGGGTTGTACGAAAAGGTGCTACTCCGGCGTTTCCGGGGCAGCGCGGGTTTGTGGGCGGTTCAATGGGTGATATTTCCGTGATTTTGGAAGGCATAGAATCCGAAGAATCACAAACGGCTCTTTATTCCACCGTTCACGGTGCAGGTCGTGTGATGAGCCGCACCAAAGCTCGCGGGAAGATGAATTATCGCACCAAAGAAATTATTTCTCCGGGACTTATCAGCCGCGAAATGATGCAAGAATGGATTTCAAGCAAAGGCGTGGAACTGCGCGGTGCGGGAGTGGATGAATCGCCGCATTGCTACAAGCGTTTGCCGGAAGTTTTAGCGCATCACGCAAATACAGTGCGCATTTTGCATACGCTTACACCGCTTGGTGTGGCAATGGCTGGCGAAAATGAAATTGACCCGTACAAGGATTGATGCGGTTTTTGCGTTTTTTGAACACCACTCATATTTTTCTCTTCATGCCTCAAACACCGCACAAAACCATTGTTCTTATCGGTCCCGCATACCCCTATCGTGGGGGAAATGCACTCTTTATGTCGCATCTTTACGAAGCACTAGAGCCGCATTTTCGTGTGCATTTCATCAACTACACTCTGCTCTACCCTTCGCTGCTCTTTCCCGGAACGACGCAGTTCGACCAAAGTCAAACGATGACCAAACAAGTTCCATCGGAGCGGCTGTTGAGTTCGGTGAACCCGCTTTCGTGGTGGCGTGTGGCGCGGCGTGTGCGGGAACTAAAGCCGGATTTGCTTGCGATTGATTGGTGGAATCCGTTTTTCGGACCTAGTCATTATGCGGTTTCGACCCTTTTGGGGAAAGAATACCGCGACAAACTGTTGTTTATCACCGAAAATGTGATTTCCCACGAAGCACGCGCCATAGACACGATTCTCACAACACTTGGTCTTCGCAATGCCTCGTCATTCCTTGCTTTGTCGAAGCAAGTGGAGGAAGATGTGAAGCAGTTTTCCGGCACGAAACCCATTTACCGCTCGGAACTTCCCGTTTTTGGTGAATTTTACGCACAAACATCCCTGCAAACAAGCAAGGAAGCGGCAAAGCGGCATTTTGGTTTTGCCGAGAACGATAATGTGTTGCTTTTTTTTGGCTATGTGCGCAAATACAAGGGTTTGGATGTGCTGCTCCGTGCAATGCCGCAGATTGTCCGGGAAAGTCCTCAAACGAAACTCCTTATTGCAGGAGAGTTTTACGACGACCCCAAACCTTATCACGACCTTATCCGCGACCTCGCCTTAGAGCCGCACGTAACAATGATAAACCGCTTTATCCCGAATGAAGAAGTAGCACAGTTCTATGCAGCGTGTGATGTGGTGATGTTGCCATACCGAAGCGCAACGCAGAGCGGTATTTTGGGCATTGCCTACGGGTTTGAATGCCCTGTGGTGATTACGGATGTGGGAGGTTTGGCAGAATCGGTTGTGGAGGGAAAAACAGGCTTTGTTGTGCCGCCGGAATCCCCTGAAGCCTTAGCGGAAGCCGTCCGCAAGTTTTATGCGCAAAAGCCGACAACAGATTACGCAGCACACGTGCGCGAAAAGGCGCATAGTAACGCCTTTGCGAAGATACATAAGATTTTTGAGGAGATTGTACGCTCAAATTGAAATGCCAGAATCGCAAATTTTGAAATATCAACAAGCAGTACACACGTGCCGCGTAGCACTTGAAAATGCCATGGTAGAAGTGCAGCACAGAAAATTTATGCTATCGAACGATTAGGTCAATTTCGTAAGAGAAAGGGGAGGGTGTGTTTTATCCAAATAATGAAACCTGCTCCGCCTTGTCACTACGTGCCTCACTCGCCATTTCAACTCGCTCAATCATCCCCGCTTCATCCGCCGAAACAGTATTGATGCGGCTTGAAACAGGGTATGTTTCCAGAGCATCCGAAGAAAAAGGCTTCAAAAGCCGCAATAAATCTTGTGTTGGGAGGCTGTCATCCAGCCACATATCTTCATCGTGGGGGGACAGAATCACCGCCATTCGGTGATGCAGTGTTGCGATAAGGTCATTTGGTTCGGTGGTGATAATCGTGCAAGATTTGATAATTTCTCGTGTTTCGGGGTGTTTCCATTCCTCCCACAAACCCGCCATTGCAAAGGGTTCTTGGCTTTTGAGCCGCACGTACATTGGCTGTTTCGGAGCGCTTCTACTCGTTTTTTTGCTCCCGGGGGCGCTACTTTTCCATTCGTAAAACCCATTAGCAATGACTAAACAACGCCGTTTCTGAAACGCATTTTTGAACGACGGCTTTTCCAGAAGTGTCTCCGCACGAGCATTGATGAGCTTGCTGGCAATCGTTTCATCCTTTGCCCACGACGGAATTAAGCCCCAGCGCACCATTTCGGCAATACGTTCACCGCTTGTATTGGTGATAATCGGCACATCTTGTGTCGGAGCAAGATTGTAGCGCGGTTTGGCAATTTTTTGCACAACCTCATCCGAAACCGTAGCACGGAAGCGCTTTTTGAGGTCTTCGGGCTTCAAAAACATGGTGTAGCGACCGCACATGGTTTTTTTAGGTTAGAGGTGATAGGTTCTGGGTTATAGCGTGTTTTGCGCTAAAATCTTGCTGCGGAAGCCGCATCAAGCCTTGATATACCGCTCTTTGATGATTGCCAAATGGTGCAATTCGTGTCCACAAACGATGTAACACAATGACCGAACGGAAATGGCATTCTTATTCGCCGTGCCGCTTGCAGCAAACATTTCATTGGTCAAACTGTTAATAAGCGAGAGTGTGCCTGCTCTGACGACGGTGTATTCCGCTAAAAGGTCGTGAATAGAGCGATAATTGGCATTAGAAGCCGCAACATAGTCATTTTCCTCGAATCCGGGCAAATCGGTTGTGTCTTTGCGGGCAAAGCGCAGCATACGATACGCAAAAATGCGCTCTGCATCGGTCAAATGACCGATAATTTCTTTAATCGTCCATTTTCCCTCAGCATAGCGATACTGAAGCTGCTCTTCGGTCAAACCCCCGATGAATGTTTGTGTCTCGCGGTGTGTAGCCTGCATCGTTTTGATGAGGTCTTCCCCTTGGACTTTGGAAATATATTGTTCGTAGTAGGCAGGATATTCGCTGCTTTGGGGGCGTAGGATGAGTTTTTCCATTGTTGTGCGGAAAGAAAAAATGACGAAAATAAATTACATTCTACAAAATGCGGTGCGCAAATCTAGCGTTTTTATCGCAGATTCCGAAATAATTGACACGATTACGGCTGCAAAGTTGTCAAATTTGCAAATTTTGGAAATGTTCCCTGAAATTTTTATATTTGCAAGTCTTTCCCCCAAAAACAACCAATCACGACACGAACCCGTGAGAATACGAACACTCACATCTTCCTCGCTGAGTAATGCCAACGCCAAAGGCGGCATGAAAGGGACAATTCGCGGCGGCTCATTTTTGAGCGGTCAGCGCTTGCGTTCGTGTCTGCTTCTCATCATCTCCCTTGCGAGTTCTATCCCCGCCGACCCTTATTTGAAGCCGTTTCTGGCATAAGGCTTGTTCTCTCGTCTGTTGTTATTTTCCCGCATTTACTTCGTCATACACAGTATTCATCAGGTTTTACGCTTGATTACTGTTATGGCTTGTTGCTTTCATGGTCGGTTGCCGTCGTTTTCGTCTGCGCTTCCGTGAATCTTGACACCGATTACTTCATTTTATCACCTTTTCTCAAATCGGAGACTGCTATGTCCACAACAAAAACCGCTCCTGCTCCTGTAACTGCGCCTGTCACAAACGGCAAAGGCAATGGTTCGCACACCAAAAAGATGCACCATTCCTCGTTTTTGCCGACGAATGTTGCCGCAAAAGACGTTCACACCACGCTTCGCAAACATATGTTGGCAGACGGCTTTGATATGGTGCTGGATCTGCACGGTAGCACGGGTTCGTATATGACCGATGCTGCTACGGGCGACAAATTTCTTGACCTTTTCACGTGTTTCGCTTCCATGCCGATTGGCATGAATCACCCGAAGCTCTCCGACCCTGAATTTATCTACTATTTGGGTATGGTTGCGCTCAATAAACCTTCTAATTCTGACCTTTATACGGAAGAAATGGCGGCGTTTGTGGATACGTTTTTCAAAATTGCCGTACCGAAACACTTCAAATATAGCTTCTACGTTGAGGGCGGCGCGTTGGCGAATGAAAACGCGATGAAGGCTGCGTTTGATTGGAAAGTGCGCAAAAACTTCGCTAAAGGCTATCAGCACGAGCGCGGACACCGCGTTATGCACTTCCAACAAGCATTTCACGGGCGTTCCGGTTACACCATGACGCTCACCAATACCGATGAGAAAAAAGTCAAATACTTCCCCAAATTTAATGGCTGGCCCCGCATCACAAACCCTGCAATGCGCTTCCCGCTTACGCCGGAGAACGTTGAATATACCTTGAAATTAGAGCAACAAGCTATCGCCAAAATGAAGCAGGCATTTTTTGAGATGCGCGACGAAATTGCGTCCATCATCATTGAGCCGATTCAAGGTGAAGGTGGCGATAACCACTTCCGTCCTGAATTTCTCAAGGCTTTGCGTGAACTTTGCGACGAAAACGAAGCCTTGCTTATTTTCGACGAAGTGCAAACAGGTGTCGGCATCACCGGTACATGGTGGGCGCACGAGCAGCTTGGCGTAGCGCCGGATTTGATGACCTTTGGTAAAAAAATGCAGGTGTGCGGCTTGCTTGCAGGCAGCAAATTAGACGAAATTGCAGAAAATGTTTTCCATACGCCAAGTCGCATCAATTCTACATGGGGTGGAAATTTGGTAGATATGGTGCGCGTTGCACGGTATCTGCACATCATCCAAGAAGAAAACATGGTGCAAAATGCCGCAACCATTGGCAAATACTTGCTCGGTCAGTTAGAATCAATGGCGCAGGAGTTCCCGAATTTGGTAACAAATCCTCGCGGACGTGGCTTGTTTGCTGCATTTGACCTTCCCACCGCAGAGCAACGCGATGAGTTCCGCCGTATTTGTTATGACCATAAAGTAATCTTGCTTTCTTGCGGCATACATTCCATTCGTTTCCGTCCGCCGCTTAATTTGACCACCGAGCAGGTAGATGAAGGAATGGTCATTATGAAAGAAGCGCTCCGCAAAATGAAGCAGAACGTGGATTGTTAAACGATAACACAACTCTAAAGCCGCTTTATACCAAGGGTGTAAGGCGGCTTTGGATTTTCTTCGCGGTAATGTTTACGATTTTTCGCTATTTTTGTACTCGTTTTTTGTTCCACTTTCCCTTTCATGAATGCAACCACCTCGTGATGTAGAACGCCGCAATGTCGCTATTCTCCTTTTCAACGATGTCGAAGTCCTTGATTTTGCCGGACCGTTTGAAGTATTTTCCGTTACCGCCGAATTAAACTCCTACAAACCGCTTCTCGTCTATACGTGTGCGGAAACGCCCGAAACACTAACTGCCCGAAACGGACTAAAAGTTATACCTGATTATTCCCTCGAAACAGCTCCGAAGCCCGATATTATCATCGTTCCGGGCGGCACAGGCTCAAAGCAAGCGATGAAAAGCCAAACCGTCATAGAATGGCTCAAAACTAATGCTGTGGAAGCAGAATTGGTTATGTCTGTTTGCACAGGCGCTCGCATTCTTGCGCAAGCGGGATTGTTGGCGGGAATTGCCGCAACATCGCACCACGAGTCACTTCCGGGAATGAAAGAAGCATTTCCTTCCACAAATTGGCACGATGGTGATTGGCAGGATGTACGTTTTGTGGAGGCGGGAAAAGTCGTCACCGCAGGCGGCATTTCGGCGGGAATTGATGCGTCGCTTCACGTGATTGCAAAACTATTCGGACGCGACAAAGCCCGCGCTACGGCTGATTATATGGAATATGACACTACTCTATTTTGACATGACACCACGCCGCTTTGACACGCCTTTGGGACAGTTTTCAAACGGCATTTTCACACTTTTTATTTCAAAAGGAACTGTACAAATGAAACGTACACTCTTCGCCGCGCTCATGGTTGCTGCTTTCTGCGGTACAAGTGCTTTTGCACAAACAGGCAAATGGTCACTTGACCGCACACATTCACAAATTAGTTTTTCCGTCAGTCATATGGTCGTTGCTGAAGCGGAAGGTAAATTTGATGCTTTTGACGTTGTTGTTATGGCAGACAAAGACGATATGACCGATGCAAAAGTAGATGTAACTATCCAAACCGCCAGCATTAACACGGACAACAAAGACCGCGATAATCACCTCCGCAGTGCAGATTTCTTCGAGGCTGAGAAATATCCGACTATCACCTTAAAATCCAAAGAGTTGAAAAAAGTTGGTGACAATAAGTACAAACTTATCGGCGATTTCACGATGCACGGCGTTACGAAGCAAGTCGAGTTTGATGCGAAATTCGGCGGCGTGATTAAAGACAGCAAAGGCAGACTCCATGCGGGCTTTAAGGTTGTAGGTGAAATTAACCGCCAAGATTTTGGTGTGAAATGGAGCAAAAAACTTGATACGGGCGGTTTAACTGTTGGTGATATTGTTGAATTCAAAGGCAATGTTGAGCTAATCAAGCAATAATCAGCTTTTGCGAGTAATGGGGTGAAGAAAGTTCACCCCGTTTTTTTTTACAAGGAACAATTATTTTTGGTCATGGCATACACCATCGGCATCATCGGCACAGGCTACGTTGGGCTTGTAACGGGAACGTGTTTCGCGGAAACAGGAAACACGGTCATTTGTGTTGATATTGATGCAGCAAAAGTAGAGCGCCTGCGCTCCGGCGAAGTACCGATTTACGAACCCGGCTTGGAATATCTTTTCGAGCGGAATATCCGCGAAAAGCGCCTGCACTTTACCACCAATCTTGAAGAAGCCGTCCAAAGGGCGCAAATTCTCTTTCTCTGCCTGCCCACGCCGCCCGATGAAGATGGCTCGGCAGATTTGAAGCACGTTTTGGGTGCTGCCGAAACTATCGGGCGTATTTTGACAGATAAAACAATTACCGACTTCAAAATCATCGTAAACAAAAGCACCGTTCCTGTCGGCACGTCCGATAAAGTACGCGAGGCAATCCTCAAAACCGCACCACAAGGGCATTTCGATGTGGTGAGTAACCCTGAATTTTTGCGGGAAGGTTTTGCGGTGGAAGATTTTATGAAGCCTGACCGCATCGTCGTCGGAACGGAAAATGCGCAGAGCGCAGAAACCATGCGCGACCTGTACGAACCCTTCACGCGAAGCGGCAATCCGATATACGTTCTTGATACCAAAAGCGCGGAAATCGCTAAATATGCTGCCAATGCGTTCCTTGCAATGCGGATTTCCTTTATGAACGAACTTTCGTCATACTGCGAAGTTGTCGGCGCGGATATTGAATCGGTGCGTATGGCGATTGGCTCAGACAACCGCATCGGAAAGCGCTTTCTCTTTGCCGGAGTGGGTTATGGCGGAAGCTGTTTTCCGAAAGATGTTCGTGCGCTGAAAACCTCTGCCGAACAAGCAGGAACGCCGCTTGGCTTGGTTGCAGCCACAGAAGCCGCCAATTTCCACCAGACAGACCGCTTTGTAGAACGCATCATCAAACGCTTTGACGGTAATCTGACGGGAAAACGTATAGCAGTTTGGGGTATCGCTTTTAAGCCCAACACCGACGACACCCGCGAAGCACCGTCCTTCAAAGTGATTGACCGTTTGTTGGAAGCAGGCGCAAGCATCATTGCCTACGACCCCGAAGCAATCGAAGGTGCGAAGCGGTACTACGGCGGCAAAGCCCCGGAACGTCTCAGCTATGGCGCGGGTATATACGAATGTGTTGAACAAGCGGATGCACTCGTGATTGTAACCGAATGGAGCGAGTTCCGTAAGCCTGATTTGAAGCGGCTTGCAGCCTCAATGACTGCACCGCTCATCTTCGACGGTAGGAATCTTTTCGATGTGCAGAAAATGGCAGAAGCGGGGTTTGAATATCACAGCATTGGGCGGGTTAGCACGAAGTAAATGTAGGGATGATAAAACAGAACGGGCTTCATTCCTTGCTTGGAGTGAAGCCCGTTTGTATTTGAACAGTATTGTTTCAATACCAATTGCCTTTAGAACGTGAAGGAGATACGTCCGTAAATAAATCGTCCATTTGCACCAAAAGGCACAATATTCGGATAACGAACAACAGCATTTGCGCCATTAAGGCTACCGGAATTGACAAAGTTAGGCTGACCGTTCCCAAGCATGGGGCGGTTAGGATTGGTAATTAACCGTTGGTCAATAATAGTATCGGGATAAACATCAAGCAAATTATTTGCTCCAACACCAAAACGGATACCTTTCACAATGTCAATCGAAATATCAATATCGGTAATGATTTTTGCTGAGAATGTTTGGTCAAAAACTTCCGGTGGAACAGGCGTAACAACAGCAGGTGTAACAGTGCGGTCTGTTGTCGTTGCCGGAGGAATATCCGCACTACGCACCTCACCAAAACGAATATTGCGCAACATGATAGAGAAATTATTCCAATTTTTATTGTCATAATTTATCGTGAATTGAATGTTGCTTTGCGGCTGACCAAACTCCATTCGTGTCAATTCTACACGGTCAAAGAGGGTCGGTACGGGGTCAGTTGCTGAATAAACCGACGAAAGTTCTCTTGGAACAGGAGAAACACGGGTAACTTCATTCCGTGTAAAGTTCATACCAAGCGTGAAGCGCAGTTGTCCTGCGGTCTCTGGCAAAGTAACACCATAGCGGGCAATAATATCTATGCCATTGGTGCGGGTATCAACAGCATTGGTGAAAAAGCGTCCGCCGCCGATGCCTTGTAAGCCGTTCATTGCAAGAAGGTTACGCACACCTGCAACGGTAAAGTTCCCCGTTAAAACGATGCGGTCAGTAATGCCGATGTAGTAATAATCAGCAGTGAAAGAGAAATTATCAATAATATCCAATGTAATACCACCACTAATATTCAAAGAACGCTCAGGCTTCAGTGGCTGTGCGCCAAGAACTTTTGCTGCCGGCGAGCTGACAGGGAAGGTAGCAATATCGAATGGAATACCGCCGATAAAGTTCGTAGCCGTTGCGGAGAAAAAGTTTTGTTGGAGTGAAGGCGCACGAAAGCCTGTACTGACTGCACCACGAATACCGACTTTCTCAACGGGTTCAAGACGAAATGCAAATTTACCGTTTAATGCCGGACCGAAGTCGCTGTAATTTTCAAAACGAGCAGCAGCGCTGATAAGCAAGGCTTGGAAGGGCTTTGTTTCGAGGTCGAGGTACAGCGAAAGGTTGTTACGGTTTGCGCTTTGGGTATTCGTTTCGTCGGTCGGTTTAAAGCCGGGGAACACCTGAATACCTGCGGCAGGTATCGTGTCGGCGGCACTTGCACGCGCTTGTGACGCAGGGATTGTTACGGGATAACGCGGGGGAGTATTTGCACCAACGTTGTTCGCTTGATTCCACCACGATTCCGGCTGTCCGGCAATAATGCGATATGATTCTAAACGGAACTCGCCACCAAAAGCAACACTCAAAGGAGCAGCTAAACCAATATCAAACGATTTGAAAATATCAAGGTTCGTTGAATTTTGCTGATAAAAAAGTGTTCCTGAATTAACATTGCGTGGGCTGTTCGGTCCGAGTGAAGCGTTCCACGAATTGATAACGTTAAAATTAAAAGCATTTTGACCGTAAGTATTACTCAAATCGTATGTCCAGCCGTCAAAACCGCCTTTGATGCCTACTGCGCCCGACAAGTCGTTAATTTTGCTGTTAATCAAGGGTAAAAATCCATTGGGATACACACGAATATCATTGCGGACATCAAGCGGACGGCGGAAGAATCCGGGAGCAAAAACTTCGCGGTACATATATCCGCCGAAGGCATACACATTAACAAGTTCGTTGATAGGCAAATTCAAATTAAAAAATCCGCCCAAATCTTGTGTTTTACCATCACCCCACCAATGGTTAATCGGCTGCGTTGAACGGTCTGCCGTGGGATTACGGGGGTCGGAAGCAGGCGAATATTGCTGACGGAAATCACCGCCGGAACGATTCGTAGAATCACGTGTTCGGTATGTTGCGCCAATATGCAAACTACCGGCATTAGGCAAAGCAAATCCTGCATTGGCCGCGACATCAATCACGCGCCCGTCACCAACGGTTGTTTGACCGACTGTACCTGTAAGGTTAAATGCAGCATCGCTACGCAAAATGACGTTTAACACGCCTGCAATAGCATCCGAGCCATATTGAGCGGCTGCACCGTCGCGCAAAACCTCAATGCGCTCAATCATATTTGCCGGAATAGCGTTCAAATCCACAGCAGCAGAACCACGACCAACAGTGCCATTCACATTGATAAGTGCTGAAGCATAGCGCCGTTTTCCATTGACCAAAACAAGTAATTGGTCAGGTCCCAAACCTCGAATTGTTGCAGGGCGCACAGCGTCTGTACCGTCGGCAATAGAGGTGCGCGGGAAGTTAAATGACGGCACCGCCATTTGAATCATTTGGTTGGTTTCCGTTAAACCGCTTTGACGCATTTCTTGTGCAGGAATCACGTCAATAGCTACAGGGGATTCAACAACGGTGCGGTCTGAGCGGCGAGTGCCGACAACAACAATTTCGCTCAACCCCACCAAATCCTCATCCATCGCTATATCAAGCGTTTGTGTGTCTCCTGCCGCAACGGTAATTGTTTTTTTTATCGTTTTGTACAGTGGAAACGTTACGATAAGTTGGTGTGTTCCGGCAGGTAGCGAAAGTGTGTACGAACCGTCAAGTTTGGCAACGGCACCTGTTTTTGCAGAGGGAACGTTAATGCGAGCGGCAATCGCATCTTTGCTTTTTTTGTCAGTTACTTTGCCGCTTACGGTTGCTTTTTGAGCAAACACGGTAAACGAGGCAAGAACAAAGCAGACAGCCGACACCGATGCCCACAATCCAAGCCGGAACGAGGCATGGACGGGCTTCCGAGCAGGTAAAATTTGTGTCATCATCACTCCTTTGGTGTGAAAATATGAAGATAAATTGTGAAAAAACAAGGCAAGAAAATACACAAGAAAACGCAGAGTTCAAAGGGTTTCTCTGCAAAGAGTAAATTTTCTGACCAAAGAACTTTTTCCTCTGGGGTGAGGAACGAAAAATGTTTGTGCAAAACAGCAATTTGGGCGTAACTTTGCAACGCTTTTTCGTCTGTTTAACCTACGTTTTACCGCCCACACACAATGCACATTCCTTCGCACGAGCGCACACGAGAACTTCTTCACAATGCTTTCGGTAAGCGTATCGCCGTTATTGGCGACATCATGCTTGACCGCTATTTTTGGGGTTCGGTGCAACGTATTTCTCCCGAAGCACCTGTGCCGGTGGTAGATATTGAGCGGGAATCAGCGCATTTAGGCGGTGCATCGAATGTAGCGGCAAATATCCAAGCATTAGGTGCAGAGCCGTTTATGCTGGGTGTGATTGGAAACGACGGCGCGGGGAATACCGTGCTGGATTTATTACGTGCTGCAAACATGGATACAAGCGGTTTAGAGACCGTTCACACGCGCCCGACAACGGTCAAAACACGCATCATCGGAAATAATCAGCACATCGCACGGCTCGACCACGAAGTAAAAACACCGATTGAAGATGCTGTCGCAGAGCGGCTTTTGGCAACATTAACGCGCAGTGCTGAGGAAGATGCACGAGGGCTTGCGGGAATTATTTTGGAGGATTACAACAAAGGTGTGATTACGCCGTTTTTGATACAATCCGTCATTGATTTTGCCGTAAAGCGCTCTATTCCTGTGTTTGTGGATCCAAAATTTGCCAATTTTTTTGCCTACCAATCTGTTACGCTTTTCAAACCCAACAAAAAAGAAACGCAAGACGCGCTTGGTTTCTCGCTTTCCACCGATAACGATGTGCGCAAAGCAGGTGCAATGATGCTAGAACGCTTAGATTGCGAAAACGTCCTCATTACGCTCGGCGCACGAGGAATGATGCTCTTTGAGCGTAGCGGCGCTGTCCACAGTGTCAGCACACAAGCGCGGCACATTGCTGATGTCTCCGGCGCAGGTGACACAACTATTGCGACGCTGGCAACAATGGCTGCCGCCGGAGCAAGCATTGTCGAGGCTTCCGCGCTTGCCAATGCTGCTGCGGGGGCTGTTTGCGAAGAACCGGGCATTGTGGCTATTTCGCCGGAACGGTTGCTTGGGGCGATTCCATCGGAAAAGGATGAATGATGAAGTATGAAACGATAATTGTTCGATAAACCGCTCTATACCTTGCTTCTGACCTATAAGCTATAACCCATAACCTATAACCTCAAACCTCAAAAAACATGACACTCGAAACAATCAAGAACGTCATCGTCGTTGGCGCTGGCACAATGGGCAACGGCATTGCACATACCTTCGCGCAATACGGCTTCACAACAACGATGGTGGATGTGAAGCAGGAATTTCTTGACCGCGCTTTGGCGACAATTACCGGCAATCTCGACCGCCAAGTCAAAAAAGGCACACTCTCGGACGCTGATAAAACCTCAACGTTGGCGAATCTTACCACTTCGACCAATCTCGCCGAAGCCTGCAAAACGGCAGATTTTGTTGTGGAAGCGGCAACAGAAAATTTCCAACTCAAAAGCCAGATTTTCCGCACAATAGACGAAAATTGTCCGCCGAATGTCGTTATTGCGAGCAATACCTCATCCATCTCCATTACGGAAATTGCCGCTTGTACCAAACGTGCTGATAAGGTTATCGGAATGCACTTTTTTAATCCTGTGCCGCTTATGAAACTCTGCGAAATTATTCGCGGACTTGCTACAACGGACAGTGTTTATGCGCTCACACGGCAGCTTGCCGAAAAACTCGGCAAAACTCCGGTGGAAGTGCAAGATTATCCGGGCTTTATCTCGAACCGAATTTTGATGCCGATGATTAACGAAGCGGTCTATTGCGTCATGGAAAATGTCGCAAGCGTGGAAGACATTGATACGGTGATGAAACTCGGCATGAATCACCCTATGGGACCGCTCACCCTTGCTGATTTTATCGGCTTGGACACCTGTTTGGCGATAATGAACGTTCTGCACGAAGGCTTGGGAGACACGAAATATCGCCCTTGTCCGCTTCTGAAGAAAATGGTTGCGGCAGGATACCTTGGAAAGAAGTCAGGACGCGGGTTCTACACGTATTGATACAACAATAACTGCTGTCATCTCCTGTTCTACTGCTTCGGCACATCTTCGGGGCAGCTTTAGAACGGGCTTTTTGGCATAAACACCAACACAAGCACACATAACCATGAAACAGCAGAAAAAAGCCCGACGCTCTGCACAAAACTCCTCAAGTTCTACCCGAAAACTCTTGCTATGGCAAGCGTTGGCGTTGGTCTTTATGGCGTTTTTGTTGTATGGACAAACCTTGCGTAACGGATTTATGTTGGATGACCGCATGGTGATTTCAGAGAATAGCGTTGTGAAGCAAGGTTTGAAGGGGATTCCGACGATTTTGACCACCGATTCGTTTTACGGTTTTGACAAAGAACTCGGTCGCACGGGACAGCGAAAAACCTATCGTCCGCTATCACTGGTGATGTTTGCTGTGGAATGGCAGTTCTTCCCGAATAATCCGCTCGTGGGTCATATCGTACATGTCAGTTTGTATGCGGCTTCGGGGATGTTGTTGCTGTTCCTTCTCCGAACACTTTTTTCTGTTTCCGAGCCTGAGAAACAGCGCCGTTTTGTGCATGAATGGCTTCCCTTTTTTGTTACGCTGCTTTTTGTTGTTCACCCGATTCACACCGAAGTTGTGTGCAATATCAAAAGCCGCGACGAAATTTTGGCGCTCTTGGGAATGGTGTCGGCACTGTGGTTATTGGTCAAAAGTGTTGATACGGCATCCGTTGCAATGCTTGTGGGCAGCGCTGTTTGTTGTGCTTTGGGCTTGCTTTCCAAAGAAAGCGCTATCGGCTTTTTGCCTGTGTTTCCGCTTGCATTATACTTCTTTCGTCCGGCATTGAGTGTGCGGGAAATTCTCACAAAAAGCGCACCATTGCTTGTTGTGGGCTTGATGTATCTTGCTGTTTGGTTCGGATTTATGGGGCGTGTCGAAGATACATTTTACTCTTCAACGCTCACCAATCCATTCACTAATGTCGGCTTTGCGGAGCGCTCTGCAACAGCGTTGTGGCTTGTTGTGTTGTACATCGGGAAGGCTGCTTTTCCACTCACACTTTCGCACAGCTACACATTTAACGCGATTCCCGTTGTTGGCTGGTTTCATTGGCAACCGCTTGTTGCCCTTGTTTTATGCGGCTCTCTGGCTTTTTTTGCTGTGCGCGGTCTGCCGAAGCGTGACGTATTGGCATTTTGTGTACTGTTTTTCTTTTCAACTATCGCGCTGGTCTCGAATCTGTTCGTGTACGTTGGTGGGCTTTTAGGTGAGCGCTTTGTATTTATGCCGTCAGTGGCTGCGGTGCTGGCGATTGTTTTGCTGGCAATGCGATATTTGCAGCGTGAACGGGCGTGGGTGTTTGCGGCAGTAGGAATTGTCTGCGTTGCGTATAGCCTTCAAGCGCTTTCCCGTATTGGTGATTGGCAAAATGAAGAAACACTTTTTAAGGCGGATGCTGCTTCCACACCTCAATCATATCAAGCACAAACCGAATACGCCAAGGCGCTGCTTCTCCGTTCAATGACCATGACCGAAAGTGTCACACGGCAACAAATTATGCGGGAGGCGCTTCAACACTTGGAGCAAGCCCGTGCTATTGATTCGGTCAATGACCCGCAACTTTACACCACGATTGCCTTGTGCTATGACCAAGCGGGAGATTTGGAAAATGCTCTGCGCAACGGGAAGCAAGGTTTTGAGCGGGTTTTGACCTCCGCACTCTACAAAAATACACCGGGATATACGTGCTACGCGGCGAAATGCTACGGACAAACTGTCGTAAACGCTTTGCAAACGGGGCGACTGAATGACACGACGCAGGCAGTACAACTTCTCACCGAAGCAAGCGGAATACTTCGTATAGCCATTCAGCGCGACACACCAACGGTGGACGCCGATGTGCCGATGACGCTGGCAAATTGCTACGATGCGCTTTCCGAGTATGATTCTGCGCTGGTCTTTGCTGCACAAGCGCTGAAGGTGAAAAATGCCGAAACAAGCCACAAAAACAATACGGCAATTATCGTTGGCAATTACGGCGGAAGCCTGATGCAAAGCGGTCAGTACGAAAAAGCAATTACGGTATTTTCACGGGGAGTGCAGATGCTGGAAAATAACCCCAGAATGCAGTGGGGCTTGGGAATGGCATTATTTGCCGCAGGGCGCTTCAAAGAAGCTGTTTCGCCACTTCGTCGTGCAGTGGAACTAGACCCCGTAGCGCAGCGTTTGAAAGATGACCTTGCTCGTGCGGAACAAGCAGCACAAGGCAAATAATGAGCAGATAACGAAAAAAGCGTGTAACCCTCGTTAATACAGGGCTACACGCTTTTTTGTTGCTCAAACCGATATTACTTTTTCTGTGCAGGTGCTGCTTTCTTTGCCGCCGCTTTGGGCTTTGCTTCACTCTTAGCCTTTGCTTCTGTCTTCGGCTTTGTTTCAGCTTTTGGTTTTGCTGCCGCTTTGGGCTTTGCTGTGGATTCTTCAGCTTTGGCGGCGACTTTCTTTTTTGCGGGTTTTGCTCCCGGAACGTAGTCTTGATGCGGCTTCAACGGGTCATTCCACCACTCGATTTCGAGTTCGGGGAAAATGCTGTTGCGCTCTTCCATTTCCGTTACGGCGTGGTCATCCTCTTTGGAAAGTTTTTTCGAGGCGGCGTAATGCTCCGCGAGGTCGCACAGTTTCTTGAAGTCGGAATAATGGAACATAAAACGACGCTCGGCGTAATCCCGTGCAGACCACGTTGTGATGAGGAATTGCCAATCGGACGACTGCAACAGCAGGAGTTCGCGCATTGCCTGTGTGCAGAGGCGGCGCATGGTTGCATCCATTTTCTTGGGGTCGAACTTGCCCATGATAGCATCGAAGCGCTGTTCAGCCTCGTAAATGAGTTCCCATGTCCATTTTGTGCCGTCGTTCATCCAGACGTTGTGATTACCGTTTTCGCCCCACGAGCCTTCCGGGAAGCGCATTACTTCGTGCGGTTTGATGTGGTCAAGCTGCTCGGAAGCAGTAACGGCGCTTGCGTAGGGGGAATGATGCAGCGCTTTGAGCAACGCCTTGATAAATAGCGGTCCCTCGAACCACCAATGCCCGAAAAGTTCCGTATCGAACGGCAGACAGAGCGTTCCTTCTTTGCCGGTTTGGTATTTGTAATGCCCCAATGCACCTTCGATGCAATAAACAAAGTGATGAATCTGGTTGCCGATTTTCCCCAAAATCCAATCGGGATTGTAGGGCTGCTTGTACTGCATATCGGCTTTGGTGTCGGTTACGCGCCAATAGCGCAGCCCGGACGGCATTTTTTTCTTGTGGAAATCCAGATAATCAGGGTCGCCCGGATAGCCCGCTTCAGCGCTCCAAACCTGCATGGCGATATTTTGGTGCCGTGCAAAAGCAACAGCCGTTTTTTGGTTTTCAATGTCGCCGTGAGAACTGACATTGTACAGGCTCATCGGCGATTTATCGAAGTTCCAAGGGAAGTGCGTGTATTCGGGAGCCATCGTGGACATAAGGCGCTGTTTGCCGCCGTCTTGGTCAATCAAAACGCCAAGCGGGGTGCCGCCTTTGGGCAAATGCTCGTCCACGACGAAATACTCAATGCCTTGCTCTTTGACGAAATTCTCCACGCCATAGCGGTAGGCGGGATGCTGGTGGTGGGGTGATTTGACGAACGTGCGCCAATCAAATCCGGGACGGTATGCACACTCAGGAAGCCACGTTCCACGCGGGGCGCGACCGAAATATTTGATGTAATTTTCCTTTGCCACTTTCATCTGTGTGCGGATACTTTTATCCATGCCGAGCAGTGCAAAATAGCCGTGTGTAGCGCCACACGTCATCACTTCAATCACACCTGCGTCTTGCAATTTTTTGAAGCCGCCGATAATGGATTTATTGTAGCGGTACAAGTATTCATCACGCTTTTGGGCATACCACGATTCCCAGAATTTCGCCATTGGAGCGAAAAACTGTTCGTGTTCGCTGTGGATGAAATACTCGTAATCTGCCTGAGCGCCTAAAATCTTGTCTTGGCAGTAGCGCAGGAAGATTTCCTCGAAATCGGGATGCTCCATTTGTTCGCAATTTACGGGCGAAATATCAAACGTCATCTTCGACGTAGAGCCTTCTTCAACGAGTTCGTTCAAAATGTTCAGAAGCGGAATGTAACACTCCGCAACCGCCTCACAAAGCCAATCCGAGCCGTGGGGCCAAGCGCCGTGATGCAGCACCCACGGCAAGTGCGTATGCAAGGTCAATACAACGTTTCCGTTATGCACAACAACCTCCTGAAAAAGAGAAATGGAAAATAAAAAAAGAGAACTTTGTTAAGTGCTAGATTTGGCGCGGTCTCAAGGCTGCGAAGTGTGGAATCTGTCCCGGCTTGTAATACTCAAGAATTTGAATTATTTATGTCCACGAATCGCACGAATTGGCACGAATGTATTATGGCAGTACAAGATTGTTGTACTAAGTACATTGTTCTTAAAATAAACCATTATTAAAAAAATAAACCATTATTAAAAAACAAGTATTTAAGCCACTTTGATTTTGTCATGCCGCATAAATGCTTGATTAAAAATAACTACTTAAATTAAGAATGACATACTAAGTTCTACAGAGAATAATCTTGATTCGTGAAGATTTGTGCGATTCGTGGAAAATTTCTTAGGACATACTTCAAAAGTTAATGAAACTGCGCTCCCGAATTGCCGCCCACAGGGAATGAGCCGCCCACAGGATTCATCATTTGGTTTTCGATGTTGATTTCACCGTATTGCGCTTCGTAGCGGGAGATATTGTCGTGCAGAGCGTGAAGCAGATATTTCGCGTGTTGCGGAGTCATAACGATACGAGCATGGACGCGGGCTTTCGGTACACCGGGGAGAATCCGCGTAAAATCAACGATAAACTCTGCGGGGGAATGAGAGATTATCGCCATGTTGGAATAAATGCCCTCAGCTTCTTTTTCGCCGAGTTCGATATTGATGTTCATGGTTTGGTCTTGGGGTATTTCGTTCATTGTCGGTAGAAAAAAGGGTAGAACATTGTGGTAAAAACGTTGCGCACAACACATTGGAAGTACGAACAATATGCGAGGCGGAAAATAGCGTAAATCGTGTGCTTATGCAAGTTTTTTGTGAGTGCCGGAAGTGATATTCAACTTTTCTTTTTGCGCAGCGTGTGAGCGATGTTTCAGAAGAATTTACACAAGAATTAAGTACGACGCGGTTGTATCTGCCTCAAAGTTCAGTACAAGGGTAACATTTGCTCGCAATGTTTGTTCAATCAAGTGTGTTGAGCAGTTACCAAGTTTCAGCCATATGACTTTCGGCGGAAAACCAAGGAGAATACTGCGGTGATAGAAGTCAGAATCTTTACTCACAATCGTAAAGCCTTCGCGTTTGGCGTAATTCCAAATTGCCGTGTCGTCAGCGTTTCGTAGCGATACGCTGCGCACGTGCTGGGATTTGGGGTACAGGTCACGTAAACGCTGCGCTAATTGAGGGGGCAAATTTGCATCAAGCAGCAGTTTCATAACGTTTTGCAAGATGAATCACGGAACTACGCTCTCTGTCAGCAGCAAACGCAAGGCAGGCACGAATATCGTCAGTGGTCAAGTCAGGAAATTCGCTGAGAATTTCCTCGTGTGTCATACCCGATGCGAGGTATTCCAATATGTCAAACACCGTAATGCGCAGCCCACGAATACACGGCTTCCCGCTTCGTTTGTCGGGTTCAATGGTGATTATATCCTGATAATTCATAATTCGCAAGGTTGATATACCAAGAATGGATGAGTGAAAACAAGTTACACAAATCAGCGTTGATGGCAAAACTTCCGCAAAACCTCTTTCCACCAAGATTGAACGACAAAAACTATATCTCGGCATCTTCCTGAATCAATTCCGCCGCCATTTTGCCTGACAAGACCACAAGCGGCACTCCGCCGCCCGGATGCGACGAACCGCCGCAAAAATACAAACCGCGCACATCCCGACTGCGGTTTGCAGGGCGCATAAATGCTGCCATTTGCGTATTCGAGGAAATGCCGTAAATGCTGCCTTTGTTGCTGCGGTAAAGATTGTACAAATCCTCCGGCGTATGCACGGCTTCTGTATCAATGGCACTTTCCGCGTCTATTCCCGCGCTGAGGAGACGCTTCAGAACAGCAGATTTCATGCGGTCTTTCTCTGTGTGCCAATTCTGCCCGTTCAAATATGGCATATTCAGCAGCACAAACCAGTTTTCTCCGCCTGCGGGCGCATGAATGGTATCGGTTTTGGAGCTAATCGAAATATACACCGTTGGGTCGTCGGGAGCGATTTTTTGTGTGAAAATTTGGTCAAATTCGCGCTGGTAATTATCGGAAAACAAAATATTGTGATGCTCAAGTTCAGGAAATGTGCGCTTCATGCCCCAATAAAATACCATGCCCGAAACAGATGCTTCCAAGCGGTTGAGCTGCTTTGTGCGGGAAGGAAAGCCGTCCAAAAGACCATTATACGCCTCGACAACATCGGCATTACAAAGCACATAATCCGCATCAATCTTCTCGCCTTGTACCTGCACACCGCGTACACGCTTGCCGTCATGAAGAATTTTTTCTACGGCGCTTCCGGTAGTGATTTCAACACCAAGATTCTCTGCAAGCCGCGTCATTTCTTCTGCCAAACGGTACATCCCGCCACGCACATAAAACCCGCCAAAACCAAATTCCACCCAAGGAATAATGTTCAGCGTTGCCGGAGCGAGAAACGGACTGGAGCCGTTGTAGGTGGGGTAACGGTCGAAGAGTTGAACAAGCCGCGCATCGGAGAAATACTTGCTTACGGCTGCATGAACGTTGCGCATGGGGTCAATCTGCGGTAAACGTAACAGCGTCGGAATATGGCGCAGGTGCAGGAGTTTCCGAAGTTCTTGAAAAGGCGTGAAAAGGAAAATTTCTGCGGTTAAATCGTAAATGCGCTTTGTGTAAGCGAGGAATTTGTCGTAATTCCGTGCTTCTTCAGGCGAAATGCGCTGGTGGAGTTCGTGCATCATGCGTTGCTTATCGGCGTAGGTATTCAAACGTGTTCCGTCGGGATAAAAGTAACGGCAAATCGGCTCAACAGGCACAAAATCAAGCACCGAAGAGCGTTCTACGCCGGCGAAGTCGAAAAGTTCATCAAAAACAAAGGGCATCGTCAGCAGCGAGGGACCTGTTCCGAAGCGGTATTCACCTGCCGTGCCTTGTAATTTCAGAATGTTCATCTTTCCGCCCGCACGGTCATTTTTCTCGAAAAGTTGTACGCGGAAGCCCATCCGCGCAAGGCGTATTGCGCCGCTGAGGCCTGCCAAACCGCCACCAATCACAATCACTTTTTGTGTTGTCATATTGTTCTTTTTCAAATGGTGAAGAAATAATCACAAAGCTACGAAAAATGTGGGACTGCGGCATAAATTTGGCAGCAAAAACGCTGACAGAATCAAAGAACTTGCTATATTTGTGGTGAATTTCTCCAAAATGTGGGGGCACTTTTTTAGGACATTTTTCTTACGTGAGAGACCGTTTCGCATGGGAACTACGCCGAATACTCGTTTTTTCATTCTTTACCACCGATTATTGCTTGCAGCTTTGACCGTGATGATTGCTTTGTTTGGGCAAATATCATCCGGCAACGCCCAACCAGTGGTCAAATTTGCACGCTATTCAGTCGAACACGGCTTGTCGCAAAGCAATGCTTTTACCATTCTGCAAGACAAACGGGGCTTTTTGTGGATTGGCACACAAGACGGTTTGAACCGATTTGACGGTTACACGTTTACGGTTTTTCGTAATTCTGCTCATTCTACAAGCCTTGCTGACAGCCATATTCAGGCGCTCTTTGAAGACAAAAACGGAATGTTGTGGATAGGCACAAAAGATGGCGGATTAAGCCTGTTTGATTACACAACCGAAAAATTTACCAATTACGGCAACGGAATCAAATCCGGTGCGCCTTCCGATGACGCGCCGGGTTTGGATATCCGCGTCATTACCGAAGACACACAAGGAAATATCTGGGTTGCAACCAACGACGGTTTGGCAAAATTTGACCGCACAACGCTTCGGTTTACATCCTACAAAAATCTTGCATCTTCACCGCTCACAAATGATGTCTATGCGCTTGCCGCTACGGCAGAAGGCACACTTTGGGTAGGGACATTTGACGGCTTGCTCCATTTTTCGCCGAAAACAGGTAAAGCAGAACTTGTGCAACAAGGCTTGGGAAGCCGAAAAATCCGTGCTTTACTGCTCAGTAAGTATTTTCCGGAACTACTTTGGGTTGGAACGGAAAACGGTTTGTTCACCTTGCATACAAAACATCACACCTGTGCAGCGTTTACGGCGTTGCGTCAAGATGCAGGTGATATGCAGGTTTTCAGCGCAAATAATGTGCGGTCGCTCTGTGAAGACCGTCGCGGGAATGTCTGGATTGGCTCATATGGAGGCGGCTTGCTGCAATACGATGTGCAAACAAAGCGTCTGACCGTTCACAAACGAGAAGATACCCGCTCGTCGTCATTGAGTAACAACTTCATTTTTACAGTATATGAAGACCGCTCAGGTGTGCTGTGGTCAGGGAATTACGGTGGCGGTATGAACAAGTATGACCCGGCACTCGGTAAGTTTACGACATATGCCCGCGACCCTCATGCAACCTTGCCTTTGAGTAATTCCTTTGTGTATTCGTTTTTTGAGGAAAAAGACCGAACGCTTTGGGTGGGAACAAGCAACGGTTTGAACAAACTTGTAAATCGTGAGCGCGGAGAATTTGCCGTTTATTATCCTTCAGGGCGCTTAGATCCTAGCAATCCGATAAATGTTATTCGCGCAATCCACCAAGATAACAAGGGAATATTTTGGATAAGTTCCGGCAAAGGATTGTTAAAATTTAATCCTGCCACGGGTCGCTTTACCGTGTTTAATCCTACGCCTATCAATCCTGCTGTACCCGACACCAACAGTTTTGCCCACGCTATTGCGGCGGATGACAAAGGAATGCTCTGGCTGGGAACATACGGCGCGGGAGTATATTGTTTTAACCCAACAACGGAGAAATTTATTGCGCATTATACGCACGAGTCGAATAATACCAATTCACTGGCGCACAACCAAGTGTTTACGCTGCTTTGGGACAAAAGCGGACAACTTTGGATTGGTACAAACGGCGGTGGAGTGAGCCTTTTTAAGCCGCAAACGCAAGAATTTACCACGTACAAGCACGACCCGCTTGTGACGGGCAGCATCAGCAACAATATCGTGCGGTCAATACTTCAGGACAAATCCGGCAAAATGTGGTTTGGCACGGTGAGCGGTTTGAATAGGTTTGATGCCGATAAGCAGACATTTACGGCAGTACGAGAAAAAGACGGATTGGCGAATAACGTGGTGTATGGTATTCTCGAAGACAAGAATGGGAATTTGTGGGCAAGCACCAATCGCGGACTTTCGCGCTATACACCTGATGGAATCAAGCCAACAAAGCAATCATCGAATCCATTCTACAACTTTGACGCTGCCGACGGGCTGCAAAACAACGAATTTAATACCGGAGCATATCACAAGGGGGCAAGCGGAAGAATGTATTTTGGCGGTATTCAAGGGTTCAATGAATTTTTCCCCGATAGTATTCGCCGCAATGAATACATGATGCCGGTAGTGATTACGGGTTTCCGCAAGCGCGGTATTCCTGTGGAATTGCCGCAATCGCTGAGTATTTTGAAAGAGTTGGAAATTCCCGCTCAGGACAATGTGTTTTCCTTTGAATTTACGGCTCTGAATTTCACCTTGCCCGAAAAAAATGTGTATGCCTACAAATTAGAAGGCTTTGACGAAACATGGCAATATCACGGCACAAGGCGTGAAGCCACGTACACGAATTTAAGCGGCGGAACATACACTTTCCGCGTGAAAGCGGCAAATAACGACGGCATTTGGAATGAAGAAGGTGCGTCATTGCGCGTCGTGATTTTGCCGTATTGGTATTTGCGTTGGTGGGCGCTCGTGCTGTGGATTAGCATAGCGGCTGGGATTGCGTTTTGGGTGTATAAATGGCGCGTAAAAACGATTGAAGAAAGCAATAAAGTTCTCCAAAAAACCGTTGATGAGCGTACCCAAGAAGTGCAGCGTCAAATCACGATTTTGAACGAGTTGGCGCAAGAAATCGAATTAGCAAATACGGAATTGCAAGACCGCAACAGCCAAGTCGAAAAGCGCAATGCGCAGTTTGCTGAGATGAATCAGCAACTGAACGAAAAAAACCAACTTCTCGACCAAACCTTAGCAGAATTGCACTCGCTGAATCAAGAGTTGGAATCACGCATCCAAGAGCGTACTATCGAACTGAAACAAGCAAAAGAAGCACTCGAAAAAGCCCTCGTGCAAGAGCAGGAAATCAACACGCTTCGCGCACGGCTTATTGCCTCTATTTCGCATGAATTTCGCACTCCGATTACGGTTATTCAGTCGTCATGCGGCATTTTGCAACGGTATATTGACAAAATGACGAGCGAACAGCGCCAAAAGCAGTTTGGGCATATCGAAGAAAGTTCGCGCCGTTTGGTGAATATCCTTGATGCGGTGATTATGATGAGTACGATTGAAAACCGCCCTATGCGCCTTATGCCTGCGGATGTTGTGAAGCGCACAGAAGAACTTGTGCGGGATTTCAACATTCATCAAGAGCCGGACGGCGTTGCACCTGACCGAATTTCGTTCAATACGCAAGTGGAAATGTCCGTGGTGAACATTGACGAAGAGGCATTGCGTCAAATTCTCTCCAACGTTCTTTCCAATGCCGTCAAATTTTCGCCGCCGGAATCACCTGTTATTGTTGAGTTTACCCAAAAGCCTGAAACGCTGCTTTGGAGCATTAAAGACGAAGGTATGGGCATTGATGATGAAGATATGCCCTACGTGTTTGACCTGTTTTATCGCTCAGAAAAGACAGAATCCAGCACGATTCAAGGCGTAGGCTTGGGGCTGTCTATCGTGAACAAACTCGTCGAAATTATGCGCGGTGAAGTGTGGTTTGAGACCGAAGTAGGCAAAGGCACGACGTTTTTTGTGGAAATACCGATTGTGCAGCGAGGAACGATGTAGATTGAGATAATGGAACATATACTCAAAAGGCGCTTACTGTCTTGTGTAAGCGCCTTTTTTGTTGGTATTTTGTTGCAAGATTCTTACGGCTGAATCCGATAAATCATACGCGGATAGGGATTCGTCTCGCGGATGTGTTCCGCTCCCGTAATCCACTTCACCGTGCGCTCCAAACCAAGCCCGAAGCCGCTATGCGGCACACTTCCATAGCGGCGCAAATCCAAATACCACTCGAAGGATTCAAGCGGTAAATCATGCGACAAAATCCGCTCTTTCAGTGCCTCGAAATCATCTTCGCGCTGCGAACCGCCAATAATCTCGCCTGCGCCTTCGGGTGCAAGCATATCCATCGCCAGCGCCACTTTCGGATTTTCGGGGTCGCGCTTCATGTAAAAGGCTTTCACTTCCGACGGGTAACGGTGAATAATACACGGTTTCTCGAACTGCTCCATAATTGCTTCTTCCTGCGGTGCGCCAAAATCCTCGCCCCAAGGGAAATCAATCTGAATTTCCGTACCGTCTGCTTGTTTCTTGTTGAGTTTGACGTTGTTTTTGTTGAGCCATTCAACTGCTTCGGTGTACGACATTCGGTGGAAAGGACGCTTCACTTTTTCCAATTTCGTAATATCGCGTCCAAGCGTGGCAAGCTCTTGCTGACGATGTTTCAAAACGGTTTGAACGATGTACTCGACAAAATCTTCCGCCAAATCCATGTCGTCGTTCAGTTCAAAAAATGCCATCTCCGGCTCAACCATCCAAAACTCCGTCAAGTGGCGGCGCGTCTTGGATTTCTCAGCGCGGAAGGTGGGACCGAAAGTGTAGATTTTCCCTTGCGCCATTGCGGATGCTTCACCATAAAGCTGTCCCGACTGCGACAAATACGCTTTGCCCAAATCGAAATAATCCGTTTCAAAAAGCGTGGAAGTGCCTTCGCAAGCCGCCGGCGTGAGAATCGGCGAATCCATAAGCGTAAAGCCGTTGCCGTCGAAGAAATCACGAATTGCTTTGACAATCGTTGCGCGGACGCGCATAATTGCGTGTTGCCGCGTGGAACGCAGCCACAAATGGCGGTTTTCCATGAGAAAAGCGTCGCCGTGTTCTTTTGGGGTGATAGGATAATCCTTCGCAATTTGCCACACTTTGATTTCCTTCACATCCACTTCCACGCCGCCCGGAGCGCGTTCTTCGGCGCGAACCGTCCCCACAATGCGCACGGAACTTTCCTGCGTGAGTGTTTTTGCGGTCTCGAAGACTTCTTCCGCGACATTCGGCTTAAAAACGACGCATTGCGCAATGCCGGAGCCGTCGCGGAGTTTGATAAATTGGAGTTTTCCTTTGCCGGTGGTGTCGTAAACCCAGCCGTTCAGCGTTACTTCCTGTCCGATTGCTTCGGAAAGGCGTTCAATTGTTTGGAAGGATTTGTAGGATGATGCCATAGAAATAGTAAATGATTAAAACAGAATAAATGTCGTAGAATGTGGAATATTGCGAAATGTACCGTCAATCCTCACGTTGTTTAGAAGAAACTTTCTGTTCCTGCACTTCATCACGCACCTGTTTTGCAAATGCGCGAAGTGTCTGCATCTGCTTCCGAAGCCTGATTCCGGCTTCTTTGTTGCCTTTTTCGTAGAACTTCGTAAAGTCCTTTTCAAAGGTGCGAATGAGCGCTTGAAGTTCGTCGTAGCGTGTCATGGCTGTTTATAGGATGTACTGAAAAAACTATAACCCGCTTAAAAACTCATTACCAAACTTCCATATATCTCCCGCGCCAAGCGTCATCACAATATCGCCTTCGCGGGTCATTTGTTGTAAAAGTGCCGGAATATCCTGCTTATTGGGAACATATTCCACGCGGCGATGCCCGAATTGACGCGCCGCGTTAGCAATTATCTCGCCTGTAATGCCCTCAATCGGTGTTTCGCGGGCTGGATAGACATCGGTAACAATGAGGTGGTCTGCGTCGCCGAAGGATTTCCCGAAATCCGTGCAAAAATCCCGCGTTCTGGTGAAAGTGTGCGGCTGAAAAACACAGATAACACGGCGTTCTTTCCAGCCTTTTCGTGCCGCTTCCAGCGTGGCGCTGACTTCCGACGGATGATGTGCATAATCATCAATCACCATAATTCCACGCTTCTCGCCTTTGATTTCAAAGCGCCTGTACACGCCCGAAAAGCCGTCCAAAGCGCTGCGAATATCTTCCACGCTTACGCCGAGTTCCAGCGCAACGGTAATTGCACCCAGCGCATTACGAACATTGTGCAAACCCGGAATATTCACCCGAATTTGCCCCAGTTCTTTGCCATGCTGCATAAGCGTAAAGTCCGATGAACGCTCGCTGTGCGTGATGTTTACGGCGCGAACATCGCACTGCAGCGAAAGACCGTAGGTGAGAACTTTTTTGTTGATTGTCGGCAACACTTCCATTACGCCCGGATTGTCCAAACACACCGCGACAAGCCCGTAAAATGGGGTTTTGTTGGCAAATTGCGCAAAGGTGCGTTTGATGTCGTCGAAATCCGCGTAAATGTCTAAGTGTTCTGCTTCAACGTTGGTAATAACCGCAATCGTCGGCAAAAGCTGCAAAAATGAGCGGTCGTATTCATCCGCTTCTACCACCGTCCATTCGCCGCGCCCCAGACGAGCATTCGTGCCGCCCAGACCGCTCAGTTTCCCGCCCACAATCACGGTCGGGTCAATGCCGCCTTTCATCAAAATTAAGCCGACCATAGATGTCGTTGTGGTTTTGCCGTGTGTTCCAGCAATAGCGAGGCAGTATTTCAATCGCGTAACCTCAGCGAGCATCTCCGCACGGCGGATTATCGGGATTTTGCGGCGTTGTGCTTCGACGGTTTCAGGATTTTCATTGATGCGCACGGCGCTTGAATAGACCACTGCTTCTGCACCTTCAATATTTTCTGCCCGATGCCCTTCGTGAATCGTTGCACCGAGTGAAGCAAGGTGATTGGTTACTTCGGATTTCTGCAAATCCGAACCGCTCACGGTAAAGCCTTGGTCAATAAGAATTTCCGCGATACCGCTCATGCCGATACCGCCAATGCCGACAAAGTGAATACGTTGAAGTTTTGAGAACATAATTGTTTGCGAAGAAGAATCTGCTTTAGAAAAAACAAACCGCCGAGCAAGATGCAGAGCGGTTAAAGAGAACATTCATCGTAGAGTTTTCTGCTGTTATCCGCGTTCATTGAGCGATGGTGCAGTTGGAACACTGATAATCACGGTTGTTTCCTGGTTGATGACGCTTTGAATTGTCATAGAGCCGTTGTAGATTTCCAACAGCTTTTTTACAATCGCCATTCCCAGCCCTGCGCCTTGCTGTTCGTTACTGATACGGTCGAACTGAGCAAACGGTACGCCAAGTTTCGGAATATCATTTTCTTTAATGCCACAGCCTTTGTCATTCACAATAAGGTGGTAATTTTTCCCTTCCACGCGCCCGTTTACCGTAATTACCGAGCCGGGCTTCGAGAATTTCAGCGCATTGCTGGCAATTTCCTGAATAATTTTGTAAATATCTTTGCTGTCCATGCCGATTTCCGAATCATCCACCGCAATATTCAGGTCACTTACACGCTCAAGGTCAGTTGCCTGCATATTGAAAATATCCTCAACCATGCCCAAAATACCGCCTTCGGTCATTAGTTTCCGCAGTTGTGCAATGTCGTTCGGACGCGCTGCAAGGCTTTGAAGTTGGGTAAAGACGAGAAAATTTTCAGTCAAATGACGCAAGCGCTCGGCAGAAATACGAATGTCGTGAGCAATTCCTTCCAATTCCGCGTAATCAACGCCACGACCATTTTTCACATCATTGGCAACCATATCAATCATATCGGTTGAAGAAATGATGCCTGTAAGCGGTGTGCGGAACTCATGCGGCAGTGCGTAGCTAATGTTTGCACCTAACTCAATCACTCGTTTATCAACAACGTCATCAATCTCTTTTTTGATTTCCTGCACTTTTGCAAACTGTGCATTGACCGCGTTGATAAGTTCGTCGGTTGTGAAAGGTTTGGTTAAATAATCATTCGCACCGAGTTCCATTCCTTTGCGCATATCGGTTTTTTCTGCCTTTGCGGTCAGAAAAATAAACGGCACCGTGCGGATACCCTCAGCTTTGCGTATCTGTTCCAATGCGCCAAAACCGTCCAAACGCGGCATTGAAACGTCGCAGAGAATAAGGTCGGGACGTTCTGCTTTCGCTTTTTCAACGCCAGCTAAACCGTCTTCGGCGGTCATGGTTTCGTAGCCCTCGAACTGAAGCGTCGTGGCGATGTCCTCGCGGATGAAATCGGTGTCGTCTATGACCAAAATCTTTTTCATAGCGCTGCTTTGATTCAAGCATGAATAAACAGAGAGGTTGCGAATAGAGATTAGAGGTTATCCAAGTTAAGAGTAGAAGAATTTCTTCGTAGCACAGACATTCTTGTCTGTGTCCTTAACGCCGACAGGCGTAACGATGCAAGTTTTTGTTAATTAAGCAACTTGAAATTATTCGCTCCGCTCATTTCGGACACAGACAAGAATGTCTGTGCTACGTTGAAGAGGTTTATACACTAACTTTGATAATGTCTATTGTAAGCCGCTTCTAGGCGTTTTTGCCCGTAGAAGTTTTCTTTGCCGTTGCTTTTGGGGCAGCAGCTTTTTTGGTTGTTGCTTTTTTAGGCTTGGTTTCGGTGCTTGACGCTTTTGCTTTGGAAGCCGCTTTCTTTTTGGGCTTTTCAGGCTCAAGTGCAATATCACCAGCCAGCGCTAAACATTCTTGCAACGTAAGTTCTTCGGCAGCCGTGCCTTTCGGTAATTTAACTTTTTGCTTGCCCACTGCCAAACAATGTCCCCATCTGTCCTTCAAAACCCGCAAAACTGCGCCTGTTTCCAGCGTAAATTCTTTGATGATTTTGTCACTGTCCGCTTTGCGTTTTATGAGAATAATCTCCACTGCGCGGTCGGCAGAAATGGTATAAGGGTCATCGTTTTTGGTTAGCGAATAAAAATTGTCGTCATGCAGAATATAAGGACCGAAGCGCCCTAGAGCCACTTTCATATCCTTGTCCTCGAATTTCCCAACGACACGCGGCAATCGGAACAGTGTCATTGCTTCTTCGAGGGTGATAGTTTGTACCGATTGTCCCGCACGAAGGCTTGCATACTTTTTGTCGGCATCATCCGGCTCACCGATTTGCGCCACCGGACCGTACCGCGCCATGCGCACATACACATTTTTGCCGCTCGCGGGGTCAATGCCTAAAAGTCTGTCCGTGCGTTCTGTAAAGAGCCTGAGAGCCTCCTCCAGACTGATAGTTTCGAGTGACTGACCGGGGCGAAGATTTGCATATTTTTTATCTTCGTCTTCGGCATCACCGATTTGTGCCACCGGACCGTACCGCGCCAAGCGTGCATAGACATTACGCCCTGTTTCGGGGTCTTGCCCTAAAAGCCGCTCTCCGCTTTGCCTGTCGGCACTTTGGACGGTTTTTTCGACGACTTCGTGAAACGGAATATAGAAATTTTCTATCATCTTGTTCCACACTTTTTCACCACGCGCAATTTCGTCAAATTCTTTTTCGACAGTTGCAGTGAAATTGTAGTCCAAAATTTGGTCAAAATGTTTCACCAAAAAGTCTGTAACCAGCATCCCTACGTCGCTGGGGAAGAGTTTGTTTTTTTCTGCACCGTAATTTTCATTTTCAGTGCGTTTGGTAACGGCGTTGTCTTTGAGCGTAAAAATCGTTACATCCCGCTTCTTTCCTTCGCGTTCTTCTTTGACGACATAGCCGCGTTTCTGTACGGTGGAAATCGTTGGCGCGTAGGTGGAAGGGCGACCAATGCCGAGTTCCTCCAGCTTTTTCACCAAACTTGCTTCCGTGTAACGCGGCGAGGGTTTGGTGAAGCGCTCTGTGGCGGTCATTTGCTTCAAACGCACGGTCTCGCCTTGCTTCAAAGGCGGCAAAATTCCTTCATCATCGCCGTCGCTTTCGTCGTCGGTGGATTCGAGATAAAGTTTCAAAAAGCCGTCGAATTTAATCACTTCGCCCGTGGCGGTGAGCGTTTCCGGCACGGTCGAAATACCAATCGTCGCAATAGTGCGTTCCAACTGCGCATCTGCCATTTGTGAAGCAACGGCGCGTTTCCAAATCAGTTCGTAGAGCCTGACAGCGCTTGCGTCCACATCACCGCTTGGCGCAATGACGCGCCGCGTGAAATCGGTGGGGCGAATAGCTTCGTGCGCTTCTTGGGCGGAATCGTTTTTGGTAACGTACTTTTGCGGGTTGCTGTATTCTGCACCGAAAGCGTTGGAAATTGCTTCTTTTGCTGCATCTATCGCCAAATCCGACAAATTCACCGAATCGGTACGCATATAGGTAATATGCCCCGCTTCGTAAAGACGCTGCGCCAAGAGCATCGTTTGAGTAATAGAATAACCAAGTTTACGGCTTGCTTCCTGTTGAAGTGTGGAAGTAGTAAAGGGGGCGGCAGGAGATTTTTTTGCGGGTTTGGTTTCGAGGTTTTTGACTGTGAAAGCCGCACCTTTGCAGGCGTTGAGGAGTTTTTCGGCATCGGCGGCGTTTTCAAAGCGTTTGGGCAGTTCGGCTTTGAAGGTGCGTCCGCCCGCAGGCGGCTCAAATTCAGCGCTGAGGCGGTATGACGACGTAGCGGCAAAGTTCATCACTTCACGCTCTCGCTCGACGATAAGCCGCACCGCGACTGACTGTACGCGCCCTGCGGACAGACTCGGACGAACTTTTTTCCAAAGCACCGGAGAAAGTTCAAATCCCACGAGGCGGTCAAGCACACGCCGCGCCTGCTGGGCATTTACAAGGTCTTCGTCAATGCTGCGCGGGTTCTGCACTGCCTTCAAAATGGCAGGTTTGGTAATTTCATGAAAAACAATGCGTTTGGTCTTGTCTTTACGCAAGTTCAGCGCTTCAAACAAATGCCACGAAATAGCTTCACCTTCGCGGTCTTCGTCCGACGCAAGCCAGACAGTTTCTGCTTCTTTGGCAAGTTTGGTGAGGTTGCTGACCACTTCGCGTTTGTCGGGCGTAACTTCGTAGCGGGGCAAAAAGCCATTGCGAACATCTATCGCATCATCGCCTTTCACAAGGTCGCGGATATGACCAAAGCAGGATTTTACGGTAAAATCCTGACCTAAAAATTTTTCAATCGTTTTCGCTTTAGCGGGAGATTCAACGATGACGAGGTTTTTAACCATAATGAAGTGAAAAAAGTCTTGTCTGCAAAGTTTGGGAAAGCCGAAAATAAAAAATTGCTTGGAAATAAATCTACAAACCTTTTCCGATTTCGTCAAAGGCTTTTCTTGCGAAAGGCAGGGAAGAACATAAAAAAATCCCTCCTCCGCTTCAGAAGGCACATCAAGAAGTGTACCAACGATGCGGTTTGGAACTAAAACTGTGGAAAATTAGGTTTTGTCAAAGAAAAATTGTAATTTAGTAATCTTTTCCGTCCGGTGCGGCGAGAAAATTTCAATGCAAATAACTCATTCATTTTTCTTTTTTTACGTTTTTTAGAGCAAGTATCATGTCCTCCACCGCAGTTCCCCTTGAGAAGGTGCGCAATATCGGTATTTCTGCGCACATTGACTCCGGCAAAACCACCCTTTCCGAGCGCATCCTGTTTTACACAGGTCGTATTCACGCTATCCACGAAGTTCGTGGAAAAGACGGCGTTGGTGCGAAAATGGACTCCATGGATTTGGAGCGCGAAAAAGGTATTACGATTCAATCCGCAGCTACCTACTGTATGTGGGGCGATTACAACATCAACCTCATTGACACTCCCGGTCACGTGGACTTTACGGTTGAGGTAGAACGTGCTTTGCGCGTTCTTGATGGTGCAGTGTTGGTACTTTGTTCTGTTTCGGGCGTTCAGAGCCAATCTATCACGGTAGATCGCCAAATGCGCCGTTACAGCGTTCCGCGTGTTGCATTCATCAACAAAATGGATAGAGCGGGCGCAAATGCTGATAAAGTTGTCAGCCAACTCCGTGAAAAACTTAATCACAATGCGGTCATGGTAACAGCACCTATCGGTCGTGAGGCTGATTTTGGTGGCATTATTGACCTTGTGAAAATGAAAGCGGTTTACTTCGACGGCGAATCCGGCGAAAACATCCGCTACACCGACATTCCGGCAGACCTCCTTGCTGACGCAAAAGAGCGCCGTCACAAACTTGTCGAAGCAGTTTCTGATTTTGATGACGCAATCATGGAAAAATTCTTGGGTGAACAAGAAGATGCAATCACCGAAGCGGAAATCACAGCTGCTATTCGCAAAGGTACGCTTTCGCTGAAACTTACACCGGTGTTCGTTGGTTCGGCATACAAAAACAAAGGCGTTCAAACCTTGCTCGACGGTGTTATCAGCTATCTTCCCAGCCCACCGGAAACCAAAATCGAAGCACTTGACCAAGATAACAACGAAGCAAAAATCGAGCTTAAATCCGACCCGTCGAAGCCGCTCGTTATGCTTGCTTTCAAACTTGAAGACGGCAAATACGGTCAGCTAACCTATATGCGCATTTATCAAGGCAAAGTGAGCAAAGGCGACACAATTATTAACATGGTCAATGACAAAAAAGTGAAAGTTCCGCGCCTTGTGCGGATGCACTCTGCCGAGATGAACGAGATTGATTCTGCGCAAGCAGGTGACATCGTGGCGCTCTTCGGTGTGGATTGCGCTTCGGGCGACACTTTCACCGACGGCAAGCAAAACGTAACAATGTCCTCCATGTTTGTACCGAATCCGGTTATTGAATTGGCTGTTTCGCCGAAAGATAAATCCGGTCAGGTGAACTTCTCCAAAGCGCTCAACCGCTTTACCAAAGAAGACCCTACCTTCCGCGTGTACCGCGACGAAGAGAGCGGCGAAACCATCATCAAAGGTATGGGCGAACTGCACTTGGAAATTTACATTGAGCGTATCAAGCGAGAATACAACTGCGAAGTAAACGTTGGTAAGCCGAAAGTAGCTTTCCGCGAAGCGCTCACCAAACGTGCAGACTTCAACTATACCCACAAAAAACAAACCGGTGGCTCTGGTCAATTTGGTCGTGTTGCTGGATACTTCGAGCCTGCGGAACTTGAAGGCGATAAAAACTATGAATTTGTTGATGAAATCGTTGGTGGTGTTATTCCGCGTGAATACATCCCTGCTTGCGACAAAGGTTTTGCCGAGCAGTTCTTGACCGGTCAGCTCATCGGTCAGCCGGTAATGGGTGTGCGCGTTGTCTTGAACGACGGTGCATATCACTCGGTGGATTCTTCGGAAATGGCGTTCAAAGTTGCAGCGATGACTGCTGTCCGTGAGTTCTACAAAGATGCCGGTCCGGTGATTTTGGAACCGATTATGAACGTAGAAATTTCTGTACCGGACGAGTTCCAAGGTCAGGTTATCGGTCAGTTGAACCAGCGTCGCGGAGTGATCATGGGTACAGACACCGACGGCAACTACGTTGTTGTCAATGCGGAAGTACCGCTTTCCGAGATGTTCGGTTATTCCACCGACCTCCGCTCTGCAACACAGGGCAAAGGCGAGTTTTCGATGGAATTTGCGAAATACTCGCAAGTACCGAAATCCATTCAGGAAGAAATGACAAAAGAATATCAAAAACGCCGCTCGGAAGGTAACGCATAATCGTTATTGTTCCTGCTCGGGGCATTCTGCAAAAACACAAAGCGGCAAGGTTTCATAAGCCTTGCCGCTTTTTTTGTTGAAGAATTATTACGATGGAGTCACACTGTTTGAAAAAACTGATAGACTTTGAACTCGGCGTAAAATGTAGTATCTTAGCACTTTCAATAACGTTTGTGCATCATTGACGATGTTCAAAATATCAAAAAATTTTCCTGTTGAGCATTTTTTTCATGACTATACCAGCACAACAAGAACAAACCCCAAAACGCCCCGTCATTTTTAGTGCAATGCAGCCGACAAGCGGCGCGGGAGGTGGTCTAACGATTGGTAATTACATCGGAGCGCTGAAAAACTGGGTGGAACTGCAACGAGATTATGATTGTGTCTATGGTGTTGTGGATATGCACGCATTGACTATTCGCCCTGAGCCGGCGGCTTTGCGGAAACAAACGCTGGATGTCGCTGCAATGTATGTTGCAAGCGGCATTGACCCCGAAAAAAGTGTTGTGTTCGTTCAATCGCACGTTCCGGCACACGCACAGTGCGCATGGTTACTGAATTGCTTTGCATCCATGGGTGAATGTCAGAAAATGACGCAGTTCAAAGAGAAATCGGAAAAACACAGCGCGACAGTTGGTCTATTCACCTATCCTGTCTTGCAAGCAGCAGATATTCTTCTTTATCAGGCAAATCTTGTTCCCGTCGGTGAAGACCAAAAGCAGCATTTGGAACTCACGCGCAATCTCGCAGAGCGCTTTAACCATTACTATTCCAACACTTTCACGGTGCCGGAAGTCTTTATTCCCAAAGTTGGCGCACGAGTGATGAGTTTGCAAGACCCGTCGAAAAAAATGTCGAAGTCGGACGACAATCCGAAAGCAACGATTTTTCTGACCGATACAGCCGACGAAATTCGCAACAAAATCAAACGCGCCGTTACGGATTCCGGCTCGGAAGTTCGCGCCGGAGACGACCGCCCCGCATTGACGAACTTGCTGGAACTTTACGGTGTTGCCACAGAAACAAGTGTGGAAGCGGCAGAGCAGCATTTCGCAGGAAAAGGTTATGCGGAATTTAAGGCGGAACTTGCCGATGCGATGGTGGCAATGGTAGAGCCAATCGGCAAACGTTTCCACGAGATTCGTAACGACAAAACTACGCTCAATACCATTCTGAAAAAAGGTGCAGAAGAAGCAAATCGCCGTGCTATGCGGACGCTCAGAAAAGCGTATAAAAAAATGGGCATTGTTGAACTTGAGTAAAAAAATAGGTAAAGGAGCCGTTTGGGATGAACATTGTTTTTATGGGAACACCGGATTTTGCCGTTGCTTCGCTGCGAGCAATTCACGCACAATTTCCCGTGAAGGCGGTTGTAACGGTGCCGGACAAACCGAAAGGGCGCGGTTTGGAAGTGCAGCCCTCGGCGGTAAAAAAAGCAGCGCTGGAACTTGGTATTACCACTATCTTACAGCCCGAATCGTTGAACGATGCTGCATTTCAGGAGGAACTTAAAGTGCTCAATCCTGACATTATCGCTGTTGTTGCTTTTCGTATTTTACCGCGAGAAGTCTATACCGCAGCGCGACTTGGTGCCTTTAACATTCATGGGAGTTTATTGCCGAAATATCGCGGTGCAGCGCCGATTCATTGGGCAATTATGAGTGGCGAAACGGAATCCGGCGTAACGTCATTTTTGCTTGCGGACGGCGTGGATACAGGAGCAATGCTGGGAAGGCGCACCACACCTATCACCGACGGCATGACAACGGGAGAACTTCACGATGTTCTCATGCTGCTTGGTGCGGAACTTGCCCTAGAGACCTGTCAAATGCTTGCGTCCGGCACTGCCAAGCCTTTGCCGCAAAATGACAGCGAAGCCACCAAAGCGCCGAAACTTTTCCGCGAAAACTGTCATATAGATTGGAACAAATCGGCACGTGCAGTGCGAAATCAGATTCACGGTTTATCGCCTCACCCGGGCGCATGGACGACGTTACCTGACGGAAAGACGCTTAAAATCATACGTTGTAGCCTAGCAGACCACGAAGGTGCAGCAAATTTGAAGGTGGGAGAATATCGCATCGAAAGCGGAGAATGGCTTGTAGGCTGCTTGCAAGGCGCTGTTCAACTTGGCGAAATACAGCCGGAAGGAAAACGTGTTATGGCTGCGAGCGAGTTTTTACGGGGCTTTCGAGGGGATATTCACGGGGAATTTCAATAAATAAATCGCTTTTGTGGTAAACTGTCTGTGACCTTGCGCCTCCTTTTGGAGAATTATTGCTCATGCCTCTTTTTTCACCTGTTTACGCTATTTTTTTGCTAAATTCGTTACACAAAAAATCGTTCTTTTTTTACTCTTTTTCCTGTTTATGTTCTTCTCCTCCACACTTCGCAAAACTGCTTCCATAGCCGCTTTGAGCGCATTTATTCTGCTCGGTTGCACCAACAATGACGCAGAAGCACAACAGAAAAAAAAGGTAGCACCGTCGCAAACAACAAGTAACCAAGCCGCTTCAACAGTACTTTCCGGGGCGAAAGTTTATACGCTCAAAAATGTCCAGATGGCAAAATCTCCCGTGATGCCTGATTTTTCATGGACAATGGACGGCAAGGAGGTGAAATTTTCCGAATATACCAAAGGCAAAACCGTCTTTTTGAATTATTGGGCTACTTGGTGTCCGCCCTGCCGCCGTGAGATTCCCGACATTATCGAACTTGCCAAAGAACATGGCGACAAGGTTGTATTTATCGGCATTGCGCTGGAAAATGAAGACAAAGCCTCTGCCGCAGAAAAACTTGTTTCTGCGTACGCTAACAAAAGCAATATCAACTACATCAATCTTGTGGGCGACGCAAAACTCATTCAGCCGCTTTCCGGCTTGTATGGCGAAGTTCAAGCGATTCCGACCACATTTATTTTCGGCAAAGACGGCAAAATTGTTCAGCGAATTGACGGTTCGACCAACAAAGAAGGCTTCTTGGGCGAATTGAAAAAAGCAATGTAAATGTGAACTCATACGCAAAACTTGAGCGCAATTCGATATTTTTTTCTGAGGCAAATGTATGAAAAACCACATCAAATCCCTGCTGTCGGCTGTTGTTGCGATGGTGATTTGGGGCACGATGCTGCAAGCGCAACCAAGTTCACAGCGCATTGTTCGGGACTTTGAACATAATGCAGGGCTTGAAAATGTGCGTTTGCTTGACAAAACGTTGCTGGATATAAACGTAGCAAAACGAGGTTTGGCGATAGTGTCTCAGAAACTCTCGCGTGGGGTCATTGTTTTTCAGGAGGACGTGCAACGCAGCAACGAAGCACCTTTTGTGATGTGTGGTATTACGCTTAAACTCGACAACGCAAATGCAGAAAATGTCCGCGTGTTCGTTCGTGCAAGGCAAGAATCAACCTCGAATACCGAAGTTTCGATGCCGGAAAGCGCATGGCAACTTCTCCCTTTCGACACACACACCGAAGACGAAACCGAAGGCATTACGCCGGAAGAGGCGTTTGGGGCATTGTTGGGACATCTCACGCTACGCACTCACGTCGCAACACTTCCTGCTACTACGCGCTCGGTTGAGGTAAAAATTGAACTTCAACGCTCTGCAACACGCATTGCGCCTGTGATTCGGCACTATCAATGTTTGCTCCATAATCCGGGAAAAACAAGCGCAGAGGAACAGGCACGTATGCGCGAGGCTTTGACGGTATTTTCGTGGACAGAGAAAAATTCGGCTACCTTGCAAAATTCTCGTATCCCTCGCCCTGTCTTCCTTACGCGCACTCAATGGGGCTGCCCCTGGGGGCAAACAAGCGGTCCAAACACACTTACGCCAACTATTCCAACGCACCTTATCGTGCATCATTCCTTCAGTCCGGGCAACGACATAACTGATTGGGCAGCAGCAGTGCGCGGTGTATGGAATTTTCACGTAAATTCCAATGGTTGGTCGGACATTGGCTATAATTGGCTCATTGACCCGCAAGGCGTGATTTACCAAGGCAGAGCGTGGATTGATTCGATGGACAATGCACAAGGAGCGCACTTTTGCGGCTTTAATCGTGCAACGATGGGTGTGTGTATGCTGGGTGATTTTAACAGCATCACGCCAACAGAAGCAGCGCAGCGAAGTTTGGTACGGCTTTTGGCATACAGGGCATCGGTAAACGGTATAGATCCTCGTGCGATAAGTTTTCATGCAAATTCTAATCGCACGTTGAACAACATTTCGGGACACCGTGACGGCTGCGCAACGGATTGTCCGGGGAATATGCAATATCCTTTGCTGGCAACATATCGAAACCGCGTCTTTGCGTACATGAATCCGCCCGTGATTGCCCCCCCCACCGCTACCGTAGAATCCGCACAATCTGCGACAGTTTCTGCGTTTGTTCGTCCGAACGGTTCTGCAACGCAGGTGTTTGTCGAGTGGGGCAGTGCGCTCTCTTCCCTCATGCCTCCACAAAATCGCCGTTTAGTACGCCAATTTACAGCGCAAGATACTGCTACAACAGTGACAGCCACACTAACGGGGCTTCAGCCCAATAGTCCATTTATATACCGATTTGTTGCACAAAATTCCGATACTTCTGCCCAATCTGTATTCGGAATTTTTACCACGCCAGCTTCGACCGGAAGCGCTTTGCAAAACAGCGCAGATAGAATTATGCTGAGTGTTTCGCCGAATCCAAGTCAAGGCGAAATGCAGTTTCGCTTTACTGTTGCTGCAACAAGCCACGTGCGCATACTTATACGCGATGTGCGTGGAATTGTTGTCGGGCAGCCTTTGCAACAGACGCTTGCAAGCGGTGAGTATAACATCACATTTCGTGAAGATAATCTTGCAAGTGGCATTTATTATTGCTATCTTGAACTTGTGAATGGGCAGCAAACCCAATTTGCAACGAAGATGATAAGTATTTTTCGATAATTAAATCGCACACTCGGTAATCCAATAATTTATTTGATAGGTTCTGTGACCTTCTCATTCCCGCCTTATACAGCACGCTTTTATGGAATCCACTTCACCATCGCTATCATCACAAAGTTCAGCACCACCTGTCGCAGTGGAAATGCCACAATCGCTGGTTGATCCAAAAGACACATGGATTCTCATTGCTGACGATTTACAAGACAATTTGAATATTGTCAAAGCTGTGCTTGGTTACAAGGGCTATAATGTCGAAACGGCAAAAAATGGGAAACAAGTGTTGGAGCAAGCTGCAAAGCGTGTTCCCCACTTGATTTTGCTGGATATTCAAATGCCCGAAATGAACGGTTTCGATGCGTGTCGGCAACTCAAAGCAAATCCGCAGTTTCGTGATGTTCCGATTATTTTTCTGACAGCAAAAGTAGAGAGTTATGATGTCGTTGATGGTTTTAAACTTGGAGCGGTGGATTATATCACCAAACCATTCAATACGCTGGAACTCCTTGCCCGCGTTCACACACATCTCGAACTTAAACACGCACGAGATTTACTAACCGCAAAGAATAAATATTTAGAAGTCATTACCAATGGGCTGACAAAGCTGAATAACGAAAAAAACACGTTTATCGAAATCGCCGCACACGACTTAAAAAGCCCGCTTTCTACTATTAAAGGGCTGGCAGAATTTTTGCGGAGAGACAGCGAACTGCCCGTAGAGAGTATGAAGGTGATGTTGTGGAATATTGTTCGCTCGTCGGAACGAATGTTTTCCATCATTCGGAATTTGTTGGATGTGAGTGTTATTGAAGAAGGAAATTTCCGTTTTGATACCACGCCTGTTGATGTTGAGGCGATGTTGCTGGACTTGATAGACATTCATTCACACTATTCAGCCGATATAAAAAATATTCGTTTTGCGCTGAATGTACAAGAGAACTTTTCTGCAAAAATGAAAGGTAATTCCGACAGTTTGTTGCAAGTGTTTGATAATCTTATTTCTAACGCCCTCAAATACTCGCCGCCGGGAACAACCGTTACGTTAACACTGTCCAAGCAAAACAACCGATTGCGTTGTGAAATTCATAACGAAGGGGAAGGCTTGACCGATGAAGATATACAAACGATGTTTACCAAATTTGCAAAACTGTCGGTGAAGCCAACCGGAGACGAGGCTTCAACCGGGTTGGGTTTGTATATTGCTCAAAAATTCACACAAGCTATGAATGGTGTCATTTCTTGCCAATCGGCACCGGGCGAAGGTTCAACCTTTATCTTGGAATTCCCTGCCTTGCCGGAATAAGCAAGTACGCGTCTTAGCTACCTTTAGCATAAAAGCTCAACGCATCAAGGTTTAAAAGTTGGTGGTGCGTAAAGCCTATTGCACAAATTGCTCTGTATTTTTTCGGTAAGCTCCGTATCGTTATACCTTCTACGAGAGGTTTGCCGAAAGCACCTATTCTTCAAGCATCCGCTCTTTGTGTAAGGCTCAAACCGAAAGAGCAGATAAATACTTGCTTGACAAAGATACCTCACCGATAATCTGTCTTTTTATTGAATGTTCCGTTTGTCTGCACGTTAATCCATGAAACAGCGTTTACTGTTAATGTGTTGCTGCGCCATTTGCGCTGTAACGCTTGTGGTTGGGCTACAAGCGCCACCACGTTTTGATTTGCGCCCCGGAAAAAAATTGACTGTCAAAGGCAATATGTTTGGTGCTGGAAGTGCTGTGCTGGCTGCAAGCGAGATAGTATGGTTAAAAGAGTTTGCTGACTATTTGGTAGAGCGTCCTAACTTGTACCTCGTCATCACAGGTTACACCGATAATCAAGGCGATTCTCTCGCAAATAAGCGTTTATCGGAAGCGCGGGCAAAATCTGTGCAGGAGTATTTGATACGGAACGGAATTGATGCTGCGCGGCTCAAAACCTTTGGCAAAGGCTCAGAATCCCCGATTGCAAGTAATGAAACCGACGAAGGGCGTGCGCTGAACCGCCGCGTAGAGATTATTGCGACAAGCCCCTTTACAGAGCGACCACTCACAAATGCGAACGGAAAAGCCCTTACCCCTGAAGGGCGCATTACTGCTATGTTACCGCCTGTTCGCTCATTAACGCCTTGGGAAACGGAATGGATGCCAACGCGCTTAGGAGAATCTATCTATGAATATCATCGCCTTGAAACAGGCGTAAAAGCACGTGCTGAAATTACTTTCTCAAACAAACATCGTATTCAAATCGCAGAACAGTCCCAAGTGGTGATTTACGGCAAAGGTGCGTCCCCTCTGGCGGGCAAGCCCAACGAGCAACTTCGTTTGGTGCAAGGCGGTTTGTGGGTGAATATACAATCTTTGCAGCAAACCGAAGCACTCCGCATTAGCACAAATACGGGGGAGTTTGCACTGGGAAAAAGCAGCGCAAAAATTGAGGTAGATTCGGCAGCGCAAGCGCTTCTTTCGGTGCATAGCGGCAACGTATCGCTGAAAAATTCTGCAGACTCGGCAGCAGGAGCAATGACCGTTCCCGAAAATTTCGGAACCCGCATGGCAGCTCATTCTGCGCCTGAAAAACCTCGCCCGCTTCCCCTCGTGCCGCAACTGCTTGAACCACTGGGAATTGATTCGCTTTCAGCCGGAAATCTTATTTTTATTTGGCGGAAATACTCGCCACGAGCGCGGTTTGAGGTTTCGCAAACTATCACCTTTGATAAACCACTTTACGCAAGCCTCAGCACTAAAGATTCTGCTCATGTTCTTCTGAGCGAGGGGGAATGGTATGTGCGGCTTGCAGGTATTGATTCTATAGGCTTGGAAAGCAAAAGCAGTATTTATCTTTTTCACGTCGTTACGCCTCCTGAACCGCCTCGCTTCTATGTTTTGACGCTGCTCTTATTTATTAGCGCGGTGGGCGCAGGTTGGTGGGGCGAAATGACGAAACAGCCCCGTGTCGCCTTATGGTCATTAGCTCTTGTGTTGACGGGGTGTGCCTCGTTCTTTTTCTTGCGCTGGTAAATCGCTTTAATGCAAGATTTCATGCCGCTTTGGATATGTTTTCCGTAAGAAGTCAAATGCTGCTTCTGGGGATCTTTCCTCCAACGAAGCAAGGAATTGTGCGGTATCTGCTTCCAGTTGCCGTGATTCTCTGAGTGCTTTTAGCAATTCCGAATGGTCAGTAACGTTAGGTGTGAAGGGGTTTCTGCTGTTTTCAAGTGCTTGTGCGATTTTGTCCCAATCAATTACCAAGGGCTTTCCGAGAACATCTGCCGTAAAGCGCTCCAAGGCTTGTGCTATCATCATCGTTCCATTAATTTTGCCCTCAAAAGAATACCCCGCAATGTGGGGCGTGGCAAGTAGGCATTGTTTCGCCAAGGGCGCATAAACGCTTGGCTCTGAGTGCCATACATCCACAGCAGCCGTAATGTTTTTTTTGTCAATCACCGCCAATAAAGAGCTTTCGACGACAATTCCGCCCCGTGATGCGTGAATAAACAAGGCTTCGGGCTGAAGAGCGTTTAGAACATTGTTATCAAACATTCCGACTGTTTCGTATTTCCCGCCAAGTGTGTACGGAACATGATTGGTGAGAATGTCGCACTCACGCACAAGTTCCAAAAGCGGCTTGGAATCTACCGTATGGGGTAATATTCCACCCGATGCCACAAATGGCGGGTCTGAAACGATTACCCGCAAACCCAGACGCAGAGCTGATTTTGCAACACGTCGCCCGATATGCCCATACCCAACAACACCAAGCGTTTTTCCGCGCAACGCTTGTTTGTCTCGCATGAAACCTTGCTTTTCAGCCCAAAGCAGCATCGCAAACATGACGTACTCCGCAACAGAATTTGCATTGCTGCCTTTCGCATCTCGAAACACAATACCTTCGCGGCGCAAATACTCTTCGTCAATATGCTCCGCGCCGCTTGTTGCCGTACCGACAAAGCGCACGGGCGTTCCGGTAAGCAAGTGTTCATCCACGCGCGTTGTCGAGCGTACACACAGCGCAACGCAGTCTTTGAGTGCATCCCGTGTGAGCGACCGACCGCTAAAGCGCATAATCTCATAACGCCTATTCTCGTTGTGTTCAAGCGCTTCGGCAAGCAAAGGGATATTTTCGTCAATAGCGATAACCATAGTGTTTTTGTGGATTGCAAATGGGTTGGCAAATACCGGAAAACGAACAACGCCGTGTTTAGAAGTGCTAAACACGGCGTTGAAACTATTGTGCCAAACTGTTGCTATTACGCAACATCCTGCTCAACGAAGGTAATAAGAGCCAAGTGGCGTGCGTGCTTGATAGCATTTGCCAAAAGGCGCTGCTGGTGAGCATTTGCGCCAGTAATACGGCGGGGAAGAATTTTACCCTGGTCGTTGATAAAACGGTCAAGGAATTTTACGTCTAAATAATCAACGTAGCGCGAGTCTTTGAGCGGGTTGCGGCGCTTACGTTTTTGCTGCGGTTCGTTGCGCTTGGTACGCGCTCCGACATATACCGCGCTTTGATTATTTTGCTGCTGATTGCGCATGGGGAATGGTATAAGTACGTGAAAAAATGCGGGTGATTATTTTGTTTCTTTCAACTGCTGTGTCTTTTGGAAGCGCTTGTTAAAGCGATCTACACGACCAGCAGTATCCACAAGCACTTGCTTTCCGGTGTAGAACGGGTGCGATTTGGAGTCAATCTCCAGCACCATACGGTCACTTTTGAAGCAAGAGCGTGTTGTAAACGTTGAGCCGTCGGTCATAACGACTTCAACGGTGCGATAATTGGGGTGAATACCTTTTTTCATGGTTCTGAAACCTCAGTGAGAAATTACTTAGAAATATCAATTTTATCAACTTGACCTACATCGGCAACACGCACAAAGCGTGTTACATATTTGGTTGTTCCTTTTTCGGAACGATAGCCTTTCACGACTTTGACATTCAAACTCGTGTCTTTTGCTTTTTTGGACTTATCGCCAAAGGTCTGCGTTTTAGCCATGACGGTTTTTCAACAAGTTACGTGGTACTTTAGTTTTTTGAGTGCAGACGGCTAAAATACGACTTTTTTTTTTCTCTGCCAATTTTTTTTCTTTGCCCTTGCCTCAAAATGCTCCGTCGTTATGGTGACGATAAAGCAAAAATTACGGCTCCGCAATAAGTCCAATCGCATTTCCAAAGGGGTCAAACACCGTTGCCGTCCAAATATCACCACCAACGTTTTCCGGTTCAGAGCGAGGTTTCGCGCCGTGTGCTAAAAAGTGTCGGTGCGCAGTGGTAATGTCATCAACGCTCCAATAAGTAACCGTAGAGCCGTCAAGCAAAGGAATATTCGGGTCGAGACCAAGCTCGAAGCCGTTAATGCTAAACCCGACATAAAACGGTTCGTCAAAATATGGTTGTATGCCAAATGCTTTTGCATACCAAGATTTTGCCTCTGCAAGGTTTGGTGCGGCGTAGATAACGGTGCGCAGTCCTTGTATCATGGTTGTTTGTGAAATAGGTTGAACAAGAGGAAAAATTGCAGGTGAAAAAAATTATGTAGTTTTGTGGAAGCAGCCAACAATGATTTTTCACCACATAGACACTTTTGCTATGAATACCGCACAAAACCTTGCTCACAGGCAATCTCGAATAAATGAATCCCTGCCCCAAATGCACGTTGAAATTTGGTCAGACGTGATGTGTCCTTTCTGTTATATCGGCAAACGCCGATTTGAAGAGGCGTTACAGCATTTTCCGCAGTCAAACCGCGTTGCCATTACGTGGAAAAGTTTCCAACTTGACCCGACTATTTCCGGCTCACAGCATGGCAAATACGCACAATACCTCGCTAACAGCAAAGGAATGTCGCTTGAGCGTGTAGAGCAGATGTTTTCTCATGTTGCGGCAATGGGAGCAAGTGTGGGATTAACGCTGGATTTCGGGAAAGCCGTAATTGCTAATTCCCACAAGGCGCATCAAATCTTGCATCTGGCATCCGAACACGGTTTGCAAGATGCAATGAAAGAAGCACTGTTGAAAGCACATTTTACGGATGGGCTGGACATAGGCGACGCGGAAATACTCCAACAACTCGCCGCACAGGTCGGATTACCCCAAAAAGCCGTAGAGAAGGCTTTGCGAGATGGTACTTTTGAGGGTGCTGTGGCGGGGGATATTCATGAAGCGCAGCATTTGGGGGTTCAAGGAGTGCCGTTTTTCGTGTTTAATAGGCAGTATGCAGTCTCCGGCGCTCAAGAGGCAAGCGTATTTGCTGAAGTTTTGCAGCAATCCTTTGAAGAATGGGAACAAGAAGACGCTACAAGCCTTATGGATACTACGCAGAGTGTTGTACAAGGCGAGGTTTGTACTCCCGAAGGTGTCTGCGCATAACGGGTTTGCAAGCATTGTGTGAGCATTACAATCGTTGTGCGAGAATTGCCCAGTGGCGTTCTTGTTTGCGAGTGCAGATAAGAACGCCTTCTTGGGGGCTTGGTGCTAACTTCAGTTTTTTTCGGATTTCTTCGGGAGTTTCGGGAAAGCCGCGCTTTTTTATTTCCAAACGATTCCCCCACAAACGAGATTGTAAGCGCTCTTTGAGCCGTGCATAGTGAAACGGCATTGCTTCAAGAATAGCAAACGTCTCATACCAAGCGCTTTTGGGGGGCAAAGTTGGAGAAATAAGATACGCAATCTGCCTGTCAAGCAGCATAAAACCTTGTTCGGCAGCAAACTCTGCTAAATGCCCCGTGCGGATAAGTGCCGGATGCGGCTCAAGCACAAACATTCCTGCAAGCAAGGTTTCATCGCCATTCCAGAGGTTTGGTATTACGCTTTGCTCTTGCGGTCTCCATTGTTCAATCTCCCCATTTGCGTACACAAGTGTTGCCGTATTATCAGAAAAACCCTCCAAGCCGCTCCACAAGACCTGTTCACGGCACTCATCCTCGTACCCAATCCATTCGCGCAGCCAAGAATTTCCCAAATGGTGCGCTTCGCAGTTCACTGCCGGAGCAATTTTTATTCCCCGCACACCGCGCACGTTCAAGCGTTGCAGCCATTGAAGAGAAGGTGCATAATCGTCCGGCGAGTGAATACGCGCCCCTGTTGTGGTGCGGCGCGAGGGGTCAGACCACAAGCCGTCAAATTCATGCAAAGCAAGTCCCGCCATAACGTTCTCCGCAAGACCGCATACAACCTCAACATTCGTTATACCCTGCAAGGATAGATTGTGCCGTGCCATAGCTGCAAGGCGCTCATTTGCTTCAATGGTCGTTACCCGCGCTGCATTGTGCGCAAGTGCCGCAGTGTCGAACCCCGCACCGGTGCAAATTTCCAGAACGTGCCGACATCCTTTGAAGCGTTTGGCATGGTGCTGGGCTATATGCGGCGCGGTTGCTTGTTCGAGTGATTGCCGGGTAAAAAAGCCGTGCTGCGTCCACTCGCCGAATGGCGCTGCTTTTTCGCGGCAGAGCGTGATTTCAAGCGCTTCGGAGGCTATTTCTGCCGTGCAGCCCAGCGCCCTGCGCAAAAGAGTTGTGGTGCGGAGTATGTCATTCCGTGTGGCTTCGAGTAGTTCATGGGTTTGAGCAAGAGTTTGGTAGCCTTGTTTGGAAAGCCAGTAATCGAGCGGTGTCGTGCTGTTGAGCGGATTATTCATGGGTTTCTCTATTGAATAATCTGGCTAATCAACGAGACACTAAATAAACTCAAAAGGAGCCACCCGACAAACCCTTCCAAGACACACAAGTAACGAGGAATACCAGTCGCTGGATTTGCTCCAAAGCCAAGTGTGGAAAAGACATTCAGGCTCAAGGTTAATGCCTCAAGAAAACGGCGTAGGAGCGAGACAATAGCGGCAAAACTAATAACGAATGCAAACATGAGCGCGGCACGCTGTCGTTCTTTTTTGCTTAAAACAACCCATTTTGCTGGAAATTGATCAATACGACCATAGATTCTTTCGCGGATATTCTGCCAAAAAGCTCTCCCCCAATTATGAGGCTTGGCGAAAAAACCGAAGTATGGGGGAATATTCGATTTATGTGCTTCATACTGTTGACGATATTCATCTAAAGAGCCTCGAACGTTTTTGCTCTCAACCAACTGCCGATGAATACTCACAAGCGATGTGTGTTCTGAAAAATAACGTAGATACGATGTTAAACGCTCGAAAAAATCTATTCTTTTAACATCGGGGTCGAGAAAGCGATTAGGGATGAAGAAATACAGGCAAGCAAAAATAAGAATAACTTCTCCAGATACCTTCAAGGCTTTGAGATAGTTTGTGCCGTAATCACAGAACCAGCGTAGGAGGCGGTTTGTGTAATACTCGAAGAAGATGCGGGGATGTTGAAGTGACCAATCTTGGAGACCTTTATTAGCTGTTTCAATATTTTTCCATTCAATGTAAGCGGCATTTGCCATGCTAAGATTATGAGAACGCAAGCCTTTGAATATAGTAGAATAACAACTTTGCAATATATTCAGCCAATAAATTGAGAGCGTATCGGAAGTAGTTGTAGCTGAAAAACGATTATAAAATTTTTGAGACTTAACATCAAAAGCAGCAATTTTCCCTTCTGAAATTGATGACCATTCTAAACGAAAATTAGCAGGATTCGGGCTAAAAGCATCAATGAGGAATGGTGCATTCACTTGGTTATCGTAAAATGTTACAGAAGTTGTAACAGATGAACCAGACAAATCAAGGGCAGTGTTTATCGTGCTGGAAACACATTTAAGGTTGGTAAAATTAGAGCCTGTTAATCGTATAAAATTTCTTTCTTTATTACGCATTGAGTCAGTTTTCGTATCAAAGTAACATCCTTCAATATTCACTTCAATAGCTGTATTTTTGGACACAATACGAAATAGCCCGATAGGTTCTTCAAAGCCGTCAGGACTAATTTCTTGATAAATACTATCTTGATTAACAAAACGACAATTCTTAAAACCTATATCATCTAAAAATGAAGAACGTAGGGATTCAAAGCCACCATTAAAATTGCACCGCTCGAATCGCAAAAACTGAAAAGTACTTGCAATGGTGCGAAAGGTAGTAAAATTACAGCCTTTGAACCTCACTGTACCTTCGCAGCCATCAACGTATAGTTGTTGGAAGTCAATATTTCTGAAAACAAACCAGTATCTGTTATCAAAAACGCACTTATTAAAAACAATAATTGGACTTGCGGTACGTTTAATAGGCTCATTCTTATTCAACCATCGTTGGTCCATTGCTTCTCTGTCTGTTTTTACATCATAACGTACAATCACATTGTTAAACTCAATTTTAGGCTCATTACTAAGAAGATAATCAAACACTTGTGCAAAACTAAGCGCGGTATCTTTCACAATAAGGTGCTGAGAAACAATAGGATAAGGATTGATTAGATCTACCAAAATTACTGCCAAATGGCTAAGAAGCAGTCGCAAGGTTACACATCGAATCGGGTTCAGTTCTAACATAAACGTATGTTGATAAATTAGTATGTTCAATAATAATATTATTTTGCTGTAATGCCTGTTCAAACAATGCAGCATCTGTACCGTAATCACCGTTAGGAAAGCCACCCAAAGATAATAATACTTGTCGCTTGATGCAAAAAGTTCCTCCTACAACACAGTCTTGCAAATGAATCATATTCCGAGGGTTATGTCTATCTGGCACAAAAGGATCGCCAATAATTTCTACCCCTCCGTGTAGGAAATCAATGGTGTGATTCTTCGTTAAGATATTTTTTCGTAATTCCAAATGATTTAGTAGATAGTAATCATCTGAATCCAAGATAGTTACAAAGCGCCCTTTAGCTAAATTAATACCAACATTGCGGGAATATACTAAGCCATGATTAGTGTGATATACAGTAGAAAAGTTGGGATAGCGAGGGCAATAATGCTGAATAACCTCCTCCGTCCCATCGGTACTCCCGTCATCCACAATTATCGCCTCCCAATCCGTTTCCGTTTGTGCAAGCAAGGAATCAAGAGCTCTGGGGAGCAGATGTGCGCGGTTGTAGGTGCAGATAATTACCGAAAAAAATGGTGCTGCGTTGGGATTGTTCATAGTTCGTTTGCGTGTTGTTTAAGGTGTGCTGCGTGTTTGAGCGTTGCCGTACGCTCTTCGGCGCTCATGGCATCAAGCGTTTTGTACATAACGGCAATGCGGGGATTTTTGGCAAATTTGTCGCGGTGACGGTCGTAAAAATCCCAATACAGACTATTGAAGGGGCAAGCATTTTCGCCGTGTCGCTTGGATTTGTCGTACTTGCAGCCCGCGCAATAATCACTCATTTTGTCAATGTAATTTGCACTCGAAATATACGGTTTTGTTCCGACAATTCCGCCGTCGGCAAATTGGCTCATGCCGCGTGTGTTGGTGATTTCCACCCATTCGATTGCGTCCATATACACGCCCAGATACCACGCATCCACCTCATCGGGATGCACTCCAAGCAGCAGCGCAAAATTTCCTGTAACCATCAGGCGCTGAATGTGGTGCGCGTAGGAATAGTCCAACGATTGATTAACGGCGTGTTTGAGGCAGTTCATATCGGTTTCGCCCGTCCAATACCATGCAGGCAGCGTGGCTGTGTGATTGAGTGCGTTCAGCGTTGCGTATTCGGGCATTTTCGCCCAATACACACCGCGCATATATTCGCGCCAGCCGATAATTTGCCGCACAAAACCTTCAATTTGTGCGTAAGAAATTTCTTCCGGGCGGCTCTGCCACTCGTGTATGCAGCGTTCGACAACCTCCAAAGGATGCAGCATTTTCGTGTTCATCGCAAAAGAAAGTCGCGCATGAAAGAGCGACCAACCCCGCACGGTCATTGCGTCTTGATAAGTGCCAAAGTTCGGTAAACACTCGCTTGCAAAAAATTCCAAGATTTCCAACGCTTCGGCTCTATTGATGCACCAGAAAAATTCTTGTGGATTCACGCGCCCGAAGGTCTGAACGCCGCTTTGTGTCAGCATTTCCAGCAAATCACTCACATCATGCCGAAAAACAATCGGCTCAGGAATGGTCTGCGTTTTGGGAAGTTTTTTTCGATTCTCCGCATCGTAATTCCACTGCCCCGTATGAGGAATTGCCTTAGGTCCGGAGCCATCCATGAGAACGCCGTATTTACGCCGCATTGCGCGGTAAAATGTTTCCAGCAAATACGTTTTTTTGCCACGAAAAATTTCCGCAACATCGGTGCGCGAACTGAGAAAATGTTCAGTATCGGCGGCGTGTGTTTCTATGCCGCGTTGCTGTAAATGTGCTGCAAACTCCGATAATTGCTTGTCTAAACGGTATTCGTCGGGGAGTTGATACTCAAAGCGTCGTGCGCCTGTTTCATTGAGGATTTGTTCGAGATTATCGCAAAGATTGTTCGTATTCTGCTTGTCATCAAGTGTGATGTAGCGGACGGTGTGCCCTTGTGCGCGGAGTTCACGGGCAAATTCCCGCATGGCAGCAAAAAAGCCCAGCACTTTTTGAATGTGATGCCGCACGTAGTCTGTCTCTTGGCGCAGTTCCATCATCACGTACAGGGTTTGGTCGTCGGGCGTTTGAAACCACGAATGACCGCTATAAAGCTGGTCTCCCAGCACGAGTTTTACCGCCCGAATGTGCATAAAAAAAGGCTTTGACGTGAACAAAAATACAGTTAGTTTACGCCCTTTCACCGACATTCTTCGCCTCTTTCCTTCTCTTCCCGCTATGACGCAAGAACTCAGCAACGAAGCGCTTTTGGAGCGCGTAACCATGATAATAGACGAAAAAATCCGCCCGTTTATTGAACGCGACGGCGGAAAAATTACCTTTCACAGCATCGAAAACGGCACTGTATTCGTGCAGTTAAGCGGCGCTTGTACGACCTGTTCTGCCTCGAATATTACGCTCAAATCCGGTGTGGAACGGATTTTGCGGAAAGAAATTCGTGATGTGAAAGCTGTACGATTGCATGAGTAAAAAGACATGACCAGCTATTGATGATATTTGAGGTGAAATGTAGTTTGTGTGGCTCTATCACCTGTGTTTGCGGGATAATTCCCGTTGTAATTCCTCTCACTTTCTTTTTTCGATGATTATGCAATGGTTCTATGATTTAAGCATCAGAACAAAACTCCGAATCGGTTTTGGTGCGCTGCTGTTGGTGATAATACTCTCCGCATTTGCCGGATACAGGGCGGTAAACGCCATTATTCCGAACTTTGATTCGATGTACAAAGACCGCCTTATTCCGTCAATTCAGATGTATCGTGCTTCCAAAAACCTCGTAGAAATGCACGAATACTCGCTTGCGCACGTGAAAATAAGCGGCATGGGGGATGTGAAAGACATTGAACTTAAATTGACGGAATTAAATGCCGATGTTGATAAACAAATCAGTGATTATTCCGCAACGTATCTTGTTCCTGCGGAAGAAGTTGCGCTGAAACAGCTCAAAATAGATTTGAGTGATTTTCGCCGAATTTTCAATCAAAAAATGGATTTAAGCCGCAACGGTCAGCCCGCGAGCGCAGAACAAATCCACCTCAACGAAGAAACACAAGCGCTTACAAGGGTTGCAAAATCTATCACGGAAATTGTGAATATCCAAGATACCGTCGGACAGCACTTGTATGATGATTCCGCCGCGCAAGGAAATCGCTTAAAAACACTGTTGCTCTTTTTGGGAACAGTCGGTTTAGTCTTTGGTGTGCTTATTGCTTGGCTGACCTTACGCAGTCTTTTGAAGCCGATTAACAGCCTCAAAAACGCCGCAGAATTACTTGCTTCCGGCAAAACCGATGCAAAAGCAACCGTACGCAATAACGATGAACTTGGCTTGCTGGGAACATCGTTTAACACGATGTCTGCAAATATCAATGACCTTTTGGCAGAGGTTCGCGCAAAGACCGTCATCGCAGAATCCGCAGCCCAAGAAGCCGAACACGCTCGCACCGAAGCCGTCCGTCAGCAAGAATATCTCTCGAAAAAAGTGGAAGAAATTCTCTATGAAATGCAGCGTTTGGCAAAGGGCGACCTCACGACACAACTCAGCATCGAAGCGCGTGATACGATTGGGCGGCTCTTCGAGGGCTTTAACAACGCCGTCAGTACGATGGGCAATCTTGTCGGTAAGGTTGTCAGCGCCGTAGATACCACCGCCGCCGCCGCCGGACAGATTTCTGCTGCATCGGAAGAACTTGCCTCCGGTTTGAGTGTTCAATCCGCAGAAACGGCGCAAGTAGCCGCCGCCGTTGAGGAAATGACACAAACGATTGCCGAAAATACGCACCAAATCGCGCTTGCGGCGAATGAAGCCGCGCAGACCAGCAAAGACGCGCTGCACGGCGGCACTATCGTCCGCGAGACGATTCAAGGCATGAATGCTGTGGCAGAAGTGGTGATGAGTTCGGCAAAAACGATTGAAGAACTTGGTAAATCCAGCGAACAAATTGGTGAAGTTATTCAAACCATTGAGGAAATTGCCGACCAAACTAATCTTTTGGCGCTTAATGCCGCAATCGAAGCTGCCCGCGCAGGTGAGCAAGGACGCGGCTTTGCGGTGGTTGCCGACGAAGTGCGCAAACTTGCCGAGCGCACCACCAAAGCGACGAAAGAAATTGCGCACACCATTCAGCGCATCCAAGAAGAGACCGGACGCGCTGTCGCGGCAATGCACGGCGGACGTGAGCAGGTCGAAACCGGAAAACGTTCTGCGGCAAATGCTGCCCAGGCGCTTGAAACCATTATTCGCCGTACATCAACCGTGTCCGACACCATAACGCAAGTCGCCGCCGCAAGCGAAGAGCAAGCCAAAGCCAGCGATGATATCGCACAGCGCATGGAGCAGATTCGTAATGTGTCCGAACAGTCGGCATATTCTGTGCGGGATGTCGCCAAAACCGCAGAATCATTGCGCTCCATGGCAGATGCGCTTCAGCGTTTAACGGCGCAATTTACTGTGCATAGTGCGCATTTTTCACAATCGCACACACTTTCCCAAAATAATTCGCCGACAAAATTGCTCTTGTAATGAATGTGCAATGAACCGAAAAACCGCATAAATGCTTGACCAAACGACACTATGAAAGCAACAATTCACACTGACACGGCAAAACAACCTTTAACCACAAAGCAACACGATGTTTTGCGCTTTTTGCAGCAGTACACCGAAGAACACGGCTTCCCGCCAACGATGAAAGAAATCGGGGATAAGTTTTCGTTTGCTTCCACCAACGCCGTAACGCAGTATTTGGTAGCTTTGGAGCGCAAAGGGCATATTCGGCGTTCCACCAAAGGTGCGTCGCGGGGAATACAAATTGTGGATTTTACACCGCAGCCAAAACAAATCGCGCAGAGCGCACCAACACTCGCTCCGTCGGTGCAGCGCAGTGTTGTGCCGATGCTGAATCACCAGTTTCAGAGCGTAAAAAATGTGGTCATTGTCGGTGACGGTATTGCTCAAAACCCGCTCTCTGCCTTTCTTTCACCGCGTGGGCAGATCAAAATTGATACCGATTTTTTTCTTCCCGAATTTTCACAACTCGCCGCCGAAAGCGCACCACCACAGCTTTTTGCGGCAATCGTCAGCGACGACGGCATGAGCGCCGAAAGTCTGCGTGAAGGCGATGTGGTTATAGCGAAGCAGCAATTTAGCGCCGCCGAAGGTGATATGGTTGTGGCATTGTTCCATGATTCGATTATAGTGCGCCGCCTCGCAAGGCTTGGTGCGCTCGCCGAGTTAGAAGCGGCTACAAAAACCTTTCCGTCAATTCCCTTTCACGAAGGCGCGGGCGTTGTGGCAATTATCGGCGTGGTTATTGGGCAAATGCGCCGTGTGTAAATTCCCCTCGTGTATTCTTTTTCATTGTTTTCGTAGGGATTATTCTATGCTCACCGCTTTGTTGCAAAGAATTTTACTATCGTTTCGCAAGATTTTATGCGTGTTAGCGCTGTTGTTTGCGAGTATTTCCTCACTCCACTCACAAGCCCCTGAAACGCTTCGCATCCCGCTTCGGAGTGCGGTTGCAACGCAATCCTCCATCACGCTGTTTCAAAATGCGCTCTATAACATCGTTGTGCGCGGACGCGGTTCGGTGGGGCAGGTGATTAACGCACAAACTGAGGTGGACGCACGGTTTTTCGTGAACAATCTGCCGTTTCAGATGATTCAGCGCCCTCAAATGCCGCTTGATGCTAATGGCACTGCCGCAGAACAGTTTTGCACCACGTTTGCAGCAAATCCTGCCGCTTCACCGTGTCTCGTGTTTCTTGCTTGGAACGCTCTTAGACCAAATCCGGCGCTGCCAGCCACGCAAAGCAATCAATTCGCCGTCCAAAATGCCCAGCAACTACGCCGTTTTGCGTTTATCCCCGACAGGCAAAACGATGCCTACGACCCGAATAATGCCTATTTTGCGACTGTTCAAGGCGGTAATCTGCCGTTGCAAACGGTGTTTGTGGATAGGCTTGGTTTCGGCAATAACGCTTCTTACAACGACAACAGTGACACACTCACCATGCGCGTCGAGCGCATCAGTCCTGAACTTGCGATTTCTGCACGACCCAGTTTTGCAGTCAATTCCGTGCAACCCGCACGAATACTGAATGATGACCGCCCACGCCAGCCTTTTCGTGATATGGTGTTGGATTTTGGTTCGTACCGCGTAGGTTCGCCGCAACAAACGCGGCGTTTTGTCATTTACAATCGAGGTACAGAGCCGCTTACGGTGCGTTTTGATGTTGATACTGACCCAAATAGTTTTTTTCTCATTTCGTCCCCTGTGGGCGATGTGCGTGTGCAGCGAATCATCAATCGTGGTGATTCCTTGCCGATTTTTTTGAGCTACCAGCCCAGAGTGCAAGCCGCTCACACGCTGGATGTACAGATTTTTACGAATGACCCGACCTTTGCTGCCAGTGCGGGTGGCACAGAAATTTTCCGTTTGCGTTTGCAGGGTGCAGGTGTGGGAGGTTCGCTCAATGTAACGGGATTGGATGCCGCTAATACGCTGGTTTTTAACACGCTGCGAGCCGAAGCACCAACGAGAGATTTTCGTTTTGATGTGCGCTCGTTTACGTTTTCTCGTGCCAGCGACGTAAGAACAAATTTTTGGATTGACTCCGCCGTGCGCACTCCCGGTAGCCCTTTTGTGAGCAATTCGCCGGATGTATTAACAGTTTTGCCGTCTGAAATTGAAGCCACTTCGGGTGCAATGTTTAATCCGACAATAGTTTTTCGCCCGATACGATTCGGTGATTTCCTCGATTCTATAACGCTTCGAGGACGAAATTTGGATGATTACACGCTTTATTTACGCGGTCGTGCAGAACTCGCCGATGCCACAATCGAACGCCTACAAGCGCCTGTGGACGGAGAAATGCTGGATTTTGGAACAGTCGTAACAGGGCAAACAACAACACAAACCGTCGTTGTGCGTAATGCCGGTAATTTACCGCTTACAATGGCAAACTCCTTAGAAACAAGCATTGGTGGTGCTTCGCGGGATGCAAGTGAATTTACGCTTTTGCAGCCGACAGGAAATTTAGACAGCACCACAGGCGGAACATTTCTCGCAACCGTGCGCTATACAGCCGAAACGTCCTTCCCTTCCGGGCGCAAAGAAGCGACGCTCACGGTGCGTGTCCGCAACCCCGCAACAGGCACGGAAATTGCCACAAGACCATTTATTTTGCGTGTGAATCGGCTGCCGAATATCCTTGCTCCGGCACGGCAAACGTTGGGTTTTGATTCGGTGTATGTTGGCTCAGAGCGGCGTGATACCACACTTTTGCGCAATATTTCTCCGACATTTTCTGCAACGCTTCAAGCGCAACCAAGCATTGACGCGCTGACCTCATCTCGTGCCTTCAGTGCTGAGGCTATTGACACGGCGCGAACAGCACGGCGTTACAGTGTGGGAGCAAGCGGACAACTTGCTGCAACATTTCGCCCTCGCACACGCGGCGCAGACAGCGCAAACTATATTCTCACAAGCCTCATAGATTCCACACAAGGCAGAGAAACGCTTGCACTCAGGCTTCGAGGTGTGGGTGTGGAGCAGCAATTTGATGTCGTTAGCGCTACCTCAGATGCTATGAGCAACAGCCAAATTCAGCGCCCTGTGGCATCGTTCGCCCAAAACGGGTATCGCAAATTTACGATTGATTTAGGCTGTGTGCGGGTTGGGCTAACGCGAGATGTACGCATTGCATTTCAAAATAACGGAAATTTGCCATTTGCCGTATGGAGACAAGACCGCATACTCAGTGGAAACACCAGTAATGATGCCGCATTTACGGTGCTTCGGCAGTTTATCACCAATAGCGCCGTTACCGCCGGAGGGCGCGATTCCTCGCTTACGGTGCAGTTTCGCCCGACGGACTTAGGGGTGAAAACATTTCAGTACATTCTTTTTAGCGACATCAAACGTGCGGGGCGTATTCCGACTGCCCCCGATAGCGTTGAGCAAATTATTCTTGAACTTCGCGCCGAAGGTATTCGCCCGAACATCACTACGCCTTTGCGTGTGGAATTTCCCCGCAATTCGCTTGGAACAGGTTGCCCTGTAAACAGCACCATTCCTATTGTTATCGAAAATCCGCCGAACAGAGCCAACTGCGGAACACCGCTTACCTACCGTGCAGAATTGGTGCGCGGTGGTGGACTTTTTCAACTGAGCATAAATCCGACGACAGGCACAATTCAAGCGGGTGAGCAGATGACCATTCTCGCTACGTTTCGCCCACTTTCGGTTGGCGTATTTACCGACACCTTGCGCATTACGAGTGATGCCATTGACAGTGTGCGGCGCATCGTGCTTGTCGGTGAAGCAATCGGGCAACCAACCATTACCGTTTCAGCAGCAACGGTGCAGGCTTCGCCGGGCGAAACGGTCAGTATTCCTGTGTTTGTGCGCCCTTCGCCTTCGGGTGATATTGCACTCAATCAAACGGCACTCAGCTACGCACAACGCGCAACGTTTGATTTTACCTACAACCGCACACTGCTTCAGTACACGGGATTCGAGGCAAACCGCACGGCAAGTGCTAATGCGAATATCCTGCCACCCGCACGGTTACTGAGTTTTAACGATGATTCGACATTACGTTTTACCATTACCGCCCGTGAACCGCAGCTTATTCCCGCGAATGAAATTCTGCTTTGGTTGAATTTCCGGGCATATTTGGGGCGGCGTGTTTCGGCTACTCCTTTGCGTTTAACGAATGTCCGCTTTGATAATATCGGCGATTCGGGCGGATGTGTGCGTGTGCGCGTGTTGGAAAGCGCAACAACAACGGGAACATTTGCACTGGATTCTGTTTGCGGTGTGCAGGCAAAAGTGAGTGCAGTCGGCAATGGTACGTTTTTGCTGAGTGAAATTGCCCCAAACCCCGTTACCGACAATATGCGCGTGGATTTTGAGGTTGCCTATCCGTCGCTTGTGACGGTGGAAATTTTGGATGCCTTGGGGCAAGTAAAAGCTACCGTTACGGAGGGTTTTTTCCCCGAAGGCGCGTATCAGGGTGAGGTTAGCACAGCACATCTCGCACCAGGCGTGTATTTTTGCCGCATGAAAGCAGAGCGCTTTACGACGATGAGAAAAATTTTACTTGTTCGATAATGCACATTTTTTGATTCATGAGCCACACCACCAGTAACCAAGCCACATTCAACTGTTCTGACCTTATCACCCTCTTCGGAGAGCGTGCTTGCGCTCATTTGCCTGAAAGCCTCGTTGTAAAAGGTGTTTCAACGGATTCTCGTACGGTTAGTCAAGGGAACATTTTTGTTGCCCTACGCGGGGAGCGCTTCGATGCTCATACGTTGGTGAAAGAAGCATTGGACAAAGGCGCAGCGCTGGCAATCGTGGAAGACCGCATCAAAACAGGTATTGCAGACCTTTCAGCGCCGCTTGTGCTTGTGCCGAGTACACTTCACGCATTGGGCGCACTGGCGCATCTGCATCGCAAGCGTTTTTTGTGTCCCGTGATAGCTGTGGCGGGTTCGGCAGGGAAAACCACGACGAAAGATATGACGGCGCGGCTTCTCAGCGAGAAATTCCACGTGCTGAAAACAGAGGGAAATTTTAACAATCAAGTCGGAGTACCGCTTACACTCTTGCGTTTGAGCGCAGAGCATACCGTAGCGGTGATTGAAATTGGTACCAATGAACCGGGTGAAATTGAGATTTTATCGGCAATGGTCGCCCCAACGCACGGTATTATCACGAATGTTGGCAAAGAGCATCTCGAAAAATTAATAGATGAGGACGGCGTAGAGCGCGAAGAAACGGCGCTTTTTCGCTATTTGGCAGAACACGGTGGCATGGCATTTATCAATATGAACGACCAGAGACTCAGGAAATATCGGCGCTCCGGCTGGGTGCATTATGGTTTGGAAGAACCTGAAGTGCCGATGGATATTAGCGCTACTTTTCGTTTGCAGCCCAGCACTCATGCGGTGTTGCAAATACAGAACAACCTTTCGGCGCAAAGCATGGAATCAACAGTGATACGTGCAAATTTACAAAGCGTCGGAGCAACAGGCGCACGGAACGCGCTGGCAGCGGCGGCAGTCGGTGTTGGCTTGGGAATGAATTCCGATGAGATTCAGCGCGGCTTGGAGGGTTTTCGCCCTGCTGCTTCGGAAGCGGGTTATGGGCGAATGGTCGCAGAAACGCTCGTGCTGCCGGAAAACCGCACAATTACCTTGCTGAACGATTGTTACAACGCGAATCCGACTTCGATGTATGCCGCCTTGGAAACGCTACAAACAACGCAAAATGCGCGTAAAATAGCGCTGTTGGGGGATATGCGTGAACTCGGCGCATCGTCCGCCACAGAACACGATGCGCTGCTTGCTGCCTTGCGCAAGGCTTTGTGGCTGGATTTTGTCATTTTAACGGGAACGGAAATGCTCCAAGCCCATACGCGCTTCGTCATGGAACACAGCGAATCATCAAAAATTGTTTATTCGCAAAGCACCGTAGAAGCCGCGGAAATACTTGCTTCGCGGCTGAAATCGGGCGATGTGTTGTTAGTGAAAGGTTCGCGTGGTGTGCGCTTGGAAGAAGCAGTAGCGCGGCTTTTGGGGCAGTAACAACCCTTGTCAATTATCTTTTTTCTTCATTTTTCATTTTGCATTATGAACGCAGTTCTTGATATTTCCGCCATTTTAGAGGCGATGCCGCATCGGTATCCGTTTTTGCTCGTGGACAGAATTACCGAAATTAACCACGACGAAAAGCGAATCGTCGGTTACAAAAATGTCACGTTTAATGAGCAGTTTTTTCAAGGGCATTTCCCCGGAAAACCGATTATGCCGGGTGTGCTTATCATCGAAGCAATGGCGCAAACAGGAGGTTTGTTGCTCATGGGGAAGACGGACGATGGTAAAGGGTTCGACCCCGCAAACAAACTGGTCTTTTTTATGGGCATCAATAACGCAAAATTCCGCAAACCCGTTGTGCCGGGCGACCAACTTGTATTTGAAGTCAAAATGCTGCGTCAGCGCATGAATACGTTTCAAATGGAAGCAAAAGCGCTGGTGATGGGTGAACTCGTTGCAGAAGCGGAACTTATGGCGGCGATTGTGGATAAATAATATCTAACCGTTATTCTCTCAGAATTGCATGAAATCCTTGTTCGTGATAAAAATTGGTGGCAATGTTATTGATAACGATGCTGCACTTGCTTCATTTTTAGACCGCCTTGCAAGCCTGAAAAGCGCATGGATACTTGTGCATGGCGGAGGAAAACTTGCCACTGAACTCAGCGCTCGCTTGGGCATCGAAACGCAAATGGTGGAAGGGCGGCGCGTCACCGACCAAGCCACCTTGGATGTGGTGACGATGGTTTATGGCGGTTTAGTCAATAAGCGCATTGTTGCTGCATTGCAAGCACGAGGCTTGAATGCGCTTGGTTTGACGGGTGCTGACGGGGATTGTATTCGTGCGCGAAAACGCGAGCATCCCACAACAGATTACGGTTTTGTTGGCGATGTAGAGCGTGTAGGCGTGGAGCGGCTTTTGAGCCTGATACAGAGCGGCTTTCTGCCCGTGATTGCGCCACTTTCGCACGACGGTCAAGGAATAATGCTCAACACCAATGCCGACACGATTGCCTCCGAAGTCGCTTCAGCGCTTGCTTCGTACCGTATTGCCGAAAGTGCTGTGCATTTGGTCTATTGTTTCGAGAAACAAGGTGTGCTGCGGGATGTAGAGGATGAAACATCCGTTATTTCCCGCATTACGGCGCATGATTACGAGGGTTTACGCGAACAGGGCATTATTGCCAAAGGAATGATTCCGAAAATGGATAATGCGTTTGCGGCATTGCGGCGGAGCGTGTCGTCGGTAGTTATTACCAATGCAGATTCCATCGGGCGTTTGGAGCAGGATGATATTGGTGGCACAAGGATTGTCCTTTCGTAGGGAGTTTTCGAACACGATTTTTTTTCTCAATGTTTTTTATCGCAATTCTATGCCGACATCCTCTCAAGCCTCACCACAACTTGTTTCTGATGCTATTGCTCTTTTGCAGCGCTTGATAGCAACGCCGTCTTTTAGCCGTGAAGAAGATGCAACGGCAATGCTCATTCAAGAGTTCCTGCATGAACGGGGCATACCGACGGAGCGGCGGATGAATAACGTTTGGACGTGTAATCGGTATTTTGACAGCACAAAACCTACGCTGTTGCTCAATTCTCACCACGATACGGTCAAACCTAATACTGATTGGACACGAGACCCATTTACCCCGACAATAGCAGAACTGCCCGAAGGCAAGACGCTGTTTGGTTTGGGGAGCAATGATGCCGGAGGGGCGCTTGTCGGCTTGATTGCAACGTTTGTGCATTTTTATGAGCGCACGGATTTGCCGTTTAATCTGATTCTTGCGCCAAGTGCGGAAGAGGAAATTATCGGCAAAAACGGCATAGAATCTATCTTGCCGGAACTTGGCACTATTCATGCGGCAATCGTTGGCGAGCCGACAAATTGCGAACTTGCCATTGCCGAAAAGGGCTTAATGGTGCTGGATTGCACTGCGCACGGCGTATCGGGACACGCAGCGAGAAATACAGGAGTTAATGCTATTGATAAAGCAATACACAATATATCGTGGTTTCATTCGTTTCAATTTCCAGAGGTTTCGTCGCATCTTGGTCCTATAAAAATGACCGTTACGCTTATCAATGCCGGAACGCAGCATAACGTGATTCCTGAGCGGTGTACGTTTGTGGTAGATGTCAGGACAACCGATGCTTACACGCACGAGGAGGTGTTAGCGATTATTGGGGCAAATGTGGATTGCGATGTTACGCCTCGTTCTACACGCTTGCGCCCGTCGAGTATTGACCTTCAGCATCCGATTGTGCGAGCAGCAAAGCGGCTTTCCAGTATAACGTTTGCTTCGGCAACTCTTTCCGACCAAGCAGTGATGCCCTTTCCGTCGGTAAAAATTGGTCCCGGCTTTTCGGAACGTTCTCACACAGCAAATGAGTTTATCCGATGTTCCGAAATTGAGCAAGGCATCGCCACGTATATCCAACTCATTGAAGAACTTGTCGCCATTGGCGGTTTGTAATAATCTTCCACCACTACGCATGATAACGCTCGAAACTCTGCGCCATTACTGCCTTCAAAAGCCTTTTACCACAGAAGAACTTCCCTTTGATGAAGTGACACTTGTGTACAAAGTGCAAGGGAAAATTTTTGCTATTGCTGCAACCGATGATTGGGGACATATTAACCTAAAATGCAATCCCGATGTGGCAATAGAGCGCCGTGCAGAACACGATAGCGTACAGCCCGGCTATCATATGAGTAAAAAACACTGGATAACGGTTCCGCTTGACGGTTCAGTACCAACACCGCTTGTTTACTCGTGGATTGATGATTCTTACCTTCTTGTGGTTGCAGGATTGCCCAAAGCAAAACGTCTGGAAGTCGCTTCCGCACTGGAAGCACAAGAAAAAATATCGAATAATTCAGAAATAATTTGACAAGTAAAGATGGATTGTGTATTTTTGTATTAAGAGTAGTTTATCTGAAATTTGAACACTCTGCAAACAACCAGCACAATTCTGTAAAGACAGAACACCACAAATAGGAACGAATTACTTCACCAAGCATTACGGAGGAATTATGCTGCTCTCAAAAAGTTGTGTTTATGGCGTACAAGCCGCTATTTATATGGCTTCTTTGCCACGCAACGAATATGTATCTATTCAAGAAATCGCCGGAAAGCTCAACATCTCGTTTCACTTTTTGACGAAAGTATTGCAAAATCTCACACAAGCTGGATTACTTGTATCGTACAGGGGTCCAAACGGCGGCGTAGCGCTGGCTCGTCATTCTTCTGCAATTAGCTTGGCTGATGTTATTGACTCCATAGATGGTTCGGATGTGTTCAAAGAATGTCTTTTCGGTTTGCCCGGATGCGGTGTTGCAGACCCCTGTCCGGCGCACGAACACTGGACAACGATGCGTTCACGCCTGCATCATCTTTGTTCAACGCTGACGTTGGAAGAACTCGGCAAACGCGCAAATCAACTCAATGTACGTCTTGCAAATGCGCACGGACCAATGAATCCGGCAAAATTACTTGCCACAATGAATGGTAACGTTGATGCGACTGCCGTGTAAAAAGTCTGACATCATTTTCGCTTGAGGATACGAAAAAACAACACAAACCGCGTGTGTTAAAGCCATCTTTAGGGTGGTGTTCGTAAAAATAAGACAAAATAGTCTGAAAGGTGTAAATTATTGATACCGTTTTCCATATATTGTTGTGATATATGGTGATGCGGAGAGAAAAAAGCCGAAAAGCACTATGGAAATTCTCATCATCAAAGGGTGGATAAAGGGGAGAAGAGAAATGCTTTCAGAAATCACCCGAAAATGGCTGCTGTAAGCCCTGTTTATATCTATGACGCGGAAGATTATACAAGGGGAATAGGCAGGGCTGCAGCCGCCGTGTTTTTTCAGAGAGGACGGTTTTTGCACTTTTTGCACTATGAAAAACTTTATACCCAAAATGTAAACGAAAACAGCAAAAAGAGATAAATAGTAAAAGATAGAAAGCCAATTCACGAAATATTGACGTATATTTTTTTGTAGGAGGTTTAGACGATGTTACCGATTCAACACATCCTTGTCCCGCATGATTTCTCGAAGCACGCTGAACAGGCGCTTGAATATGCAAAGGAAATCGGCGGACCGCTCAAAGCCACGATACACCTGCTGCACGTCTTGGAGCCTCTTACAACCTACGGTTCGTGGGAAGGTGTGCCGATGACCGACCTTGTCGGGCGGGCGTTTGAGCAAGCAGAAGAAAAACTCCAAAAAGTTTCCGCAGACCTTATAAATGAGGGGTACGAAGTGCGGATAAAAGTCATGGAGGGACATCCTGACCTTGCCATTAACGGTTATGCGGAGCAGTACAAGATTGATATTATCACGATGGGTACACATGGGCGAAGAGGTCTTGAATACTTACTTTTCGGCAGCACAACCGAAAAAGTATTGCGCACGGCACCGTGTTCTATTTTGGCTGTTCGTTTGCCCAAAGAAGCGCAAAGTAGCGCATCAAAAGGCGCTCCCGCGTTTGCTCAGAATTAAACTTTTTTTGACAAATACTCATCAAATAGGTGGCATTTGTCCGAAATTGTGTTAATTTTGTACTTGTGTTATTTTCATTCATTCACCATTTTTCTTGTTATGAAAACATTTCTCAAAACAGTGTCCTGCTGCGCAGTAGTGCTGATGCTGGGCAATTCTGGGTCGCTTCTTGCACAAGATAAAGCAAAAGGCGAAAAAGTCTATAAAGCATATTGCGCAACTTGCCACCAAGCCAACGGTCAAGGTCTTTCGACTGTGTATCCACCGCTTGCAGGTTCGGATTACATCAAAAACAAGCCCAAAAAAGAAATCATTAAAAGTGTCGCTAATGGCTTGAAAGGTGAAATCACCGTCAATGGAAAAAAATTTAACGGAGTAATGGTTGCACTGCCAAAAAATTACACTGACCAAGATGCTGCCGATGTTCTAACATACGTCTATAACTCTTGGGGTAATCCGGGCGGAACGGTAACAGTTGCAGAAGTCAAGGCTGTTCGCGGGAAATAATCGAAAGCAACAGTAAAACGCAATAGTGAGAATTTGCCTATTCCCCTACTTGCTTCTTGAGCGCCTTGTTCCTTACATCATTGAGGAACAAGGCGCTCAGATTTTATGCCCGTTTCTATTCCCGCCAAAGTCCGCGCTTTCCGTGTCAAAAAACCTCACGTATCAGTCTCAAGCAAGCGCAAGAAATTCCTCGCAAGAACGCTGATTGGCAAATGCCTCTTTCGGCAGAGCCGCTCTACGAGCCACTTGTACGCCATACCGCATGAGTTCCAAATCATCGCAATTATGCGCATCGGTGTTGATGGAAAGCAAAATGCCCATTTCATGAGCTCTGTCGGCGATTTCGGGCGTAATATCCAGTCTATACGGATTCGCGTTGATTTCAAGAATTTTCTTGTGCTGTTTCGCTGTTTCCAACACAGCATCCCAGTCAAACGTATAGCCTTTCCGTTTGAGCAATAAACGCCCTGTGGGATGCCCCAATATCATCGTTGCAGGATGCTCCAGTGCGCGAATAAGCCGTGCGGTCATGGCTTCTGAACTAAGCGTAAAGGCAGAGTGAACAGAGGCAACAACAAAATCGAATGTCTCCAAAACGCTGTCGGAATAATCCAGCGAACCATCGGTCAAAATATCGGATTCTATGCCCTTCAAAATGCGAATACCGAGATTTTCCGCATTAAGCGAATCTATTTCCTCATGCTGACGCTTGAGGCGCTCTTCGCTGAGACCATTAGCATACACAGCAGTTTTGCTATGGTCGCAAATGCCGATGTATTCATAGCCAAGTGCTTTAGCGCGTTCCGCCATTTGCCGAACGGTGTGTTTCCCGTCGCTCCACGCTGTATGAACATGGACAGTGCCTCGTAAATGCTGAAGTTCAATAAGGTTTTGTAGTTTCTCGTGAAATTGCTCCTTTTGCAAATGCGCAGGTTTGATGCGGAGTTCAGGCGGGAAATAAGGCAGGTTTGCACGGCGATACACCTCGGTTTCATCTGCCAAATCAAGAGTGGAAGCGCTGTTTGCAGCAAAGCGTTCAAGCATAGCTGCATGAAAAAGTGCGGAGGAAGAAAGTTCATGAAGCCGCATAATTGCTTGCTCCGGCGGAACACATTCGATAAAAACCGGAATACCGTTTTGGCTTGTAAAGCTCATTGTTGCTTGTTCCCATGCTCCTTGACCAAACTCTTCCGGTTCACGCCGGCAATGCTCTTGAAGGGCAGGAAGGTTTTGCGTCGTTGCGACCAACACAATTTGTGAAATGGTCTCTTCGCCTTGGCGTAGTTCTCCGGCAATTTCGACGTGTTGCACATCAGCGAATGAGCGTAATTTCTCGGCAAGGCGCTCTGCCTCTCGCATTGCTTTGTGTTGATGAAAACGGCTCTGTGCGCTGCGGTATTGAGCTATTGCTTCCACAATATTCGCTTGTGTTTTTGCTCCAAATCCTTTCAAAGCGGCTATTTTTCCTGCTTCTGCGGCTGTTTGCACATCATTGATGGATTGTACGCCTAAATCTTGCCACAAAGCGCGTACTTTCTTGGCTCCCAACCCTCGAAGGCGCGTAATTTCAAGCACCGATTCCGGCACTTTTTCCAGCAGGGCGTGGTATTGGGCAATAGAGCCTGTTTCCAAAAATTCTGCAATAAGTTCGCCTGTTCCTTTGCCAACACCGGGCAGCGCAAGCAAGTCCTGAAGCGTCATTTGGGCTGTGTCGGCATCCTCAAGCGCTCGAGCGGCGCTTTGAATGGCACGGATTTTGAAGGAATTCTCATCGCATAATTCCAACAATGTAGCAATGTCGTATAATAGTGAAACTAATGGTTCCATAGTGCAGTTCTCATACTGTGAAGCATTGAAAAATCAAAACTGGAATTTTCGCACCACAAATTACGATAAGTTCTTGCCGGAACGTGAATTTTTTTTGTAGATTCCTGCATTTATCGTAGATTGACAGCCTGTTTTTATGCTGTAAAAAATCATCTCATTTTGTGAAGACTTTGCCCTAACTCCTTTTGTAGCCACAATATGCGTATAGTACCCGCAAACGGTAAATTTAGCCTGAAAAACGATGGCACGTTGGAAGTATTTTTCCTTGGTGTCGGTTCTGCTTTTGCCAAGACTTTGTTTCAGACGAATTTTATTATTGTTCAAGGTGATACGCACGTCGTTGTGGATTTTGGTATGACCGGTCCGATGGCTCTGCATAATCTCGCAGGCTTGGAAATGTCAGGGCTGGAGGTGATTTTACCGACGCACAGCCACGCAGACCACGTTGGTGGCATGGAATCCTTGGCGCTGGCAAACCGCTATATTGCGCGTCGCATTATGGGTAAGCCGAAACTCAAAATGATAATTACCGAAGAATATGAGCGTATTTTGTGGGATATGACGCTTAGAGGCGGCTTAGAATGGAACGAACAAGACGATGCAGGGAAAAAACTTTCTTTCTACGATTATTTCGACCCCATTCGTCCGCAGTGGAAAGGCGGACACGACCGCGAGACGTTTGAAGTTCAGGTAGGCGATATTCATATCGAAATGTTCCGCACCAAACACGTTCCCGAACAAGCCGCAACATGGCAAGATTCCTTCATTTCTTACGGCGTTTATGTGAATCGTCGCGTCTTTATTTCGGCTGATACCCGCATGGATATTGAGCTTTTGAACCACTATGCACCGATTTCCGAAGTCATGTTTCACGATGTGCAGTTCTTCTCCGGCGCAGTCCATACCCCCCTTAGCGACCTTCAGGCGCTTCCCGATGATGTGAAAAAGAAAATGTATCTCATCCATTATTCCGATAATTGGCAGCAGCATCCCGTTGATGATTTTGCGGGATATGCGCAGCAAGGTTATCGCTATATTTTTGATTAGGATACAAATGATAACGATACAAATGATAACGATACAAATGATAACGATACAATTTCTGAAGAACATTTGAATTTGTTTCCCACTGATTAGTTTTTGTGTTCAGCGTATGAATTACACTTCGCTACTCCTCGACCATTCCCCTGCGTCTCCCGTTGCCACTATCACCCTCAACCGCCCCGACAAGCGCAATGCGCTCAACCCGACACTCATTAGCGAAATCACCCACGCTTTTACCACGCTTGGCGCGGATGAATCAGTGAAGGTCATCGTGCTGGCAGCGAATGGGAAGGTGTTCTGCGCGGGTATGGACTTGGCGTATTTGCTGGAAATTTCGCACAATTCCGTCATGCAAAACAAAGCCGATTCACGGCGTTTTCACGATATGCTCACGGCAATTTACTCCTGCCCGAAGCCCGTTATTGCTCGTGTTCAGGGCGCTGCGATTGCGGGAGGATGCGGGATTGCGTCGGTGTGTGATATCGTCGTTGCTTCACGGGAAAAAGCACTCTTTGGATATTCGGAAGTCAAGATTGGCTTCATTCCTGCGATTGTGTCGGTCTATTTGGTGCGGCGTATTGGTGGAACGCAGGCGCAGCGCCTTTTGCTGACCGCAGAAAATGTCAATGCCGACGAAGCATACCGCTTGGGATTTGCCACGCACGTTGCCGATGATACCGCTTTAGACGCAACCGTTGCGGGAATCGCTACAATGCTTGCTACAAACAGCGCTTCCGCTATGGCGCTCACCAAAGAAATTCTCGGAAATTTATCGGGAATGTCGTTGGATGCTGCATTGGATTATGCCTGTGCTATGAACGCCATTGCCCGCACAACAGACGATTTCAAGCGCGGTGTAGAGGGCTTTGTGCAAAAAGCCTAACAATGTTGTAACACCCCTGCAAACCAGATTTTATCAGCCTTCCACAATTTTTGGAGTAATCACCATGACCATTACCTACTACGGACACTCGTGCTTTATGGTTGAAACAGTCGGAAAACACTTGCTGTTCGACCCGTATATCACTGCAAACCCGCTTGCATCACACATTCAGGTTTCAGCGCTGAAGCCGGATTATGTGTTTATCTCGCACGGGCATTTTGACCACATCGAAGATGCCGTCGGTATTCTTCAGCAATCCGGTGCTACGGCTGTTTGTGCATGGGAAGTGATGGGCTGGCTGAATAAGCAAGGCATCGAAAAAGTGCATCCGATGAACACGGGTGGGAAATGGAACTTTGATTTTGGCATGGTCAAATGCACAGCAGCCCAGCATTCAAGCGGTATGCCGGACGGCAGCTATGGCGGAAATCCGATGGGCTTTTTGGTGAAAACAAGCGAAGGAACGCTCTATTATTCCGGCGACACGGCGCTCACGATGGATATGAAACTCATTGGGGATTATCACAAACCGGATGTTGCGCTCTTGCCGATTGGCGATAATTTCACGATGGATGCAAGTGACGCGGCGATTGCGGCAGATTTTATCAAGTGCAACAACATTGTGGGATTGCATTACGACACATTCGGTTTTATCAAAATCAATCACGACGAAGCGAAAGCGATATTCGCCAAAACGGGGAAAAACCTTACGCTTTTGGGCATTGGCGAGTCTATGACCGTGTGAGCAAGTGCGGTAAATCTTAGCGCTGAAGCGCTGCGCGAGTATGTTCGTTTTGAGGCGGAAGAGCAGTTGAATATTACTTTGGACAGGCTTGAAGTGTCGAGGAAAAACATTCGAGGTGCGATGTGATAAAATCTATCTTCATACAGAAAAAGAGGTCGCCTTATGAAAATCATCATTATTGCCTTGGGTATTCTGATAATTGCTCATTCAAGAATATTATGCCAGGCACCGTTTCCAAGTTTTACAAATGGCAATGCCATGGCTCAGTATTTACAACCGAGAATTCTTTCGATAGAATCTACAACCTCGACAAGTTTCGTCCTAAATACACTCATTCGTTCCATTGGACCGCGTCGCTCTCGTGTGTGCCTGGATTATGATATTGCACTAGATTCAAATTTTTCAGGAAGTAGCATCATTCGCAGAGCAATTATGAGTAACTGTATGCCTCCTATTCCTAATTGCTTAGGACGGGATTATTTAGACTCTGCGGTACAATTTAGTATAGAAATAGCTCGTTTATTACCAAATACACGATATTTTTTTCGTATTGAAAGTCGTTCACTGTATTCTGATGCTTACATTGGTTCACTCTACGTTTATTTTTCAATCACACTGCCACAAAATGCTCCTCCAGCATCTCCTGTGCTTGTAGCGGCGCAATCAATCACAACGACTTCCGCCGTGATTCGTTGGGCAAATGTTGAGGGTATGCCGACAGAATACCGCCTTTCGGTGGCGACGGATTCCACCTTTCAAAATCTGCTTCCGCAGTATGCCGATGTGCGTTTGATGACAACTTCTCTTGCTCTCACGGGGCTACAAGCAGAAACGCTCTACTTCGTGCGCGTACGAGCAGTAAACAATGTAGGAACAAGCGCATTTTCTCAGACCTTGCGCTTTCAAACGCTGGCTGCCACTGCTACACGGTTCTCGGCGGAAAATCGCTCTTCGGCTTTGGGATTTCCAAATGCCTTTTCGGTTCGGAGCGGTTCACCGTTCTATCGGCTGGGTACAGGCTTGGCAAATCTCCAAACCTTGGATTCTTTTCTTGCCGCATTGGTACAACGGGATATTCCTATCGTTGAAGCCTGGGCGCAAGACAACAACACGTGTTCACCAAATCAGCAATCAGGTTCTGAACTCGTTGTGCGCCTACGCGAAGTTTTTCCGACAATAGCAAATCTGGGTTACACACAAACCGCACCTATTTGGGCGGACAGCTGTTCTTGCAAAACATTCCGTGTGTACGGTAAATTCCCCACTTCTACCGGAATCACCAGCGATGAAGCAGCACCATTCACCATTTCACCCAATCCCACGACAGACGCAGTGAGTGTCAGCGTTACGCTACCGTCGTCATTACCGCTTCGCATTAGTGTTTTTGATGCGTTAGGGCAGGAAGTCCGCGCCGTGTCCGAGGGTTTTTCCCGTGCGGGGCAAAACACACTTTCGTTCAGCACGGAAGGGCTGCCGTCGGGTATGTATTTTGTGCGGTGTAGTGTTGGTGGGCAAGTGTTTGTGCGGCGTTTGGCGGTGGTGAGGTAGAGTGGACAGACCCCTAAAAAGTTGGACAAAAAAAGGTAAAGCAATGAATCGTACAATAAAAAACACATTCTTATCGGCGATGATACTCCTAATGGTTGCTACATCCCCGATATGGAGCCAGATTCCTTCTACTTTGGATTCTATCTCGGTTTTGCCGCTTGATTCGGCGACAGCAACAAGTTTTCGCGTTCAAACCGTCATTCAACTCAGAAAATTTCCGCCGCAATCTACTCAACTTTGGCTTTCTGTCTGTATCGGCTATGATATTGCATTGGATAGTGCATTTCAGCAAATAGTTCAGGCAAGAAGTGCTGTTCGGCAGCCGATTAGCTGTATTTGTCTGCTCCCAAGCGGCTGTGGCACAGCAGATTGCAACCCCAGAGTTATTGATTCTGTTATTCGCAATAATTTTACCGTCTCGCGGCTTTTACCCGGTACGCGATACTATTTTCGAGCGAACTACTTAGGAAGGCTCAATGATTTTTCAATACTTTCTCTCTACTCAAGAACACAAACGATACAATTGCCTACTTCCTTAGTATCACCGCTTACTCCGCCGATACCTCAACAAAACAGTGATATTTCGGATAAAGGGTTTCGTATTACATGGGATTCTACTCTGGGTTCTCCCACACATTTTCTTGTGGATGTTAGCCTTGATAGCTCATTTCGTACCATGTTACCATCATATACAAACGCTGTGGCGAGAGATACTCAATTCCTCATAACAAACTTACAACCTGCTACACGATATTTTTATCGAATTCGCAGCACGGATAATCAGCGTACTTCAACATATTCACGTATTGGACAAGAACTCACTTTACCTAGCTCCAATTTACAAGCTCGGCAACTGGCTATCTTTCGACCAACACTCATTAACATTAGTAGTCGTGTTGATTCGACATTCTATCGTTATTTCCCATCACAAAACTTAGCCCTACGGCAAATTGATTCCATTCTTAATACTCTCCTTGTCGGTGGAATACCGCTTGAAGAAGCGTATTCACAAGCAAATCTGAACTGCCGCGGAATAACAGTTCCATCAGAAATTATCGTTAAACTACGACGACCAAACAGTCGAATGCAATCATTTGGATTTAACAATAGTGCATGGGTTTGGGCTAATGATTGTGATTGCCCCTATCTACGGTCATACAGCAATTTCATCGCCACAAGTGTTCAATCTCAAACAGCAAATACGCCAAACAGTAGTCTAACAATTCAGCCTTCGCTGGCATCAGATAGATTCACTATTCTTGTTTCAATGCCGTCAAGTTCTATTTTGCATTTAGCATTACATGACGCTTTAGGTCGTGAGATACGGACCATCACAAATGGCATTGTTTCGCCAAGTTTATATGAAACATCGGTTAGTGTAGAGGGCTTGCCATCGGGTATCTATTTTGTGCGGTGTAGTGTGGGCGGACAAGTATTTATGCGGCGTTTGGCGGTGGTGCGGTGATGCAACTTGGAATCACACGCCCCGTGTGTCAGGATGCCAAATAAATTTGTGCATCTGAAGTTGAAAGCGCACATCCAAGCGGTCTTCCAAAATCCATTCCACAATTTGTTTGTACTCCACCGTTCCGAATACAGGCGAAAAAAGCACGGCTGCGGTCTTGCGGGGTAAGTCGTATTTGGTGGTTAATTCCCGCGACCATTCGTAATCTTCCCGCGAACCAATCACAAATTTCACTTCGTCGTGTGGGCGCAGTGTGTCCAAATTGTGATAATTGTTTTTCGGCATCATCTTGGAACTTGGCGTTTTCATGTCAATAATCCGAATCACGCGCTCATCTACAAGACTTGTATCCACATGTCCGCCGGTCTCCACTGCCACCGTAAAACCTTCGTCGCAGTAATATTTCATCAAGCCGAACACATTCGGTTGCTCCAGAGGTTCGCCACCGGTAAACTCCACAAAGCGGCATCCAAAGCCGCGTACACGCTCATCAATTTCTGCTCCCGTTACCGAAAGCCCGCCACTTCTGCGGTCTATGGCATATTTCGTGTCGCAGTAAGAGCAGCGCAGTTTGCAGCCGTGCAGCCGCACAAACACACATGGCAGCCCCGCACGAGTGCCTTCGCCCTGCACGGAAAAGAAAATTTCGTTGAGGTCGAAAGGCAGCAAAAGCGGGTTAGAAGCGAGAATGTGTCGGTGTTCTTCGGGGGTGAGGGTGAGAACGGGTTGCATGGTGGAACGAAAAAAGTGGAATCGAAACCGGATTCAATTTGACAATTTTAGTAAAATTTCATTTCCCTTATGCCAACATATTTGGGAAATTGACCACCAGCAGCCATATCAGTCCAATATTCATCGTGCAGCATCGGTGGAAAAATAATTTTTCCCTCAAATTCTTCTCGTGAAAGAAACGCTGCTTCGACGATATATTCTTGCACAGCCTCCGGCGCTGTTGCATTGAGCGCTCCTCCGAGCAAACGAGCCGTAAACCAGAATTTGCACTCCCGTGTTTCAGGCTTGTAAAATTCTTCAATATAAGCAACCGTCTGCGGTTCAACGTATAATCCACATTCTTCTAAGACCTCACGGCGGACAGCATCACGAAGGTCTTCTGTTCCCTGAACGCCTCCTCCTGGCGCAACCCAAAAATCATAAGCACCTGCTTTGTAATGGCGTACCATGAGAATTTTTCGTTCGTGTTCAACAAGCGCTCCAACAGCAATGCGGTGCTGCATAGTCAAAAAAATGGAAAAGTGTTAGTGAGAACAATTAAGATTCCCCCAAACTACGCATTAGCGCTCACGTAAGCAAGTAATCTCGCGTTGAAAATTCGGTACGGTTCACCGTGAAGAGTGCGTACCAATGCCCGTTGCGGGAAAGGGCATTACCGATGCCGTACAATCCGTAAACAAGCCGTGTTTCAGGGCTTCAAGGCAGTATTCGTATAGGTTACGAGTTTTGATGCGGTGTGCAGCGTTGGCAGCATTTGTCGGAATGGCGAGGGTTTTGATAGGAAATTGCACTAAACGATAAGCGTCGAACACGCTCAATGAGATTGGTACATTTAACGAGTTTTTGAGAAAATCTTCGTCGCGAAGTTGATTACCGCTCGGAGCGCAAATACCAGCTAATCCGACTATTTTGGGAATAGTATCTTGATGATTGACAACGACATAAACTTGCCCAATCCGAATTACTTCTGCATATTCCGAATAATATTTTCGCACACGTTCACAATCGCTCACATTGCCGCTTTTGAAAGCGACAACATCAGGAATAGCAAGCCTTTGAGAAGCTCGGCGGATAATTTCGTTCGATTCGGGGCAGTTTTTTTCGGCGCTCTCCAGTGCGCTGTTACGGGGATATGTCGGCGTAATGATGTCACTGAGAAATCGCGTCAGGGCGCTATCGGCAAGGTACAAAGCATATCCGGCGTGGGAGTAATTATCAATATTGCGAATGACTTCTTCACCTTCATACAAACTTTGCTCCAAAGCAAGGCTTTGTGCGGCTTTCCGTTCTTCGGTTTGTTGTTGTGCAGAAAGCACTTGAAAAGCATAAAGCGGTTTGTGACTCCGCGAAAGTGGCTCGGAAATGGCTTGGTGCAATGTTTGTGGGATTCGATAAAAGAGGTCGGAGCGTGTTGCAACGGCATTGCCCAAACGAATGGTGTTGATGTGAAACGTGCCATTGCATTTTGACGTAGCATTAACGACAAGGGGTAGCGAAGAAAGCCCTTGCACACGAGGATTTATGCGCCCTCTGTAACAAAACCAATCGTACAATTCTTTGCGTAATGGTGCGCTTTTAACGATCCACGAAATGTGCTTTGCTTCTTCTTCCGAACAGTCCTTGCACAGCACGGATGCTTGTGATATGCACCAATACGGCATTTTACCGCGCTGAGGCTTGTACCTCGCTTGAATAGGAATAATACAAAGCGATGTAGCCTTTATTGTATCCTGTGTTTGCGGCGCAACAGCAATGACGGAGCATCGAACAGCCACAGTACCGCGTATTTCTCTGGTATTGGTGTCTTCGGTCAAAGGCAAACCCTTCGCCGTAAAATGCAGAGCGATATTGCCATTAAGCGAATCTAATGCGGCGTGTGCAAGGAAAAATGCGCTCATGTTTGGTATCCAAATTGAGCGTTTATCTACTTTGGAATTGCGGAACACGCGAAGTTGGGTATATGCTGAATTGTAGTCAATAGCGGCGCTCACCAACGAAAAAGCATAAGGAGGCAAATACAATCGCTGAACAGATGTGTCTGCGACGCGCAAGGCAAGACTGTCCACGCGCAAACCCGTTGCAATCAGGTCAAATTGCCGCATTGGAAGCAGGGAAGGTTGTGTGCGGGCAGTACCAACGTGTTCGCACTGAATTTCGGGCGCGATGTAGCGCACAGATTGTTGCGTTTGGGACAAGGTTTTTCCAAGTCCCGCAAGCAAGATGACCGTCATCAAAACAAGCATTTGCATTGTCAATAAATGTTCCCAAGGGCTAATAATTACTCGCTTCCCACCAACTCCGGACGAAACTCAAAGTGCATCGTGTCGTAATGATACCACCTGCCACCCCAGATAAAACCGTGCTTCTCGAATATGCGCACAATCGCAAGTGGTATGCGGTTTTTGAAGGGAATTGCTTCGCGTCGCAGTGCTGCTTCGGGTGAATGATTCCACTGCCAATAGTCCGTTGCGGCAAGGTGAATGTCTATCGCAATCCCGTAACTATGCGTACTGCGGCGATTTGTGCGGGCAATCGTGCGCCATTTGAAGGTTCCGGCGGGTTTAGCGAGAAATGGTCTGTATTCCGCACCCAGCCTTGCTAGTGCATCCGAAACACGCTGCAACGCATCCGCCGCGCCATTGACCCGTGAAAAAAGAAGCCGTGTGCTGTCCGGCGTACCGCGAAGCCACTGCACAGGAACAAGATTTGTACGAACCGTCTCCTCCGAAGTGCCGTACATCATCTCAAAAAACGGCTCAAAGCGGCAGCGCCCCGCATCGTCATTGGGTTTCGGTGGAAGAATGGTATCAAGGGCGGCGTAAGGCTGTTCTATTTGGTCGCGCAAGGTGGCATTGTTCAGCCATTCTTCGAGTTCGGCAGTGGTGAGTGTGGGCGTAAGCGTGGCTTTGTGGCTTGTACCAAGTGGCATTGTTGCGCCGTTTTTCCAATAAACGGTATCGTCGGAAACGCGGAGAATATGCGCCGGATAAGCACGGATAAGCGGGTGATAGTCGCGTATGCTCTGGCAGTAACTATGCGTAATACAGTAACAACACATCACGAAGCAAAGAACTGTTTTGCAAAGAATTTGTAAGTCGCTGCGGAAGATGAGCATATATTTTTTCATTCCGAAAGCATAATGCTTTCCGTAAATTGCTACAATTTCACTCGTTACACATTCCCTTCAAACCCTGATGAAACCGTATCACTTCCCAATTATCATTGAACATGACTCAGATGGGTATTTTGCTTCGTGTCCGGCGCTACAAGGCTGCTATACGCAAGGTGCAACATACGAAGAAGTAATGACGAATATCGCTGATGCAATACATCTTTACATTGAAGATATACTTGCTGAAGGTGGCTCTGTGCCTGAGATTGGGGCTGTTTCTCTCACGACATTAGAAATAGCGGCATGAGCGATAAAACACCCCGAATTACTGCTAAACAAATTATTCAGGTTCTTGAAAAACTTGGTTTTACATTCAAGCGACAAAGCGGTAGTCACAAAATTTATCGTCATGCAGATGGTCGCCGTGTTGTTGTGCCAATGCACAGTTCGGTTATTTTGCACCCCAAAACGCTGCAAAGTATTCAACGTGACGCAAACCTTTCAACAGAACAGCTTAAATCGTTGTTGTAGTGTTTGCTGCAATATCAACATGGTCACGCCACCTTACACGCTGCCGCAATAAACTCCGCCACACGCGGCGCACCAATAGCCGCCGCATGAACGACTTCATCGTGCGAAACATTCACCGCCGCGCTTTCCGGGAGCATATTCGTAATGAGCGAGCAGGCTGCCACTTGCATACCGCAAATCCGCGCAAATTCTGCTTCGTGAACGGTGGACATCCCGACTGCTTCCCCAAACTTCCGATACATTCTTGCCTCGGCTGGCGTTTCAAAAGTCGGTCCCGTCAGCCCGATGTACACGCCCTGATGCAACGGCACACCCCGCGAAGCGAGTTCCTGTGCGGTGCGCTTGCGCCATTCGGTTGAAACAATATTTTCCCCTGAAGCGATGCGTCCATAGTCAAGTTCCCGCGCTTGCTCACGGGCGCTCTGCGTCAGGCTTGCAAGCCACGTGTGTTGAACGGGGCGCAGCATCAAATTAAGCGTATCGGTGATAAGCATGATGTCTCCGGCAGCGTAGGAATGGTGCATACCGCCTGCGGAGTTCGTTAAAACCGTAAACCCCGCGCCGAGCATTTTTCCCAACGCAACTTGCGCCAACGACTGTTGCAGCGTAAACCCTTCGTACAAATGGCAGCGCCCCGTGTAATGCGCAACACGCTTGCCCTCTATCGTGATGATACGCAGCAGCGACGAATGACCTTTCACCGTCGGCTGAGGAAAGCCCTCAATCTCGTGTAAGTCTATCACTTCCTCTGCCACATAATGCTCCAGCGCTTTATTCAAGCCGCTTCCGCTAATAACGATGCCTTCTACGGTGGCAGAGGTTTTGCTGCGAAGTTGGCTGTACAGTGAGCCGTAATGCTGCTCGAGTGCTTGCTGAAGTGCAGTATTCATGCGCTTTAGAAAAAAATAAATGATTACAATGTTGCTCTTATTCCCTGCCCTTATCCCTTCTTCATCCCCTTTTGCCCAATATCGGTGCGATAGGTTTTGCCGCGAAAATGGATGTGTTTAATGGCTTTGTAGCTTTGTTCGATAGCGTCTTCCAGCGTTGTTCCTTTTGCGGTAACGCCCAGAACACGCCCGCCGTGTGTGCGGAGGCTTTGTGTGCCGTCGACATCGTCATGGAGCATTGTTCCGGCATGAAATACGCTGACCGCACCGTTACTTGTTTTTTCGGCATCTTCAATACCCGTGATTTCATCGCCTCTGCGGACTTCGCCCGGATAGCCGCTTGCTGCAAGCACCACGCAGCACGACACGCCGCTTGCAACGCTCTGAACCGTGCTTCTGTCGAGATTACCAATGGCGGCACTGTGCAGAAGCCGCGCTAAATCTCCGTCCAAGACGTTCAAAACGGCTTGTGTTTCGGGGTCGCCAAAGCGGGCGTTAAATTCCACAACACGCGCATTGCCGCTTGTGTCAATCATCAAACCCACGTACAAACACCCGACAAACGGATGCCCTTCCGCCTTCATTCCACGCAGGGTTGGGGCAATAATGCGTTCTTCCGCCTCGCGCAAAATTTCGGTCGTAACAATCGGAGCCGGAGCATATGCGCCCATTCCACCCGTGTTTTCGCCTGTGTCGCCGTCGCCGATGCGCTTGTGGTCTTGCGCGGAAGCGAGAGTGAGAAAATTCTCTCCGTCGCAAATAGCAAACAGTGAGGCTTCTTCGCCGTCCATAAACTCCTCGACAACGATGCTGCGCCCTGCTGTGCCGAACTTGCCGTCAAATGCTGCATCCAGCGCTTCAAGCGCGTGGCGGTGCGTTTCGGCAACAGTTACACCTTTTCCGGCAGCCAGACCGTCGGCTTTAATCACAACAGGAAGCGGATGCGAAGCGACGTATTCACGGGCTTCGTGGTGCTGATGTTCGTTAAAAACCCGATATTGTGCCGTTGGGATGCCGTGCCGCAGCATAAAATCTTTGGCGAAGGCTTTGGAGGATTCCAAACGTGCAGCATCACGCGAGGGACCGAAGACGGCGAAATTTTTTGCACGAAGGTCGTCTGCCAAACCAGCCGCTAGGGGCGCTTCGGGACCGACGACAACAAGGTCAATACTTGCTTCTTCGCAAAAATCAAGGAGTTCCTCATGTTCGGTGATGTCAATATGCGCGTGGTGCGCAAACTGCAAAATGCCTGGATTGCCCGGCGCAGCGCACAGTTTGACGTTGGGCGATTGGCTAAGTTTCTTGGCAAGCGCGTGTTCACGTCCGCCGGAGCCGATAAGAAGGATGTTCATGGTTATTGTTGGGCTGATTATTGGTCTTTATTCGGTGCAAACGTCATCGTGAGCCAACCGTCCGTGAGCGAGTGTTTTTCGAGGGTGTAATAAGCCAGAAAACGCGGCAGAAAGAGGTTTTTACGCCGATTTTTGACTTGAATAATTACCTCGTCCGCAAGGCGCTTTACGTCAAATTCTCCTTCGCTGGTGAAGGGCAACTTTGTTTTGAGAACGTAGTTTTTACCGTCTTGGGCAAGTTCAAAAGGCTTTTCTTTGTAGTAAAAATCCATGGGATTGTGGTTTTCGTAGAGGCTTTCGCCAATTTTTCGGAGTAAATCCAAGCCAAACACTTCTTTTCCCGCGTGTTGCACCTTCAAAAGCGGCAATGGCGCAAAGGATTCTTCGATTTCGCCAAGGTATTTTTTTTGCGAAGCGACATATTCGGCAAAAAAACTATTGTTCGTTGCAACCTCAGGCATGATGCGGTTTACAACGACGCTATCTACCGAAAACCCGTACATCTGCAAATACGTGTAAGCGCGGCGAGCCTCTTGAATCACCATGCGCTCAGGGTTCATGACAAGCCGAATAGAAGCCACGTCGGGGTTGGTCATCAGGCGCTGCATTCGCTGGAGTTTTTCAAATAAATTGTCGAGTTCCATAAACCCTTTATCAAGCGGAATCCCAGTAATGGTGCGGACTGCCGCGCCAACGGTCTGCACGGCGGCTTTTTGAAAGGGAAACGCCCGCGTCATCCACCACTGCACCGTCTGTGGCAGCGTGAGCAGCGTCAGTGTCTCGCCCGTCGGGGCGCTGTCAATGACGATGCACTCGTACTCTTTCGCTTCGACGTAGTTATCAAGCCAGAGAAACGCCGATGCTTCCTCCATTCCGGGCAGCGCGGCGAGTTCTTCGGCGACCATATTGCTCACGCCCTGCCACTGAAAGACCGTCAAAAGCAGCGTTCTGACGTTGCCCCAGTATTTTTTCATCGAATAATACACGTCCAATTCTTGTGCGAAAAGATTGGGCGCAATTTCTTTGGGTTCGGGTGAAAGTTCGGTATTGAGCGCGTCGCCCAGACTGTGTGCGGGGTCTGTGGAAATGACCAGTGTTTTTTTGCCCATTTCCGCGCAGCGCAAAGCAGTCGCGGCAGCAGTCGTGGTCTTGCCTACGCCGCCTTTGCCGGTGAAAAGGATGATGCGCGGCGCGTCTTGTACATTGTGGTCGGTGGAGGCTGCCATTGTCGTAGTTGAATGTTTGAGGTGAGAAAAGCAGGTGTTGATGAGCAAGCATTCTGTGAAGCATTAGGCAAGGCGCTTCAATGCTGCATTGACAAGCAGAGCCGCGCCAATCGGCAACGCATTTTCGTCGAGTATAAACTTGGAATTGTGCAAACCCGGCGTAAAATCAAGATGCGGCGGACGAATACCAAGCATCCAAAAAGTGCCTGGAATTTCGTGGGTGTAATACGCAAAATCTTCGCCCCACATTTTAGGTTCAAAATCTTCCACATTTGCCACTCCAATAAGATTTTCTGCGGCGTTCCGGGCAAAAGATGTTGTTTCGGTATTGTTCACAAGCGGCGGATACCCGCGTTCTATGCGGAGTTCAGCGCTGCCTCCACCGTACAGCGGCGATGCGCCCAGAATCCGCGTGTGGTCTTGAAGCGTTTGTAATGCTGCTTCGCGCCATTCGAGATTCATGGAACGAAGTGTGCCGGACATTTCGACAACATCGGGAATGACGTTGGTTGCATGACCGCCGTGTATGGTGCAAATAGACATTACGCCCGATTCAAAGGGATTGAGACGACGTGAAATCAGGGTTTGAACTTGTGTGATGAGGTGCGCTGCCGCAAGTACGGGGTCAGTGGCTTTATGTGGCTGCGCAGCGTGTCCGCTTTTTCCGCGAATTGTCCAATAAAGTTCATCCGTCGCAGCCATCATCGTTCCGGCAACAAAAGCAGCCGTTCCGCAGGGTGCATCAGGGTTCACGTGCTGACCGAAAATTGCTTCGGGGCGAGGATTTTCCAGTACACCTTCCCGAATCATAATGGATGCGCCACCCGGAGACATTTCTTCACCGGGCTGAAAAATAAGTTTTATCACTCCGCCCAGCGACGATGCGCCTTCTGCGGATTCACGCTCTTTCAGTATTTGTGCCGCACCCAAAAGCATGGCTGTATGCGCATCATGTCCGCAAGCGTGCATCACACCTTGTTTGGTGGAACTGTATTCCACGCCGGATTCTTCCTGAATCGGCAGAGCATCAATATCGGCACGAAGCGCTACGCATCGGTCGCCGGAGCCGATATGTGCCACAACGCCTGTATTCGCCATAACGCGAAAGGGTATGCCGAGTTCCGTAAGGCGCTTTTGAATAAAAGCACTTGTTTCGTATTCTTGGAAAGAAAGTTCGGGATTACGGTGGAGTGTGCGGCGTGCTTGGCGCATCGTTTCGTGCGCGGCGCGAGCGGTTTGAAGAATTGCGTGGCTGGACATAGCGTACAATCAGGCTTGAGGAGGAAAATTTGCGAGATGAAATAAAATGATAATGATGACATGAGATGATAATATTGTCGAACATTACCACGTTATTCGATAACGTTTTAGGTCTTGCACAAATTCGGCTTTGCCTTGTTCCACACGCTTGCTCCAGAACTTTATGGCACTTTCGGAAATATACAAGCGTGGTTGATTGCGCTGAACAAAGTAGATATTATCAATGCTGGGGTCGGTGGAGTAAACATTTGCCACGGGAAAGGGGAATCCGTTGTGGTGCGAAATTAAAAACTCATGCAGTTTGTGAGCATATCCTTTGCCCGGAAGCACCGATTTTAAGCCATGTTGCACAAAATCATCCGCGCCAAATTGTTCCACAAGCGGCTCTAACGAACGCAGCATCATCCGCGCAACTTCGGTGTAGCCAGCTTCTCCGGCTTCGGGCGAATCGCTCACGTAGAGATTGAGCATGATTTTCGCCGCCCATTTGTCGTTTTCCTGTTCACGGGAAACTTCGATGTACGAGCGTTCATCAAGCGGATACTTGTGCTGGAAACTCATAGCAAACTCCGTATTGGTGCGGCTTTGGCGCTGGTTTGAGAAACAGAACGATTGAGCAGATAATCTACACAAATCAAATTGCATCCCAAAAGAACTTTTCGGAAATTTTTCCACGTAGAAATCTGCACTTGATTTCGCAAAAATTTTATCCACGAATCACACGAATTACCACGAATCTTTTGCGAAAGTCCTAATGAAGTTGAGATTTCTGCATGAGGAATTTCCTGTATTTGTGAGGATTCGTGTGATTCGTGGATATAAACGCTAAAGTTTCCATGAAAACGCAACACCCAGCGCACTTACTGGAGAGAGTATTTGTGGCAATACACCGACGCGAACACCGCTTAAAATCTCGCGCAAATGCGGTTCGGCGCTGTTGTGGTGAATGAAATAGACTGCAACATCAAAGACCAGCAAAAATGCGCCTTGCAAAATGAGTGATTCACCGTAGCCTTGCCAAAGATTCGCCTGTTCGCGGGAATTTTTGCTGCGTTCCAGCATCCATGCACCTGCGGCGATGTAAGCGGCATCTAATCCGGCGTTCAAAAGCAGAATACGTTCAATAGATGCTTGTTTGTCAATCGTCTCGAAAAGCGAGATTCCATGAGGTGTTTCGGTGTATGCACCGTATAAACCGCCAGCTGCCAAACCGAGATTAACAACATTCCAAAACACATTCATTTGCTGAAAATAATATGCAGATGAGCGGTCTTGCGGCGAGGTATTCCCTTGCAAAGCAAGCAGAGTGCCATTGACAGCCATATTGCTTACTGCCCAAGCGCCAAGGGTAAACATAGCGGTTTTATTGATGTGAATCCGTGAGGAATTGAGCGAATCCGCTTGTTGGGAATGAGAAACGGCGTACACGGCAGGTACAACGATAAGCATTGCAGCACCGAGAAATAGTAGGAATAATGCAGGGCGGAGCAGGGTTCGTGAGGACATAATGAGGTCTTGGTGGTGAACGAAAATGATTGTAATTTGCAAGACTGTATTCGTACTAACGCTTCAGGGCGCATGATATTGGATAACTTGCAAATACGCCACAATGCAGGGAAAAATGCTATTCGTCACAACAATTACTTTTCAGACCGTTATGCAACAATTTCGCTGGACACTTTCACGCAAACTTCTCGGAATGGCAGCAATTATGCTGCTCTTTACGCTAGTGGTAAGCGTTTTTGCGCTTCTGTCGAATCGTGCTTTGCAAGACCGAGAAACGGTGCGGCTTATTGAAATTCAGTTTTTGCAAGCACGTCAGCATGACCTTGATTTTGTAACGTTTCGGCAGATGAAATACGCATTGCGTCTGGATTCAACGATGAAAACGTGTGATTCTTTGGTGAATGAATTTGGACATGAAGCAACAGGAAGGCGCTTGGATACTGCCTTGTACAACTATCGCCGCAGTTTTGATTCTACGGTGCAGATGTATAAAAGCATCGGTTTGAACGATAGTACAGGCATTTCGGGGGAAGTATCGGCGCTGCTTTCTGAGGCTTCTGCTCTTGCTTCGTCGGGTGCAAATTCTCAGGACTTGGAGGTTTCTGTGAAGTTATGCCAAGCAAAGTTTCGAGATGTTGTAGATGCGACACTTTTGGGCAAAAAAACGAAAAAAGTCGAGGCAGAATTTGCCGAAGCACTGCGCTATGCCGAGGGTAAAGCAAGTATATTAGACGCATCTCAGCAAGCAGATTTTATGCGCTCGTTGGAGAATTGTTCTACTAAAATTTCAGCACTTTCGGCGCTGGCAAAACAAATGGAATTAAACCGCCTTGGGTTCAAGGAATATGTGAAAGCCGTGCGTCCGATATTGAAGCAAATGGCAGCTGAAAAATCAACTCGTGCAACGATTTATCAAGCTACGACGGGGGCAGTGATTTTGCTGACCATAATTCTCAGTGTCGTTATTGCTTTGTTCTTGAGCCGCATCATTACTCGCCCCGTAAATATTTTGCAAAAAGCGGCTTCAGAAATTGCGCAGGGAAATTACGCTATAAAAGCAGATCGAATCAGTACAAATGACGAAATCCATGATTTAGCGCTGTCATTTGAAGCGATGACCGAAAACGTGCGAAAATCTATTGCTGAGTTACAAGCCGAAAAAGCGAGTGTGCAAGCCAAAGTTGATGCGGCTGTTGAGGAAATATCCGCCGAAAAGCAGCGTTTAACCCAAACTGTCGAAACCATTCTGCGCAATATGAGTGCCTTTGCCGAAGGCGATTTAACGGCATATATTGACATTTCGCAGCATGAAAGCGAAGAAGTAACGCGGCTCTACGCGGGATTTAATGCGGCTGTATCGAACATTCGCCTCATAGTTGATAAAGTAACCGATGCAGCAGAGCAAACGGCAGCAGCCACGCAGGATATTTTGAACAAAACTTCCCATATGGTGGAAGGAATTGCGCAGCAGACAGGCGAAATGGAAGCTGCTTCGATGACCGTTCATAATATGAACACGACCATCACACAAAACACCCAAAAAACCATGCTTGCAGCACATGATGCAGAATTAGCAAGCAAGGATGCGGCAGCAAGCGAAACAACGGTGCGCGAGATGATTCAGGAAATGAGTGCTATTGGTGCGGTGGTAAGCAATTCCGCTAATGTGATTATGCAGCTTGGAACAAGCAGTCAAGCTATTGGCGATATTGTGCAGGTGATTGAAGAAATCGCTGACCAGACAAATTTACTCGCGCTCAATGCTGCGATTGAAGCTGCACGTGCAGGCGACCAGGGACGCGGATTTGCCGTTGTTGCTGACGAAGTACGGAAACTTGCCGAGCGTACGCAGCAAGCTACAAAACAGATTACCGCAATGATTGGTCAAATTCAACATGATACCGACAGGGCAATTACGGCAATGCAAGGCGGCAAAGAGCGCGTTCAGCGCGGCGAGGGCATCACACGCGAGGCAGGAGCGCGATTGCAGCAAATTATTGAGCATACACGGAGTGTGGCAGGAGTGGTAACCCATATCGCAGAGGCAAGCGAGGAACAGGTTGAGTTAAGTTTGGGTATTGTTAAAGCAATCTCAACAATTCAGACGATTGCTGTGGAAGCAGGGCAGGATGTGAGTCAAATACAGGGGCATATCACGCAATTGAGCAGTCTGATGGGAAATTTACAGATGCTGTTGGATTTCTTCCGCTTGGAAGAAGAGTCAAATCATGTACCAATATCTTCCACTGTCATTATGACAAATGATGAGGAAACGTCACGTAAGGGGTTGTATTTAGGACAAAGGCACGATAAGGAGAAAAATCAGGCTGCCTCCTTGGGAGTTTCGATAGAATTATGGTAAAATCTGGATGCGCGTAATGCCTAGGATTGTTTTGTTGCTTTTGCACGAAGGTCGTAAATCCAGAGAATTCCGAAATATAGGCCTACTGACATACATACCTGCAAAAAAAATACCGCATAGAAAGCGAGAGCCAATCCGCTATACCATTCCATTGCTCTGCGAATAAGATATAAAGGTGGATTCAGTACACCCCACACGCCGCCCAAAAACACGCCAATAGCTGGCATTGGTCTGTCCGGAATCTCGAAGGCAACGAGAATGTAAAGTGCAAACAAACTCACAATAAAATGAATTAATGCTATGCGGAGCGCCAAACGTTGGATTGTCATAGTTTTGAAAAAAAATGTGGTGGTAACGAAAAAGGCAATTCGCAAACAATATTTTCGTGATGATTGGTTGCACAAGCAATCTACATAAATTTTTTTGAGAAAAAATACGAAAAGTAAAAATAGCCTAGATGGTGCTTATTTGCTTGCTTCCATGTACTGCTGAATATGCCATTGTCGTAAAAGTGCGAGAATATTTTCAAAAAAAATTTGCGTAGAAGAAAAAAGAGTTGTAGTTTTGATGCTCACTTAAATCTGCTGCTGCATTTCGCACGAATTTCGATTCAAAAACAAACGACGAATTATAGGACGTTATGCCTACAATTAACCAGCTTATTCGCAAAGGTAGAACAGCCGTTCAATACAAGAGTAAATCTCCGGCGCTTGATGCTTGTCCGCAAAAGCGCGGTGTTTGTACTCGTGTGTACACCACAACACCAAAGAAGCCAAACTCTGCTTTGCGCAAAGTAGCGCGTGTGCGTTTGTCCAATCAAATCGAAGTTACTGCCTATATTCCGGGTGAAGGTCATAATTTGCAGGAACACTCAATCGTTATGATTCGAGGTGGTCGTGTGAAAGACTTGCCGGGTGTGCGTTACCACATTATTCGTGGTACTGCCGACACGCAGGGCGTAAAAGACCGTAAGCAGGCTCGTTCCAAGTATGGTGCGAAGCGTCCGAAGCCGGGTGCTGCTCCTGCCGCTACTGGTAAAAAGAAGTAATCTTCCAGTTTTGAATCTACTTCATACGATTTCATTTCACTGAAGCAATGAGAAAATCAAGAGCAAGACGACGTGTAACTTCGGCAGACCCGAAATACAAAGATGTAATCATTACTCGGTTTATCAACAATATCATGTTGGACGGAAGAAAGTCCGCAGCGCAGAAAATCATGTACGGCGCACTTGATATTATCCGCGAAAAATCCGGTCAAGACGAATTAGAAATCTTTCGCAAGGCTCTTTCTAACGTTTCGCCTTCGGTAGAGGTTCGTGCTCGTCGCGTAGGTGGCGCTACATACCAAGTTCCTTCCGAAGTACCGGAAAGTCGTCGTGTTGCTTTGGCTATTCGTTGGATTAAAGGTGCTGCTCGTCAGCGTCGTGATAAGACAATGGCGCAACGATTGGCAAATGAATTGACATCTGCCGCAAATGGAGAGGGTTCTGCTATTAAAAAGCGTGATGATATGCACCGCATGGCAGAAGCCAACAAAGCATTTGCGCACTTCAAATGGTAATAAGACTAAATTTTCGTTCTTTGATACAATAGTTTCTTTGCGTTAGGTCAAAAGATATGCCGCGTTCAACACCGATAGAAAAGGTACGAAATATCGGCATTATGGCGCACATTGACGCAGGTAAAACCACAACAAGTGAGCGCATCTTGTTTTATGCAGGTGCTGTTCATAAAATGGGTGAAGTGCATTATGGTACTGCTGTAATGGACTTTATGGAGCAGGAGCGAGAGCGCGGAATTACGATTAGTTCTGCTGCCACCTACTGCCAGTGGCGCGATTGTCAAATTAATTTGATTGATACACCCGGTCACGTGGATTTTACTGTCGAAGTGCAGCGCTCTCTTCGCGTATTAGATGGTGCGATTGCGTTGTATTGTGCGGTGAGCGGTGTAGAGCCGCAATCCGAAACTGTTTGGAGGCAAGCAGAGCAGTACAAAGTTCCTCGTCTAGCTTTCGTCAATAAAATGGATCGCGTCGGCGCAGATTTTCTGCGTGTGATTGAGATGATGAAAGAAAAACTCCATGCCAAGCCTGTGGTGATGCAGTTGCCGATTGGTTCAGGCGAAGATTTTCGTGGGATGATTGACCTTGTTCAAATGAAGGCAATTCTTTTTGATGAAGAATCACTTGGTTTGAAATTTTCGTTGGAAGAGATTCCCGAAGAAATGCGTGGTAAAGCCGATGAATATCGGTCAAAACTTGTCGAGTCTGCTGCCGAGCTTGATGATGCCCTGCTTGCATCATATTTAGAAAACGGCTCGCTCTCCAATCAAGAAATCACGCAAGCAATTCGCAAAGGAACAATTCAAGCAGACATTACTCCAGTTTTCTGTGGTGCCTCTTTCAAGAACAAAGGCGTACAGCATCTGTTAGATGCTGTTATCGAATACCTGCCGTCCCCACACGATATAGGCGGCGTAAAAGGGTATGAACTTGATACGCACGAGGAGTTGTATCGTAACTTTAAGGACACTGAGCCGCTTGCGGCATTAGCCTTTAAAGTTATTACTGACCAATTCGTTGGTCGCCTGACTTTTATGCGTGTGTATTCTGGAACGCTCAAAACGGGTGCGTATTTGCTCAATACGACAACTGGCAAAAAAGAGCGTATCGGAAAGTTGCTTCGGATAAAAGCAAATCAACGCGAAGAAGTTGAGGAAGAGTATGCAGGTTCGATCGTAGCCGTTGTTGGACTCAAGGGCGCTCGAACAGGTGATACGATTTGCGATGCATCCCAGCCCATCCTCCTCGAAAAAATAGAGTTTGCAGAGCCAGTTATTAACCAAGCTGTTGAACCAAAAACTCTAGCCGACCAAGAAAAATTACAAGACGCACTACAAAAACTTAGCGACGAAGACCCAACGTTTCGTTCAAAAACCGACGAAGAGACAGGGCAAATACTCATTAGCGGTGTTGGTGAGTTGCAGCTCGAAATTATGGTTGATAGAATGAAGCGGGAATTTAATGTAGAAGTGAATGTTGGTAAGCCGCAAGTGGCGTACCGCGAAACAATTACTTCGGCAGTAAAGCAGGAAGAAGTCTTAGAACGTCAAGCAGCCGGAAAGGCGCAGTTTGCCCATGTCGTTGTCAATGTGCTTCCCAATGAAGCAGGCAAAGGCATCGTCTTTGAAAACAAAGTGCAGCCTTCAGTGCTGCCGAAAAACTTTGTTTCGGCTGCCGAAATCGGCGCAAAGCAAGCATTGCAAAATGGTCCGATAATGAGTTATCCGGTTCTTGATGTTAAAGTAGAGCTAGTTGGTGGTTCGTATAATCAGACTGATTCGACAGATGTCGCATTTACAATCGCTGCCTCCAACGCCGTCCGAGAGGCAATGCGTAACGCTGCTCCGGTTTTGCTGGAGCCAGTCTTTGAAGCAGAAGTAATCACGCCCGATAAAAATATGGGTGATGTTGTAGGAGATTTGAATGCGCGGCGCGGAAAAATCGAAAGTATTGCTCAACAAGGACCAGAAATACAGGTTGTTAAAGCGTTTGTCCCGCTTTCGGAAATGTTCGGGTATGTCACTCGGCTGCGCTCAATCTCACAAGGTCGTGCATCGTACACAATGAAGTTTTCGCATTACGAACAGGCGGTTAATCCGCCGTCGTACTACTAAATGAAATTCAATACACTAACACTTTTTCACAATTCTTTGCATTGAGGAGCTACTACAATGGCTAAAGAAAAATTCGAGCGTAATAAACCGCACGTAAACGTCGGTACAATCGGCCACGTTGACCATGGCAAAACAACCTTGACGGCTGCAATTACCGCCGGCCTTGCAAAAAAAGGTAATGCTCAGTTCCGTGGTTATGATTCGATTGACAACGCGCCCGAAGAGAAGGCTCGTGGAATCACCATCGCAACCGCTCACGTAGAATACGAAACAGAAAAGCGTCACTACGCGCACGTAGATTGCCCCGGTCACGCGGATTATGTGAAGAACATGATTACTGGTGCTGCGCAAATGGATGGTGCAGTTCTCGTTGTAGCTGCAACTGATGGTCCGATGCCGCAAACTCGTGAGCATATCGTTTTGGCTCGTCAGGTTGGCGTTCCCCGTATCGTTGTGTTCATGAATAAAATTGATATTGCTGACCCTGAGTTGGTCGAACTCGTTGAAATGGAAATTCGTGAACTTTTGAGCCGCTATAACTTTCCTGGTGATGATACGCCTATCGTTAAAGGCTCCGCTTTGAAGGCTCTTGATGCTGGTGCAGATCCGGCGGTGAAGCCCGATGATGAGCGCTTGAAGTGCATCTACGATCTTATGGACGCTGTTGATAGCTATATTCCCATGCCTGAGCGTGCCGTAGATAAGCCTTTCTTGATGCCTATTGAAGACGTGTTCTCTATTACTGGTCGTGGTACTGTAGGCACAGGTCGTATTGAGCGCGGTATCGTAAAAGTAAACGAAGAAGTTGAGATTATCGGTCTCGGTTTGAATAAGAAAACCATCGTAACTGGTATTGAGATGTTTCGTAAACTTCTTGATGAAGGTCAAGCTGGCGATAACGTAGGTCTGCTTCTTCGTGGTGTTGATAAAAATGAACTTGAGCGTGGTATGGTTCTCGCGAAGCCGGGTTCTATCACCCCGCACAAAAAATTCACCGCTCAGGTGTATGTTCTTTCTAAAGAAGAGGGTGGTCGCCACACGCCGTTCTTTAATGGCTACCGTCCGCAGTTCTACTTCCGTACAACAGATGTAACGGGTGTTGCAACGCTTCCGAACGGTACGGAAATGGTTATGCCGGGTGATAACCTCGACAACCTCAGCGTAGAATTGATTACAACAATCGCTATGGAAGAAGGACTCCGCTTCGCTATCCGCGAAGGTGGTCGTACAGTAGGCTCTGGCGTTGTTACAAAGATTCTTGAGTAATTCCAAGTTTTGAAAGAAGTTGGCGGCTTTTGGTCGCATGGCTGATGCTAAGTAAGCATAATAAAGCCGCCGATTTTCTTTGATAAACCACTAATAAATTCCGCATTACAAGAGTTTCACTGAAAGAGGCACAAAAGTGGCACGTCAGAAAATTCGCATAAAACTGAAGTCCTACGACCACAATTTGATTGATAAGTCGGCAGAGCGTATTATTCGCACAGTAAAGCAAACCGGTGCCGTGATTTCCGGACCGATTCCGCTTCCGACTGAGAAGCAAGTTTATACGGTCTTGCGTTCTCCTCACGTCGATAAAAAATCGCGTGAGCAGTTTGAATCACGTACGCACAAGCGTCTGATTGATATTCTGAACTCCACGCCCAAAACAGTGGATTCCCTTATGCGCTTGGAGTTACCTGCCGGCGTAGATGTTGAAATCAAAGTTTAAGGAGCCAAAGAACAATGAGTGTATTACTCGGCAGAAAAATCGGCATGACAAGCATATTTACGGAAACAGGCGATTATGTTCCCTGCACCGTTATTGAAGCAGGTCCTTGCCCAGTTGTGCAAGTTCGCACAAAAGAAGATGACGGTTATCAAGCCGTGCAAATTGGCTTCGGTCAGATTCCGGCTCGTAAAGTTAATAAGCCGCTTGCAGGACATTTTGCAAAGGCAAGAGTTGAGTTCAAGCGCTATCTCCGCGAATTCCGTAATGTGAAAAAGCAGGTGAAAATCGGTGATGAATTTACCGTTGCTGATTTTACCGTTGGAGATAAGTTGAAAATTTCCGGAGAATCCAAAGGTCGTGGATTTCAAGGTGTTGTAAAACGTCATCACTTCGGTGGTATCGGTATGATTACACACGGGCAATCCGACCGCGTTCGCGCTCCCGGTTCTATCGGCTCATCATCGTTCCCTTCGCGTGTATTCAAAGGTATGCGTATGGCGGGGCGAATGGGCGGTGAGCGAGTAACAGTCCGCAATCTCAAAGTGTTGCGTATTGTACCTGAATCTAACCTTCTTATTGTAAAAGGTAGCATTCCCGGCGCTCCAAATTCTATCGTAGAAATTGTAAAACTCTAATTGTAGTATTTGAAGCGACTAAGAATTCCTTTACGGAATCCTCTAAATGAAATTTGACTATGAAAGTTGATGTTTTTTCAAAAGACGGAAAAGTAGCCGGTCAAATTGAACTGCCGGATGCAATCTTTAACGTTGAGCCGCACGAACACGCAATGTATCTTGCCGTGCGGCAGTATCTTGCGCACCAGCGTCAAGGCACACACAAATCCAAAGAAAAAGCAGAAGTTTCCGGCGGCGGCAAAAAGCCATGGCGACAAAAAGGTCGCGGTACGGCTCGTTCCGGTTCCTCACGCTCACCGCTTTGGGTAGGTGGCGGAACAGTTTTTGGTCCGAAGCCCCACAAATACACGCTGAAATTGCCGAAAAAAGTTTCTCGCCTTGCGAGGAAATCAGCTTTGGCGTTGCGTGTCCGTGAACAAAACTTTGTTATTGTTGAAGATTTGAATTTCTCTTCTATCAAAACGAAGCAAATGACCGAGGTGCTTGGCGCACTCAATCTCACGGGACAAAAAGTGCTTCACTTGCTTCCCGCAACTAATGATAATGTGTATTTATCATCCCGCAACATTGACCGTTTGACAACACAAGTTGCTGATAAAATCTCAACATACGACATCCTGAGCAACAAGAAACTTCTTGTTCACAAAAGCGCTGTTGATGTCCTTATCAAAACCTTTGCAGAGTAAAGGCAAATACCCAAGGAAACTACAATGCAAGTTCTGAAAAGACCCCTGATTACCGAAAAGGCAACGAAGATGAACGCTGTTCGTCAATACGCTTTTGAAGTTGATATTAACGCGAACAAGATTGAGATTCGTAAAGCAGTAGAAACTCAGTTTGCTGTTGAAGTAACAAGTGTGCGCACGGTTCGTGTACGTCCAAAGCGTAAATTGCAGTTTACTCGTCGCGGACGGTTTGTCGGTAAAACTGCCGCACGGAAAAAAGCGTATGTAACCTTGCAAGCAGGTCAAATCATTGACATCGTTACAGGTGCAAACGAGTAATTGCGCTCTCAATACCGCGGCTTATTTCTTTGGAATACGTTTTTCCGAACCTCGCTTAAAACTACGAAATTAGAATTATGGCTCTTCGCAAATTAAAACCGATTACGCCCGGAACGCGCTTCTACTCAGTAAGTTCGTTTGAGGAGATTACCAAATCCGAACCTGAGAAAAGTCTTCTTGCTCCGCTCAAAAAATCGGGCGGACGTAATAATACGGGACGCATTACTTCGCGTCACCGTGGTGGCGGACACAAGCGTCGTTACCGTATCATTGACTTTAAGCGCAATAAACACGGCATCAATGCTCGCGTTGAAGCGATTGAATATGATCCGAATCGTACAGCTCGCATTGCTCTTTTGAAATATGATGACGGTGAACTGCGTTATATCCTCGCGCCCAATTCCATTAAAGTTGGCGATGTACTTCAATCCGGTGCAGGTGCAGAAATCCGTGATGGAAATGCACTTCCCCTTGCGCGTATCCCTGTCGGCTCATTCATCCATAATGTTGAGATGAAGCCGGGCAAAGGCGGTCAAATCGCTCGTAGTGCGGGTAATGCAGCCGTTCTTGTCGCACGTGATGAGAAATATGCTCAAGTGAAATTGCCTTCCAGCGAAGTTCGCATGGTTCCCGTAAATTGCCTTGCAACGCTTGGAACAATCGGCAACGCAGACCACGAAAACGTTTCATATGGCAAAGCAGGTCGCATGATTTGGTTTGGTGTGCGTCCGCAATCGCGCGGTATGGCGATGAACCCCGTTGATCACCCGATGGGTGGCGGTGAAGGTCGCTCGAAGTCCGGTGGTGGTCGTTTGCATCCGCGTTCACCGTGGGGTCAGCTTGCAAAAGGCTTGAAAACACGTAAAAAGCGTAAACCGTCCGATAAGTATATTGTTCGCCGCAGAGTGAAGTAACATTCTTACCACGAATTATTAGCAATACCGTACAATGGCTCGTTCACTGAAAAAAGGACCGTTTATTAGCGTTAAGTTGGCAAAAAAAGTCAGCGCATTGAACGCATCCAACAAAAAAGTCGTTCTTAAAACGTGGTCGCGTGCTTCGACAATTGCACCGGAGTTTGTTGGTCATACATTTGCTGTACACAACGGCAATAAGTTTATTCCGGTGTATGTATCGGAAAACATGGTTGGTCATAAACTTGGTGAATTCGCGCCGACACGTACCTTCAAAGGTCATTCGGGCAACAGAAAAGATCTTAAAGGTAAATAATTTTTTCAAAGGTATCACCGATGCAAAAGTTTGAAGCACAAGCAACTAAGCGTTTTCTGCCCGGCTCACCCCGCAAGATGCGCCTCGTCGTGGACTTGATTCGCGGCAAAAGCGTTTCAGAAGCAATTGGTATTCTGAAATTTAACTCGAAACACGCTGCGCGTGAAGCAGAACTCGTTCTGCGCTCCGCATACGCCAATCTCGAAGACAAGAACGAAGGTGTTCGCTTCGATATGGATGGCGCAACAGTCAAAGCAGCATTTGTCAATGGCGGTCCGATGCTTCGCCGTATCAGTCCTGCTCCAATGGGGCGTGCGTATCGCATTCGCAAGCGCATGAATCATTTGACAATCGTTGTTTCTTCCAATCAATAACGAAGATTATTCACTCAACGTATCATTTCGACTAGGAGATTCGCTTTGGGTCAGAAAACAAGCCCTATTGGTTTCCGTCTTGGAATCATTCGCGCATGGGATGCTAACTGGTTCGACGATAAGAACTTTGCCGGTAAGCTCTCAGAAGATATGATGGTTCGTAAATACTTGCATGAGCGTCTCAAAAAAGCAGGTATTTCACGGATTGTTGTTGAGCGCACACCAAAACAAATTCGTTTGACGATTAAAACATCTCGTCCGGGTGTTGTTATTGGTCGCTCAGGCAAAGAGATTGCGCAGCTTGAAGAGGAGTTGAAGAAGATTACTTCCAAAGAAGTAAAAATTCTTATCAGCGAAATCAAGCGCCCTGAAATTGATGCGCAACTCATCGCCGATACTATCGCGCAACAGCTTGAAGGTCGTATTTCCTATCGCCGCGCAATGAAGCAAGCAGTTAGCTCTGCTATGCGCATGGGTGCTGAAGGCATCCGTGTCGTTTGCAATGGTCGTCTTGGTGGTGCGGATATGTCTCGCATGGAGCAATACCGCGAAGGTCGTGTGCCGCTTCACACATTGCGTGCAAACATTGACTACGCAACCTCAACAGCACAAACAATCTACGGTGCTATCGGCATCAAGATTTGGGTTTGTCTAGGTGAAGTATTGGGCGGAAGCGCGTCAATGTACCAAGAAAAGCCGGCAGCACCAGCCGGGAAATCCTCGCGCTAAAGCAGGTCGTTTGCATCATGCAAGACCGCAGCGCTTCTGAACTTATCGCAATAACGCATTACAAGCATTAAGGAATTATCATGCTGCTACCAAAAAGAGTAAAATACCGCAAAACACAGCGCGGTAGGATGAAGGGTAAAGCATATCGCGGTTCACAGGTTGCTTTTGGCACATTTGCTTTGAAAGCCTTAGAGCCAGCGTGGATTACCAATCGTCAAATTGAGTCGGCGCGTATTGCCATTAACCGTTATTTGCGCCGCGACGGTAAAGTTTGGATTCGTATTTTTCCAGACAAACCGTACACCAAAAAACCCGCCGAAGTGCGAATGGGTTCCGGTAAAGGTAGCACTGAATACTACGTCGCCGTTGTGAAACCTGGTCGTATTCTTTTTGAACTCGACGGTGTAACCAAAGAACGGGCAATGGAGGCAATGCGTCTTGCATCGCACAAACTGCCGATTAAAACGAAATTTGTAACGCGCGTTGATGCGCAAGAGCATCACTAAAAGGAGCCTGAGAAACAATGAAAGCTCGTAAATCCGAAGACCTCCGCAAACTCAACGATGCAGATTTGACAATGAACCTCAAAGATGCTCAAGAGACTCTTGCAAACCTTCGTTTCAAAAAGACGCTCGGCGAAGTGGAAAATTCAGCATATTTGAAAACCCTTCGCAAAGATATTGCTCGAATCAATACTATCATTACTGAGCGTAAACGTTCATAATAACGACCATAACAAGATTTCCAATGGAAACGACACAAACTCAGACTCAGCGCGGAAGACGCAAAGTAAAAATCGGTAAGGTTGTTAGCGCCAAAAAAATGGACAAAACAATTATTGTCGCCGTTGAGCGTCAAGTAGCACACCCGATTTACAAGAAATACTTCAAAAAGACAACCAAGTTTATGACTCATGACGCAGAAAACACCTGCAACGAAGGTGACACCGTGCGCATCATGGAAACTCGTCCGCTTAGTGCGAATAAGCGCTGGCGCTTGGTAGAAGTCCTTGAACGTGCGAAATGATTTCGACTCTTCAGCGACATACACCAACTATCTTTAGAAGATTTTTTCTACTTTGCGACCCTTTTACTCAGAAAGTGAGCGTATTTTACAATGATTCAAGAAGAAACAAACCTTGTGGTTGCCGATAATTCCGGCGCAAGAAAAGTACGTTGTATCCGCGTATTGGGCGGGCATGAGAAGCGTTACGCAGGCATCGGCGATATTATCGTTGTTTCCGTAAAAGATGCTATTCCGAATGCGGGTGTAAAAAAAGGCGATAAATCTCGTGCAGTTATTGTCCGCACAAAAAAAGAGATTCGCCGTAAAGATGGCTCGTTTATTCGTTTTGACGAAAATGCAGCAGTTTTGCTGAACAACCAAGGCGAACCGCGTGGTACACGTATTTTCGGACCTGTTGCACGTGAACTTCGTGATAAAAACTTCATGAAAATTGTTTCGCTTGCTCCTGAAGTTCTCTAAGACTTCTCTACACTTCTGTTTCGGGCGAAAACGCTAAGAGACGATGAAAATTTGACGAAGATTTATCTTTACTGAATTGCTATGAAACTCAAAATTAAAAAAGGCGATAATGTTCGTGTAATCGCCGGAAACGACAAAGGCAAAGAAGGTCGCGTTGTGGAAGTTCTTCCCGATAAAATGCGCTTGGTCGTTGAAGGTGTGAATGTTCGTAAGCGCCATATGAAGGCGAATCCGAATGCACAACAAGGCGGTCAAATCATTGAGCGCGAAATGCCGATTCATTATTCCAACGTCCTCTTGCTTGACGGAGCGGGCAATCCCACTCGCTTGGGTGTAAAAGTCACCGAGCAGGACGGCGAAACAAAGCGTGTTCGTATCGCAAGAACAACTGGCGAAGAAGTCTAGTCTTAACAGTGCTTCTTCAGTCGGAACTCATTACCTTTCTTGAATAATCATTAGCTATGGCAAAGCAGCAACAGCAAGGCAAAAGCAAAAAAACAGAATTCGCATTTGAAGGCTCACGATTGCCCGAAAGTGCGCCCAAAGCGCCGGAAGCAAGGTTAGCAAAAACCTATAAAGATAACGTCGTTCCAGCGCTTATGAAAAAGTTCAATTACAAATCCATTATGCAAGTTCCGAAACTTCATAAGATTGTAATCAACATGGGTGTTGGTGGTGCAACGCAAGACCAAAAAATTATGCAGTCTGCGATTACGGAAATGGAACTCATTACCGGTCAGCGCCCCGCAGTAACTGTTGCTAAGGAAGCTATTTCAAATTTTAAGTTGCGTATCAACCAGCCTATAGGTTGCCGCGTTACGCTTCGTCGTGGTCAAATGTTTGAATTTCTTGACCGCTTTATCAATATCGTTGCTCCTCGTATCCGCGACTTTCGTGGTTTGTCGGATAAATCTTTCGATGGGCGTGGTAACTACTCAATGGGTATCAAAGAGCAGATTATCTTCCCTGAAATTGATGTTGATAAAGTCAGCAAAATTCGCGGTATGGATATTACGTTTGTAACAACCGCAGAAACCGACGAAGAAGCATATGCGCTTCTCAAGGAATTTGGCTTCCCGTTCCGTAAACAACAAGAAGCCGCAGCGTAAATTCACGAAGAATCATTCTTTATCTTCTTAGAACGTCTATGTCCACAACAGCAATCAAAGCACGGAACGCAAAGCGTCAAAAACTCGTTGATAAATACGCAGAAAAACGTGCTGCGCTCAAAGAAGCCGGCGACTGGGAGGCATTGCAAAAACTTCCACGCAACAGTTCTTCAACACGTTTGCGCAGTCGTTGCAGCCTTACAGGTCGCGGAAGAGGTGTGTATCGTAAATTTGGCTTAGGACGTAATAAATTCCGTGAACTTGCGCTTGACGGTAAGATTCCGGGTATTCGCAAATCTTCGTGGTAATTGAAGCGACAACGCTTAGAATTGCCGCTCTTGCGACGGGTAACAACGAAACAACTATCAAAATATCATCAATTGTTCAAGTACAATGCAGGTTACTGATCCAATATCTGACTTCCTGACCCGTATTCGTAATGCAGCGAAAGCACGGCATAAGCGTCTGGACGTTCCTTGCTCGAATATGAAAATCGCTATTGCGAAAATTCTTAAAGAGCAGGGATACATCGGGGATTATCAGGTTATCGAAGATAACAAGCAAAATATCTTGCGCGTTTCATTGCGTTACTTCAATGGTCGTGCGCCGTTTGACGAGATTACTCGTGTAAGCCGCCCGGGTTTGCGCCGTTATACTCCGTCTGCCGAAGCACCTCGTGTGCGTAGTGGTTTGGGCATTGCAATTTTGTCCACACCGAAAGGCGTAATGACAGACAAAGAAGCACGTAAGCTGAATGTCGGCGGTGAAATTCTTTGCACGATTTACTAAGCTGGCGAACAATACGCACCTTTGGCTTATCGCCTTTGTTATCACCAGTGTTCTGCGATTTTACTTACAATAACTTTAGCATTTGAAGGAGAACTTGCCGTGTCTCGTATCGGTAAAAAACTCATTTCGATACCGAAGGAAGCACAAGTTTCCGTGAGCGGTACGCAAATTAAAGTGAAAGGTCCGAAAGGCGAATTGGAATTCGGTTTGCCAACAGGAATTTCCCACGAAATGAAAGACGGAACAATGTCTTTCGCCCGTGCATCCGAAGAAAAGCATACCCGTGCTTTACACGGATTAACACGCGCTATGGTTGCCTCCATGATTGAAGGTGTTACCAAAGGCTTCACCAAGACCTTAGATGTCGAGGGTGTGGGGTACAAAGTGGAAATGCGTGGCAAGAATCTCTACCTTACTCTTGGCTATTCGCACCCGATTTTGTTTATCCCGCCGCCAGGTATTACCCTTGCAGTGGCTACGCCGACACAATTCAGTGTAAGCGGTATTGACAAACAGCTTGTTGGTGAAGTAGCAGCGAAATTGCGCGAATTGCGTCCGCCAGAGCCATACAAAGGCAAAGGTGTTCGCTATCAAGGTGAATACATCGTGCGCAAAGCTGGTAAATCGGGCGGCAAAGGTAAGTAAGATTTATTTTCATTGCTACGCTCTTGGTCGCATCCATTCTGGATTCATCAAGTTGCATCAAATGTTTACTGAATTGATAATATAGTATTTGATCAGTCCGAAACTATGATTACTACTAACAAACACGAGCGTCGTGAGCGCCGCAAAAAAAGCATTAGCCGCAAAGTTCGCGGTACAACCGAACGTCCACGCCTTAGCGTGTACCGTAGCTTGAGCCATTTTTATGCTCAAGTAATTGATGATGCCAAAATGCATACGGTTGTTGCTGCTTCAAGTGCAGATAAAGAATTGAAAGACAAACTTTCTTCTGCAACAAGCAAAGCGGATATTAGCAAAATGGTCGGCGAATTGTTGGCGAAGCGTGCATCAGCTGCTGGTGTAAAGAGCGTTGTATTCGACCGTAACGGTTATATCTATCACGGCAGAGTGAAAGCCTTTGCTGACGCTGCCCGTGAAGCCGGTTTGGAGTTCTAAATCTCCATTCCTGGCGATTAAATGAAGACTTTTCGTCTTCTTCAAATTGTAATCAATACCTATCACATTTTTACAGAGTGTTGCTGTGGCTAGACAGAAAGCATCTGAGTTAGAACTCAAAGACAAACTTGTAAACGTTGCTCGTACTGCGAAGGTCGTGAAGGGCGGTCGCCGCTTTGGATTTAGCGCGATTGTCGTTGTTGGCGACGGAAACGGTCATGTCGGTTATGGTCTTGGTAAAGCGAATGAAGTAACAGACGCAATTACCAAAGCTACCGATGCTGCGCGAAAAAGCCTTGTAAAAATTACCTTGAACGGAAATACCATTCCGCACGATGTTTTTGGCAAGTTCGGCGCAGGAAAAGTATTACTTAAGCCTGCAACGCCGGGTACAGGTGTTATTGCCTCAGGCGGCGTACGCGCTGTGTTGGAGATGGCTGGTGTGCAAGACGTATTGACAAAAAGTCTTGGTTCATCCAATCCTCACAACACGGTGAAAGCAACATTCAAGGCTCTGACACAGTTGCAGGATGCACAAACGATTGCAGAGCGTCGAGGTCTTGACGTTCGCAAAGTTATGTTTGGTTAATGCTTCGTCAGTATTGATACGGATTTAGGCGTAACTACCGCAATCATATTTTATTGTTCACGTTATGGCAAAGCTCAAAATTACTCAAGTGCGTAGCACGATTAATTGCTTAGAAGTACAAAAGCGCACCATTAAAGCCTTAGGGCTTGGTCGTCCACATTCGACAACGGTGCAGCCCAAAAGTGCTACTACACTAGGAATGTTGAATGTTGTTCAGCATCTTGTAAAAGTTGAAGAAATCGCAGACTAATTCTCATCCTTTGAAGGTTGAATATCAATGAAACACGTTGGCAATTTGACATACAGTCCCGGCTCGCGCAAAAGCGTAAAGCGTATCGGTCGCGGAACAGGTTCCGGTCATGGTGGAACTTCAACACGTGGTCATAAAGGACATCAATCACGCAGTAACTTTAAGCGTAAGCGCAGTTTTGAAGGCGGTCAAATGCCTTTGAATCGTCGTCTTCCCAAGCATGGATTTAAGAACCCTTTCCGCATTGAATATCAGTGCGTGAATGTTGCTCGATTGGAAGAATTGGCAATTGAGGGTGCGCTCCAAAATAACACGGTTGATTTTGATACCTTGTTTGATTTGGGTGTTATCAGCAAAAGTAATGTACCGCTCAAAATCTTGGGTAATGGTGCAATCTCGAAAGCACTTAAAGTATCTGCGCACAAATTTTCTGAATCCGCAAAATCCAAAATTGAATCAGCCGGAGGCTCGGTAACGGTTCATGAATAGAATCATCGAAACACTCAAAAACATCTTCAGAATTGAAGAACTCCGGCAGAGAATTCTCTTCACCGCCGGAGTATTACTTGTTGTGCGTCTCGGCTCGTTTATTACGATTCCGGGAGTAGATGTAGCTGCACTCAAAGCAGCAACAGCAAGTTCATCCAACTCCAACACACTGTTTGGTCTTTTTGACCTCTTTGTGGGGGGAGCATTTTCCAACGCGGCAATTTTTGCACTTGGAATTATGCCCTATATTTCTGCAACGATTATTTTGCAATTAGGCGGAATTTTTATTCCCGAACTTCAGCGTATGCAGCGAGAAGGTGATGAAGGTCGTCGTAGATTGAATAACTATGCACGCATCGCAACCGTAATTTTAGCGGCTTTGCAGGCATGGGCTGTCAGTATAAAAATTGCTTCAACCCAAGGTGTAGGCGGACTCTCGGTTGTGCCAGATTCCGGCTTCCTCTTTACACTGACTGCTATTGTGCTGATGACCGCAGGAACAATTCTTCTTATGTGGCTTGGTGAGCAGATTACGGAGCGCGGAATTGGTAACGGTATCTCACTGATTATCTTTATTGGTATTATCGCTCAACTTCCTGTGGCTATCTTGCAAGAAGCAAAATTGATTCAAGCAGGTTCGCGCCTTTGGATTGTTGATGCTATTCTGCTTGGACTATTGGCAGTCATAATTGCCCTTGTTGTATTAATGACACAAGGCACACGCCGAATCCCCGTACAATATGCAAAGCGTGTTGTGGGTCGCAAGGTTTATGGTGGAACAACGCAATACATTCCTTTGCGTGTAAACACAGCAGGTGTTATGCCGATTATCTTCGCTCAGTCCATCATGTTTATTCCCAGCACGATTTTGAGTTTCTTTCCTGATGCTCAATGGGCTGCTTCACTCGCACGAATCTGGAGTGACCGTTCTTTCGTCTATGCAATTTTCTACGCAATTCTCATTGTATTCTTTACATATTTTTACACAGCAATTGCTTTCAATCCGAAAGATGTTGCTGACAACATGAAGAAGCAAGGCGGTTTTGTTCCGGGTGTTCGCCCGGGCGCTCCCACAGCAGAGTACATGGACAACATTTTGACACGCATAACGCTGCCAGGTTCAATATTCCTTGCCTGCATTGCTGTTTTGCCGGTCTTTGTTTCCAACGTTCTTGCAGTCCCTTCGCTCTTTGCATCATTTTTTGGCGGTACAAGTTTGCTGATTATTGTTGGCGTGGCACTTGATACTTTGCAGCAAATTGAATCATACTTGCTCATGCGTCATTATGATGGCTTTATGAAGAGTGGTAAATTACGTGGTCGTTCCGGTAATGTCAATGTACAGACACCGGGCGGATATTAAATTCTCTGGGTTTATCGTTCTTTTTCAGGATAACGGCTATGGTTGGTGCGCCGTCGGTTAAAGTCAAATCTGCTCTGGATTATATTGAAGAAGCGTGTCGGATTGTCGCCGATACCATCTTGCTTGTTGCTCGGTACATGAAACCGGGCATGAATACGCTGGAGATTGACAAAATTGCCGACGATTATATTTGCTCACGAGGAGCAACGCCATCAATCAAAAACTATCAAGTGCCGTGGACGACGAATATCAATGGTAAGCAGCGCCAGCTTGTCTATCAATATGCAACGTGTATTTCGGTAAATGATGCCGTTGTGCATGGTGTTCCAAGCAAAGAACGTATATTGCAAGAAGGCGATATAGTATCGTTTGACTGTCTTGCCTATAAAAATGGTTATCACGGTGACAGTGCTTATACCTTTGCTATCGGAGCAATAAGCGACGAAAAAGCAAAACTGCTTCGTGTCACACAGGAAGCATTGATGCTAGGTTTAGAGCAAGCAACAGGTCGTAATAAAGTCTATGCTATTTCCGGTGCAATACAAAAGCACGTTGAAAAAAACGGCTATTCATGTGTGCGAGAATTAGTTGGACACGGAGTTGGCGAAACGATTCACGAGGAGCCTTCCATACCAAACTTTATTCCTCCGCTTATGCACCGCGAACAATATCCGAACGTTCGTCTGCGTCCCGGTCAGGCACTTGCCATTGAACCGATGGTTAATGCAGGAAAATCAAAAGTTTATACCGATAGTGATGGTTGGACAGTACGCACATCCGATGGCAAACCTTCTGCGCATTTCGAGCATACAGTGATTGTCCAAGAAAAAGAACCGCCAATTATTTTAACGTTGCTTGACTAATTGCAAGAAACGTTTTGTGAAAACACTCAATTCATTTACGCATCGTTTTTTATGGCAAAACAAGGCTTAATACGTGTAGATGGTCTTGTCGAAGAAACACTTCCTAACGCACAATTTATCGTGAAGTTGGAAAACGGACATAAAGTGCTTGCACACGTGTCCGGGAAGATGCGGATGAATTTTATCAAGATTATTCAAGGCGACAAAGTTACCGTAGAACTCTCTCCTTACGATTTAACAAAAGGAAGAGTTGTATATCGTTACAAATAGTGTTATATTTGTAATTCTGTACCGTTTTTTCGCCCAACATTTGAAAATCGCATACTTACGACATTTTATCAAGGATTAGTACAATGAAGGTTCAAGCCTCCGTTAAAAAACGTAGCGCCGACGACAAAATAGTTCGTCGTAAAGGCAGAGTCTATGTCATTAACAAGAAAAATCCTCGTCATAAACAACGTCAAGGTTAATTTTTCATTTCAAGGAGTAGCATCTTGGCACGTATAGCCGGCGTAGATTTGCCCAAAAATAAACACGCATTTATCGGGCTTCAATACATCTTCGGGATTGGTCCAACCCGCTCTATCGAAATTCTCGAAAAAGCAAACGTCCCGACAAACAAGCGCGTCTCTGACATCACCGATGAAGAAGTAGCACGCTTGCGTCAAATTATCCAAAACGAATACAGCGTTGAAGGTCAGTTGCGCAGTGAGATTGCGCTTGACATCAAGCGCCTCATGGATATTGGCTGCTATCGTGGTTTGCGCCACCGTCGCGGATTGCCCGCCCGTGGTCAGCGTACCCGTACAAACTCTCGTACTCGCAAAGGTCGTCGTAAGACCGTTGCAGGTAAGAAAAAAGCAGCGAAGAAATAATCGGGAAATTGTATGCCCTCTTCGAGAAATCTTTCTCTTGCATTGCATACACACCCCATTTAACTTTCATTGTTTCTTTCTTGGTTTGTACCAAACAACAATGCATTACCACAGCAGCAGCACAGACACCACTTTGTCTGTGCTATTGCTGTCTAAAGGGCGCTAAATCTTCTTTGGAAGTCCATTAGCAGCCATAAAGCGAATCAGACTATATTTTCTTGTTTTTATTTTTTTAACGAACTATGGCTAAAACTTACGCGAAACGCGCAAAGAAAAAGACAGTTTCCGATATTCACGGAAAAGCCTTTGTCCGTGCGACGTTCAACAATGTGCAAGTAACGATTACCGATGTCTATGGTAACGTTCTCAGTTGGTCGTCGGCTGGTCGGAATGGTTTTCGCGGCTCAAAAAAGAATACTCCGTATGCTGCTCAAGTTTCTGCTGAAAATGCAGGCAAAGAAGCATACGACATGGGCTTGCGCAAAGTAGATGTGTTTGTCAAAGGTCCCGGCTCCGGTCGTGAAGCTGCCGTCCGTGCGCTGAACCAAGCCGGACTTGAAGTACAGACTATTCTTGACCGCACACCGATACCGCACAATGGTTGCCGCCCACCGAAGCGTAGAAGAGTCTAAAATACGACTATTTTGAAGGAAGTACCGTGTGTTCATCACGAATGTTCATGCGGTGCTTTTCTGTTGTTTGGATAAATCGTCCGCTTCCTGTTTTTTCAACGAATTCTTCTTCACGGACAAAGGATACACATCATGAGTCTTGCAATGCAAATGCCCGAGCGTGTTATCGTACACGAAAGTTCGACTCCGAATCACGGTATTTTTATTCTTCAGCCACTTGAAGGCGGCTACGGTGTTACTATCGGTAACTCGTTCCGTCGCGTTTTGCTTTCTTCCATTCCCGGCGCTGCGATTGTTGCTGTGCGCATTAGCGGCGTGTTGCATGAGTTTCAGACCATTCCGGGTGTGATTGAAGATATGTGCGAGATTATCCTCAATTTGAAAGGTGTTCGCCTGAAAATGATGGATAAAAAAGGTGTGCAAGTCGCATTCCGCCTCAAAGGTCCGCACGTATTTACAGCGAAAGACATCCAAACAGCAAGCGACCAAGTGGAAGTAATGAATCCTGACCACTACATTGCGACGCTTTCCAAAGATGCCGATATTGAAATTGAACTTATGATTGGACGCGGTAAAGGCTACGTTCCAGCCGACGAAAACCGCGACCCGGAGCATCTTGTCAATACAATTCCTATTGACGCGATTTTTACCCCAATCAAAAATGTGAAATACACCGTTGAGCCGTTCCGTGTTGGTCAAAAAACCGACTACGAGCGCCTCACGATGGATGTGGAGACCGACGGCACGATTTCTGCCGAAGAATCTATGGAGCAGGCTGCACGGATTCTCCGCGACCATATCCAACTCTTTATCAATTTTGATTTCGAGGAAGAACCCGAAGCCGAAGATGAATCACGCGACGCTGAATTTGCGCGTGTTCGCCGTATCTTGAATACATCGGTGGATGACCTCGAACTTTCCGTCCGTTCTCACAACTGCTTGAAAGCAGCCAACATCAAAACGCTTGCCGACCTTGTACGTCGTCAAGAAGGCGATATGCTGAAGTTCCGTAACTTCGGACGCAAATCGCTTGCTGAATTGACGGAAATCGTTCAGCAATTTAACCTCCATTTCGGTATGGACGTTGAGAAGTACCTGCAAGAAGAAGAAAAACAACCGGCTGAAGACTAAACCCTTCTTCCGCCGCTTTGATGCACACGTACTCGGTGAACAGTACGCATCAACACTCTTGCACGGCTTTTTGACGATAATTTTTTCACCCCCTTTTTTCCGTACATTTACCATGAGACACTTACGTTCCGGTAGAAAACTGAAGCGCACCGCAAGCCACCGCAAAGCGCTTTTGAACAATATGGCAACATCGCTTCTGCAACACAAGCGCATTGCGACTACCGAAGCAAAAGCAAAAGAATTGCGCCCCTTCGTTGAACGCCTTATCACTAAAGCAAAAAATGCGTATTTGGCAGAGCAGAACGGGCAGCTGACCAATGGTCATACCGTTGATATTCACTCACGCCGTACCGTTGGTCGGTACATCAAAGACAAAGCGGTTTTGCAGGAACTTTTTGATGCGATTGCTCCCGTTGTAGAAAATCGCCCGGGCGGATACTGCCGCATCATCAAAACCGGTACACGTCATGGCGACGGTAGCCGCACGGCAGTTATTGAGCTGGTTGATTGGGCAGAAAGCCAAGATGGTCGCCGTACACTCGGTCGCAAGAAAAAACGCAAAGAAGCCCCGCAAAGCACCGCACAAGCACGTGTTCAGCAGCAAGTAGCTGCAAGCGTGGCTGCGGCTGTTGCGCAGGTCGAGGAAGTTGCTGCTTCCGAAGAAGTAAGCGCAGAAGCAACGGCTTCGGAAGAAGCACCTGCAAGCGAAGAAAAAGCAGCAGAATAAGCGCTCACGGATTCGCGCTAACACTCGTTTACAAAAACGCCGGAAGAGTAGTCTCTTTCGGCGTTTTTGCGTATATTATTCCTCGCTCAATTTCATCAACCTTTCTTTGTTGCAAAGCGCTATGAATCAGGATATACGCTGGCAACAGCGTTTTCGCAATTATGACCAAGCATTTCTGCGCTTGAGAGAAGCCGTAGAAAAGCCGTATTTGAACGAACTTGAGCGAAATGGGCTTATTCAGCGCTTTGAATTTACGTTGGAATTAGCGTGGAAAACGCTTAAAGATTTTCTCGAAGAGAAAGGATTTGCGTTCAAACCCTCACCAAAAGACACGATTCGGCTCGCACAGCAAAGTACCTACATCTTGTGTGCGCAAGAGTTGATTGACGGCTTGGAAATTCGCAATATGCTTTCGTATGATTACAGTGGCGAGAAATTTGAAAACGCTGAACCACGCTTGCGTCAAGACGTGTTTCCGGCACTCAAGCAGCTACACAGTTTTTTTCTGAAAGAACTACAATCTTCCCCCACGCAAAATGACGATGCAAGCAAACATTGACCTCACAGAGCGTTTCGGGCTGAAAGAGCGCGACGTTCAAACGGCTCTATGCGATATTACAGCGTTTTCCTGAAGTAAAACGGGTGCATATTTTCGGAAGCCGAGCCAAAGGAACATACTCGCAAGGCAGCGATATTGACCTTGCCATTATGAATGACGATGTTTCAAATGAGACTGTGCGCTGCATCAAATCTGCTTGTGACGAGAGTTCGCTTCCTTACATGGTGGATGTTCTTCACGCGCCGTCGTTGCGGAATAATGATGTGAGAGAGCATATTGAGCGTGTTGGTACAGTCTTTTATGAACGGTGATAGATCTCATTCAGTGCAGTTTCATAGACGTAGAAACAAGGGCTTCGGAAGAAGCACTTGCAAGCGAAGTAAAAGCATTAGAATAAGCTGATTAGATTCACCCTGACGCTCGTTTACAAAAACGCCGGAAGAATAGTCTCTTTCGGCGTTTTTGCGTATATTTGTAACGTATATGCCTCCACACCATTGACACATTTCGCCAAAATACTACCAGAACTATGCTTACAGAAACCGCAACAAAGAAAACGCGACCAATAATTGTTCAAGAAGATGAACTAGAGGAAACAGGTGCAAACCTTGAAGAGTTAGTGCGTTTTTCCCTGCAAGAAATTCAGGAGCAGTATTGTGAAGATGGTTTGCCTTGGGTGCTTGGTTTCTCTGGTGGCAAAGATAGCACAGCGCTGTTGCAGCTTGTCTTTGCTGCTATTGATGGTCTGCCGATTGAAAAACGAATCAAAGAAATTCATGTTTTGTCAAATGACACGCTTGTTGAAAATCCCAAAGTTATAGAATATCTTGACCGACAACTGGGATTGATTCGGGATGCTGGTAAAAATCATTTGTTTGCCCATAACCCCGCTTTGTTTCATGTCGTTAAGACCGTTCCCAAACTTGAAGATACATTTTGGTTGAATATGATTGGGAAGGGGTATCCGTCGCCAAATCGCTGGTTTCGATGGTGTACTGAGCGGATGAAGATTAATCCTACCAGTGATTACATTATTAAGACTGTCAATAAGCACGGTAAAGCCATTATTTTGCTCGGAACGCGCAAAGATGAATCCGCTAATCGGGCGGCTTCCATGAAGCAATATGAACTTGAAGGTGTGCGACTGAGAAAACATACTTTGCCCAATGCCTTTGTGTTTGCGCCTATCGCAGAGATGACCAACAAGCAAGTATGGGCGTACCTCACACGCAATCCGAACCCTTGGGGCGGTGATAATCAAGAATTGGTGCGTTTGTATTACAGTGCTTTCGATATTCAAGAATGTCCACTTGTGATTGATACTACCACGCCAAGTTGCGGAAATTCGCGCTTTGGTTGCTGGACGTGTACAGTGGTGGATAAAGATAAGTCTATGACAGGTATGGTTTTGAATGGCGAAGAATGGATGCGTCCGTTGCTCAATTTTCGAGATTGGCTGAAAGAGATTCGTGATGAGGAAAAGTACCGAGAAAAACGGCGTAGATCCGGGCAAGATGGAATAGGACCATTTACGATTGACATCAGAAAAGAAATTCTTGAGAAACTTCTTACCATTCAAGAGCAGATATATCCAAATATTCAAACGCATCTAATTAGTATTCAAGAGCTTTCAGCAATTCAAGTACAGTGGCATTATGACGGCAAATTTCAATACTCCGTTGCCGAAATTTATCAACGAATAACAGGGAGAAGCCTGATGCTTTCTGAGTATTCCTCACTTGAGCGTCGTAAAGAAGAGTTTGCCATCCTGGAAAAAATAAGTGAACAAAACGATGTGCGGGCAGACCACATTAAAGAATTGCTGGAACTTGAGCGTGGTCATCTTGCCTTCTTGCGGCGTGGTACTATATTTGCCAGTATGGAGCAAAAAATCAAACGTTTCGTCAAAGAGAACGAGGAAGCATCTTCACATCAAGAATTAGCATAGGGCTTATGAATATAGAATCAGTAACGTTGCATAATTTTAAGTCGTTTTTAGGAACACATACCATTGGTGGCTTGACAACAGGGCTTTCGCGGAACAAACGAATTATCTTATTTGGCGGTTTAAATGGTGCCGGAAAGACTACTTTTTTGGAAGCCATATTGCTCTGTTTGTATGGCAAAAGGAATCGTAATTTATTTCCTTCTAAAGGGGCAAAACGTGAAGATTATCAACATTATATTGTTGCCATGATGAATGACGAAGCAAAACGTGATGCGGTACAACTTCAAATGTCTATCGAAATTCAGCTAGGAAACGTGGAGATAGGAAATATTTTACAGGATATTATTATCAAACGTTCCTGGGGTTTGAACTCTAATAATCATATACGGAATGAAGAGTTTACGATTAGGAAAGTTGATGGTTCGAGTTTTGAAATAACGGCTCAGGATGAGTATGAAAGTTTTATTGAAGAACTACTACCTTACGACGTTTCTCAGTTTTTTTTCTTTGACGGTGAGAAAATACAGGATTTTGTTAAAGATGAGGATGAGGCTTTTGCCGATGCACTTGAGAAAATTTTAGGTATCAGTGTTTACAGGACTCTTATTGAGGACTTAGCAACAACAAAAAGTCGTATTCTGACAGGATATAAAGCGAATCAAGGTATTAAAAAAAGAATCGCTGAGATTGATGCGGAGATTGCCGAATCGGAAGAAAAAATTATCGAAGCGCAAGAGAAAATGGATACTTTGCAGAGCGAGATTCAGAATTTTCAAGATCGCCTCAATGTCTTAGATAGAGAAACGCAGCGCATTACACGTATTGATGCGGACACAGCAGAAGGATTTCGAGACCAACGCGAAGAACTACGCACGGAAAAGAAATTTATTGAAGAAACAGTTGGAACAGCTATTTCGAGTGATTTGCCTATTCTTATGATGGCAAGATTGCTCAAGTCGGTTTTCAGTCAGTTGAGTCAAGAAGAAAAAATATCTGAATACCGCACGTTGCAAAAAGTTCATCAGCCTAAGATAAATAATGTTATTGAGCGCATTTTTTTTGGTGATATAGAGGCTGTACCTCCTTTGTTGGAACGGCAGAAGCAATTTTATGTAGATGCACTGCGCGAAGTGTTAAATGACACGTTTATAGACCGACAACCTATCTTAGATTCCGCGGAGATGCTCCATGACATTACCAAAAGTGATGAGCAACGGATTGTCCTTCGGGCGCGACAGAGTTTTGAAACCTTGTCGCGTTTCAAAAAACAGATTACCCGTTTGAACGAGATAAATACGGAGTTGATACGATTGGAAAAGAAAGAGCGTTTGACCCGTGATAGTCAGGTCGAAAAACTATTTGAGGAAAAAGGAAAGATCAAGGCTGAAATTGACATCAAAGAGCGTGAAATTCGAGAGATATGGATGGTGCAGGCGCAAAGAAATCGTGATGAGATTCAGGCTTTGCGCAAAGAAAGAACGAACAAGGAAGAATCTGCGAAAGCAACAGATTCTATGCAGCGTCAAATAGAGTATTGCGATAAAGTTCGAGATACTTTAGAAATCTTTTTACATGATTTTCGCGTTAGTCGAGTTGAGCGTTTGGAAGAGTTTGCTCTTAAAACCCTCAAAAAACTTGCGCGTAAGAAAGACCAGTTTTCATCGCTCAAAATTGATGCAGAGAAGCAATTTGCGATTACGCTATACAGTGCAAATGGCGACGCAATAGACAAAACAAAGCTCTCAGCAGGAGAAAAAGAGCTACTAGCAATTTCCTTAATATACGCACTTTCGCAAATTACCGACCGCTCATTGCCGATTGTCATTGATACACCGCTTGCACGATTGGATTCTCAGCACCGCGCTCAAATTGCGAAACACTACTTTGCAAATGCCGGAGAACAAGTCATTTTGCTCTCAACCGACGAAGAAGTTGTACGTGATACCTACGAGGTTCTCAAGCCTCATATAGCGCAAACCTACATGATAAATAAGGATACTGCCCGCCAAACTGCTCGTGTTGTGCGAGGGCAGTATTTTCAGCAATAAGAATTTCTGAGAAAATTATGATTCAGGTTGAATTACGCCAAGAGTTGCAGGATTATACACAATCTGTGCGCCTTTGGAGGCGACAGTGGATTGATAAATCTGTTGAACTGCCACCCCTGAAGTGGGAAAGAGTTCGTTTTAACGAGGACAGTAAAGTCTCTGTTCCTGATACGCCAGGTCTTTATGCTTTTTTTATTGAGCCAGAATTAGCGAACTTTCCTAATCATGCCTATCTCATGTACATTGGTAAGGCAGGAGACAAGAGCAAGAATACTCTACGCAAGCGTTTTATGCAGTATTTTCAAGACAAAAAGCGGTTTGATGCTGCCCGACCTAAAATCAACAAACTTCTAAATAATTGGGATGGTTATTTGTATTTCTATTTTCATGAAATAACAGATCCTTCAACAGACATAGCAAAATTAGAAAAACTCCTGCTTGATACTTTCCTGCCATCATGCAATAAAAACGGCTTTTCTGTTTGGATTTCTACAATCTTGAATGCTTTATGAATAGGAAATTACAATTCCCTGCATTACGCGGCTACCTTGGCTCTTGGACGTACTACTCATGCTTAATGAGGTTACAAGATATTGCAGAACGTATTAGCTATGCGGACGAAATATACCAAAGTAAGGTATTGAGTGATCTTTTACAAAGAGAACTGGATAAGAAGCGTGGCAAAGCTATTGCCAACTATCTCCTCACAGAGGAGGAGCGATTTTTTAGTTCTCTAGTTATAGCCGTGTACGACGGCGAACCGCAGTGGCTACCGATAGAAAATTTGTCTGTGAATCCAGCACTTGGCATTGAGATACCAGACGAATCCATCACCGAAAAAATAGGTATTCTGCAATTTAATGGCTCAGAACGTCTTTTTACATTGGATGGACAGCACCGTCTAGCAGGAATTAAAAAGGCAGTACAAGAAAATGCAGAACTTGCAGATGAGTATTTATCAGTGATTTTCTTGCCGCATGAGGTGACAGAAGAAGGGCGGCAACGTAGCCGTCGACTTTTTACGACGTTGAATAAATTTGCAAAACCTGTCTCCAAAACGGAGATTATTGCTTTGGATGAAGATGATATTATCGCCGTTACCCTGCGTCGCTTAGTGCGCGAATATATGTTGTTTCAAGGGCAGCGTATATCCAGCAAGAGTGATACAGTGTACAACAAGAGTAGTAATCTTGCGCCGACTGAGAAAAACGCTTTGACAACTCTTACAAATCTCTATGATGTGGTGAATATACTTGGGGCGATTGATGATTTAGCGAGCAAAATGAAAATTGGTAAAGGTAATAAATACTCCAATGAAGAGTACGAACAATTCTACCAATTTGTGGTAGGGTATTTTGATGCCTTAATAAAGGCATTTTTGCCTTTGCAAGAATATTTAGCTACGGATAACTATCAAGAAGTTGTTGAGCGTTATCGAAACGATAACGGTGGTCATTTTATCTTTAGACCTATTGGCTTGCAGATGATTGTTAAAATGACTGTTATTTTGTACAATAACGCGAGGAAAAGAGCAACAAATGACACCCTGGAAAGTGTTATCGCACGTGTCGCCCAGCTGCCTTTAGATTTAATGTCAAGTCCATTACTGCATCTATTCTGGCAATCTTCCACTAAGACAATAAATACAAAAAACAAACCGTTACTACAAAATATTCTTCTGTATATGGCAGGGCATGACGGAAAACCATTACCTTCAGATGAAAAACTTCTACGCGACTATCAAAAAGTTTTAGTAGATGATACACTTACTTTGCCACAAAGATTAGATCATGGCTCGAAAAATTAAACTCTCTACCCAAGCAACAGAACACTTAGACCGCGCCCGTATCAGTCTCGAAATGCGAAATAGAGATAAATACGAACCGCTACGGATTGCGTTGGCGCGTTCTCTGCAAAAAGAATCTCCACTTGAGCAGATTTCCAGTACTGACAAAAAAGGCTTTGAAATAGAAGTGCCAACGCTGGAGCAAAATGACGGGCTGCTTTTCCGGTTGCTTTTGCAGCAATTATATCAGCGCCGTTTGACGGATGATGAGTATGATGACTATCTCAAATGGCATCTTGAAGATGGCTTAAAAACTATCAATGCCGAAACAGATTCCATAAATGGGTACGAGTATCTTTTGCTCCTCGCCGAGAAGGGGGGACGCGACGGTGGATTGCCCAATCAGTATAAGGATGACACAGATGGCTTAGAACCCAGAGTCATAGGATTCGACGGTACAATCAAGCTGCACGTAGGCACTGTTCAGTCCAGTAAAACGGCATATCATATCAACTTCAACAACGTTGCAGAACACAATAACAACCACGTCGCCATCATCGGCAAGCCCGGAAGCGGCAAAACAACCTTCATCAAGCATTTTATCACCGAACTTAGGAAGAAATCAAACTTTCAGACGCAGTTTATCATGTTTGATTACAAGGGCGATTTGTGGAATGCGTACAATTTTCACCGCGACACACGCGCAGAAGTGCTGAATGTCAGTCGGCAGCCCATTCCGCTCAATATGTTCAAACTTGAGGAAAATACCGAACAAGAGCGCAAAGGTCAAGCAGAGCGTTTTGTACAAACGGTGCGCGATGTGGAAGCGAACATCGGCAAGGCACAGGAACAAAAGCTCTACGATGCTGTGCTGGCGGCATACAACCGTGTTGAAGGTGAAGGATTTGAGTATCCCGATTTTACCGATATTCGCGCTGAACTTGAGCGCACGGAGAAAAAAGCTGATTCGCTCACGTCGGTCTTTCGCCCTTTGACCGAACACAATCTTTTTGCCGAAAAAGAAATGCCATTGTGGGATTCGCTCTTAAACCGCAGTGTAATTTTCGACATTCATGCACTGCCAGCAAAAAAAGAACTCTGCGTGTTCTTTATCCTAAAAGAGCTGCAACGAAAAATTATGGCACTGCCCGACTCACCCGTTCATCCCGGAACATCGGCACGTACAATGCGGACGGTTATTGTGATTGACGAGGCGCATCACTTTTTGAACGACAAAAAGCGTGTAAAGATTTTGGCAGAAATGATTCGTGAGGTTCGTTCAAAGGGTGTTGCAGTGGTCTTGCTATCACAATCGCCAAGCGATTTTGACCAAGCAGAATTTGACTTTTTGGAAATGTTAGAATTCGTATTTGTGCTACAAAGTAATGCCTCCGCACATAATTTTTTACAACAAGTCTTTGGCGTTTCCGCCGATGAAGCCCGTAAACTCAAAAGCAACATCGCAGATTTACCCGCTCATACAGCATTTACCAAAGTCGCCAAAGTGGTTGAAAAAATTTCTCTTGGAAAGCCATAGTGATTGTTTGATATTTCACAGAACCTGGTTTTGCCAATAATTGAAAGCTATCTCCATTTTTTTACCGTTCAATGATACTCAACTTTCCCCTCCTCTCCCGTCCACAAGCCGCTTGTGGTTTGGTGCTTTGGGTCTGCACAATTCCTTTTTTTGCATTTGCACAAGCACCCGTGCGACATCCCGCCCACGCATCGCAGATTCTCCTCAAAGTCAAGGCACAATCGGCACTCTGGAGCGAGATTCAGGCGGTACAACGCTCCAACGCCACCACTCAGCAGCGCGTGGATAAAAAGGAGGTGCCAGAGACATGGAATCTTGCCGTACAAGCAAACGACCTAACAACGCCACTTCTCTCTACTGCCTACACACTGGGCGTAGAGCGCTTGTGGGGGCTTCTTCCGAATATTGACCGCAGTAACCGTGAGGCTCTCCAATGCGGCTTAGAGCGGATATTCGTTGCGGAATTGCGGACGGGTCAAGACGTGGAGGCGCTCCTTCAAAAACTCGCAGCCCCAAATAGTGCATTAAATCTCCTTGCTGCGTCGTTGGAATACGCCGAGCCTGATTTTATCGGCTCAGGCGGGGGAGTGGAAGTAAGTGTAGCAGCAAACGATGACAAAAAATCGGCGCTCCTGCAATCGCTCATTCCGAATGATTCGTTTTTCGGTTCACAGTGGGGTTTGCGCAACACAGGGCAGACTTTTGGGGGGAATGTAGGGAAAATCGGCGCAGACGCAAACCTTACACCCGTGTGGTCAATGACGCAAGGCTCAGACACCTTGATTCTGGCGGTGCTGGATTCCGGGCAGCCTGTGGGAGCAGCAACGATGCCGGATTTCGCGGGGCGTTTGATGCAAGGCTACGATTTTGTCAATAACGACAGCGACCCGACTGACGACCATGGACACGGCTCAAACGTAATGAGCATTGCCACTGCGCGGGGCAATAACGGTGCGGGGATTGCCGGAGTGGATTGGCGCTGCCGCATTATGCACGTGAAAATTCTTAACAGCAGCAATTCCGGTCAGTATTCGTGGTGGATTAACGGTATTCGCTACGCAGTGGATATGGGCGCAAAAGTATTGAATATGAGCGTTGGTGGTTCGGGGAGAAGCACCGCACTTGAGGATGCTGTCAAATATGCCCACAGCAAAGGTGCAATCGTGCTTGCCTGCACGATGAACACTAACAGCAACACAACATTTTACCCTGCCGGATATGCCGAAACGATTGCCGTCGGAGCAACAAATAATCGGGATTTGCGGGCTGCGCCCTTTTGTTTTAGCGCAACAAGCGGAAGCAATTACGGAGCGCATTTGGACGTAGTTGCACCGGGAGAACTTATTGCCGGATACCGACACACTGACGGCGCAGTAACAACATGGTGCGGTACATCGCAAGCAACGCCGATTGTGAGCGGCATTGTTTCCCTCATGCTTTCGGTGCACCCACGCTTAACCTTTACGCAAGTGCGAGAAATACTGCGCTCAACGGCTATTGACAGAATTGGTGCGGCAAGCGAAGACACGCAAGGCTGGGATGAATACTTCGGTGCAGGGCGTGTGAACGCAGAAGCCGCGCTGCAAGCCGCATTGCGGATAACATCGGTGCAGAATACCAATCAAAACATCAATCAAACGGGAACACGTATTGATGCTGTTTACCCCCAACCTGCAAGCAATGAAGCCACATTCCTCCTTTCGCTGGAACAACCAAGCCGTGTGAAATTTACGCTTTTTACCATGCTGGGGCAAGAAATCACCACCATAGCCGATAAAATCTTGTCTGCGGGACAACATACGCTTGTTTGGGAATGTGGCAATATGCCAAGCGGTGTGTATGTCTATCGGGCGGAAATGGGCGGAATGGTGCGGGGCGGGGTGGTTAATGTTGTGCGTTAGGTTTTATGAGAGTTGTAGCGTATCCGGCACATCAATTTCCATCAGCAACATCGCGGAAGCAATCGTTTTGCCTTGTGCATCGAGTTTGAGCGAAACCGTGCCGCCGCCGCCCAGCGTGTTGTGCAAAACGAAGTTGAGCGCCCAAATATTCGGGAGTTCATAGCGTTCTACTTCACCCATACAAACGCCCGCAAAGTGCTTCTGTACGCGCTCGGCGGTGAGTGCATCGCGTAAAATCGGGTACCACTCTTCTTTGTAGGCGATAACTCCGCAGTTCGCCGCATCGCCTTTGTCGCCGCTTCTGGCATGAGCGAGTTTTGCTAATTGAATCCGCATAAACGTTTATCCTTTCGTGAGCGTCTTAGTAAAAATAATCTGAAAAAAATTGAGGAAAAATACTCGTACAAATTTACAACGGAACGGCGAAAATTTGTACAGCAAATAAAATTATCCTAATTTTGTAGTCTTGGCTTAAATTTTTCCAACGCCTTCAAAACGTTGAAAAAAATTGCCGCAGATAACGATTTTTCAAGAATTTATTCGGATGACGGTGAATGCCGTCAGCACCACTCAACGGAGAGCCGCACGATGAATCGCCTCATGTTCAAATCAAAAATTCATCGCGCTTGCGTTACGCAAGCCGAATTGCACTACGAAGGCAGTTTGACCATTGACGAAGACCTCATGGAAGCCGCAGATTTGCTGGAATATGAGAAAGTATCGGTGGTAAACATCAATAACGGTGAGCGTTTCGAGACCTACGTGATTAAAGGAAAGCGCGGAAGCCGTGTGATGTGCTTAAACGGTGCTGCGGCGCGTAAAGCAATGGTCGGAGACCGCATCATCGTTATCAGTTACGCAATGATGTCTGACGAAGAAGCACGGGATTACAAGCCAACGGTGCTTCTTGTGGATGAACACAACAATGTCAAACAAACAAGCCATGAAGTGCTTGCTGAAACGGTGATACTAAATTGAGAACCAGTGAAATTGCCTTGAATGGCGCAGCATTACTGTTTCCCAAAAGCATTTAACATTCTTTAACACCGCACGAGTGCAACTACACTCATCACATTTCGTAATTTTGCCCATTATTTTTTGTTCGTTGTTGATGGTACAATCTCTTGCAGTCGTCATTCTCGCCGCCGGAAAAGGAACGCGGATGAATAATCCGAATAAAGCGAAGGTGATGTTTGAACTTTCCGGTAAGCCGATGATTGATTATGTTGTTCATCAGGCGGAATCGCTAGAACCCAAGCGCATTATCGCTGTTGTGGGTTTTCAAAAAGAATCGGTGATGGAGTATTTGGACGCGGAATTTCACGGACGTTTGGAATACGCGCATCAAGACGTTCAACTTGGCACCGGTCATGCAGTGCAGCAAACAGACCAGATTCTGAGCGGCTTTGAGGGCGATGTTCTCATTTTGTCGGGTGATGTTCCTTTGCTGCGCCGCGAAACACTCGCATCATTCGCCGATGCTCACCGTACAAGTAATGGTGCGGTCTCGGTCTTGAGTGTAGATGCACCAAATCCGACAGGGTACGGGCGAATTATTCGCTCTCAAAGTGGTGATTTTGAGCGCATAGTCGAACACAAAGATGCAAGCGAAGAAGAACGCACAATTACCGAAATCAATAGCGGAATCTATCTTGTGCAAGCAACGGCTCTCTTTTCAGCACTCAAAGAAGTTCGCAACAGCAATGTGCAAGGTGAATACTATCTGACTGACATCATCGGCATTTTGCGCAAACGCGGCGAAGGCGTTTCCGCCTGGAAATGCGACGCTTTTGCAGAGGTGTTGGGCGTAAACACCATCGAACAACTTGCCGAAGCAGAAACAATGCTGCATCAGCAAATGGAATCTGCGCTTGAAGCATAAGAAAAAAGATAAACCCGAAAAGCCTTAAAGATTGCATAAAATCTCTTGTTTCACGATTTCAGGAACGCAATATGATTGGCGGAGTGAATCATCTCGGAATAGCCGTGCGCGATTTAGAAAAAAGCATGGCGCTGTTTCAGCAAATTTTTCGTGTGGAGAAATTTCACCGCGAAACGGTTGCCGACCAGAAAGTTGATATTGCCTCCTTCAAAGCAGGAGAGGTGTTGATTGAACTTACAGCACCGACGGATGCGGATTCGCCGATTGCAAAGTTCATCGAAAAGCGTGGTGAAGGTATCCACCACGTTGCCTTCACAACCGAAGGAATAAATGATGAGCTACAACACTTGGCTGCAAGCGGTGTCCAACTTATCAATCCAACTGCACAAAAAGGCGCTCACGATATGATGATTGCCTTTTTACACCCAAAATCCACCAACGGCGTACTCATGGAACTGTGTGAACTGCCGAAGAAGGCATGAAATAAGGGATGAAGGAAAAGGGATAAGGGCAAAAAATGGGTGACCAATAATTGAACTCAAACTAGCATTACGTTTTTCAATGTTCTACAAACTAGGAGACACTAAACGCATGAAGCGTATTATTTTTGGTCTAGGCTTGGGTGCTGTGCTTTTAGGCATGGCACTGACCACAGCACAAGCACAACAAACAAAATCCAAAGGCAAAAAGAAATCTTCTGCAAAAACTGCTGCTCCTGCTACTTCAACGCAGCAGGCAACTCTGCAAACAGGTAAAACAGCTGCACTTGCACCAGACCGTAAGCCGGATATGGAAATGTTTGCGCTTGATTCCGCACAAAAGAATGCACGCCGTTTTGAATCTATCGAAGAAGGCTTGAAAGAGCCGGAAAAGGTAGAACTCCTTGATTTACACGAGAAAAATCTCACTTCGCTCCCACCGGAAATCGGTAAGTTCGTGAATTTACACACCTTGAGTTTGTACGGAAACAAACTGAGCGCGCTGCCTGCCGAGTTTGTGAACTTGAAAAACCTGAAGTCCGTTGATTTAGGGAAAAATGAATTTACGCAAGTTCCCCCGATGATAAGCAAGTTAGCAGGCTTAAAAGTTCTCTACTTTACGTCAAACCAAATATCAAAAATGCCGAAGGAAGTATTTGGTTTAACAAAACTTGCAGTGCTTGATTTTGCCGGTAATCGTTTGACGGAAATTCCTGCGGACATTTCTAAATTGACAAATGTACGTTTGCTCAATTTCCGTTTCAATAAAATTGATAAAATTCCTGCTTCAATGGTAAAGTTGAAAAATTTGGAATTGTTACAATTAAACTCTAACCCTGTTTCAGAAACAGAGTTGCGTAAAATTGAAACCATGTTGAAGCAAACAGACGTACGCTTTACCTATTAAGCTGCGTTACAACAAAAACAACTCCTGCATACAGCACTAATGCTTGATGCGGGAGTTTTTTTTGCTGAAAATTCATGCCGAAAAACGAAGATTATCAAGATTTAGCACGACAAGAATTTTTTTTCGATGAAAAACGCAGTATTTTCGCGCTTCCGTTGGATATTCACTCATTTTTCCAATACCAATGATGATGGAGTTTCTTCCTGTAATGGCAAGGTTTGCGCCGATAATTGTTGGAAGCGCAATCGCATTGTATTGCCTTCGCACGGTAGTTTTTATGCTGGGTGCGGCAAAAGAGCGTTCACGGCGGATTCAGTATGACGCAACCTCTGATTTTACGCCATTTGTGTCGGTGATTGTTCCGGCACGGAATGAAGAAAACAATATCGCACACTGTGTTCGTTCCATTGCAGCAAGTGATTATCCGTCGGAACGGTTTGAAATTATTGTGGTTAATGATCGTTCAAGCGACAGAACGGGTGAGGTTTTATCGGAATTGCAAAAAGAAGTGCCAAATCTCATCATTCACAACACCACTGACGACCGCTCGAACACAAATCTGCAAGGTAAGCCTCGTGCCGTACATCAAGGAGTTATGCGCTCTCAAGGGGAGTTTGTGCTGATGACCGATGCAGATTGTACAGTGCCGCCGACGTGGATTTCCGCTATTGCACACACATTCCAAAACCCGCGTGTAGGCTTAATTGCTTCCTACACGTTGGCAAAAGGCGCAAGGATATTCGACCATTTACAAATGCACGAGTGGCTTATCAACAACACAATGGCAAGTGCCGGTGTAGGTTTGGGGCAGCCTTTGGGGTGTTTTGGGAATAACCTCAGTGTCCGCCGCAGCGTGTATGAAGCACTGGGCGGTTATCCAAATATCCGTTTTTCGCTCACGGAAGACTTGGCGCTTTTGCAAGCGGTAACACGTGCCGGACAAGCAGTGCGGTACATTTGCGCAAGTGAAACACAAATCACAACGCTTCCATGCCCCGATGTGGCAGCCTTTGTCAAGCAGCACCACCGATGGGTCAATGGCGGCAAAGCGCTTGGTTGGAGGGCGGCGGTGTTTGTGATTACGTCGGTTGCGATGTGGTTGGGGATTGTTGTGGCGATAGTTCTTGGAGCATGGAAGTTATTGGCACTATTGCTTTCGGTACGTGTATTGGCAGATATGGCGCTAACTATACCAACATACGCTGAACTCCGCATGAAATGGTCGTTTCTATGGATGCCGCTTCTGGAGCCATTTTTTTTGCTGGTGGAATTGATGACCCCGTTTTTAGGCTTGAAATCTCGTGTGGAATGGAAAGGGCAGATATTAAAAAATCGCTGAAAAGGATGCGAATATCTACGTTGAGAAAACTGAACAAAAGATGTATGTTTAACATTTCCTTAACATCCTTTAACGTCCGCTTAACAGCCTACAATCAAGCGTTCACGTATATTTGCAGGTAGAAAAAATTCACAATTCTATCAGCAATTTTTTGGAGCAATAACCATGCACTACCATAGCCTTTCTCCCAATTCTTCCAAGCGCAAAACCGCCGCAAGCCTGATTCTGGGCGGTTTCATGTTCATTGTGTTTGCAATGGCGACAAGCCTTTTTGCGCAAAGTTCCGCACAATCCAGTACTTCAGAAGACGCTGCAAAAAAGTCGAAGAAAAAAAGCGTAACAATCATCAAAAATGGTGAGGTGATTTATTCTGGCGATGGCGAGGATATGAAAGAAAAAGTCGGCGATTGGAAAACGATTGACGAAATTATCATCAAAACCGACAGCAACGCCCGCAATGGCTTCCGCTCTGCGATGGAGCGTGTTCGCAAAAATGTTCGTATCGCTTCGACCAATAACACGATGACCGTTACCATTGACAATGACGGCGACGGCGACACTGACCGCAATATGGTATTTCAATTTTCGGGCGATGATATGCGTCGTTGGGGGGGCGAGTTTTCACGCGCATTTGGGCGCGGAATCAATCAATTCCACTTTGATACCAAACCTTTTGAAAATCTCGCTCGCAGTTTCCAATTTCATGCACCACGACCGCCGAGAATGCCGAATGCTCCAAACGTATGGCATTTTGACGATGACGATTTCGAGTCGAAAAAAGCCGAAGATTTAGCCGAAGACGCAAACGACCTCACACGAGAAGCCGAAGCACTCCGCAAAGAAGCAGAAGCCATGCGCCTCGAAGCTGAAGCAATGAAAAAACGCGCCGAAGCAATGAAATTGGAAGCAGAAGCACGCAAAAACAAAAAAACTGATGACAAAAAAACTGATGACAAAAAAACGGATAAATCCGATAAAGGCAAAAAATAAGATGACACGCATACATTGATGCCCCCCGTTTAACGGCACGTGAGAATGTTCTTACGTGCCGTTTCTGTTTGAAAAACGCTTGAAGTTCCGCATATTTGCTTATATGCAACGCTATATTCTTCATTTTTCTTTCAAACGATAATGACCCCATTTCTCGCCGGAGCAATAGACATCGGGAACACCCGCATCAAATTACTCGCCGACGGGCAGTTTTTTGCGGCGGAATTACAGGGAAACTGGCAAGAAGCCATGCACAAATTTTTGTGGAATTTTTCGGGCAAAAATGTTCTCTTCGGCGTTTCGTCGGTCAATCCGGCTATCTATGCACAGCTTGAAATGGAGTTGAAAAAACGAAGCAATATCCGCCAAACACCGCTTTCCGCCATATTGCAAGAGCAGTCGCTCATTGATGTCGCAGGGATTCAGGGCATCGGCAGCGACCGTGTGCTGAGTTTGATTGGAGCGCTGCATCAGAATCTCTCGCATCAGCCGACGCTTGTTGCACCGCTTATCACGATAGATTGCGGAACGGCAGTTACAGTCAATGCTGCCAATGCGCGGCGTAAATGCTTGGGCGGAGCGATATTGCCCGGCGTAAGTACCCAATTACGCGCCTTACACCATTTTACCCAACTTCTGCCGGAAGTCGAACCCGCTTTTGAAGATGCCGTTTGCGGCACCAACACTGCTCAGGCAATGCGTATCGGCGTTGTACGCGGAATCGGCGGAGCAATTAAAGAAATTGTGGAGAGTATTATTCAGAAGGAGTTTCAGGGCGAAAGTCCGCTTATGTTCATTACGGGTGGTGATGCTGAACCTGTCAGGCGGGCGCTCGGAGATTGGCAGCCGGAGCCGCATTACGAGCCGCATCTGGTCTTGTATGGCGCAAGTGCGCTCATGGCTCAACGAATGCAGGAAATTCTTGCGGGAAAACACCCCGAAAGCACGCTGTTTCAGGGGTTTGCGGAATTGACCGCCTAACAATTGCATCGTGAGGGAGAACTTTTATTTTCCGCGAAAATTCGCTACTTTTGTGGTACATGAAAATAGTAACCACATTCGCAAACACAATACGCCCCCCGTCCGGCATCAAATTTTGCTTGGAGAGTGGGCGTTTCTTTTGAAAGAGTAGTTGTCACTCAACCATTTTGGATCACTATTTTTCTTTACCATACCCAAACGTTCAGACATCAACAGCGTTCCCGTCATCGGCTCCGGTCCTATCGTCATCGGGCAAGTCTGCGAGTTTGATTATAGCGGCACACAAGCCTGCAAAGCATTCAGCGAATCAAGATTGCGCATTTGCAGGAATAATGGATTGTCATAGCAATAGACCAGTTACACAAAATCCGATTATGCTCAAAAAATATGCACCGCTACAAACCCCTTCAGCCAAGCCTTCTGCAAGAAGCGGAGGCAATATATCACGAATTTCCGGCTTTATCTCTGCTTGCGGGCATTATTCATTGCTATTGGTCTCTTCAGACTTCTCCGTTAGTAGTGGGTAGTAGTCAGACCGCCGCTCCGCTCCTATACCGCGTCGCTGCTGATGCCTGTGTGGATGTGATTGTGGATATTGCTCGTCCAGAAGTGCCTAGCGTGATTGTCGGTGCGACGAATGCACCGATACTTTTTCCTTTGGATTACGGTGCAGAATTTTTCGGAGTGCGTTTTTTGCCAAGTATGATTCAGCGCGTTTTTGACGTGCATTTAGGCGAAATAGCTCACCAAACCTTGCCTTTTGAAGATGTTATAGCTCCAAGCCTACGACTGGAGGCGCGTATTTGGGTAGAATGCTTGCATAAAGCCGATTCCTTTGAGGAACGAAACGCTCTGACTGATACGTTTCTGCTTCATGCTCTCTCATTACGGAATTTTACCCACGATGCAAGGCTGCTTCAGGCGTTGGATGCTCTCTATGCTTCGCATGGAACGGTCAAAATTGAAGAAGAAGTACGCAAACATCACGCCATCAGCCCACAGCAACTTCGGCGAATATTCCAAGCATCGGTGGGGTTATCACCAAAGACCTTCGCCCGTATTGTGAGGTTTCAAGCAATGTTGAAGGCACTTACGCAGCACTCCCGCCAGACCTCGACAAGAAACCACGAAGGAATATTTTTTGATTTCGGTTTCTATGACCAAGCGCATTTTATCCATGAATTTCAATCCCTGTACGGCGTTTCTCCCTCAGCATTTGTGCGGCTTCAAAGCCCTCCCCCATCCAAAAATCACGAGGAAGATTGAGTGATCAACATTGAGTGTTAAAAAATGAGCGATTTTTACAATTCTCCTTTGTGCCTGCGCCGTAGATTGCATCCTGTAATTCAGCATTTCCCACCATCTTGGGTAATCATCATGCAATCATTTTCTCATTCTTTCCGAACTCTTGCTCTCGGCAGTATTGTTTTCTTTGCTTGCGGCATATTTGCTTGGTTTCGTGTGCAAGGCTCTTCACTTCAGCCTTCCAATGTATCTTCACCTTCATTGACAAAGGAGAAAAACACCATGAAAACTATGTTGCACCTCCACTCAGGCGTTATCACGTCCCGCCTCGGCGAAACGAAAGAGTTTTACACGAAATATCTTGGATTGAAGCCCAAAGTAGATATGGAGAACTTTTTTCTTCTCTTTGAAGACCAGTCGGGGCGCGAGGTTTTATCCTTTCTGATGCCCAATCACGAGACGCAACAAGACCTCTTTAAGCCCGCATTTGGCAATAAAGGTATCTATTTAACGGTTGCGGTTGCGGATGTGGAAGTGGAGTACAAACGCCTACAATCCTTAAATGCGCCAATTGCGTTTGCGCTACGCAAGGAGGTGTGGGGCGATTACCATTTTGCTCTCATAGACCCGAATGGTATTGGTGTTGATATTGTCCAGTTTGCGCAGCCCGAGCAGCAATAGCTTCAAGCCAATGCGGATAGCTATTCGATGTTTTTATTCACCTAAAAAATTGCTATTTTGCTTTTGATGAATCAAACTCAAAATAGCAACACATCGAACGTTTTCATACGCCCCCCATCCGGCATACAATCTTGCTTGGATAGTGGGCGTTTCTTTTGCAATTTTCTTCGACCAACTATGATCGCAGCTATCAAACAACACGCCGTCGTCAAAAAAGGCGGACTTATTGAGATATATGCTCCTGAATTAACCGAAGGTACGGAAGTAGAAGTAACGGCAGTAATCTCGTTCGCAGTAGGCGCAGAATGCTTCGAGATGGAAAATGACACATCCCAACTTTTTATGCAAAATGAAGGAGCATAGGTAATGACGGCTCTTAGGCTCATTGTTGTAATATTGATAGTATCATTATCATTGGGGATTCTGTTTTACAGATACACTTCAACCTTTACACCCACGATAACAACGCTGGTAGGCGGTTCACCGGGTTATAATGACGGCTTTGGTGTGGCGGCACAGTTTGGCTTTCTCAAAGACATTGTATGCGATGGTGAAGGGAATCTCCACGTTATTGATAATAGGAGCATCCGTAAGATTGTGATAGCTACGGGCAAAGTAATAACGCTAGTGGGAGATATAGGACACTTTAGCAATCCATCGGGAATCACTAGTGATGGCAAAGGCAATCTTTATGTAACAGATCATGCTTGCGTCCATAAAATTGAAATAGCAACAGGCAAAGTAACCACGCTAGCGGGGAGTCGCGAAAGGGGAGATGCTAATGGTATAGGAAGAGTGGCACAGTTTCGCTATCCTTGGGGAATCATTAGTGATGGTATAGGAAATCTTTATGTAGCAGACCAGAACCGTATTCGCAAAATCGTGATAGCGACAGGCGAAGTAACAACAGTGACGGCAGGACAATTTAATCATCTAACCGACATCATTAGTGATAGATCTGGAAATCTCTACGTTTTGGATGGTGTTCGTATCTGGAAAATCGTTGTAGCCATAGGTAAAGTAACCGCATTGGCAGGTAGTGCTAGCTGGTGGTGGTTCAGTCCTGATGGTATAGGATCTGAAGCGCACTTTGATCTACCGTTTAGCATCACGACTGATGGCATAAAAAATCTTTATGTAGCTGAAACTTATGGCATTCGCAAAATTGAGATAGCGACAGGCGAGGTAACGACAGTGGTAAAGGGCAGTCAAAAGGGTTATCATATATTCGATTTCCCACGTGGCATCACATACGATGGCTTTGGGAATCTCTACGTAGCAGATGAGGGCACTCATCGTATTTTCAAAGCTACCATTGCGCAACAATAGTTGCTGACAAGACTTGATTGTTCGGTGTGCGGTGCATCTTTCACGCTCCGTTCAGAGTATTGAAGAAGGTGTAAATCTTGTAGAAGTCCGATAATTGCTTAACAAAAATAATTCCTCTTAACTAATTTCATAACACCATGCCCAAACGTTCAGACATCAACAGTGTTCTCGTCATCGGCTCCGGTCCAATTGTCATCGGGCAAGCCTGCGAGTTTGATTATAGCGGCACACAAGCCTGCAAAGCCCTCCGCGAAGAGGGTTTGCGCGTGATGCTCATTAACTCGAACCCCGCGACCATTATGACCGACCCCGACATTGCCGATGCCACCTACGTTGAGCCGATTACGCCCGAATACATCGAAGCCATTATCGCCAAAGAGCGTCCCGACGCGATCTTGCCGACCGTTGGCGGACAAACGGCTCTGAATGCCGCATTGGAGGTGCATCGTTTGGGGATTTTAGATAAATACGGCGTAAAGCTCATTGGCTCAAAGCCCGAATCTATCCGCATGGCAGAAGACCGCGAGGAATTTTTGGAAGCAATGAAACGCTGCGGTCTGGAAATGGCGCGGGGCGGCTTCGTGGACACGATGGAAGAAGGCATCAAACAAGCAGAAATTATCGGCACGTTTCCGCTTATCATTCGCCCATCCTTCACGCTGGGCGGCACGGGTGGCGGCATCGCGTATGATTGGGACGACTTCAAGCAAAAACTGAGTGCAGGCTTGGAAGCAAGCCCCGTGCGGCGGGTGCTGGTGGAAGAAAGTATTATTGGCTGGAAAGAGTATGAGCTAGAAGTGATGCGGGATACAAAGGATAATTGTGTTATCATTTGCTCGATTGAAAACTTCGACCCGATGGGCGTTCACACCGGAGACAGCATCACCGTCGCACCCGCGCAAACCCTCACTGACCGTGAGTACCAATTTATGCGCGATGCAGCGCTCAAAATCATGCGAGAAATCGGTGTGGAAACAGGCGGTTCAAACGTACAATTTGCGGTGAATCCGAAAGACGGGCGTTTGATAATTATTGAGATGAATCCTCGCGTGTCGCGCTCTTCCGCGCTTGCCTCCAAAGCAACAGGTTTTCCGATTGCAAAAATTGCGGCAAAACTCGCTATTGGCTATACATTGGATGAAATCACCAACGACATCACGAAAAAAACGCCTGCTTGTTTTGAGCCGACGATTGATTATGTCGTGGTGAAAGTGCCGCGCTGGGATTTTGAGAAATTCAAAGGCGTGGACGACGAGCTGACGGTGCAGATGAAGTCCGTCGGCGAGGCAATGTCCTTCGGGCGCACCTTCAAAGAGGCTTTGCAAAAGGCACTCCGTAGTATTGAGAAAAATCGTCATGGCTTCGGGTATGATAATGTCTCGTACTTAGAACCTGTCTCGCATTTTCGCGTAGATAAAGAAGTCCATTTGAAGCGGCTTTTTCGCCGGAAATCGGATTCAATTTTTGACCTGTGCGAAGCACTCAGAATGGGCATGACGACAGACGAAATTTTCAACGCCACCAAGTACGACCCTTGGTTTATTGAGCAGTGCAGGCAGATTGTAAATGAGGCGGAAGGGCTTTTGGCGGAATGGCGTTCTGCAAACCTGAGTAATTCACTTCCAACACTTGATTCTACGCGCCTTTTCCGCCTGAAACAATTCGGCTTTTCCGACCGCCAACTCGCTATTTTGACGGGTTCGAGTGAGAAAGAGGTTCGCACACATCGCCTCAAACTCGGCATAAAACCTGTCTTTAAGACGATTGACACCTGTGCGGCGGAGTTTGAATCTGAAACGCCGTATCATTACTCTACCTACGAACAAGAGAACGAATCCGTGCGGTCTGCGCGGAAAAAAGTCGTGATTTTGGGCGGTGGACCAAACCGCATCGGACAGGGCATTGAGTTTGATTATTGTTGTGTGCAAGCCGTCTTTGCCTTGAAACAAGCGGGTTTTGAGGCGATTATGATAAACTGCAATCCCGAAACGGTTTCAACCGATTACGACATTACGGACAAGCTCTATTTTGAGCCACTCACGCTGGAAGATGTGCTGAATGTGTTGGAACACGAGCAGCCCGACGGCGTGATTGTTACCTTCGGTGGACAAACGCCGCTCAAACTCGCCCACGCTATTGACGAAGCGGGTTTCAAGATTTTGGGAACGTCGCCCGAAGGCATTGACCTTGCGGAAGACCGCAAACGCTTCGGTGCGCTCATTGACGAGTTGGGCGTTCCTTGCCCCAAATACGGCACGGCGACGACGGTTGATGAAGCGTTGGAGATTGCGCAGCGCATCGGTTATCCGGCACTCGTGCGCCCAAGCTACGTGCTGGGCGGGCGTTCCATGCAGATTTGTTACCACGATGATTCCTTGCGTCAGTACATGAGCCGCGCTATCAATGTTTCGCCGGAACGTCCGATTTTGATTGACCAGTTTTTGGAAAATGCGTATGAGTTTGATGTGGATGCGGTTTCCGACGGAGAGCGCGTCATTATTGGCGCGGTGATGCAGCACATCGAAGAAGCGGGTGTCCATTCGGGCGATTCATCATGCGTATTGCCGCCGTACAACATCACCAATGAACAATTTGACCGCATCGTGGAATACACGCGCAAGCTGGCAAAAGCATTGAAGGTGGTGGGACTCATGAACATTCAATTTGCCTTGCAGGAAGATGAACTCTACGTGCTGGAAGTCAATCCCCGCGCCTCGCGGACGGTTCCCTTTGTCTCGAAGGCGCGTGGAGTAGCACTTGCACAAATTGCAACACACGTGATGACGGGCAAAAAGTTTGGTGATGCAGGTGTACCGCCGATTGAGGAGTTCTCGCTTTCGGCGAGCCGCGTGGCAATTAAAGAATCGGTATTCCCGTTCACAAAGTTCCCAAAGGCTGATATTTACTTGGGTCCGGAGATGCGCTCCACCGGCGAGGTGATGGGCATTGACCGCGATTTCGCAACGGCGATGATAAAAGCAAACATCTCTGCCGGAATCAATATCCCCGACAAAGGGCGGATTTTTGCGTCGCTCTGCGACCGCGATAAAACCTCGCGCACGGCTCAGATTATCAAAGGATATTATGAACTTGGTTTCGAGATTTTGGCAACATCCGGCACGGCTCAATGGCTGAAAGAGCATGGTGTTCCAGCTTCGACGCTGCTGAAATACTACGAAGGCAGCCCAAACGTCATTGATTATATCGAACAAGGCTCTATCAACCTCGTTATCAATACGCCAAAGGGTGAAAACTCTCGCGTAGATGAGCAAGTCATGGGGCGATCTGCGATGAAATTCAAAGTACCGTTTATTACGACACTTGCCGCAGCACAGGCTTCACTGAAGGGCTTGCAGAATGTGAGAGCCTCGGATGCAGTGCGGGTACGGTCGTTGCAGGAGTATTATGCGGAGTAAAATTTATGGGTATGAAAATTCGTGATATAATCAAACTGCTTGAGCAAGATGGCTGGTATTTTGACAGACAGAAAGGAAGTCATCGGCAGTTTTGGCATCCGACCAAAAGCGGTACTGTTACTGTCGCGGGCAAAGAAAGTAAAGATTTGCAGAAATCCATTGAACAAAGCATTTTGACACAAGCAGGTCTAAAATAATTGGAGGTTTACCATGACAATTCTTCAATATAACGTAGTTCTCCAAAGGACGGAAAACGGCTATTGTGCGTATTCACCCGATGTTCCGGGTTGTATTGCTGCAGATGATAGCTTTGAAGATACTTTGCAGCTTATGGCTGAAGCAATCGAATTCCATCTCGAAGGAATGCTTGAACATGGCGAATCCATCCCCGAACCCAAATCATTGCGCTATTACTTGGATTCCGGTGGGTGGGAATTAACCCCGGACGATGTGATAACGCAAGTTTCGGTAAATGTTTCTGAATTCGCATAGTTTATGAGTGCAATAAAAGTCAAAGACATGATTCGCAAATTGGAAGCAAACGGTTGGCAGCTTGTGCGGATAAACGGTAGTCATCGTATTTTCAAAAATTCTGTCATCGGCAAAACAACCGTTGTTGCAGGAAAAGAAAGTGATGATATACCCAAAATGACAGAGAAACAAATCTATAAACAAACCGGACTCAAGTAATAGACATTATACGGATTATGTATTGAGAACCTTTCAGTGGCACAGGCATTTCTGCCTATGCGAGGTTTGGCACTGTGTTTAGGGGCTACGCACAGACAGAAATGTCTGTGCCACTAAACATCAGTAGTAATGCGCTTTACATGAGTTTCTATTCTCCCAAACCACTAATCCGTATAATCTCTAATACAGATGCTTGGAGGATATATGACATCATTTCTCATTGTGATTGAACGTGCCGAAAATAACTATTCTGCATACTGTTTAGACGACGTTGCTTGTGTAGCGACGGGTGAGACAATAGATGAAACTTTGCGCTTAATGCAAGAGGCTATTTTGCTATGGATAGAAACGACGTTGGAATATGGCGGCGCAATACCTGAACCTAAAAGTCTTCAGTATCACTTGAATTCAAGTGAACTCGAACTTGCACCGGATGATATTCTCACACACGTTACCGTCAAGATGCCGGAACTTGCATAAACCTCAATTCACCCTATACTTTCATCAACCTTGAGTAACTCAAAAATATGACTAAATCCTTGCTTCTTCCAATTATCCTGATTATTTGCGGTACTTCTCAGCTATCTGCTCAACAGGCATCTGCTCAAATGATAGATTCCTTGCGCCAAAAAATACAGCATATCATCGCGGCAAAGAAGGCTACCGTCGGCGTTGCCATTATGGACGGTAACGGCAAAGATACTGTGTCCTTGAACGGTGAACGGCATTTTCCAATGCAAAGTGTTTTCAAGTTTCATATTGCCTTAGCATTACTGTCACAGATTGATAAAGGAAAATTTTCGTTAGAGCAAAAAATAGTCCTGAAGGGAAAAGACCTTTTGCCTGGTCTCCATAGTCCGATTCGGGAAAAATATCCTCAAGGTGCAGAACTGGCAGTTGCAGAAATTATCGAATACACGGTTTCCCAAAGCGATAATGCGGGCTGCGACGCGCTCTTGAGGCTTTTGGGCGGACCCCAAAATGTTGAAAATTATTTTGTCAACAATGGCTTCAAAGACATTTCCGTCAAAATCAATGAAGAGGTAATGCAAAATAATTGGGATTTGCAGTTTCAAAATTGGACCACACCCAAAGAAGCAAACAAGGTTCTGTCAAGTTTTTATGAGAATAGAAACAATGCTTTATCGGCAAAAAGCCACAACTTTATTTGGAATGTGATGAAGCAAACAGCAACCGGAAAAGACAGAATCAAAGGGCAATTACCGAGCGGAACGGTGGTTGCACACAAGACAGGTTGGTCGGGAACAAACAAGCAAGGGATTACCGCCGCCGTGAACGATATTGGCGTGGTGTTTTTACCGAACGGACAGCATTTTTTCATCAGTGTCTTTGTTACCGATTCAAAAGAAAATTTCGAGACCAATGAAAAAATCATTGCCGATGTAGCGAAAGCAGCGTGGGATTATTTTGTCAGTCGGAAGAACTAATGCTTTATCTGTTGAACATCAAGACCGCATAAATACTATGATAATACGCTCTTTCCTTCTTTTGGTAATAATGTTTCTGTTCTTGCCTACTCTTCGGTCTCAGCCAATGATGCAGAATTCGCTCTTGTGGCGAATTTCGGGTAAAGGGCTTGAAAAGCCTTCTTACCTGTATGGAACTATACATTTGATTTGTCCGCAAGATTATGTGCTGCGTGGGCAAACGATTGAAGCAATGAACCAGTGTAAGCGTATTGCTTTTGAAATGAATTTGATGAATAAGCAAGAAATGACGGTTGCGGCACAACAATTTATTAACCCAAATCCTGATAATTACAAGCGCTGGCTTGGCGAGAAAAATTACGCAGAAATGCGCCAGTTCATGGAAAAAATCATCAAAATTCCTGATACTGTTTGGACAAAAGTGCGTCCTGTTATTCTTAGTAGGCGACTTCTCAAACAGTCTATGAATTGTATGGAAACAGGAGCAGAGCAAGTCGTTATGGGCATTTCGAGGCGTGACAACGATTCGCGTGGCTACAAGCATGAAATTACCGGCTTAGAAACTACGGCTGACCGAGAAAAAATTGGTCTTTTTCTTGCAGGGCAGGATTCTATCGGCGCGTACAATGTTTTGCTGTTTATTCGTCAGTGGGGCGAGGTACGCCAGAAGATGCAGCAGTTTGTCAATCTCTATAAAACAGAAAATATTATCGGAATGCAGAATCTTTCGGAGTATATTTCCACACCCATAGCGCAAACAGATACCAAGCAATACAAGAAGCAATGGTCTGTGGTTGTAGATGACCGAAATCGGCTTTGGCTGCCGCGTATTCAAAAAATGATGCAAGACAAACCAACCTTTTTTGCCGTTGGCGCGGGGCATTTGGCTGGAAAAGAAGGCTTAATCACGCTGTTGCGCAAACAAGGTTACAATGTTGAACCAATAACCAAACGCGAGCAAGTTCTTGATTTCAAGTAACCGAAGTTTGTGATGAATCTGCCTCGCTTCCCCCGTGTTGTTAGACGCAGTGCGGGTGCGGTCGTTGCAGGAGTATTATGCGGAGTAAACAGCTTCTCATCAAACCGTTCATACAATTTCTGACCACAAGTATTGAAAAATATTATGCCTTACACAACATTTCCCGCGCAAATTCGGCAACATCGCATCGTTCTTGATTCAGCAGTAGAATTACCCGAAAATGGCGATGTTTTGATAGTTGTTCTTGGCAATGAACATCGCCAACAATTATCCAAAGAACATCAGGATTTGGAACAAGAGCGTAATGATTGGTATGCAATAGCAGCGCAAAGTTTAGAGCGAGCGTACTCCGATGATGAACCGGACTACTCCAATGTTCCACTCATTGAAGTAAACCCTTTGTATCGTTATGCCAATCAGAACCCGCAAACCAGCACAAAGGACGGAAAGTAATGAACGAAGGACGTGTGGTGATAGTGTCATTACGCCAAGCCGATGGAGACAGCAAACTGCGTCCTGCTGTGGTGCTACGCATAATGCCGCCATTCAACGATATGCTTGTTTGTGGTATTAGTTCACAGTTGCAGCATTACGTTCCTAATTTTGACGAGATTCTTCGCGCAACGGACGATGACTACGCACAAAGTGGTCTGAAAACCACCTCACTTATCCGCCTTGGTTTTCTCAATACCCTGCCTGTCCTTGACTGCAAAGGTGTTTTGGGGCAGATTTCTGAGGAACGTTTAGAGCGTTTGCAGAAAAATCTCAGCACATTTCTTTGGGCGAAAAATGTATGACCGAAGTGTATGACCAAGTAACCATCAATCAATGCTTTTCTTGAGACAAACAAGTAATGGCCTAATGTGTGGGCTTCGGACGCGGTTGTTGTAATATCATTTATGAGTATTATGTGGAATGCAAATGCGAACACAATTTTATCATCAAAACATCAGGTTTGAAGCGCTTTCCGAAGCGCATCACCACGATTATTGGCAATCGGTTGAACGCTCAAGAAGTCAGATAGAATCATGGATGAGTACATATTTTTCTCCTGAAACTGAAGAAGCCACTCGCACGTTTCTACGCGACAGAAAGGCAGATTGGCAGAACGGTACAGCCTATTATTGGTCGGTTTTTGATAATGAGGTGCTTGTTGGGCTTGGTTTTATCAACACCATCAACACACGGCATCGTTTCGCCAATCTTGGCTACTGGGTTGATACGGCACAAACAGGGCGCGGCTATGGAACCAAAATTGCGCAGGGCTTGGCAGAGTTTGCATTTCACGATGTTGGCTTGTGCCGCATTGAGCTTGTGATTGACGTACAGAATGCTGGCAGCAGGAAAGTAGCCGAAAAAGCAGGTGCTGTCTATGAAGGTACACTGCGCAATCGTCTCTATCTCTATGATAAGTCTTGTGATGCGGCAATGTATTCGCTCATACCATGAAGTAAGGTGTTGATGTGAAAAAGGCTTACAGAATGTTTTAACAGTTTTTTTATCAGCAAAAACATGAACCACTTACGAGTACAATCTTTTGGACCAATTCAGGATGCCAACGTGCATTTTGGTGATCTGACCATACTTATTGGGCAACAAGCAAGTGGAAAAAGTATTTTTTTGCAACTGTTAAAATTGCTGATTGATAAAAACAGCATACGCAAAACTCTTGAACATTATAGTTTTGAATGGGGTAAAGATATTGACAGCATATTAAATATGTATTTTGGTGAGGGTATGTCTCCGATATGGACTGACCAAACTAGGATTGCATTTGATGAAAATCAGTATTCAAAAAGTTTTTTGTTACCAAAACAAGGAAGAAAAACAGGAAACGATAATGAAGAGGTGTTTTATATTCCAGCGCAAAGAATCTTAAGCGTGAGTGACGGCAGACCCAAATATTTTAGAGAATTTGACAATTCTGCCCCGTATATCTTACGACATTTTAGCGACACGCTTCTTCAGTATGAGCTAATGCGTAATGTTGGGGTTGTTTTTCCTATAACCAACCGCTTAAAACAGCCTGTTAGAGATTTATTCAATCAAAGTATTTTTCATGATGGAGTAATCAGCATTGATAATAAATCAGGGCAAAAAAAATTATCAATGAATATTGATAACATGAATATTCCGTTTATGACATGGAGCGCGGGACAGAAGGAATTTATGCCGCTTTTGATGGGGTTCTATTTGTTATGTCCTCCGTCAAAATCTAGTAAAAAAGGCACTTACAATTATGTTGTGATTGAAGAGCCAGAAATGGGACTGCATCCGCAGGCAATTATGTCGGTTATTGTGCAGATTATTGATTTGATGTCGCGTGGTTACAAAGTTATTGTTTCTACTCATTCACCTGTTTTGTTGGAATTTGCTTGGGCATACACTTGGCTTAAAAAATTTGGAAAGGGCGAGGCTTTGTATAAAATATTTGATATGCCTAAAATAAAAATCTTTGATAACATTATTCATCACAAAACAATTAACACATTCTACTTCGCAAGAGAAGGTGCAACTGCTATTGCAAAAGATATTAGCACTCTGGATGCTGCGAGCGAGGATATTGCGATTGCAGAGTGGGGTGGGCTATCAGAATTTGCTTCCAGAGTATTAAATATTGTGGCGGAGTATGCTACCGATGAGTAAGAAAAAAGTAACCTCAATAAAGAGAATGACCTTCAAAGAAGCTGTTGCAGCTACACCCGATATAGCTAATGGTTTTCAAAAAGGATTACAAGCCTTGGAAAGACAGCACAGTAGTAAAATTGTTGTCGGTAGCACCCACGACCTGCAAGGCAGCGTGAATATTGACAAAACCACACAGGGGAGGTATCCGCAGGATAGTCGTTGGGATTATGCATTTGCTTACAAAGGGCAAGTATATTTTGTAGAATTTCACTCGGCAAAATCTGATGAAGTCAGAACGATGAGAAACAAATTACAATGGCTTAAAAAATGGCTGAATTCTCATGCTCCGAATGTTAAAAAACTACAAGCAGACGAACCATTTCACTGGATTCAATCCAAAAAGTTTGATATTAAAGGAGCATCTCAACTCAAATCTTTGGCACAAATCGGTTTACGTCCCAAACCAAATCTGACCCTAGATTAGCCCAAACAACAGGGTATATTCATTACCATTTTGGACTCTAAATTCTTTTACTGCTTTTTTCATGAAAACAACGCTCACACTCGCCTTCTTCCTCGCCTTCACACTTGCCTCCGGCTCGTGCATGGCGCAAACACGCGATTCTCTCGACCTCAAAATCGCACAAATGCTCCTTATCGGCTTTCGCGGTATGTCATTGCCCGAAACAGACACGTTTTTGCGTGATGTCAAAGCCGGACGCGTGGGTAGTGTTATCTTCTTTGATTACGATGTTCCCACCAAAGAATACAAGCGTAATATCGAATCACCCCAGCAAGTAAGTGCCCTCACAGCACAACTGCGCAAAGCTGCAAACGAGAGTGGTACAGGTTTGCCGCTGTTTATTAGTATTGACCAAGAAGGCGGGAAGGTAAACCGCTTAAAACCGAAATATGGTTTTCCACCGTCGGTTTCGCAGCAGTATTTGGGTAAACTCAACAATCCCGATTCTACGCGCTCTTATGCCGCAAAGACCGCACAAACGCTTGCAGATATGGGCTTTAATTTGAACTTTGCGCCGTCGGTGGATGTGAATGTGAATCCCGAAAATCCGGTTATTGGCAAAGTGGAGCGAAGTTTTTCACCGGAACCGAGTGTTGTTGCAGCGCAAGCGGCTATCATCGTAGAAGAGCATCGTAAAAAAGGCATTATCACAACGCTGAAGCATTTTCCCGGTCACGGCTCGTCGAAGGCCGATTCCCACAAGGGTTTTGTGGATGTGAGCGATACGTGGACATCGAAGGAGATAAATCCTTACGCTGAACTCATTAAGCAAGGCAAAGTGGATATGATTATGACGGCGCATATCTTTAATAAACGCTTGGATGCTGATGTTCCGGCAACACTCTCGAAGCGTGTCATTACGGGCATTTTGCGAGATAGCTTGAAATATCAAGGTGTGGTCATTTCCGACGATATGCAAATGGGCGCAATCGCTGACCACTACGGGCTGGATGTGGCTATCGAAAAGTGCATCAATGCGGGTGTGGATATTTTGTGTTTTGGTAATAATTTGCAGTATGACCCCGATATTATTACCAAAGCCACAAGCATTATTAAGCGTTTGGTGAAAGAAGGAAAAATCTCACAAGCAAGGATTGATGAGTCGTATAGGCGAGTCATTACACTTAAACGAAAAATACAGTAAATATCATACAAATCTAACCAATGAATTATGCACGATTTTCAAATTGGAAAACACATCATCGGTGCGGCTCATAAGCCGTTTGTTATTGCAGAAATGAGCGGTAATCACAATCAATCGCTCGACCGCGCATTAGAAATTGTCGATGCCGCCGCCAAATCCGGCGCACACGCTATTAAACTTCAAACCTATACCGCAGACACTATCACGCTGGATGTGCAAGACGGTGATTTTTACATCAGCGACCCCAACAGTCTTTGGAAAGGCGCTTCGCTACATAACCTTTACCAACAAGCATACACGCCGTGGGAATGGCACAAACCTATCTTCGACCACGCACGAAAGTTGGGATTGGAAGTGTTCAGTTCGCCATTTGACGAGACGGCGGTGGATTTTCTTGAGGAGTTAGGCGTACCCTGCTACAAAATTGCCTCCTTTGAAAACATCCATTTGCCGCTTATTCGCAAGGCTGCATCTACAGGCAAGCCTCTTATTATCTCAACGGGTATGGCAAGCATCGCAGAACTCGACGAAGCTGTGCAAGCCGCTCGTGGTGCGGGCTGTACGAATTTAGTCTTGCTAAAATGTACTAGCACGTATCCTGCAACGCCGGAAAATACGAACATTCTGACCATTCCGCATTTACGCGAACTGTTCGGTTGCCATATAGGGCTTTCCGACCATACGATGGGTATTGGTGTTTCGGTAGCGGCTGTGGCGCTTGGTGCACGAGTTTTGGAAAAACATTTCACGCTTCGGCGTGCTGACGGTGGCGTGGATTCTACGTTTTCGATGGAGCCGGAAGAAATGGCAGCGCTGGTCATTGAATCTGAACGGGCGCATCAGGCATTAGGACAAATCACGTACGGTCCGACAGAAAAAGAGAAAAAGTCTATTCAATTTCGTCGTTCGCTCTTTGTTGCCGAAGATATGCAGAAGGGCGAGATATTTACGGCAAAAAATTTGCGTATTGTTCGACCGGGAAGCGGTTTACTGCCAAAGTTTTATGAAACAATTCTTGGGAAAACGGTTAAAAACGCTGTAAAAAAAGGCACACCTGTTTCGTGGGATATTCTTGGATAATCTGATGAAGAATATACTCATAGAAAAATTGGTACTGGGAACGGTACAACTTGGTATGCCTTACGGTATTAACAACAGCGCCGGGCAACCAAGTAAAAAAGAGGCTTTGAAAATATTAGAATCTGCCGCAGCAGGCGGTATCAAAACGCTTGATACCGCCGATGCCTACGGCACAGCGATTGAGCGCATCGGCGAATTTCATGCAACTTCACCGACAAAATTTCGTATCATCACAAAGTTTCACGCTGAGGCGGAAACCAATCTGTTGGAAAAAACTCCGCAAACCCTCACCAAACTTCACGTTTCATCGCTCCACACCTACCAATTTCACCGCTTTTCGGACATCGCGGATTTTCCGCATCTGCGTTCACAACTGGAAAAACTCAAAAAACTCGGGTTGATTACTCGTATAGGCGTTTCGGTTTATACGAATGAGGAAATTATTGCTGCTGCCCGATTGCCGATTATTGACGTGATCCAGTTTCCCTTTAATCTGCTTGATAATATGCGGCTACGTGGCGATTCCATGCGCATCGCTCATGATGCCGGCAAAGAGTTGCATACGCGCTCGGTATTTTTACAGGGCTTGTTCTTTAAGCAGTTGGCAGACATCCCGCCGAAACTTGCACCACTCATGCCTTATATTCAGCGTTTGCATAGACTTCAAGAAAAGGGTACATTTGCACAGAATGTCAATGCAACAGTAATAACACTTCAGTCGCTTGCGCTTAATTATGCCTTGCACAATCCACTTATTTCCTCAGTGCTGTTTGGCGTCGAGACACTGGCGCAACTCAGGCAAATTCTGGATTCGGTACAGGAAAATTTTGACCAAGAATTGCAACTGGAGATTGAGCGAATCGTCGTCAAAGAGCCGTCATTGTTGAATCCAGTGAATTGGAATACGTAAACAGACCATAAGGAACAATCGGTATGGAGGAACTTTTGGCTTTGCATGATGTTCTTACTCCAAATCGTTATGCAGATATGATTGCCATTGTTGAGGATATGACTGCTATGACGAAAAAATCATCAACAAAATGAGCAGTATGACGATATTCGCCTTGCGATAGACATCGTTTCCAAAGCACTCTCCGAGTGGCTTCAATAGAGGTATGAGAAGCTAAATTTTCTCCTCAAGAATTTGCTACATTCGTGGATGAAAAAATTGTGGAAGTTCAGGCGCTCGACGACATTCTGAACGGCTACCTTGAAAGCGCAGACTACTAAAATCATTTTACCAATTTTATTATGCCCAACATCGTCGCAATTGTTCAAGCCCGCATGAGTTCTACGCGCCTGCCGGGAAAAGTCTTAAAGCCGCTCGGCAGTAAAATTGCCGTTGCGAGGGTAGTTCACCAGCTTTCCGGCTCAAAGCGAATCAATCATATTGTGCTTGCCACAAGCATTGATGCTTCCGATGACCCGCTTGTCAGTTGGGCGCGGCGGACAAGAACCGAATATATGCGAGGCAGTTTGCACGATGTTTTGGACAGATATTACCGCACGGCAACGCACTTTAAGGCGGATATTGTTGTGCGGATTACGGCAGATTGTCCGCTCATTGACCCCGTGATTGTTGATAGTGTGATTGAACGCCTCTTAGAAGGCGATTGCGACTATGCTGCTAATGTGAATCCACCAACGTTCCCCGACGGTTACGATAGTGAAGTAATGACCTTCGAGGCACTAGAGCGGACGTGGACAAATGCCCATGAGCAGCCGGAGCGCGAGCACGTTACCCTGCATATTCGTAATCATCCCGAATTATTTAGAGTGGCAAATGTTGCCCACACAGACGACATCAGTAAACTGCGCTTAACGTTGGATACGCAAGAAGATTACGATTTTCTGAATCGTGTTATCCAAAAACTTGAAATGAAGCATATTTCGGAAGCAAACCCGCGATTTTTATTGCGCGATGTCTTAGAAATGTTGAACAAAGACCGTTTCTTGTTTGCAGACGCTCCGAGTAATGACGGATACTCGCCAAAAGAAAGTTATTATTCGTTGCTGCAAAGCCAATATATGCCACGATTGTAAGAGAAAGGAGGTTTTACGAGCATTTCGCTAAAAACTAGGTTTAAGCAGCCGTTTGGCATATTCTCATACTCAACATTTCAACTCAATACTTCTTCTCAATAATGCAGCGAATCACGAATTTCACAAAATCGAACGAACACCGTTCCAAAATTCACGACCTCATTCCGGGTGGAGCGCACACATACTCGCGTGGCGACGACCAATTTCCCCAACGTTCGCCAACGGCTATTTCGCATGGAAAAGGCGCGTATATCTGGGATATTGACGGCAATAAGTATCTTGATTGCCCAATGGGGCTTACATCGGTCAGTTTAGGACACGCATATGAGCCTGTTTTGGAGCGGGTTCGAGAAGAACTTTTGCGCGGTGTAAATTTTCAACGCCCCTCGTACATAGAGCGCGAAATAGCAGAAAAATTTCTCGCACTTGTGCCACAACACGATATGATAAAATTTGCTAAAAATGGCTCAAGCGTGACAACAGCAGCAGTAAAGCTGGCACGAGGCTTCACGGGGCGCAAACTTATTGCTTTTCCGGGCGACCACCCATTTTACTCGTTTGACGATTGGTTTATCGGCAAAACAGCGTGTAATCTGGGTGTTCCCGAAGAAATTTCCGCATTGTCCGTAACCTATAAAGGCTGTGATATTCAGTCTTTACGTGAACTTTTCGAGAAATACCCCAATCAAATTGCGGCGGTGATAACCGAGCCGGAGCGTAACGCTTGCGGCAACGGCTGCGGCTGTGCGCACGGGCAGGAAGCACCCAAGCACTTTTTGCAGGAAGCAATCGAACTTTCGCACAACAACGGAGCGCTATTTGTAATTGACGAAATGATTACGGGCTTCAAAACACATTTTCCCGGAACGCTGGTCAAATATGGCGTTGAGCCGGATTTAACGACGTGGGGGAAAGGCATCGCCAACGGTTTTTCCTTCTGCGCACTCACTGGCAAAAAAGAAGTTATGGAACTTGGTGGTATTCGCAAAACAGGCGCAGAAAAGCTATTTCTTATTTCCAGCACACACGGAGGCGAGACGCACGCTATCGCTGCGGGCTTGGCAACGATTGATGAGTTTGTGAAGCACAACGTCGTGGCTCACAATCATGCTATTGGCGACCGTTTTATTGTAAAGAATCGGGAAATCATTGCCAAACATGGCTTGGATGCTTACGTTCAAGTTGTCCCGTCGAATTGGATGCCGCTTATGGCATTCAAAGACAAGAATGGTGAGGTTTCCAACGGACTCCGCACATTAGTCATGCAAGAAATGATAGCACGTGGAGTGTTGTTCCAAGGCGCATTTGTGCCATGTTTCAGCCATACTAACGATGACGTAGATTTCTTCGCCGAAGCGATGAACGAATCGCTGGAAATATTCAAATGCGGTTTGGAAGACGGTTTTGAGAAGCATCTTGTTGGTGAAGCGGCAAAGCCCGTGTTTCGGAAAATTTTGTAAGTGAATTTGCAATATATTTTACAGAAAAATAAACATATGATAGACACATCTCTCAAGCGTTGCACACGCTGTGTAACTCCCGAAACGCATGAAACTATTACCTTCGATGCCGGAGGCGTGTGTAACATCTGTCGAGGGCAGGAAATTAAACAGGAACAGGTTGATTGGGCTGCTCGTAAGCCGGAACTTGATGCCCTCGTTGAGCAGTATCGCGGCAAGTATGATTATGATTGCATTGTTCCATGCAGTTTCGGCAAAGACAGCACATGGACACTGTATTATCTTATGAAAGAATACGGTTTGAAGCCGCTTGTGGTGCGGTTTGACCATGGTTTTTATCGTCCGAATATCAATGAAAATGCCAAACGAGTCCAGCGTAAATTGGGTGTGGATGTGCATCAATTCACGCCGAATTGGAAAGTTGTCCAGAAACTTATGCTTCAGTCATTCTTGGAAAAAGGCGATTTTTGCTGGCATTGCCACACAGGTATTTTTTCTTATCCGATGTGGGTGGCGATTCGTTACAATGTTCCACTGATTTTCTGGGGCGAGCCTTCTGCTGAGTACACGAACTATTACAGCTACGACCAGCCGGAAGAGGTTGATGAAAAACGCTTTAACCGCTTTGTGAATCTCGGCATCAATGCCGATGATATGTACGTCCGCTTGGAAGGGCAAGTAGATAAGCGCGATTTAATGCCCTTTTCCTATCCGCCACTCAAGGAATTACGCCGTTTGCAATACCGTTCTGTGTGCTTGGGTTCGTACATTCCTTGGGATGTAAAAATGCAATCAAAAGTGATTATGGATGAACTTGGCTGGCAAGGTGATGAAGTTGAAAATGTACCGCCGGAATACAACTACGAAAAAATCGAATGTTATATGCAGGGTGTTCGGGATTATATCAAGTACATCAAACGCGGTTACACGCGCCCTACGCACCTCGCTTCGATTGACATTCGTAACGGACGTATGGACAGATACCACGCGCTGGAAGTGATTGACGAATATGAAGGCAAACGCCCCCCGTCGTTGGATTTGTTCTTGGAATTTGTCGGTTTGACCGAAGCAGAATTTATGGAAGTCGCTCTGGGGCATCAGGTTTCGCCCTACAAACACGACCATTCCAAAGTTACGCCCGGCAAAATACTCGCAGACTTTGACCAATGGTCGCGTGACGGCGGTTTGCCACGCTCAGAAGCGGAAAAGCAAATTGCACGTTGGAAAGAACGGACACAACAGGCGTAAATTTATCTTCAATAAAAAAAAGCGTTGCAAGTTCAACTATGAACTCGCAACGCTTTTTCTGTTTTTGGTGACGCTAGTTGGTCTTCTTTGCATCCTCAGGAAAGCTTAGAATTGGCGGCTTTGCTTGTGATTTTGCTTTTTTCTGTGCTTCAATCACATTGACCAGCAAACTCGGCGAAGAGGCAGAAACCGGTACGCCACCTGATTCCGCGCCGCATACGCCGTTGAATACGCCCATATCATCCGCCGCAGCAGTGATTTGTTTGAACGTCGTGAGCGGCGTTCCAATCAAATCCACACCGCGTACAATCTCGTCGGGGCGACCATCGGTAAAAATTTTATAGACCAAAAGCGGTAAAACATTAAACGCATTCGGCATGGTACGGTTGGTGAACGTGAAACCGCCTTGAATTTCAACGAAATACAGACCATACTCCTTGCCTTGACGCTTACATTCCGCACGAAGCAAGGTGCGGAGCGTGTCGAAAGGAACAGTTTTTGCGGCTTTGACCATTAAGTTTGATTGCCGAGCGACAACCGAAAAGCCCGCTTGTCTGCGACCGTGTCCGTTGGAATTGGGCATTTGGTCAATCGGTGCGCGGGACATGAGAAACTCACGAAACACACCATTTTTCACCGTTATTACCTTTTGTCCCGCAACGCCTTCATCATCAAATTTGAAATATCCGGCAAGGTTTTGTCCTGCTAACAAACGTTCTGCGGGGTCAAACACTACATCAATAAACTCCGGTAATATGCGCTCTCCGACAAGGTTTTTGAAGGTTTGACTGGAGTTCACATCTTTTTGGCGATGCCCTTCAATGCGATGTCCGAAAATTTCATGAAAAAACACACCCGCAGCCTCACCGGACAAAATTGCCGGACCCGAATAGGTCTCCATAAGTGGCGCAGTGCGGAGTTTAGCGAGAAGCGTGGTCATTTCGGTAATTTCTTTGCGCATGATTTCTTCGTTTGGCAAACTGTCTGCCGTAAACGCAAAATAGCTGCGGAACAGCGGTAACGACATACCGTCATCGGCTTTGGTACGCCCTTGCGCAAAGAGGCGCACATATGGGTCGCTGGTTTGAATGGTTGTACCTTCGCTATTGACAAAATATCGATGAATCACTTCCGCCCGCAAATACACATCACCCGTATAAATTTTCGTGTCGCTTACAAACAATGCTGACAGACGGCGTAAACGCTCACGCCAAGCGTCGGTGTTGAGAGTCAATTTTTGCAGAGGCTCGCTAAAAACGCTCGGTTTTTCTTTGGAGAAATCACCAGAAGAATCTTCTTCTTTCACCTTGACGGCACGATTACTGACCACCTTCAAATACCGCTCTGCGGCTGCTTTGTATTGCCTGTCGGTGGCAGCCCAGATAGCAGTGCGAATGGCAGCAACATCGTCGTCAAGCGGAATAGAAGTGCCACGTGAAAAACCGCCCATCTCGAAATTTGTTCCGCGAATTTGGCGTTTGTTGTCGAGGTCATAATTGCCGACTCGCACCTCCACATCCAGTGTCCGCACACGGTTGGAATCTTCCATAACAATTTTTCCGAATGATGCCGTGAGTGTGACATATTGTGTTTCGGTAATGGCATACGACACAAAATAGGGTGGGTTCGGCTCGGTTTTGAGTTCCGTCATCGTGCGCTGCATTTCTGCTTTCATTGCTTCGATAACAGGGGATTGTTTGGCTTGAGCAAAAAGATTATACCCTGCAAACAAGCATTGAAGCGCTATTACGAGGATAATTGCAAAAGTGGAACGTGAATTGCGATGTGAGAAGTGGAGCATGAAAAAAGCAAAAGTGTGTACAAAATGGAACGAAAAAGCATCGGTATCAATGCGCGGCGGTAAATTCCGCTAAATAGCGATTGCTCACAATCTTGAGCGAACTGTCAAGTACATACAACGCCGGAACGCCCGTTGGGATGTTTACTTCTAAAATCTGCTCTGGTGTGAGATTTTCGAGATACATGACGATTGAGCGGAGCGAGTTGCCATGCGCCGCAATCATCACATTCTTGCCTTCGCGGAGTTTCGGCTCAATCACGTCTTTGTAGTAGGGAATGCAGCGTGCCTGCGTGTCTTTGAGCGATTCGCCGTTTGGCGGCGGAATGTCGTAGCTGCGTCGCCAAATTTTTAACTGTGCGTCGCCATATTGTTTGGCAATATCATCTTTGTTCAATCCTTGCAAATCCCCGTAATGACGCTCGTTGAGTTTTTCGCTGCGCTCGGTCGGAATACCGCTTTTTCCTGCTGCTTCCAAAGCGAGGTCTGCCGTGCGCATGGCACGTTTCAAAACGGACGTAAAAAGGTAATCAATCGGTAAATCCTTCAACAACGGTCCTGCGGCACGGGCTTCTTCTTCGCCTTTGGCGGATAACTCCACGTCCACCCAGCCGGTGAAGCGGTTTTCAAGATTCCATTGGGATTGTCCGTGGCGAAGCAAAATCAGGTTTGGCATAGTAACAATGGTGAAAAAAATGAGGAAAAACGGTTGTTTCAAGCAGAAGTGCAAAATACTCTTTTTACGACATTTGTCCGATATATTTCCACGATTTTTCTCGTGGTCCTCCTTGTTTTGTAGGCAAAACCCTTATCGGCAAGTATGAAAACGATGAAAAAATGTGTAGATTTGAAGAAACAGTTTAGCTTTCACCGAAATTTTATCAATACCATACCTGCCATATATTACAAATCTTGATTTGAACCAAAGAACCATGCAAACACAGCTCCCTCAACGTATTCTCTCCGGCATTAAACACCCCATAGAACGCTTTATCCATGCGGAAACCTCAAGCGGCTTGTTATTGCTGCTTTGTGGCATTGTTGCACTGGTTTTGGCAAATTCTCCGTTATTTGACGCATATCACCATTTCTGGGAAACACCATTTAGCATCGGTTTAGGCAATTCTCCCATGACAAAACCGCTTCATCACTGGATAAACGACGGTTTAATGGTGATTTTTTTCTTTGTTGTCGGTTTAGAAATTAAGCGAGAATTACTTGTGGGCGAACTTTCCACCGCGAAAAAGGCTGCATTGCCCGTCATTGCTGCTTTGGGAGGTATGGTCGCTCCGGCGCTGATTTACTCCGCGTTTAACGGTGGGATGCCCTCTGCGCGTGGGTGGGGAATCCCAATGGCGACGGATATTGCCTTTGCGCTTGGCGTGGTGGCGCTTATGGGGAGTCGTGTACCGTTTGTGCTGAAGGTCTTTTTAGCGGCGTTGGCAATTGCCGATGATTTGGGCGCAGTGTTGGTGATTGCGCTTTTTTACACTGCCGAAATACAAGGAATGATGCTGCTTGCGGCGGGCGGAGTGTTCGCTGTGGCACTTGTCGGCAACGCACTTGGGGTGCGGAGTGTGCTGTTTTACTTGCTTGTGGGCATTGCGCTGTGGTTTTGTGTGCTGGAATCGGGGATTCATGCGACGATTGCGGGTGTGCTGCTGGCAATAGCAATTCCCGCCAAGCAGCGTATCAATGCTGATGAATTTACGGATAACGCTCGGTCGTTCATCAACGAATTTGCACGACAAACCCGCGAAAGCAAAAGCACACTGGCAAATCAACAGGCACAAAGCGCCGTGCGCGATTTAGAGCGCTCTTGCGAACTTGTTCAAACACCGCTTTCTCGCTTTGAATCGAATCTTCATGCGTGGGTAGCGTTTCTGATAATGCCGATATTTGCTCTCGCTAATGCAGGGGTGCATCTGTCGGGTAATCTGGCTGAGGTGTTTTTGCACCCCACAACACTTGGAATTTTCTTTGGCTTGGTTGTCGGTAAACCGCTTGGAATCACGCTTTTCTGCTGGTTGGCCTGCCGATTGAAACTTGCACACATTCCTGAAGGGGTTTCGTGGTTTGACATTGCTGCTATCGGTGCTTTGGCCGGAATTGGTTTCACGATGGCGCTATTTGTGCAAGGCTTGGCATTTCAAGACACGACACTGGCAATGGAAGCGAAAATAGGGATTTTTGCAGCTTCCTTGGTTGCGGGAGTGCTTGGGTTCGGGTTATTTCGTTGGCGTAACAAACAAGCATAGATGCGGATTTGAGTTAATCACTCACAATCGGCAATTCCAAACAAAACATTGCTCCCTGTCCTAATTCGCTTTCGCACCAAATTGTGCCGTTCATTGCTTCTACCATTGTTTTGACAATCGAAAGACCAAGCCCCGTTGAGCTTTCGCCGGCGGTTGGGCGTGCGGAGAGGCGTGCAAATTTGCCGAATAACTTCTTTTTATCATCATTGCTCAGACCTGGTCCCTCGTCTTGAACTTCAATTTTGATGCAATTATTACATTCTTTCACACGGACGTAGATAGAACGCTGCATCGGGGAAAATTTGAGAGCATTTGACACAAGATTGTCCAAAACCTGTACCAAAATAGATTCGTCTGCCACGCCGTGTATATCTTCTCCGGTATCAATATGTAATGCGATAGATTTTGCCTGTGCTTTCAGCAAATAACTTTGCGTAGCCATACGTGTTACGAGCGAAATATTTGCCGGAGTGAGATTGATTCGCAGCCCGCCTTGTTCGATGGCATTCACGTTTAAGAAGCTCTTAATTAAATCAAACATTCGATTTGCCGAGGCAATAATTTTTTTCATGTATTCTTCGATCTCTGCGCGCTCAATGTCGGGTAGTTCTTTGACAGTTTGCGCAAGAGCCGCTATGCCGGAAAGCGGATTTTTGAGGTCATGCACGGCAATGCCGATAAATTCATTCTTTTGAGCATTGAGTTCCTCCAAACGCTCATTTGCTTTACGGAGCGCTTCTTCTGCCATAATGCGTTCACCGATTTCACGCTCAAGAGCACGCTCACGCTGTTCCTGTTGAAGACGCAAAAAGCGCAATTCCAGATGATGCTTTACTCGTGCGAGTAATTCAGGTGTTTGGACGGGTTTTGTGATATAATCAGCCGCACCGAGTTCAAAACCATGAACAATATCGGCGACATCCGTGCGGGCGGTGAGGAAAATGACCGGAATATCGGCTGTAACAGGGTTTTCGCCTAAATGCTCTTTGACGGTATAGCCATCCATCATTGGCATTTGCACATCCAGCAAAATTAAATCCGGTCGCTTTGCCGTTGCAATTTTCAAAGCACTTTCGCCGCTTTGCGCAGCCAACACATTGACAGAAGCAGCTTGCAGTTTGCTTCCCAATACTTCAAGGTTTTCTGCAACATCATCCACAATGAGAACGGTGCTATTGGCGAGATGAGAGTAGGTATTCATGGCAGTTCAATGAAAAAAAAATGAGAAAGAAATATTCGGCGATATGAGTTGTAATGAAATGAGGTCAGCTTAAGCATCACGGTCAGTCTAAGCATCACGGTCAGTGTATCATTTCATGATGAAGTAGCTCTGCGTATTCTTCCAGTATTGCCGGAAAGCGGAGAAACGATTGTTGCATCTTCCCAATCTTAAACGATGAGGCATATTGAAACAGTGCCTCGCCATATTCTTGTATTCCTGCATGGTGAAATTCTTTTCCGATTGTGATGACGATAGAAGCGAACTCTTGTATATCGTCGTTGCTCATCACGGTGCGAACTTCCTGCCAGACCGGATATGTGCGCTCAAGTAACGCCGCGTACATCAGTTCCAATGTTTCCATGTCTGTTTCTGCTTCACTGCCGCAGCAGAGGCTCTCCGTCGAAGCAGATTCTTTATTGCCGGATGCGGGCAAAAGCATTCCCGAAGAACAGACCGATGAAGCCGACACCGACGATAAAACTTCTGCGAGGCGTTCAATAAGGTCGCTGCACCGGATAGGCTTTCGCAGATATGACCGACAATACGATAAAATCAATCCCGTCTCCGATTCCAGTGCTGATGCGGTCAGTGCGATGATTGGGATGTTGCGTAGTTTCTCATCCATGTGGAGTGCGCGAATTGTCTCATAACCGTCCATTATCGGCATTTGCATATCCATCAAAATCACGTCGGGCTTGTATTCCTGCGCCATTTGAATACCTTCTTGTCCATCACTTGCCTCGAATATTTCAACATTATACGGTTCAAGAAAACCTCGCACAACGGAGCGGTTGGATTCAATATCTTCGACAACAAGTACCCGTGCGCCGCGAAAGGAAATGTTTCGCAGAGTATCTTCCTGTGGAGCGGCATAGTGTTTGTTGAGAGCGGCTACTTTGACATTCGGCAAAGTAATCGTAAAAGTTGTGCCTTGCTCCGGTGCGCTTTCGAGCGTAATTGTACCGTTCATCATCTCAACCAAACGGCGTGAGATGGTCAGTCCCAGACCTGTGCCGCCGTATTTGCGAGTGCTTTGCCCTTCTTGCTGGCGGAATGGTTCAAAAATCACGGTTTGTTGCTCTTTCGGGATACCGATTCCGCTATCGGAGACTTCAAATACGAGGTCAATCGAACTGGTATCGCCTCGGTACTCCCTTGCATCCACACGAATACCGACAAAACCTTGATGAGTAAATTTTACCGCATTGCCGAGAATGTTGAACAAAATCTGACGAAGGCGGATTTCGTCCAAGAGCAGGCTACGTGGGAGTTTTGGGTTTATCGTAATGTGGAAATCCAATCCTTTTTCCTGTGCGCGGAGCGAGAAAATTTGATGCAATTCGCCACAAAAAACGTGCGGGTCGCAAGGCTCATACTGAATATCCAAACGCCCGGCTTCAATTTTGGATAAGTCTAAAATATCGTCAATAAGTTTGAGAAGGTTTGTTCCGGCGGATTGTATGCCGTGCAAATAGTCCAGATATTTTTTCTCTACGACATATCGTTCTAAAATATCGGCGAAGCCTAGGATTGCGTTCATCGGTGTACGAATTTCGTGGCTCATATTTGCCAGAAATTCACTCTTTGCGCGATTCGCACCTTCCGCAGCTTCTTTTGCCGCACGGAGTTCAATTTCTGCCCGTTTTGCGGCGGAAATATCGCGCCCGTAGATATTGACATATCTGCTCTCGCAAATCGGAGCGAAAATGAGAGAGTATGTAATACTCCCGCTTTCTACTTCAATTTCTTTATTTTCACCTGTCATCAGAGCATCCAGCACGGCAACCCTAAACTCTTCGCCGATATTTGCACCGACGCTTGTTTTCCATTCTCGTAAAAGGAGGTTGCTCATGGCATTGGCGTACATAATCGTACCGTCCATTGCGACGCGCAAGACAGGGCTTGGATTTTCATCGGGAAAGCGGGCTAATTGGCTGATAATTTCTTCAGTTTCTTTGCGTTCGGTTATGTCAATCGTTGTAGCAACAATGCGGCTTACACGCCCTTCAGCATCGCAAATCGGGCGCATTTTCGTATTGCACCAGCGTAAGCCGCTCGGATGAAGAATCCGAAACTCAAAATCCTGCACCATATTATTTTCAATAGCGCTTTGCATATACACATTAAACGAAGCAAGGTCTTCAAGGTAAATAGTTTCAAGTAACATTGCTAAACTTGGTGAACCCTGTTCCTTAGAGAATCCAAAAAGTGTGTATGCTGCATCAGAGACGTATCCGATACTACGTGAAACAACATCAAACTCCCATGAACCAAGCCGCGCTACATGCTGTGCTTCGGCAAGGTGGGCAGACATTGTTTGCAAACTGCGTTCGGTTTCTTTACGTTGGGTAATGTCGCGGATAATTGCTGTAAAAAGGTGGTCGCCGTCTTTTGCATATTCACCGAAGGAAATTTCTACCGCTACTTCTCTTCCATCCTTGCGAATTGCTATGGTTTCCACGCTTTTCCAATTCAAGCGTTTTTCACCGGTCGCCATATAGCGTTGTGAGCCAACTTGGTGCTGGTGACGAAATTGTTTGGGAATCAGCATACTAATTGATTCAGTCAGCATTTCTTGAGCCGAATAACCAAAAATTCGCTCCATTCCTTGATTCACAAACAAAATTACCCCATGACGATTGATAGTAATAATACCATCGCTGGCGGATTCTGTAACGATACGGTATAGTGCTTCGCTTTTTTGCAGTTCTTCTTGAGTATTGACTTTTTCAGTAATATCGCGGTATTGCCAAAGATGACCGTAGTAGCGGTTTTCGAGGAAAATCGGAATATAATCGCGCTCCAAAATTCGTCCGTCCACCAGGCGAATTTCTTCATTAGTAACGATTTCGCGGCGTGATAAAATCTCACCTATACGACTTACGAAGCGTTCTGGATCCATAAAATTTTCTTTGGACTGCTCGGCAGAATCGGAACAGTCCGCACCAATCATCTGCTCAGGCGTTGCAGGTATGCCAAACATTGCGCAAAATGTTGTATTTGTGAGAACAATACGCCGATGCTCGTCTTCCAGCAAAATTCCTGCCTGTAGGTTTTGAATCAATGCACCCAAACGGCTCACGGCAATTTGGACTGCTTCTTCGGCACTTTTACGCTTCGTGATGTTTTGAATCAGCATCGAAACTTTTGGTTCTGTTGCCCAAGAATCTTGGATATAGCTTGTTTTAGCAAGATACCATTGGTCATTTACAGGCGATTGATATTCTAAAAGAATTGTTTCTTTGGTGGCAACAACATTGCGAATCATGTCGCTAAATTTTCTTCCGAAATCTGTACCGAATATATCTTCAAGCGTTTTGCCGGTAAATGTTTCTTTCGGAAAAAAAAGATGCTCTTCGTTTGCCGTCCAGACATTAAGGAATGCGCCATTTCCGTTAAATTCAAAAACAATATCTTCTAAGGAAGAAATGATGGCTGTCAAATTTGACTCCTTCATTTGCAGTTTTTGTTTTGATTCTATCTGTTCGGTAATATCTTCCAGCGTACAGAGGTCAATAATCTGTCCTTCGTGGTTAAATTCTTCTGCACGGAGAAGGCAAGTCTTTTGTGCATTGCTTTTTGTCGTGAGGCAGATTTCATAGTTCAATATTCCGTTCTGAAATTCCACGCAAACAACACGTCCCAGAGGAGAATCGGAAAATGCTTCACGTTCTGCGCAGAAGTTTATGAGCGCTTTATTGCACAATTCATCAGCCGTGTAACCTACAAGGTGCAATGCAGCAGTATTGACAAATACGATAGTGTCGTGATGCTGCATGATGACCGGTGTTGGTAGAGCCTCTAATGCTTTGCAATAGAGCGATGGTATATTATTGATTGCAGATTGCATGGGAATTTCTTGAAAAGAGATTTGAGCATTATCATTGCGATTTCTTTTATCAGTGACGAAATCAATGCCAAATTTTCACAAACTGTGTATAATTTTGAACGCCAAAGCTTTAAGATTTTATTTTTCAGTCACTTATATTCTTCTGTGCGAAGCAAAAAGACAGCCGATAACTGATAAATCATATCGAAAAATGATACGATGTATTCGTTATTCGTTACTGTGTATAGATACAAAGTATAGATGTCGAAGCCTAAACATGAAGTATCGTTGCGCAGAAGAGGCTTTTTAACGACGGTCTGTTTTCGTTTTGGGGGATGGGCGGGGTTTAGCTGTTTTTGCGGGAGCGGGACTTTCTGCGGCACGGGGAATGAGTGTGAAATCAAGGTTATCAATCATGTCGCCGTCAGCAGTGATGCGGACGGTGAAGAAGCGTTTTTCAGGCGAAGGATTCACTTTGAGCATTGTGAGTTGATTGCTGTCAAGCGCGACGGTATATGCGCCCGGAGGCAAGCCCATTTGGTAGAATGTTCCGTCGCCGAAGGTTGTGGTCGTTTTTTCATAGCCGCCGTCACGTTTGCGGAACGTGATATTTAGACCGGGAACAGGTGTTCGTTTTTCATCATCAAGTCTGACAATACCACTCGCTGCACCCGCCATCACAAGCGGAATATCAATCGGCTTATAGGCTGCGGGATCGGCAATAAAGACGTAGCCGGGCGAAGCAGGTAGAAGCAAGGGATTGTCGAGTGAATTTTCATCCACAGAAACTTCATACTCGGCATACGGCGTGAGGTCTTTGACGCGGATAATACCGTCGTCGTCGCGTGTAGCAATAACGGATTGTTTGAACGCAACCGACGCATTTTTTAAGACCTCATCTTTTCCGTCAAAGACACCATTGCCGTTTTTATCCAGAAACAGCCGCACAGAAGCTGCTCCGCCTGTCGGAGGAGTGTTTGTAAAAAAGACTTTCCCGTAATTGCGGTCATATGCAATACTACCCTGTACACTGGCACTAAGGGTGGGTTGCTGCGGGTCGAGTGTTGCCGAAAGTGTTGTACGCAGAAACGACGCATCAATAGACAGTTGTAGTGCCGAACCTGTATAACCCGAACTCATATCACGGAACACAAGATAGCGTAATCGCGCTCCTTGCCATAGACTGCGGGAAATTTCGCCGCGAATATCGGTGATTTGATTGCTGCTGAGTTGATACGTGGCTCCGGCACTGATCATTGTACCTTCAAAGATATTCCAAAAGCCGCTTGTCCCCTGCACAGAATATGAAAGATTTGCAACAAGTGAACCATTAGCTTGTGTTTCGCCTCTTTGCAGCGTTCCGGCAAAGCCCCGTGCATCAAGCGCAAGGCGCATTCCACCGAGGTTTGCGGCAAATCCCACAAGTCCGCTGTAACTCGTTACGTTGAGCGGATAACCATCGCGGGCGGCTTGCAGACGAAGATTTATCGGCATTCCGGCAATATCGCCCGAAACGGTCGTGCTGAGAAGCGTTTGCGCAGCCTTCCCGCCGGAGACTGCTAAACTGTAATCCGCATACTGTGTGTGAGAAAGTGTTGCCGCGACTGCTGTTCCGATTTCTGTACTGAACGTCGCACGGTAAAATGCCCCCGGAGCCGCTTCAATGGCGGCAACGGAGCTTGTTCCCAAGCGGGCGGACAATGCTCCCGCCATAGTCCAACGTTGGCTGAAAGGGTCTAATTCAACGCTTGCTTGCGCACTCAGCCAAGAAGCAAGACCGTAGCTTGTTTTCAAGGAAAGTCCGCCGTTGGTATCATTCAGCACCATACCGCCTGTGAGAACGTAACGAAATTCACCTACCGGAGCAAATGACGCGGGAACTTGGACGCGATGCGTTTCTTCACGGATTTCGCCTCTTGTGCCGTATAGCTTTAATTGCAGCAAACCGGAACCGTATTGAAGTGGTATGGAGAAGGAATATCGTCCGAGACTATCAGCAAACGTAACGCCGACAAATTGACTGTTCAAATAGGCTTCAATTTCCCACTTCGGTAAAGCTAAACCCGAATACGTGAATGAGCCTAGATCTGATGCCGGTCGCAAGGGTTCGTTGCTTAGTTGTACGCCCAAAAGCAAACCTTGACGTGAGCCGAATCCTGGCAGCGTTCCCACGCGAATATGCGTCAGCCACGCATTTTGCTTGAGTGCATAATCCCAACGAAAAGCCGCATTGAAAGAGCTTGCCAGAGTAGCTCCGGAAGAATGGACAATGTTGTTTGCTGTGGTCGCAGTGGTGGTACTTTGCTGTTCTCCCATACTTGTCGAAAGAGGCACAATCGTTCCCAATGCCGAAGCCTGTAATTCACCGCCGAAAAGTTCCGCTTGCGCACTCATCGAATAGCTATGCGCACTTGCCAAACGACTAAATGACGATGAAAGTGAGTACGAAAAAAATCCACCATTCAGCACATGGCGTGAGCGATCGAAAAATGCGCCGCGTCTGGCAAATGCTTTGCCTTCTGCTTCACTTTCGCGCTGCCGAGCTAATTCGGCTTGTTTACGGCGCATCTTGCGTTCATACTGTTCTTCCGCCGGAAGAGCTGCTGAAGAGGAAATATTTGCTGCAAGATTATTCACATCAATATCAATCATCAACCCCAAAACGCGAGCAAGTACCGACGGCAAAACCCATACGTCAAGTGTACCGACAAGAAATGCAGATTGGGGCAGAGGGAAGGTTTTTCCGGCATATTGAAGTGTTCGCCGTTGGAAATCGAAGTGATAGGTCGAGTCGTTCCGAATGAAAAAGCCTGTTGCGCTCTTGGTTTCCATGTCTAAGTGAATATCTACGCTCAGTTTCATAAATACATCGCGGAGCGGCACATACACGGAATCGCCATAATACTGACAGACCAAGACCGTCCGCACATAACGTTTGTAGGTCGTTTCAACGTAGATTTCTTGAGCATCGGCGGGAATTTGTGCCGAGAGGTTTTGCCTCAGCATAAAGATAAGCAATGCGCTCAAAACAAGATATATCAGGCGTTGCGGAGACATAATTGCACAAATACCGTAAAATGGAGCTTGGGAGAAAAAAATCTGTGAGAAAGATGCTTGAAAGAAAAGAGGAAGGGCATCAACAGTAGGCACTGACACCCTTCCGAACGGCGTGATACCGAAGCCATAGAGTGGCTTTGCCTAGCGGCTTTTCAGAGGATTTTTAATTGAGAATGGCACCACAACATTTACGGGAGTAATGGTACGCAGGAAGCGTTCTTCGACATCACCGCGTTGCCCGGAAATAGCGATTTCTGCTTTATAGGAACCCGATTTGTAGAGTTTTCTATCAAGACTGAAGCGCTTTGCAAGATTGAAATAGACAGCAACAGGAGCTTTTTGCTCTTCCACAACACTACCTTTGTCATCAAGCACTCTGAGCGAAGTCGCACCAAAAAACGGCGTGTGTCCGGCGCAGCGAATTGCCGAGATAATATCTATGCGTCCCGTGTCGGCGATGACGTTATTTCGCTCGATGGAAATCGTTGATTCCAATTTACCATGCTGAAATACAACAGGAACAACTTGATTAAAGACAAAATTCAGTTGCGCTCCGATGGCAGAAGAATTTGTATCGGCAAGTTGAGCTTTGGGAGCGGAAGTCGTCGTCATGCGTCCCCAATATGCGCCGTCGGGGAGGTCGTTCGGCGTTTTGACGGTCAATCGCACCGTGCGCTGTTCGCCGGGCTGAAGAGTAAATTGCCGCGGGAAAACTTTTATCCACGAGACCAGTGAGTATTTGCGTTCCCGTACGGAATCTTGGTAATTAACAACAACATTCCCTAATGAGTCAGATTGCGGATAACCAAACTTAAAATCCAGCGACACATCGCGTGCCTCGTTAGAACGGTTAATAATCATCACACTGGCAAATTTGCTGCCGTCGTCCATAAATACAGCAGTTGGAGCGATGATGACTTGACTCCAAAGGCTCTGTTGCATTGAAACAATACAAACAAGAGCCATACAAGCGAACAATACAAAGCGTTTCATGGTACACACCTTCGAGAAAATATTGAGAAAGATTTTGTGAAAGAAAGTTGCAACGTTTACCCGTAATGTTCAAGAGGTGTGCCAAGAAGAGAGATTGTTTTTAATGATTTGCAAAATAACAACTTATGGAGAATCGGCGTTGTTGTGTTGGTAGAAATTCTTGTACAAAGTATTGAGTATTGAATACTTTGTATCAATACGACTTAGGCAAATCAACGAATCAATGTCGTAGCGTCCAGTCGGATAAGTCCTGTGTATCGTCCGCTTCGCAGCATTCGCGACGGAGTAAGTGAGCATCCTATCCAGAGAAATATCATACCCGATGCGGGGATTTTGATACGCTGAGGCAGCATCGGATTAAAGGTTGTAACACCCAACGTCGGTGAATCTCGTTCTGACCATGCTGCTGAGGCTTCACCAAACTGAATCGGTGTATCAGAATTTGAGCCAAGAATCCGCGTAGGAAGAGCCAGAGAAAGGAGGATTTCTGAAGCAGGCGGGGCAACAATACGAAATCGTGCGGCGGCGGCATCACGAAAGCGAATTTCCTTTGGAACACCGACAATCGCAACACCGCATATAAGTTCGCTCAGACATTGGACGCGTACGACCGAACTGAGATTTTGTTGTGCAAGATTTTGCTGAACGAGTTGCGTTGGTGCTAGTGATGATGAGGTTTGCTGTGCAAATATATTGTCTATTGCAAGGAGAATGCAGAACAGCATCCATACAGAAAAGAGAAGTTGCGTTTTCATGGCTTTGCGGAAAATGATACTGCGAAATAATGGGATAAAAAAACGGCGTGAACGCTTGATTTGTACGTTCACGCCGTCATTCGGAAGGTGTGCTTACTTAATACTCAACATTGATGGCAAATGTTCCGGTGTAATTGCCTCGTGCCTGCGTTGCGCCGACGTTGATACTGCCGCCTAAGTACACATATGCTTTGCCGTCGCTGCCCAAATCCAGATTTGAACCGGAAGTCAGTGCGGACGAACTTGCAACGACATCTGCCGTATTCGCTTTTACGTTTGATGTGAAGGGCAGTGTGTTAGAGCCGGAAGCGAGGTTTGCAGGCGAAGTGAAAGTTACTTTGATTGTTTCGCTCGGTTCACCGGTGATGGTGAATTTTACGGCTTTGGTATTGTCCGGTGCGATAGCCACAGCGCCC
>JALONG010000115.1 GCA_025455065.1 Candidatus Kapaibacterium sp. | reverse complement strand
ACAATCCTTCTCGTGATGTCATAGCTCTCTGCAAGTCTCTTAAAAACTGGGATTCTGGAATATGACGTTTGAGAAAGAAAAATCGTTAGGTACTAAAGCTGAAACTTATGAATTTTTCCAAGTAAATTAAAAGGAGCATTTTCATTTTACTTGGAAGAATTTACTTGGGCAAAGCATCTTTTCTCTCTTTTTTCACTTTTTGAAAGTTATTGTATGAAACTGTTACTTTCCCTCGCAGGCTTTGTTGTTGCTTGCTCCGTGAGTATTTCCTCTGCAAATGTTTTCGCACAATCCACACAATCTACCACCACCGACGACATTGCCGCCATCACCAAAACGCTCAATTACTACATCGAAGGTGGCACAAACCGTGATTCTGCCACGTTTGCAAAGGCGTTTATGACTGATGGGCAGATGATTTTTATGCGCAATGATACCGTGAGAATTGTTCCTTTGAAGGACTTTGTTGCAGGGATGAAGCCGGGTGAAAAAGTCAATCGCTCTTGCCGCATTTCTGGCATTAACGTCTTTGGTTCGGCTGCATCCGCACACATTGACCTTGTATATGCTGATTTTGTCTTGGTTGATTTTATGAATTTGCTCAAAACCAAAGACGGTTGGAAGATTGTCGGTAAAATCTTTTCCCGCGAGGACAGACCGAAAGAGCAGAGCGCAGTACAGACGAAGAAGTAATACCAATTTGAGTTGATAACCAGTGGCACAGACATTCTTGTCTGTGCGAGTATTTGTGCTGTTTCCAGAGAAAAGCATTAAAAAAAATAATGCACAATCCTCAACGTAAATTGGTATAAGGTAGGTTACGCCTTTGAGGAATTAAAGCGAATTGTATTGAGTGTGCAAAAGGTTTTTGCTACTTTTGTGTAGAACCAACTATTGCACACTTTGTTTGTACACGCCATGATAAGTAAAAATTTCCGCGAATGGACGCTTGATAGCATTGAAGAGGCTTTCGGGCTTGAGCAGGTGTTCCAACTTGACGAAGTTGGATGAACTTGTTTCGTTCGATTACGAAGCGGATGAGTTTGAAACCAAGTATTTATCGAAGCTGCAAGCACAGTTTATGTTGGGTGGAGATGATTGGAATGAGGCTGAATTGAAAGGTAAATTTATCAGTCCGCTCATAATTTTTTCCTATTCTGCTAATCAGCAATACTCGTATTTTTTAGAGCGTGAAATGTCTGCAACAAGCGGTGAATACAATCTTTCTGGCAAGGTTGATGGCATGATTTCCACAGGTTTTCGCAATCCGAAAAAACCACTCTTCTGCTTAACGAATACAAACGAGGTACAGACCCTAATGGCGACCCTTCGGGGCAAGCACTTATCGCCATGCTTGCGGCACAGCACCTCAACGAACATAAACATCCCGTGTACGGATGTTATGTGATTGGGCGCACGTGGTATTTATCCGACTTCATTGGAAAAATATGCATATTTCGCTGTTGAAGGACGTACAGAAACTTCCTTCGGGTTTGTCGAAAGCGGTGTCCTACGTGCTTTTTATCGCACAACAAGTGGTAAAGAGTATAATCGGGCTTTGTTGGAAACAGGGGAATTTGTTGGTGCATATTCCGCGCTTATTTCGGGAGAATTGAACCAAATTAACATTCAAGCACTTACACCGTGCAAGCTATTGGTCGCTGATTACCGACAACTTACGGCACTATTTGACCAGTATCAAGCAATAGAGAGACTTGTGCGACACATTTCCGAATCGTACTATATATTTCTTGAAAAAAAAGAACTTCAAATTATTCTCAATACAGTGGAAGAACGCTACGAATTTTTCAAGCAAGCACACCCAACGTTAGAAAACCTTATTCCGCAATACCATATCGCATCCTACCTTGGGATTACGCCCACACAACTTTCCCGTATTCGGGCAAAAAAACTCTAGACCGTGTGTATTTCTTGACAAATGTTAATGCAACAAAGTTCGCAATCCTATAAATTCGGTAAAAAATATTTTTTGAACTATTCTCATAAAAAATGCCACGTCAAATGAATCTCTTCTTGTACAAGATCATAGTGTTCTGTTGTTTTGGAACGCTATCAAGCACATTGCTTGCTCAAACAAAAGGCGACTATCTTAACGCTTCAGTTGGATATATCAATCACCATTTTAATGATGCCCGCCATAGCTCAATTTTTCGCAATGCAGGTGGCGTAGGGGGAATATTGCAGTATGAAGCGGTACGCGATTTGGAAATCCATAGACTCCAGTTGCAAGTTGCCCTTGCTACTACTCATCAAGAGTTTGCGTCGGTCAGCACAAACACTCACGGAACATTGCGTTATGAGTATTGCCGTGCTTTGACTGGCTTGCAGGGCGTGTATGTAGGTGGGTATGTAGATTTTTCCGCACTCCTTTTGGAGCGGAGCGGTTTGTGGACTGACCCGGGCGCAGCGTTAAGCTATGTCTTATCTTCTTCTTTGGGCGGACTCATTCGTTATTCCGCACCACTTGGCGAGTCTTGGTCGGTGAATACCGCAGCGTATCTTTCCTTGCTCAATTATGTCGTCCGCCCTGCCTTTGGCTTTCCCTACCCGGCATCTTTTCTGCGTGATGGTCGGTTCAGTTTCAACCTCAATGGTCTAGCGGGAGATATAGTGCAAAGCGGCATTGTGCAAACGCTTGATACATTTGTCAATACGACATTTTCCGCTGAAATTACAAGAGACGTGGGCGATTCCGGACACAAAGTTGGATTGCTCTATGTGGGAAATTATCTCTTTGCGGGCGGTACAAAGCCGTTCTTTGGCGTTCAAAATTTCGCTGGAATTTCTTTTCACTACAATCTTTCAGGAAAACAATGACACAGAATACAAAAAATATCATCAGGCGTTTTTTAGCCTTTTTCTGCTGCGCTATCACAATTTCCTTTAGTGGTTGTTTGGTTGACAGCACGGTATCGAATGCCTCACCTACCATAGTTTTCACAACAACTTGGCAATACATTAGCGAGACCTATTCATTTTTCGAGTTAAAAAAAATTGATTGGGATGCCATTAAACAGCGTTATGAGACAAAAGTGAACAATTCTATCTCCTCCGACAGCCTCTTTACGGTTTGTGCAGCAATGGTACGCGAACTCCGCGACGGACATTGTTATATTGGCAGAAAAGCTGCATCCAGCTCTGCGGCAGGGCGAATGTTTGATGTAAAACCCTTTGACTTTGAGCAAGGATATGAGATTCATTTCAGTTTGCCCAATGTTGTGAAATATATTGTCAATCCTCAACAAAAAGGTAGAGTCTTATTAACAGGCATGGTTGGTGATTCTATCGGCTATGTATATTATGCCGGTTTTTATGATAACGAGTCAGGGCTTTGGCAAAATGTGATGGACGATTTCAAGCAAAAGGGTGTTCGTAAAATCATTCTTGATATTCGGAATAATGGCGGCGGTGAACCTCGCATTGCTACTGATCTGTGCGGCTATTTTGTGAATACTCCAACTGTTGTAGGTTCAATGACACAAAAAAGCGGGAAGGGACGCAATGATTTTTCGCCGAAACTTTCATTGACCGCATTGCCGAGAAGCCCGTATTTGGGTAATGTTCGGGTAAACATTGTAATCAATCGCTCTTCATTTAGTGCATCATCCTATTTGGCTGGTATGATGGCGAATTTACCCAATGTACAGCTTATTGGTCAGATAACGGGCGGCGGAGGCGGTGGTGAATTGCCATTTGAATTGCCGAACGGCTGGGTTGTTTCCGTATCGTGTAATTATTTCACCGATAGCAAGGGTAAACATATTGAAAACGGTGTGGAGCCGACTATTCCAATCAACAACACCGCAGAGGACGTAAGGCAAGGACGAGATCGTATGCTGGAGACCGCGATTGCACGATAAATAGAGTGTGTATTGTTTTTGTGTAAACGCCCTCACCGAACCCTCTGCCAGAACTATCCATTACCCATATCATTTAATCGTGCGGCAGAGGTGTTTGTCAATTATTTTATTCGCCCCGACAGGCAAGGTTTTTACGCCGGAGTGCTGGGCGGACCGGATTGGTACGACGTGCGCGACAAAGCCACCGGAGCGCGAGAAACCTTGGTGCGGGTGTATGTTGTTCCGCGTGTTGGTGTGCTTTGGTTTCCGTTTCAGCCGTATGTGTATTTGGATGCAGCTTTTGGTGCATCAATGAATGTAAGCGGCTCGGAATCTCGCCCCTTGGGTGATACACGGTATTCGGCACGTCCGCTTTTGGCGTTTCCGTTTATTCAGGTGGGACTGAGTTTGCCGCTTTCTACACCGATGCGATAAGGTGTTTTAAGTATTCGCTGAAAATGTATGAGCCGCTCCAAGCATAATGTGGAGCGGCTTTTGCATTTTTTGGCTCAAATTCCAAAAAAAATATCTTTTTACCTGTGATATTTTACCTCATTCTGCGAATCATATTGCACAAACAGATTTTGATTATTGCACAAGCAAAAACTATGATGAATCCCTTAACGCCGGAAGACCATTTTATCACCATACTCCGCGACCACAGGAAGCTCATTTACAAGGTTTGCCATTCGTACACCGCGAATAAGGATGACTTTAAGGACTTGGAGCAGGAAATTTGTATTCAAGTCTGGAAGGCATTGCCCAAATACGATGCGGCATATAAGCTCACAACGTGGATGTATAGGATTGCGCTGAATACTGCTATTTCGTTTTATCGAAAAGAAAAGCGCAAGCCGCATTACAGCTTGTTGGACGGGCAAATACTTGAGATGATTCCTGATACTTCACGTGAACGCGATACCGAATTGGAACACCAAATCCAACTGCTGCACCAGTTTATAGAAAAACTTGGCGAAGTGAATAAAGCACTGATATTGCTGTACTTAGAAGAGCATAGTTACAAAGAAATCGCAGAAATACTGGGTATTTCCGAAAGTAATGTCGCCACAAAAATTAGTCGCATAAAAATCCTTTTGAAAAAACAATTTTCCAACCATAACTAACAACCTATCATGGAATTAGAAGAAATGAAAACTGTATGGAAGCAGTTCGATACAAAACTTGATTCGCTGCTTCTTCTGAACGAACAACACGCTCGTGCATTGACACTGCAAAAAGTGAAGTCCAGTCTGCATTGGTACATCGTTTTTCGACTTATTGAGATTGTGATTGGTCTTCTTGCCATCAATTTTTTGGCGGACATTGCGCTTAGTGCGTCCTCTGTGCCGAGTGTTGTTGTTTCTGCCCTGATTTTATGCGCCTTCACGGTACTTGGCGTGTCGGGCTGTGTGAATCAAATCTACGGGGCAAGTCAGATTGATTACGCCGCAAGCATTCCAACGCTCCAGAAAAATTTGCTTCGGCTGGAATCGCAAACACTAGTGTTTACGCGATTCCTACTGTTGCTGTTGCCATTGTATTCGGCGTACCTGATTGTTGGTGCTTGGTGGCTGATGGGAATTGATATTGTGCAGGAAGGAAATAGCGCGTGGTGGCTGGCGCAGGTTATCTTCGCAATAGCCTGTTTGCCGCTTATTGTATGGCTTTGGCGAAAAATTAGCTATCAAAATATTGAAACACCTTGGGTAAAAACGGTCATTCGTAGTATTGGCGGAGCATCGCTCACGCGGGCGATGACACTGGTGCATGAACTCGAAACAGGTGCGTAAACTCGAAATACGTGCGTAATACCAATTTGAGTTGATAACTATGCAAAAAAAAATCCGGCTTCAGTGGCACAGACATTCTTGTCTGTGCGAGTATTTATGCTGCTTCCAGAGAAAAGCATTGAAAAAATAATGCACAATCCTCAA
>JALONG010000029.1 GCA_025455065.1 Candidatus Kapaibacterium sp. | reverse complement strand
TCAGCGGCACAGACATTCTTGTCTGTGCGAGTATTTATGCTGCTTCCAGAGAAAAGCATTGAAAAAATAATGCACAATCCTCAACGTAAATTGGTATAAGGGAAGATGAGCAGTCTTACGTTAGCACAACACTACGCAGAAAGCACCTCAGCGGCTTCTTTACGTGAACTGTGGATAGTGCTTGTCAAGACGTTTGGGCGTGTACTTTGTTGTAGTGGAGCGCTTTGTGTGGGAATAAAGGCATTTTGCGCAGCAGAAGATTTCATTTTCAGTGCGACAAACGTCATATCGTCAAGCAGTGTTGCCTTCTGCAACCACGCTTCAGCACAGGTTTTCAGAGCATTGACAATTTCGATGGGAGAGCGTTCGGCATTGGCAAGAAAACATTCCTCAATGCGGCTGTAATCCAGCATTTCTCCGTGTTCGTTGAAGAGTTCCGGCAGTCCGTCGGTCATCAGCAAAATCACATCACCTGCTTCCAGCGAGGTAATTACTTCGCGGTACTCAAAATTGCTCACACTGCCGAGCGGAAGCGCTTTGACGCAGATTTGCTCAAGTTTCCGCGTTGCTGCACGGTAAATCAACACCGGAGGCATTCCCGCAATGGCAATATGCACATCGCTACCCAAACACCGCACCAATGCTAGGCACATATACATCCCGCGCAAATTCATGTTTTTGATGCCGTCGGAAAGTTTTGCCAAAAAGCCGGAACCGTTTTCGCTGATAGCCAGCGTTTGAAAATAACTTTTGGTCGTAGAAACCAAATACCCGGCTTTCATGCCGTGTCCGGTAGCATCACCAATAGCTGCGACGAGTGCGCCACTTTCAGGAGCATAGCGAAAATCATAGTAATCACCGCCGACTTCGGTTGCTGTGCGCATAAATGCTGCCATTTCGTAGCGCGGGTGGTCGGGGAGTTTGCTGGGAAGCATGGAAAGCTGAAGCGTGCGGGCTTCTTCGAGTTCACGGGTTTTGCGCTCGTTGTCGGCTTCGAGGAGTTTGCGGCTGATTTCTGCCTCTTTCGCTTGGCGCTCCTGCTCTAAGGTGCGCTCGGAAAGTTCTTGGACATGGACAATCTGCTCCTCCAATTTTCGCTGCGTGCGTGAGACCACAAGCGCTATGTAGAGAGACATTGCAAGTGGTACGGACATATAGCCCACATACACAAAAGTCTCCATAGCATTTTGTGAGATTTTCCACGAGAAAAAAGAGAACATGGTAATCCACCGTATCGTCCACATCACGCCAAAGTCCGCAATACCAAAGAGCATCAACCCCGCACCTGCTTCATTCCTACGGAGCGCACGAATCGTAATACGACCGGCATCGAAGGCTTGCAAGATAATCACCACCATCGAAACGTCGTACACGAAGTGGTAAACATTGGGGGATGAGGATGTAATAAAAAGCCCTATAATGACAGCAAATGTCAGCCCCGCACTTATCCGCAAGCGCCGACGAGACAGTTTTTCGGCAAAAAGCGCATAGAAAAAGAGCCAGCACACAAAAGGGATAAGGTTGTTATAGACTTTCGGAACAAAATTGAAGAAGAGCAACACTCCCGGATGCGGCTCACTCATATTTTCCATGTACACGGTCAAAAAGCGCAATGCCACAAGGAATGTAAAAAGCGCATAAAGCCAATGAAAACGCTGCGTACGGTTAAAGGCAAAAAGTGCTATATGCAGCAGCCCCAAAGCAAGCATCATGCCGATAGCGACCAAATACCGCACAGAATAAAACGATTCTTTTTGGCGTTGCAAAGCAAGCGCGTCTTCGATGGGTGCAAATCTCACGCCCAGGAAAGGCTCGCTTTTGACGGAAGGAGCGACTGCAAATCCGACTGGCATTCGATGGAAAGAATAGCGCACGGCGAGAACATTATCCAATTCTCCACCAAACTGCATAATTGCAGGCTTTCCACGCGCAGAGATAACGACTTCTTCCGACGGATTATTGCTTGGATGCCCCATCACAGCTACCAAGCGTCCATTCAAATAATACTCCGCAGCACCTACTCCCCGCGGCAACAGCGCAATTGCTGCGTAGCGCAAGCTAGAATCAATGCGAATATGCGAACGCAGCCAAAAAACACGATTCCAATCGGGCTTAATTTCTTCAGGGCTGTTGTTTTTGACTAAACGCCAATGCGCGTCGTCGAGATGTTGCGAAGCAAACTCTGGCTTATCGTCTTGCAAATACCGCCAAACGGTCGGATGCCACACGCCGATAAAGTATTTTTCAGGGTTTGCCGTTCCCGTCAAATCTTTTGGGGTAAGCGAAATTACACCATCAGAATTTACTTTCAGATGTGAGCGTTCTCCATAGTCATCTCCAGCGAAAAGCCCTACCGGAGCAAGCAGTGAAGCCAATAGCAGCACGAGCAAGAGCGCAGTAAGCAGATATTTTCGATATTCGGCAAAGAGGGGATTCATACTTTTTCCGTTGGTTGAACGCAAATCAAGGCATTATGCTGTATATTTTAGACGAAGAGCATGGAAAAAGGTTGCGTGTGGGGCATGAGAGAAAAAACGACACTGAAAGACTGAGTATTTATGAGCTTTTGCGGATATATCGCAGTACAAAGGCAAGAAGAAGAACTACTGCTGTAACAATCGGTGCTTGCCACCAATAGCTTTCCCATGTCATCCACGGACCGTGACTCATAAAATAGCGTTGCATGGGAAATTCTGTGTATGAACCGCCTTTCATCACAAATTCTTGCAGCCCCGGAAAATTGAGCGGCAGCCAAATTTTAGAGCCAAGAATACCGATGACACCAGTAGTGGTGAGCAGTAATGTCATTCCGACGGTAGAGCGTTTGAACGTGCGGTCAATCGTTACGGCAACAGCAAAAACAAGGCAGGGAAAGAGGTTGATAAGTTGGCGCGATTCGGTCATAATGCTTGCAAGAAAAACCGTACCGACAACAAGTATAGGTAGACCCAACCCAAATTTGCCGATAGTACGCAAAATAGGAATATACAGCACCAAGAAGAGCGCAATAATTGGTCCGAAATACGCGCACGTAGCAACAATGTTCAATAGCGGCTTCGATACACTCACGGAGAAACTTCCGGCAAGAAAAATTTCGGTATTGAGTGGCACAGGTGCTGCATTGTTGATGTAGCCCTGACGCAAATACCACCCTAATCCCCAGATGGCAACAAGCATACACACTCGGATAACAATGGGAAGATACACCGATGATTGGCGGTAATACACTTGAATCCGTGATACAATCTGCTCTTCTTGCATGACACGAAAAAGCCCTTCAACACTAAACACGACATACACCATTTGGAATATGATGCCGACAATGGCTATAAAACCTTGCGATTCTTCGACACCGGGGAAGCGTAGTTTTTGAAACAATAGGAAATACGCTGTCAGCATACCAACAAGAACTGCCACAACAATAGCAATAACGCGGCTTTGCGTGAAAAAAGCCTCCTCTTTCCGATACTCTTTTGCCGTTGAAGATTGAGCGCCGGGCAAAGTTGTAAGGGGAAAAAGGAACAATATTGCCGCTAGCGGGAATGCAGTAGGCCACGTCAAAAGCCCACCTAATGCCGCCGGAAGAACAATCCACTGGTATTTTGCAACATAACCGAAAAGCGCCAATAAGCCGAGGAAAAGCGCGGTTAGGTCGGTCAGTGTAGGATAAAACAGCGTCATTTTCATCACGGCAAAATTCCCCATAATGCCGATAAAACCAAGCCAACGCGCTGCAAACGATAATTGCGCTGCGAAAGCAATTCCCGCCCACAGTAGTCCACACAATACCAAAACGCCCAGCGAATACCACATAAAGAAATACACCACAATTGCTTCAACTGCAAGACTAGGGTTCGGTTTTTTATCATATTCTGCCTTACTCCCGTAAAACCAGCGATAAAACAGGTCACCGAAAAGAACATTTGGGTCGGAAACGTAGCGTTGGACAATCTCCGCACCGGCTCTGACCACAAGCGTCGGCAATATACGCTGTGAGCGGTACGCATCGGTTTTTACCTCATTCGGCGGGGCAGCAGCCAAGTACACATACGATGTACCGTCCCAGCCGCCGCCATAATTGAGCGCCAAAACTTCTCCTTTGTGAAAATATGCCAAGCCGTACACCAAAACCAGAAGAGGCATCAGTAGCAGATACCAAGCCACTTTCCTTGGTTCTGCATTTCGTTGTTTTGTTTTGGACGTACTGTTTGCAGTGGAATTGCTTGAAGAATGTTTCTTGCTCATAACGGTAAACTATGGTGTTGCTTGGAAAAAAATACAACTGTGATTTTTCTCGATTTTTGTTAATCCTGCATAAACGCACGAAATGAAGCCAGAGCCTTGCCGGAAGCCAATGATTCACGCGCCATTGCAACGGCATCGTGCTTGGTGATGTGCGGCAGAACGCAATGAATCGCAAGCCCCGCATTCGCAGCAACAACAGCGTTTTGTGCCGATGTTCCTTGCCCTTCCAAAATACGCAAAAAAATCTGTGCGCTTTCTTCCGGAGTTTTACCGCCACGCAAATCTTCCGCCCGAAGGCGCTCCAAGCCAAGGTTTGACGGCTCTGAAAGTTCTTCTGCGCCGCGAGAAATGAGTTTGAAATTTCCGGTGAGAGAAATTTCATCATAACCGTCCAAGGAGCGAAGGACGATGTAGCCTTGTTTTGCGGCATCATTTTGGAGTAGATACCCGTAAATTCGGGCAAGTTCCATGCTAAATACACCTGTCATCTGAAACGGCGGAAAGGCAGGATTAACAAGCGGACCGAGCATATTAAAAAACGTCCGCATCCCAAGCGCCTGACGAATAGGCGCAACCGCCTTCATTGCCGGATGAAACAAAGGAGCGTGCATAAAACAAACACCCGATTGTTCTATGGAGCGCCGCAGAGTATCAACATCATTAGTAAACGAATACCCCAAGCACTGCAGCACATTCGACGAACCCGACACCGACGAAACGCCGTAATTACCATGCTTTGCAATCTTCACACCCGCTCCCGCAGCGACAAACATTGCCGTTGTCGAGATGTTAAACGTATCTTTGCCGTCACCACCCGTGCCGCACATATCAATCGTCGGCAGCCCGCCCAAATCCACCCGATGACACAATTCTAGGAGTGCTTCTCGGAAGCCGCTTAATTCCTCGACGGTGATACTGCGCATCATAAACACCGTTAAAAACGAGGTTATATGTGCTTCGCTGTATTTTCCCGCAGCAATATCAGTCAAAACTGCCTTTGCTTCATGCTTTGTGAGGGTTTTGTGGTCGAAAAGATGTTGTAAAATTTCTTTCATCTGGAAGAGTTGGTTTTAGGTCTGTGGTTAGAGGTCTTAGGTTATGGGGTATAGGTTTTATGAAGGCTTGGAGGCAATTTTGGGGAATAATTTACAAAATATAGTCCATCATTGCTTTTGCCCAGCCGTCTTCTTCGTGCGAAGAAGTAAGATGTGATGCGGCATTGCGAACTTTTTCGTCAGCGTGTCCCATTGCGATGCTCATGCCTGCCACACGAAACATTTCCACGTCATTCTCACCATCGCCAATGGCGCATATTTCCTCACTCTTAATGCCAAGCATTGTTGCCAAACCCACCACAGCCGTGCCTTTGTGGACATTTGGAGCGGTAATGTCAATAAACTTCGGATTAGCAGGACTTGAAGCAGAAACGGCATTGCCCAAATGCGCATCAATACGGCGTTTCGCTTCGGCACTGTGTTCGGGCTTGCCAAGCAACGTAATTTTGTTCACCGAAAATTTCATCCGCTCATGCAAGCCGTCAAGAATCGGTTCAAACCTCAGCGAAGCCGCTTCACGCCTGACCAAATCATCATTGCCCGAACTCCACCACCCCTTTTCATCCAACAGCATGAAATTTACACCTGTATCGTGAACAAGGTTGTACACCGCTTGAATGGTTGCTGCATCAAGCATCGCACTGTGGAGAACAGTTTTATCGGTGCGGGAAATTATTGCGCCGTTCATGCTGATAAAGGGCGTTGGAGTCCGCATCATCCCTGCATTCTCAAGGATATGCACCATGCCTCGCGGTGGGCGAGAACTCGCCAACACAACGAGAATACCGCACTCATGGAGTGCGGCAAGCGCCTTTCGTGTAGCGTCCGTAATGATGCGGCTTTTGGGCAAAAATGTCCCATCAACATCGGAGACAATAAGTTTGATTGCATGTGATTTCATTTGTAGTAGAGAATTATTCAAGAAAAATGGTAACTGTTTAGGTTAGAACTTTCGCAAAAGCAAGTTGCAAGGGGCTAAAGCCCCTTGTTAAACAATGATTTACGCAACAAGGGGTTTCAACCCCTTGCCTCAAAAGTATGGTTTTGCGAAAGTCCTATAGGTCATAAAATTTTGACGCAGATTTTCATGATTCAACAGATTTTCATGATTGTTTTAATATGAACGACAATCCGAAAACCATCTCAAAAGCCGCTCAAAATCAGCGCAATCAGTTTAATCATGATAATCTGCGTCGAAGAGCTAAACTAAATAGTTACGAAAAATGTTACTACTGCTGTGTTTATTTAGTTTTTATACCTTCCGGCTGTCCGCTTCCACGTTCTTACGTGGGCGGGCTGTCGGATTCGCGTCAAAAATCCGACAGCCAGCACCGCACTTCCACTCCTCAGCCGGCAGCCGGAAGATACAAAAATTAAGCAGACACAGCACTACGTGATTACAGCAGAGAATTTTAACTATTCAACCAATTTTTCATAATAACCGCACCTTGTTCCGTCAAGACAGATTCAGGGTGAAACTGCACTCCACGCACGTTGTAAGCGCGGTGGCGAAGCGCCATTATCTGCCCTTCTTCATCCATTGCCGTTATTTCGAGGTCAGCAGGAAAATCCTGCTCCGCGACAACCCATGAATGATACCGCCCAACGGTTAATTCTTTCGGCAATCCCTCGAACAGCACATCCGGCACGGTAACACGCGCTTTGGTTGCCAAGCCGTGAAAAACACGGGACAAATTTTGCAAGCGTCCCCCAAACGCTTCACCAATGGCTTGATGCCCCAGACACACACCGAATATCGGCTTTTCAGAAGCATACCGTTTGATGAGATCCGGCATTATTCCTGCTTCTTCGGGAATACCGGGACCGGGCGAAAGGACGATTTTATCATAGTTTTGCACGTCGTCAAGCGTGATTTTGTCGTTGCGAATCACCTCTACCGCAAAGCCAAGTTCACGAATAAGATGTGCAACGTTGTAGGTAAAGGAATCGTAATTGTCAAGTAAAAGGATGTTCATTGTTGAGAGTAAGGTTGTTGGTTTCAGGTTACGGGTTAGGAAAACTTCACAAATTTTGTGCAAAAGCGATTGCCTTGCGCAACGCGCCCAGTTTGTTATTGACTTCCTGCAATTCACTTTCCGGTTCGGAAGCAGCAACCAAGCCCATACCGGCTTGATAGGTCAGGGTATTATTTTTGCTCATCATGGAGCGAATCATAATGGCGAGATTTACGTCGCCGTTAAAATCAATAAACCCTACACCACCTCCGTAAAATCCTCGCGCACCGCGCTCATAGCGGTCTATCAGCGTCATTGCCATATATTTCGGAGCGCCGGAAAGTGTTCCTGCGGGAAAGGTATCGGCTACGATGCTGAGAGAATCTTGATTTTCGCGCAGTGTGCCGCTTACTTTCGAGACGAGATGAATGACGTGAGAATAATACTGAATTTCCTTATACACATCCACCTTCACACCCGAACAATGGCGGCTGAGGTCGTTTCGCGCTAAGTCCACCAGCATCACGTGTTCGGCATTTTCCTTGGGGTCTTGTTGCAATGCGGCTGCGCGTTCAGCATCGGTGGCATCGTGACCGGTGCGGCGAAATGTTCCTGCAATCGGGTGAATTTCCGCGTGATTGCCTTTGATGATAATTTGCGCTTCCGGCGAAGAGCCGAAAAGCCGCATAGAACCGTAGTCAAAGTAAAAAAGATACGGCGAAGGATTTACGCTGCGCAGCGCACGATAAACATTAAAATCATCACCTTTGAAAAAGCGCTGAAAACGGCGTGAAGGCACGATTTGAAAGACATCACCACGAAAAATGTGCTTCTTTATTTTGAGTAATGTTTCGATAAATTCTTCATCCGAAAAGTTCGATGTTTCCTCGTTGGAAGCCTCAAAACGGTAGCCGGCAAAGGTCTTTTTCCCAATGAGCGACGCAATCGTTTCCACAGAATCCCCGGAGTCCGCGTAAATACTGACTTCCGGGACGTGTTCGATAATCGAAAGTTCGTTGGTGAAATGATTCATCGCTATCACGTATTGATACAGATGAAACTGCATAAGCGGGATGCGGCGCTCTTCCTCGCTGCCTTGAGTCAGCGTAATATCTTCACAGTACTGAACGGCATCGTAGGTGATATACCCAAACACGCCGTTGTAAGCGAAGTGCGGAAAATGTGTAGCAGCATTGTCAGGCTGAAAGCCTCGTAAAAACTCACGAAGAGATTCAAAAACTTGGTTGTACCGTTCGATTGTCCGTTGTTCATGTTTACCATTGGGCAACCGAACACTGATTTCATCATTTTCAACGACAAACCCGGCAATCGGTTTACAGCAAATATACGAACAGCTATTGTCGTTGCCGTGATAGTCCGAACTTTCAAGCAGAATCGTATTCGGGAAGATGTCGCGTACTTGCAAATAGATACTGACGGGTGTGTAGGTATCCGCAAGCACAGTTTTGAAGCGGGTTTGTAGGCGTGTTGTATGGTTCATAATGTTAGTATGTTCTTGTTGTTTCCACAGTTGTTGTCATAAAAAAAGCCCACTGCATTGGGCAGTAGGCTTTGCTAGTTGTTGCTCATCATTGTATCAAAAACTTGAAATGTGATAGCTGCATGGGTAAAAAAGCGCTACGCCGCCCAACGGGAATGCGAGAAGTGCCACCACCAAAGCCAGCTATGTGTGTATGCGTTGTTCATTGCAAAAGAAAATTACGTGTTGTCATCATGGTCTAGCAAGATGCAAAAAATTTTTGCCTGATGCAAATTTTTCTAGTCGTGTCTTGACAGTATTGCTTGAAAATATGAGGCTTACAGTAGTTTTGACAGTTCACATCATGCTGGAAGCGGCTCTGCGAGGATGTTGAGAAAAGGAGTTGCCCCAGAAGATTGGAGGTTTTGTTTGCCTGAAACCTGTACGGCCCCCCCCCCCCCAAAGTTGGACAGAAAATAAAGGTCGAGTATATTGGTCTTTACTCATTCCAAGAACGGAGAAACAGTATGGCAAAAGGCAATCCGCACAGTGCGGAATTCAAAACGAAAGTCGCGTTAGCGGCTTTACGGGAACAAGAAACCTTGAGCAAACTGAGTTCGCACTATGGCATCCACAGCAATCGCATGGTCAATAAATCCTGAAATCCACTTATGTTGACCCATTTCGGTTCTAAATGATTTTAGTTAGAAAGCACCTTAAGCCGCTTGCAGAAGCAAGGTTTGGTGCGGCTTTTGAAACAAGGGGCTTCAGCTCCTTGCACCCGCTCCGAGAGAAATACAATAGGCTAAAGCCGCATTGTTACTTGATTCTTGTGATATTCCAATACAGTTTTCGTTTCCAACTGAAATCATTTAGAACCCCCATTTCTTTGTCCAGATTATGGGGGGCAGTTCAAATTTTTTTCAATTACCTCAATGGGGTGAGACAAAATACACAAAAGCCCTTCAAACGGCAAATGAAGGTGAACAGCCGTTTTGCGAACATTCATTATGAAATCAAAATGTGTGGAAGCTCTTCTAAAAGCATTATTGTTGCACTCCCCCGCCATCATGCGGGAAGAACTCAACAGTACGGAAATTTTTTGTATTTTTACTGCATAAACAGCCCTCACTTTCCACCGTTCTCTGCACGATGACGACACATTTTTTGCTACAGGAGGTGCAATAATGGCATGGACAAAAAAACGACAATTATCATGGATACTTTTGCTTTTGGCGCTGTATGTACATTTATTTGTGGTGCTGGTCGAGGTAGAAAAACATCAGGAACGAGCCTTAATTAAAGGCTTCGGCGACGCAGCATGGTACATCTTGGTAACACTCACAACCGTCGGTTACGGCGATATGTACCCGATAACGACAACCGGAAAAATTATCGGGGCGATTTTTTTGGTGAGCAGTATCGGAATCATTGGTTTTCTCATTAGTATTATTTCTTCATTTATCAACGACATAAGGGAGCGGCACAAAATGGGCTACGGTGGAACATCATTCAATAATCACGTCGTTATTCTGGGGTGGGATGCCTTTGCCCATGCCGTGACGGAATGTCTGCTTGCGGCTGGGCGGCAGGTTGCCGTTGTGGTTAATGACAAAGACGCAGTAGATGGCATTTACGAGGAATTTTCGCCGAAAAATATCTTTGTGTTGTATTCTCAGTTTGAGCATCTTCACAATCTTGAAAAAGTGAATTTGCATCACGCAGCACTGGTATTTGTGAATCTGCCAAACGACACCGACAAACTGATTAGTATCCTCAACATCAAACAGATCAATCCCACAACAAAATTTCTTGTCGTCCTTGAACAAACGCGCCTCAAAGAGACATTCCAAGGCGCAGGGGTGATGTACGTGCTGTCAAAAAACGATATTGCCGCAAAACTTGTTGCCAGCTATATTTTCGAGCCGGACGTAGCGCATTTCAACAATGACCTGCTTTCTCATGCGCTCACCAACAGCGATTACGATGTGCAGGAATACAAAGTTTTGGCAAGCAATCCTTACGCAGGGAAGCTATACGGTGAGGTTTTTGCCGATATTAAACAACGATTCGGATGTTTACCCATTGGTATTGTCAAAATTCATGACGAACAGCGAGTGCTGATAAAACTCCCGCCGGACACAACGATTGTCGAAGCAGGAGATTACCTTATTTTTATTCTCAACGGCGAGCAATCACCAACGATTGCGGCAATGTTCCATGTCGCGGAGGGAGTTGTTCCCGATGAGAACGCCGCATCATAAACGCACAAGCCCCGATAATGTATGTCGGGGCTTGTATGTTGAGATATTCGATGATCGCCGACAACTCTACACCTTATTTCACGGGCGATTCCACACGAATTTTTACCAAACGTTTGTACGCATCGGCTTCGGGAGTGTTTGTTGCGGCGGCTGTTGTGGGAGTAGCTGCATCGCGTAAAACAGCGCTGCGTGCATCCAAACTCAGTGCCTGTGCGACTGCCCGTGCATTGACCGACGCATTGCCGCCGGAGACAATCACGCTTACACGGGATTGCGGCGTAATACTGCGTTTTGCTGCCTCAAAAGCCGCTTTGGAACTTGCGTCCATGTCGGTTAAACTACCGCCGAAAAGACATTCAAACGTGCTGACCTTTCGGTCTGCCGCACCGCTTTTACGCTTGCTTTCCAGCGATACTTGCTCCACTTTCACCGAGCGCAATACAGCATCCGGCGCAGCAGCGTTATTGATGTCGTAAGCGCCAATGCGCACCGTTACGGGTTCGGCGGACTGTGGCATCGTTGCGGGTTCGTCGTTCAAACGCCATTCGTAGCGCTGCGGGTAAGGGTCGCCGCCTTTCGCTTCTTTGATAGTTACGGGCTGATTATCCACTATTTGCTGGAACTCCAATTCCCATTGCTTGAGTCCCGCACCGGTGTTGATGTCTATGCCGAAATTCACCACCGGAGGCGAAGCTAGGCGCGTTGTGTAGTCAATGGTAAGAGGTGCAAGCGTTTCTGCGTTGTCGCTTGCAAACTCGACGCTGCGTTTATCCGCTTGGTTACTTGCATCGGCGGGTTTTGTGGTGCGTTGAAGGCGGTTTGCGGGAATTTTCCACACGTCCATAAAGTAGGTCGCAATAGCTTCAGCGCGTTTTTCCGCGAGTTTGGTATCGGCTTCATCACGTGTTTGCTGTCCTGTGATAGTGAGTTTCGCCGATGAAGCAGCCATGCGTTTTCCGATGATATTCAGTAAATGCTGATAAACACTTGTTGCCGATGCGTTCACATCGGAAGGCAGTTTGTAATTTTCACGCTCCGCGCTTTGAATACGGCGATAACGAGAGCTTGGCGGAATTGCCGAGCCTTGGTCAAAATACACCATCGGAAGCAAGGCGCGTTGCGCTGTTGCGGCGAACTGCTCCACGCGCACGGTCGGGTTTTCTACTTCCGTTCCGTCTTCGCGTGTGCCACTTATGCTCACGATTTGTGCTTGAAAAACTTTCTTTTTCGTTTCGGTCAATTCGGTTTTTAGCACTTTCTTTTGCTGCTCCAAAACGGCTTGTTCTGCTTGCGCAAGGCGGTCGCTGATTTTGGCAGAAACGATAATCGTGTTAATGGCGGAATCGGCAAGGTTGATAGATTTATTCCGCAAATACTCTTGCTGACCGCGTAATTTCGTGGCTGTAATGCGCAGACTGTCTGCCTTACGCTCTTCTTGGAGAAATTCCTCTTGTTCGGTTTTGTTGGTGAAATTGAGGACGAAACTGAGACCAACCGAAGCGGAAAAAGGGCGGACACTGATGGTGTCAAATCGTGTTCTGTTCGCATCAATGTTCGGTCTGCCGGGCATTGTGGGGACGGGATATCGGAAACTTGCATCGGTAAACCCAAGAGGAAGCGCCCTAATAGCGGCTTCTGTCAGTTGATTGACAGGCTGCATTGCACCGAATTTCATCGGCGAATCAAAAATTGGCAGATTATAGCTTGCGTTGGCTGTAAGGAAAAATGTTCCAACGTTTTTAATGGAAAAGAGCGGTATTTGCAAGCCCACACGCGGTTCAATCAGCAACTGAAGATTTTCGGCATCAATCGCCTGCTGTGCAGTATTTACCCTGAGAGCGCTTGTATCAAAGGGTGTGGTCATTCCCGACAACGGCACTCCGATATTCAACCCAAGCAAAAAGCCGCCGATATTCAGCATTGGTGCGATATTGATAAATTGCACCGTCGTTTGAAATTTTGCCACTTCGCGGCGTGAACGAGTGAGAGGATTACCATTGACATCGGGTAAGGTGTTCACATAATTCAAATAGCGGTCGCGTGCTGTATCACTGAGGATAAAACGAGACCACATCTGCGTTCCAAAGGAATACGTCGAAAGTCCGACATCCAAGTTCAATCCGATTTTTTCCGCAAAAAGCATCGGCGCGTACAGCGTTAAACCAAAATCCGCTTGGGGAAAAATATCCACTGTCAAGCCTGCTTCGCTGGCAAAACTGAACGTGGGTGTGTATGTTGGGTTCAGTGTGCGAAACGTCGTATTGACCGTACCGCGAATACCGCCATACACCCCCACACCCCAATTTATCACCTCATTCGGTGGGAGAAATTTTTTGAAATCCTCTTCATCGGAGCGTACTTGCGGGGCAGAAGAGTTTTGGGCGTATATCGCAAAAGATTGTGCAGCAAAAAAAATCACACAAAGCCAAAAGCGAGAAGTAAAACGTTGAGAAGCAAAGCGTTTCATAGCGCGGCATCCCTAAAAATGTGAGGAAATTGTGTTGTTATCGTGTTGTTTGGGTTTTCTTATTTGCACCAACGACGTGAGAAGAAGCCTTAATCTACTAAGCACAAGGCTTTAGCGCAAGGAATTTCTGAGGTTTGGAGAACTTTTTCTGTTCGCCAAAGTAGCAATGTTACTTTTCAGCACTATCCACAAGTGGCGTTTCTATCGTAATCAACACCGTGCGAGAGTAGATGCGCCCTTCAGGCAAACGCTCGTCATAAAGCGGTTTCTGAGAGCCGTAGCCTTGCACTTCCAACTGCGCACCACGCGAAAGAAACTTCAGCGATTGCGCTACTGCCTGCGCTCGTGTGCGTGAAAGCCGCTTGTTTGCTTCTTCGTCGTCGGATTTGTCCATAAAGCCCTCCACTAAGACCTTCGACCTCGCCGTGATGCGGGTGTTCATAGCTTTCAGCGTCAGTGCTTGCGTTTGAGCAACGGAACTTTTGGTAACATCGAACAAAATCACGTTGAATTTTTCCAAGAGCGCATTATCCGCGTATTCTTCCTCTGCGCTGCGAAAAAGCCGCACCTGCACAGGCAAGGAGCGCTGCGGTGCAATCAGCGTCTGCCCTTCGGCAGTGCGGGCGCTGAGGCTTATCTGGACAGGTTTTTCGGGAAGGATTTCGGGCGTATCTCGCTCATCGCCGCGCCAATTCAGGGTTTCGGGCAATGCTCCTTCGCCCTGCCATTCTTTAAGTGTGCGCCCTTCTTGCTTCAAACCCAGATTCCATGAACTTATCACGGCATTTCCCGCAATGCGCGGAAAAAGGCGAATTTTAGGCGGCAAGGCGCGTTGGAGGGTGTCAAAAAGTTGAATCGGCTCCAAAAGCGCCGTTGTATCGCTGGAAAGCTCTACGCGGCGGTATTCCGCCTGACGGTCTTGTTCGTTGAAACTGCGTCCCATTTTGTTCGACAACCGCGCTTCCCCGATAACTAACCGCGCAGAATCTATACCCCAAACCGAGCGTAAATACGTTGCCACAGCGAGCGCCCGTTGCCGTGCGAGCCGCAAATTATCGCGCTCCGCCGACGAACCGTCAATGCCGCCCAAAATGTTCAATTTCGACTCCGGCGACCGTTTCATGCGCTGCCCGACGATGTTCAGCAGGTGATAATACGGATGATTACCGCTATTCAGCACAGTCGAAGGACGCAGTTGCTCAGGCGCAAATGTTGCCGTTGCTTCGGTAGAAAGCCGCACATAACGCTCCGAAAGAACGGCAGAGCGCTCCGCGTCAAAGAAAATATAGGGCAGAAGCGAGTAATTATGTCGCACAATAAGTTCCTGCTTGGGCAGGATGACGCTTGTTTCGCGTCGCTCTTCAAAGGGTTTCTCATCGAACACTGGTGTTGTCGGCTTTCCAAGTGCTTTGGTGCTTGGCGCACGCTTTCCGGTACGGATAATGCCAAATGCCTCCACATCAAGCAATGGAGCGGCTTTTGCGGTATTGATATTGCCGTTATTTGGTGCTGTTGTCGCGGATTTCCCAAGTGTAATTGAGCGGTTTTCTTTGGAGGACAGCGCGAGTGCGCTATCGGTGTCATTGCTACGTTCTTGTGAAGAAACAGTAGGTCTCATGCGGTCTCTGAGAATATCATCAAATGTTTCGCCGGACATCTGCAATACGCCGTCTTGAAGCGTTTGAAAGGTAAACAGTGCCGAAATACCGCCCCGAATCTGGCTTACGCGCCACTGTTCTTGCGACTGCCCATTTCCGGCAAAAAAATTCGTCAGCCCGACCGTGTACCCGATTTCCGGCGCAAGCCTCATAAAACCAAGCGGGATTTCGTAGCCCACCGATGCAGACGCAAATACCTGCACAGGAGCAAGATTCGGAATTGTTCCGCGCTGCTCGTTCCACGTTTTGGAGAATGTTTGAGGTGTGAAGCCGCCTGCAATGGTTGCGGGTGGCGAAGAAGTTTGTGCAGCTTCAAGCAAACGCTCATGTTGCACAAACGTTGTTTGCAGCATCCACGCACCGCGCAGCGACAATGCAGCATACAAGCCGTTCAGAGGATACCATTTTACGCCGATGTCAGCACCAATACTTCCCAAAGCAGCATTGATGCGGTATTCGTGCATTGCGTCAAGGACATTGCCCTGCAAATCGCCCAAAACAGTCGGCTGTGTCGTGGTCATCGTGCCGTCGTGGGCTGCGTACGAAAGCCGTGCCGTCAGTGACAGTGCTTGCGCTAAGGGCATTTCGTAGAGCGCACCAAAACTTATTCCCATGCCCTGACCACCACGAAAATTCTCCGGACCCCGATTAACGCTTGTTCGCGGAAAAAACACGGGAAAGCCCGTAAATTCAGGAAAGTCTGCGGTGTGTGTGTTTATGCCGTATCCGCCCCATAACCCCAAACGAAAAGGATTTGTTCGCTCAGGCACTTGCGTTGAGAGTTCTTGCGCTGAAGATTTCTGTGCTGTCAGTGATAAAACGCTGAAGATAAGCATTGAAACACACGCTTGTAATGCTCGTGAATACTGGTTTTTAACTTCTGTATATCGTTGGTTGTTGGTCATTCTTCAAGTCCAAATGTTCGTATTTTGGTCGTGCCTTATTTCACCACATTCACACGCACCGCAGAACGCTCCAGTGCTGCGCTCGGGAAACGTTGTGGGCGTGAGCGTAATTCCAGCGAATACGTTCCTGTGGGAACTTCATCCAAGGGCAATTCAATATCCTGCTCACCGGCACCAATACTGCCTTCAAAGAGCGTAAGCGATTGTCCCAATACATTCACCAAATGCAGCGAAATAAGTGCCGATTCGACTGCATCAATCTTCACCGAAATACGCCCTGATGCGGGGTTGGGGGCAACAAACCGTACACTGGGCGCAAAATACAATCGCGGCGCAGAACCGGCAAAATTCAGCCCCACCGTGCGAAACCTCGAAACAGAGCCACGCAAAGCCGTTTCACCCACACGAGCGCTGTCAATATGCAGCGTGGTCGAAGAATCATTCCCCAAAAGCCCGCGAAGGCGCAGAGAAACAAGCGTGTCGGACACTGCCTGCACAGGAAGGCTCAAACGCAGTATCCGTGCGCCGCCCGAAACGCGGTTTTCGCGTAAGCCTTGTGCGGTGCTTGTCGGCGAAAGAACTTGCAAAAGCGATGTATTGGCAATGCGGAACGTCAAATGCACCGTGTCTCCCGCGCTCAGTCCTGTGCGCTTTCGGAGGAATATCGGGAATTGTGCTTCTTGAAGCGGCGCAAGTTGCAGTGTATCCGGCATAGCGATTTCTCCATCCTGCACCGTTCCCCGCACCGTCAAAATACTCACACGAGCGCATGAATCTTGGAGAGAGAGGCTCCCGGAAAAGATACCGTTCATTATCATTGCATTTGTCGGCATCATTCTCACAATTATTTCCGCACTGCCTCCTGCGGGAATGGGATTGGGAGTTACCGAATCACCAACGACATTCGTGCCTTGCAAGCCTGTGTTAATGCGCTGTTCCACCGTCCCGACATTCCGCACTCGAACGGTTCTTCGGATACTTTCGCCGATACGAATGTTCCCTAAATTCAGCATTACAGGCTCAAACACAAGCCCCGATGAATCTTTCGTGAAGGTGATGCGCGGCTCTTGTTGCGGTGTAAATCGGTCGTTTGTGGCAAGCAGAACTCGCACAGAACGAGTTCCTGTACGCTGCGGACGGATGTTTACGCGAAGCGTTCCCGTTGCGCCCGGAGCAATCATCATTGGCGTTTGCACAATGCGCACCTCACCAAACGCATCATCCAGCACACGCGGTGCTTCGCTGAAGGTAAGCGGCGCGTTGCCTGTGTTCAGCAAGGTAAGTTGAAGCGTCGTATCGGCAGCACACAGCAATCTTGCCGACAGGGATTGTACCGACGCAAGAGCGGCTTCAGGAGCGCTTCCAGCGCTAAAACGCAGCACTTGTGCGGCATTGCAAAGTGGGTTTGACAGGGTGTATGAGCCTGATGTATTCTCGTTCATACGACTGCCGGAAAAACGCAGTACAACGCGGGATGTGCCTTGCGGCGGCGTAACGGCAGGTTCTATGCGCTCCAAGGAAAAAAGCGGGTCAATGGTGCGCGGAAAACCTTGCCACACAAGCCGCTCTGTTCCTGTATTTGTCAAAATCACGCTTGTTGTATCGCGCATAAAGTCAGACTGCACCTGAAACCGTACCACATCCGGCGTAAGCGTAAATGCGGCAAGTTGCCGAAAGCCTGTAAGAAGAATCCGCGTTATGCCGCGTGAGCCGCCTGTCGTGTCGTTGGAATGAAAGACTAACCAATTTTCGCGGAGTCCTGAGGCTTGCGGTCGAAAAACGATATTGAGAAAAAATACTTGCGCAATCGTCTGAACGCCACCAATACGCACAGGAAAGGGCGCTGCGTTGTCCAACCGTACAAGAAAATCAGGGTTCGGGCTACGTCCTGCACCAATACTGCTTTCGACGTATATCGAATCTATGCGCAAATCTGCCCGCCCCGTGTTGAGCAGTTCCGCACGCTGCGTTTGTTCGTTTTCACAAAGCAGCGTATCAAAGGGGCGAATAGTCCGTACAGTCAGCTTTGCTGCGGGCTGTACGGTAATTGCTTCGAGAGAAAGTTGTGATTGCGTATTGCAAATATCTCCCAAATTAAACGATGCCAACGTCGTCGTAATGCCACTGAGCGCATTGCCGCCAAAGCGCACCGTAACACGTGATGTGCCGCCTTGCGGCGTGGGATTCGGTACGGCACTGACGATGGAAAAATCCGGTGAAATTTGGCGCGGTAGCCTGTCCCACAGATACGCCTGTCCCGTATTTTGGAACTCCAACGTCGCTTCGGCGGGCTGGCGAATATCAACATTTTCAAAACGGTATTGTGCCGGAATCCATGAGTAAATCGGGGCTTGCTGCTCCAATCGCACAGGAATTTCTAAAAGCGCTCGCGTTTGGTCATCGGAAAGCACAGACAGACGAGATTCCCTGATACCGTTATTCGGTGTGGAAAGGCGCAGTGTCAGCACCAGAGAGTCAAGCGGAGCAAGGGTGAGAGGAAATTGCAGACGATTGACAATGCGAAAATTTGTGTCGGCAATACTCACAATGCGCACAGTGAGCGGTCTTCCACCGACGTTTCGCAGGACGACCGTGCGCGTAATCGTGCCAACGCACGTCAGCAAACCACCATTGACGGCTGCGGGCGCTTCAATTTGCTGAAACTCAGGTAACACGCGGGCTTGCACGGTAAGAACCGATGTATTGGCACCGCAACGATAGATTGGAAATGATGTGCGTAGCAATCCGAGCGAATCAACAGGCTGCACCCGCAAACGCAGTTCCGCCGTGCCGCCAACAGGCGTAAGCAAAGGCGTAATCTCAGAAACGAAGATATTACCAAGCGTCGTTCTGGATGCACTTGTGGACCACAGAAGCGGCGTATTTCCTGTGTTACGAATAGTGATTGTCGTCGTGATGATAGTATTGGCAGGAATAAGACCCAAATTCACTATTGGCGCAGCAGGCTCAAACGCAAGCGAATCTTTGCGAACATTGATGATTGTGCGTGCGATGACTAGATTATCCAGCAAATTGCGCACAACAACTTGAACACTGCTGTTACCAAAGGTTTGCGGCGTAAAGCGCACCAGCACTGTGTCGAAGGCACGATTGGCAAGCAAAGGCAATACACCACGCTCCAAACGAAATTCCCGTTCGTTCAATTCTGCGCCGGAGAGGGATTGAATCTGCGTTTCCAATTGAAGGGCAAAATCGGCGAGACTGGCAACGGGAACACGCACGAGAGCAGATGTTTCGCACACGACAGGAGCGGCAGTGATTGTTTCGGGAGCTTGAAGAAGATTCGGCAACCGAATCGCCCAACGTCCGCTTGAAAGCGCCGTTTGGCAACTTGCCCCAATGCTTGGCAATGGCAAGACAAGCGTTGTATCATTAACTTGGTGCGTGAGGACTATCTGATTTTCTCCATTATTCGCAATTAAACTTGCCACTTCACTCAGCGAGTATTGCGTTGGCAATGGGCTGGAAGGAAGGCGCGGAAGCGAGAGTATATCGGTCATACAGCCGTTCGCTACATCCCACACACCGAGTGTGGAAGCGCTTGTTGTGCCGGTGAACATCGGTGATGTGCCGGAAACAGAGGGTTGCGTATATCCGATAATGCGCCTTCCTCCTGCCCCCCAGAGAATTGTGGTCTCGGCAGTCGGCACAAATCCTACAATGTTTGTTGTGGAAAGGACAAGACCGGATGACGCGGTATGGAGGCTTTGCAATGAGGCTTCCATGCGTAAGGTCTCAACATCAAGGATTTCCGCTTGAGCGGAATTATCTTGTTTCACCAGTAATTTTTTGCCGTCGGGACTCCAAGCAATCGCACGAGACGCTCCAATACTACGCTGTACGCCTGTTTGCAAATTTAACAAGACCAACAACGAAGGGCGATTCGGTGCTGTCGGAGCAGCACGAAGCGCAACAACATCGCTATTCGGGGATGACAAGAGCGTTTCAGGCTGCCAAATAAAGCCGCTTGGAGGCGGAAAAGAACGTATTGAATCAGTATTATTCGGGGTATGCAAGACTAATTCTTCAACCTGCCCCGTCGCCTGTGAGCGCCTGACCGAAAGCCACTGCCGAGCATTTGGCAACAGCCCCAGTGAAGTATTTCCCCAACGGTCAAATGTTATTACATATGAAAAAATCGTTGTGGGAGTATCCTGCATATCGTTGAGCGCATACCGAATGAGTCGGTCTGCAATCACCGTTCCCGCTCCGCCCGTGCCTTGCACTCTGTAGAGAACCCGCGCTATCATCTCGCGTCCGTCGTTGCTCCATGTCAAATACTGAAGTGACGTTTTGAAGCCGTCAGCAGGAATGGAAACGCGCCGCACCAAACGCCCCGAAGCCGCTTCATATATCCCAAAACTGTTTTCGTCAATAACGCTCAGAATCAACGTATTATCAGGACTCCATGCACCTTGAACCACACGAGGTGTGAAAGTGGAAGCAGAAAATCGCAAGGAAGAATCTCGAATAAAATCCGGTAACGCAAAAAGTCGCTGCCCCGAGACAGCATCCCAAATCTGTGTTCGATAGAGTTGGCGCAATGAATCGTCATTCCCGACGCTTTGGGTCGTCAAAAGACGGCTGCCGTCAAAGGTAAATCCCGCCCAACGGTTTAGCCACCGTGCCGATGAGCGCCTTTGACCATATTGCAAAGCAAATGCGCGAGATTGCTGCTGGATGCTGTTTTGCACTGAAGCGCTGACATCACGCGGCTTGGTGGTGATTGCCATAATGCACGAATCACTCACGGAAAAGGGGATATTCCGCCAGCGAAACGCCAAGCCTGTTGCAAGCGGCGTTACAAGTTGCCACGTCCTTCCGGCATCGGAACTGAAGGAGATTTGAACCGTATCTTGCGCCGACACACCCGACCATTGAATAAGAAACTCCCCACCCGGTGTCAAGCGTTCACCCTGCGCCGGAGCAACAAGGCGTAATTGTTGCGTTTGTGCGGATAAGGGCGGCAAAGCGCAACACAACACGGCACAAAAGCAAAGCGCCTTCGTCAAGGTGTGAGAAACTATGCGGTGGAATGATGATATGAAGTGTGTAGCGATAACCATTGCGATATGACTTCGGGATGACAAAACATATTTCGTCAGGTATTGCCTCGTCCTACCGCTTCTTAGCGGTAGTGCGGGTTACCCGGAAAGAAGAGACGGAGCGGCGGGGAGTGGTCAAATACATTTCCCGCAAACAAAAATACAAAAAATCGCCATGCCGCAAGGCAAAATCTCGCATTGCAACGAAGGCAAGCGCGTTACTGTTTCACCACCCTCACACTCTTCCAATGCACGCCAATCCTTGCTTCCACCATATACACTCCGCTTGGCAGATTTACAACGGGCATGGTCAAACGCTCAACTCCTAAGCCGCTCACAAAGCGCTCCTCACGCCAAACCACTGCGCCGATGCCGTTCAACACGCTCACCCTGAGCAAACCCGCTTCCGGCGTGGTGATTTCGATAAGCGAATTGGATTGAAGCGGATTCGGCATGACCGACAACGCGAGGTTCTGTGAGCCTTGTGAGGTTTTTTCTGTTACATTTTTTTCCACAACCCCGACGGGACGGCGCAAGACCACAACAAACGTATCCCGCACTGTAAATGCACCATCAGATGCGCTCAGAATGATGCTTGCGCTTGTTTCCACGCGCACAAAGGGTGGAATCACGGTTGTCAGCGTCGGGCGACCGACAAAGCGCATATCGGCAGACGTTATAAAGGCTTGCACGAGCGTCGTATCAGACGAAGAAACCTCGTACCGAAGCGGTTCGTAGTTGTCGTCGTAAAAGACCGTTTGCGGCAGCGACGTATTCCCCGCAATCCGCCATTCAGGAGTTTCGATTTCAATGGTTTCTTGAATTGGTGCGGGGTTGCCCACAGGAAGCAGTACCTGTCTGTCGGGTAGAGGGTTCACGCACACAGGCGGCACGGGCGCGGGATCAGCCAGTACAACAAATGCCGAATCTTGTTGAACCGTATAAGCCGACGACAAATCACTTCTCAGCCGCACCACAGCAAGCCGCAAGCCCTGACGTGCGGAATTTCGCGGATAGACTTGGTCGCTGAAACGAGCGCTGAAGCGGATGCGCTGGGTTGTTGCTCCACTATCGAACTCAACGTTTTGTGTGCCAGTTCTCAAAAGAGCTTGATTTCTCCCTGTAGTTATTGGACTGAGGTCGCCTAGAAGCCCGTTTATTGACGTAAATGTCGGGCGCGGGAATGGCGGAAAAAGTGTCGGAACGCCAATATCTGCCGCAGGAATAATCAGAGCAGGCAATGAGATGCTCGTATTCCCTTGCTCCGGCAATGGCGTAAACAGCGCACGGTTGCTTATGCGGAAGCCTGTCGTATCAAAACCGCCGTTCGCTGTGAAATACTCCACACCAATCTGCACGGGAATTGAAAACGCCCGCGCCGTCTGCGGGCGCTGCACTTCGATAAATCCTGTTTCGAGTAGATTACTTGTGCTGAGATAGGTGCGGGCGCGTTCTCGGAGAAATAAGCCGGAGGGAAATCCTCCGGGAGCGGCTTTCCGTGCGCCATTCAGCAGGCTGTCGCTCACCGCCAGTGTGAGAATGGGCGGTTCGACAAAGGTTGTCGTGGCGGTGGTGATGGGGGGTGGAGGCGGAAAAATTCTTAAAACATTATCAAATGGAAATCGCACACCGCGAAATCCGGGTAAAGCGGGGTCTTGAATAGTCAAACAAACATCCTTCCCCAGCGCATCAATGCTGGAAGGTCCAAGAGGCGTAAAATCATTAAACGTAAAAAGCCCATTAACCGCGACAGCGCTTGTTCCTGTTGCGCGGTATAGCTGGTTGTTCACTTTTGTGTGCGGGTCATCTGAAGGGCTAAATTGAAAGTTACCGAAATCGCTTCTTGGCAATCCTTTATCGGGACCGTTAAAGGTAATCGTTGCCACACCGCCATAATTATACACATTCGGTCCATTATCCACACGGTTCCGGAATCTGTCCACCGCTTGCGCATAAAACCACGTGCGCGGGTCGTTTCTGTTCGATTTCCCGATAAACATTCTGGACGGCATACGGTCTGGGCGGTCGTTGTTATAGGGGTCAGGCATTACGACAGGAAAGAGAGCGATGGCGACATCGGGAACAATGTTGATAATAGCCGAAGTGCTGCCGGGCGCACCAATACCAATAACACCATTCGGGTCAAAATTTGTGGAGGAAACGGTCAAGGTAACGTTACTCGACGTTGCGCCCCAAATTTGGAAATTCGGGAATTGAGCGATATGGTATGCGATTTGCGGGTTATTAAACGGCGCATATCCTGAGCCGGTGGGCGCAAGTGCAGGTGAAACAAGCGATGCATTGTTTGTGAGTAAAGCGCTGCCGCTTGGAAGTTGTACGGGATTCACCTGAAAGGGCGTTTGCGCAATACGTGTTCCGTTCCGTCCGTCGCCATAGACCCGCGCAAGCCCGGGTTCGGCTAGCTGCGGAGCGCCTACGCCTTCCTGCCCAAGATTCCCTAAACCCCAGACAACCACTGAAGCAGCTTGCTGCCCGACAATCGGCGTGCGCAGTCGATCAACAGGCGGACTGCCACCGCTAATCGAAATTGTTGCCGTCGTGGGAAACGAGGCATAATTACCAAAGCGGTCTTTGACAACAACCGTTATTGAACTAAACCCGGGCGTGGAATAAGCATTATTAAAACTGACCGTCTGCCCAACAACCACGCCATTTGTGGGCGTTCCCTGTAAATTTGTGGGAATAGAGCCGTCATAGCCCGAATTTTCAACGCCGGGCGTTCCTGCAACGCGCCCGGGAGCGGCAAACGGACCCGGCGCACCCGGATACAGCCGCGTCGCTTCGGTATTATTCGCGTTCTGCGTGGCAAATGTAACGCTGAAGGGAAAACCACCCTGCAACGACACTTGAACGGGATGCGGGTCTGCAAAACGAAGCAGTGAAGCGGTGTTTATCGTGGAAAGTCTTTGCGCGGTATCTACAAAAGCAGAGGCGAGAGAAAACGTTACCGTCGTCGAAGCAATGCCGTCTAAACGCACTCCTGACCATTCAAAACGCCCGTTTTGCGAGAGAGCGCCCATTCTGCCGTCAAGATGAGCCTCTACATCAAGCCGTGATGCGCCCTGCGACAACAACCGCGGCACACCCGTATTCCAAGGACCATTCCCCCCGCCAACCTGCCCCACAACCAGCGCTGCACCTGTGCTGGTGAGGAACTGCGCGGTGTTGCCAAATTCATCAACCACTTCGCCGATAATCGTCGCACACGTGGGAACGCCTGCTTTGAAAGGACCGATGATTGCGCCATACTGTTGCGCTGTTGCCCGCGAAATACCGCCATCGGGCGCATCCGCAGTAAACGAACCAAAGGGGCGCGGAAAACCGACAATATCCGCCCCCGCACCTTCAAACCCTGCACCAATCGGGTCGCCGAACTTCCCGCCGAAGCGCTGCCCGCGCAGGACGAGTGCTGCGGGTGCGGGTGTGCCGAGAGTCCAGCGTTCAAAACCTGCGGTACTATTAAAAGGGTTATTTATATCAGGAAATTGTCGAGGTAGTGTATTGTAGAGCGGTAATGCGGCAAAAGTAGTGACATTAAGAATTTGACGACCTCGAATAATCTGCGAAAGTGCAAGGAGTGAAAATTGCTTGAAACGGTTGAGCGATGGCGTACTTTCAGGTATGAGGGCTTGGTATAATCCAAATCTTTGCGCTCGTAAAATAGCAAAATTGCTGGGTTGAACACCTGTGGCAGGAAGGTCGGACGTGGTAAAATTCAGAACAAGACCAAAATTCTGTCTTGGTGCAGGTGTCTGAAAAAATGTTCCGCTTGTAACAATAAGCCACGAGCGTAGAGAAATTGGACTTTGCCGCCGTAAAATACTTGCAGTTGTCGCACTCTGCCAACGCTGAATCTGGAATCTCGTCGAATCCGCATTGATAATCGTTGCACCCAATCCCGCAAAAGACATTGCAAGCGGCAAACCACCGGAAGCAAGCATTTGTGCTGCTTGTGCTGAATCAATCCTTTGTGCTTGCCTAAAGGTACTTGTGCCAATGTATGCAAGCACTTTCAAGTGGCGATTGACAACAGTTGAAGAAATATCAGTGCGTTCAAATGCTTCAACAAGGCTTGAGTTTAAGCCATCTAGCTCTATGTTCCGACCATTCAAATCTATTCTTCCACGTGCCGTTGCAACCGTTCCAAAGGCTTGTAATCCGGCTTGCTCCGGGAAAGATGATGTTTCTCTACCTTGGGACATTCCCTCAAAATTTCCAACAAGAGTAAGGATATTGCTTGTTCCGCGCAGCATCGTCATATTCCCGACACCATTCTTAATAAACGGCAAATCCAGATTCCATGAGTTATTGAAACTGTTCGGGTCAGGAGCGGGGTTGATGGTTACTTGGTTACTTGGTGCTTGGTTGTTTGGTGGAAAGGCGGTAAGTCCGGGAATACCGAGCGTCGCGGGAAGTTCATCAAAGCCTGTATTGACCCTGCTTGGAGCGGCAAAACGGAGCATTGGAGAGCGAGAAGCCACATCAATCGTTCCGCCTGTGCCGCCTGTAATAACAAGGCTTATGCGATTTCCCATTTGGAGTATACCGTTTAGTAGATTCGGTCCGGCAGAGCCGCGCACCAAAATCTGTCCCGTAGTGCTGCTTTCACGAACCCCGATTGCGCTCGGCTGTGTTTTAGGTGCATCAAGATACTGTGCGGATAATTCCGAAAGACAGACTTTCGCTTGCGGATGCTCCGACCCAACTTTGTCCCCACGATAAGTAACATTGCGCTGTTCGGCAGAGATAATCGCTGTGGAAGACAACGAAAAAATATATGATGGATTGCCTACAAGGTTAGGTACAATCAATGTTCCCTGACGTAGCTCCAAAACACCAAAATTATTCCAATCACCTCGCCGACCAAAGTCATTTGGCGCAAGTGTGCTGATTGTTTGGGTTGTACCAAAAACGCTGGGAACACTGATAAAATCTTGTGAAAAAGCAGCACGAACACGCCCGTCGAAAGACATCTGCGAAGATAGCATAGAGCGTGTACCAATTCCCGTTGTATAATAACGGTCAAAAAGTTTCGTGCGCTCCTGCGCTTCGTCGGGGCGAGTGTCTATCATAGAGCTGGCAAGCGTTCCGGGCGTGATAGTGTCTCGTCCGCTTTCTGTTTCGACATAGACCGCTTGCGGCTGAAACAAGCCTGTGCGCGGGTTGAAGGCGTGTCTGGGAAGATGCCCGTTGGAGGTGATGACGTGTTCCGGTCCAACGATGATTGTACCGGAACTTGCTCCGGTGATAGCATTCATGCGGTTTGCGAAGTTCAAATGCGGTGCGCCCCAATTTACGCCACTTTCCGAAGCGGTTTGAACATCAGCAGTGCGCACGGGAAGCGTCAGCGAAACACCTTGCGCAGCATTGATGACGAGGTTATGCGGACCCCACACACCTTGTGGCAATGCGGCTTGCGCGATAGTTTGAGAAAGTTCCGTATCGTATTGCAGCGTCGTTGTGGCGGTGGTGTTGATAGGCGCATTGTAAAGGCTGTTCGTAATCACGGGAAAACCGTTCACGAAGTTTGGAACGCCGCGAGTGGGCTTCTGCATTGGTTCGGTGGCGGTTTGCGTACCGTTCAACTGTGTTCCGTTCACGCGGTCAAGCGTTTGGCGGATAACCTGCCCAAACCGTGCGCCGTCCAGCGTTTGCGGAGTATCGCCGTACCAGACGGCTCTTGCGGAAAAGCCGTGTCCGTGCGGGTTTCCGCCAAGCGGGTTTCCGCCGGAGGAAAAATACGACGGTTCAGCCGGAAGCCCGTGAATAACGGGCGTTTTAACGCTTGGCGACATATCAACCTGTTCACGGTTTGTCGCGGCAGAAAGCGTGATGCCGACAGGAAACGACGCGCCTTCGGGGTAGAGAATTTGGTCATAAATAATTATCCGCGTGGAAGCCGTTGTGAAACCGACAAAGGCGACAGCATCGGTGTTTCCGCCGTAAGCAGACCACATCGGCTGCGGTGTGGCATTGGCAGGAAGCATTTCCGAACCATCACGAGAAAGCGAGGTGCGAAGCGTTGTTCCGATATTATTTTCCTCGCGGAAGCCCGTCAGTCCTGTGCTGCGCAAATACACGAGCGGTGGGAAAAATCCTGCTTTGCTTGCTGCATGACTGGTGCGGAGTTCGCCGCCGTGCGCCTGAGAAAGGTAATACGGCAGAATCGGTGTTATGCCTTGTGTTTGGGGTGTTTGTGCGGAAAAAGCACTCACGGGAACGCCCGGATAAGCGAGGTTTTGCAAGCCCAAACGCGCTTCGCCCTGAAAAAGCAGCGCACGGGAAATCGTCACGGTGGTCACGGGCAAAAACTTCGTGCCTGTGCCGCGCAGCGTCAAATGGCTGTATGCGGCAGTAGTGGAAGGCTGGAAAAGCGCAGCCGTGCCAATACCTAGCCCCGACGGAGACGAACCAAACGCTGTGAGTACGCCGCTTGTGGGGTCGCCTTGCTGTTGCACACCAACATTCGCGTTAAAATTATTGTTGTACGGGTCGAAAAGACCGTTTTCTCCGGCGCAGATGCCGCCTGCAATCACGGGTCCGGCGGGGTTGTAGGACAAATACGGCGAATCTTGCACGAGCGTTTGGTCGCCCAATCTGCTGTATATCACCGTGCCGTTAAAGCGCACATCCGCCGCACTGATGCTGCCGACACGCGAGGTAAAATCAATCGCACCGCCTTCTTCCACCACGCAATACCGCATTCGTGAGGTAACGCGGCACTCTGTGGAGCGCACAATATCAACATCGCCACGAGAAACGTCTGCGCTGCGAGCAAACTGTTCCGCAAAAACACCCGTGCGCCCGACGTTGGTATTTGTGGCAAGTTGCAAGACCGCATTATTCATCACGTGCAGAATGCCCGATGTTACCGAGCCTTCATTCGCAAGCAAAGCAGGTGCTTCCACGCGCAAGGTACCGCGCCGCACCTGAATAATGCCCGCCGTGAACGCACCGCCCAGCGTCCCGATGGCAGTGGAAGGGTCGTCGGTCGGTCCGGTGAATTGGTCGCTGGAAAAATTTCTATCCACCACGCGCCCCAAATCAAAAATTGCCGTCCAAAAACTGTTCCGCCCCATCAGCCCGCGAAAATTATTATGGCGCTCCGGCGGATTGGAAGCAAGCATGGATGCGGTGTAGGCGGTGTTGTCGAAATGTCCGGTTTGTGTGGCAAGCGTCGTACTCCACTCTTCGGGCGTAGTAATGGTCCGGCTTACACCACGAAAAACCAGCGTAGAGCCTGTGCCGATAGTCGCAGCTGTTACTTGCATTCGTGCATCGCGGTCGCTGCGGTCAAAGGCAGAACCCGCATAGTAGCGGAGTTTGCCATAGATACGGAGTTCGTTGTTGCGGGGGCGGGGGATACGGATCGGTTCAAAAGGGTGAGTTGTTAAGTCAATAATATCACGATTACCAATTAAATTATTGGGATTATCATTTCTTGAAAATTCTGAAATCCTTGTACTGATTATGCCGCCAAATCTATCGCCGTCGTACCAATCTTGTGGCGCAAAACCTCCGACAACTGAACCCCATGTGGTTGTGATAGAAGCGGTTGTGTGAATGTGAAGATTATTTATATCAATAAAAGCCAAGCCTTGAGCGCCATTGTACCCAACAACCTCTGTAACAGCCCGTGTCGCAGTGACGGTATGCCCTGCCTCAATAAACGCATTGGATTGAGGGTTCGGCACACCGACATCTCGCCCAGCCGCAACCCACACGCCACTCCGATACACCTGCCACGTGGACAAATCCACCCATCTGCCTGAGCGCACGGAGCGGAAATCACGCGACTCGCCGTTTATGCCAACTTCCGATTCAGGGTGCGGTGTGGGCGTTTGAGCATGAAGCGAGGGCGAAAGGGTGTGCGACGTGAGGCAGAATAAAGCAAGCATCACCAAAGACAACGGGAACGTCGAAAAAGTGCGGTGTCCAAGCAGACCCGAAACAAAGCGGCAAAGCATAGCAGCAACGAAAAAAATGAACAAACCTCCCTGCGAAGCGCAATCTAGCCTTTGAGCGGGAAATAGACAAGAAGATAATACGGCGAGGAGAATTTTAGCAGCGCTGGCGGGATATTGGCACAGATGCGGAAAAGGCAGAGTTTCAAACCATTGCATCTCACCACAAAAAATCGTATCTTTTGTTACGACAGAACCTCAGTTGTGAGGGAATGTTCTTTTTCGCTTCACTTTTGGAGTATCCTGCAATGAACGCAAATACCGCATCTTCAAGCACTCCTCCCGCGACCATATACGATGCGGCTTTGGAGACAGACAATAATATTTACCCTTCATCGGACGGGCAGCCTGTGGCAAATAACACGAAACATTTGGAACTGATAACCACAACCAAAAGTGGTTTGGAAAAACAGTATTTTGACCGCGATGATGTGTTCGTGGCGGCAGACCTTTTTTGGTATCCCGTCAAAGGAAATCCGAAAATTGCCGTTGCACCCGATGTGATGGTCGCTTTTGGTCGTCCGCCCGGGCATCGTAGTTCCTACAAGCAGTGGCAGGAAGATAACACGCCGTTTCACGTAGTGTTTGAATTTCTTTCCGAATCAAACACACCCGACGAAATGACCCGCAAAGCGCTATTTTTCGACCGTTACGGCGTAGAGGAATACTATCTCTATTCGATTGACTTCGGCACGCTTACAGGTTTTGTGCGCTATGGCGGGGAATTGCAGCCAATCGAACCCGACCTGAAAGGCTGGTCAAGCCCGCGCCTTGGTATTTCCTTTGAAGTCGTCTGGAGCGGTGGCAAAGAAGGCTTCGGAACGCCGGATTTGCTTATCTACTATGCCGACGGCTCGCGGTTTCTCACGTTTGTCGAATTAGAGCAAGAGCGCATGAAATCGGAAGCAGGGCGCGTAAAAGCAGAAGCGGAGCGCATGAAAGCAGAAGCGGAGCGCGTAAAAGCAGAAGCGGAGCGAGATTCCGCTTTAACCGCACTCGCGGCAGAACGTGAACGAATAAAACAACTTGAAGAGCGGTTGCGCGCACTTGGTCTTGCTCCGTAACTCAAACACACCCCTTCGTAACACGCGACTACAAGCGGAAGCGCGTCAAATGCTGCTCCAGTTCTTCGGTTTCTTGAGCTAATTGTTCCGCGAGATTGGTCAGCGTTTCGATGCGTCCCAGCGACACCTCCGAAGTCCGCACGATTTCTTGCACGGCACTTTGTGCCATCGTTCCTTTGCGCATCTGCTCTTCTCCTGCCAACGCAATAGCACTCATTGCTTTGGCGTTTGCCCCCGCACCCTGAATAATGCTTTGCAGAACGCTCACCGTCTTGTCTGCAAGCGCAATGCCCTCTTCTGCCTCGTGTGTACCGGTTTTCATGGCTGCGGCAACGTTGCTTGTGTCTCGCATAATTTCCTTCACAATTCCCACGATGCTTTTCGTTGCTTGTGCGCTGCGCTCGGCGAGTTTACGCACTTCGTCGGCAACCACCGCAAAACCGCGCCCCTGCTCGCCTGCGCGTGCCGCTTCAATCGAAGCGTTCAGTGCCAAAAGATTCGTTTGGTCGGCAATTTCTTTGATAATCTCGACAAATTCCACGATATGCTCACTGGAAGCCGCAAGTTTATTGGTCATTTCGGAACTTGTGCTGATAACATCGGCAATACGGCGCATTTTTGCGATAGTTTGCTGAATCGTTTCGCCGCTTTCGGTGGCAATACGCTGATTCCGCAATGCCGCTTCAGAGCTTGTTTGAACGGTTGCAGCATTGGTTTCAATCAAGCGTGAGGTATCGGTAATCACGTTTACGGCATTGTCTGCTTGCTTGGCTTGGTGCTGTGCGGCTTCTTGCAGCGCAAAAGCGGTTTCGTTCATTTCTCGCGCAGCGTCAGTAACGGAGCGGGTTGTGTGACTGAGCTGCCCGATAATTTGGCGCATGGTTGTTATGGTTGAGCCGATGCCTGCACGCAAGCGCCCTACGTCGTCATTGGTGGAACCGCTCTCCAAACGCAATGTTAAATCACCGCTTGAAAGCCTCTCCATTGCTTGGAGCATCGTTTCAACGCTTTTTGCCAGATATTCCCGCGATTCTTCCGATTTTTGACGAAGCGTGTCCAATTCGGCATTGCGTTCGGCGGCGGCGGCGTTTGCGGCTTGTATTGCGGCGGTTTGTTCGGCGAGTTGGGCTTGTTGAGCCTGCATTTCAGCGTTTTGCAGCGATAATTGCAATGAACGGCGACGGCTTTGTGCGGTGAACCACACGAGGATTCCCGCTATGCCCAGCACAGCCGCACCACCCCACAGCAGCGTCCGGCGGAATGAGGCTTGCTGCTCGGCAGCGCGAAGTTCTTCACGTTCACGCTTATCAGCATCTATGCGGCTTTGGGCGGCAGAAAACTGTGTGGCGGCATTGGTGTCAAACACGCTGTCTTGCACTTCCCCAGCACGGCGGTAGAGCCGAAGCGCTTCCGTGCTGTTTCCCTCGGCTTCGCGCAAGGCGGAAAGAGACTTGTAGGCATCAATCACTGCTTTGTTGTTTTTGATAGCCCAAGCAATTTCCAAGCCCTTTTCGAGGCTTGCCGAAGCAGAAGCGTAGTTTTTAAGCACTGTTTGGCAGCGCCCAATGCCATTGTAGCTTTCGGCAAGATTGATGCGGGCTTTCATTGCTTCCAGCATATCACGCGACTCCGTGTAGATAACAAGCGCTTTTGCGGTCTCTCGTTGTGCTTCGTATATCAAGCCAAGGCTGTTCAGTCCTCGCGCTAAATTGCCCCGTTCATTGTTCGCACGGGAGAGTTCAACGGCTGCGGAATACTCGGCTTGTGCAGCGCTCAAATCGCCTTGCGCCCTGCGAACATCACCGATGGTCAAACCGCCGGAAATAATTCCGTTCAAATTATTTGCTTCTTTGCTAATGGCTATGGCGCGGTTCAAGTATTCCAGCGCTTGCGGGAAATTACGCTGGTCTTTGTAGATTTGACCGATATTTCCCAATGAGGTACTCAAAAGCCGCTTATTTTCTAGCTCTTCACCGATTTTCACGGCTTTGAAAAAATACTCCAGCGCCGTTGCGTAATCGTTGAAGCGTGTGTGCATGAGCGCGAGATTGTTGCTTGCCCTGCCGATGCCCTGTTTATCGTTGTTTTTCTCCGCCATTGCCAGCGATTTCCGCATCCATTCAAGCCCTTCAGCAGTTTTGCCTTCTTGCGATTTGAAATTGCCGATAGTGCTGTATGACCGCGCAATACCGACAGAAAATTTGAGTTTTTCTGCTAAATCTCGCGCTTCCTGCACCATCTCAAACCCGCGCTGCGGGCTGCGTTGGAGCAGGTTAAACGCAAGTTCGTTCAAGATATTGACGCGCGTTGTATCGGGCTGCGGATGCGCTACTAACTCTTTTTCGAGGCTGTCCACAACCGATTGCTGCGCAAAGGCAGGCAGTATAAACAGGCTGAATGCAAGGCAAACGCAAGCAAGCAGCCTTACAGCCGAATTGCGGTAAGGGCGGAATTTCATGGAAATAGGCAATAATAATGGAGAAAACTCAACCTCAACTCGCACAATGATACGACGTTTTTCCGAAATGTTTGCACATTGACAAAAAATTTTCTCCACGCCGAACAATGCGCTTCGGTACAAAACGCAGAATGCCGCATATTGCAGAAACGCTGCGAATATGCGGCATGGAGGGAGAGGAAACTGTCGCTAAGGAGAACGCATTCATGGAAGATTTTTTCGGTTGAAACTATTGAACGAAGCCTCGTTACCGAATCCCCGTATCAATCTGAAAGCCAATATCTATCGGCTTTCCCGCGCCAATCTCAAATGTGTCGGGCGAAATTGCCGTGAGTGTTCTGTTCATCGTTGGCGCAGAGGTATAGTCGAGAACATAGCGCCCCGGCTTCAATTTCAGCGTAAATTTGCCGGAGCGGTTCAGGCTTTGAATCGTTTGCAGAATCACGCCACCTTTTTCCTGACGGACAAAAATCGTGTAATTGCCGTAAATACGGTCAGTTTCGGCATCACTCAATGTGCATGGCTCGACAGGGCAAAGCGGCGCAATCCGCACCGTTCCTTGCATTGTGAACTCTTGTGCGGGGTCTGTGCCATTGCCGCAGGAAAACAAGACTGTAGCAAAAACTGCTGCAAGGCTTATCAATACTACGTTTTTCATTGCATTGTTTTTCATTCTTCCTTCATCCTTTCCTTATATTTTATATTTTCGGTTCCTAGACTTATATTTTCGGCTCATAGACTTATATTTTCGGCTCATAGAGTGTTCCGGCAAAAAGAATCATGTTGCTGCTTTTTTCACGAATAAAAAATGCAAACGGGCGGTCGAAGCGAATGATACGCGGCTGCGCAGGAGCAGAAGTCAGTTCAATGCCTACAGCCGTTGCCGCAGCAGCTTCCGTTCCGCGTTCATCCACCTGCAAGAACGTTTTGTGAATCACAAAGCTAATCGCAGCGCGAAGCGGCGGTCGGTACATTGCCGAAAAGTCAGCAGCAGGTGTAAAAGCAAGTCCCATGCCGAGTGCGTGAAGTTCACGCGGCTGGGTTTGGCGCTCTTCGTAGCGGGTTTCCATCGTGAATTTCGGTAGTGCAATAAGTGTAGCTGTGGAACTGAGGTTTTGCAGGGCTTGAGTAAAGGTTGCAGGTGTGAGTGATGCAATCACACTGTTTAAGCGCTCACCGTCATTCGGCAGCAAAATCGTCATCGTGAATTGACCATTGCTGTAAGGAAGTTCCACCAAACGCGCCTTGCCGATGCTGGAAGTGCGCACGTCAGTCGGCTTGGTGAGATTCATCATTTTGCACGTCAGCGTCGTGCCGTTTTCTCGCTTAAACGGCTCGTCTTTAGTGTCGGCTGCGGCAAATTGTGATTTCCAAACAGCATTAAAATACACCGCATTCACGAGGCACATCAAATCATTTGCCGAAAAATCCTTCGTAATGAGGTCTTTGATGCGATTGTTTGTTTGCTGCTCCACCCAACGGTTGATATCACCCTTCACATCGGCGCTACCAAACGCCATTCCGCGCACCTCCGCGCCAAACGCCTGACGCACGGCGGTTAAAAAGGGCTGTTCAACGGTGAATTGCTGATTGTACCAAATACCGTTAGCAATGCGAAACTCGACATTGCGGTCTAAGCCAAGCAAATACTCGTTCAAGGTGCGCGAACCGTCGTTAATGTCGGCAATAGGCGTACCGCTTATTTGTAGTGCCTTCAGCATGGAATCGCGTGTTGCATTTGCTGCGCCGTTTGCCGCCATTGTGAGTGCTTGCTTATAGCTCAGAGGCGAAATGAACATATTTTTTTCACCTTCAATCCGGCTTGATTGCTGGAAAAATCGCAATGCAAACAGTCCGTTTGCTTCGGCAACTTTTTGTTCATTTGCCGACAAAGCACGCACTTGTGCGGACGGCGCGGGACCGATGGGATTTGTGCAGGAAGCACCTGCTAAAGCAATAACGACAACAGCACACGAGACCAGATATTTCGAGGTGTTCATAGAAAGATTCCTTGTGAAAATAAAAGAGAGTTATGAAACAAGTGTTAAAATTTCACCGACAAACCAAGCGTCACACCAAGTCGCGGCGTGAGATTCCATGCGCCCAAGAGCTGACTTGCCACTGCCGCACCTTCACCTGCCAGCACAAACGAAAAGCGCTCTCGTGAGAGAAATTTCGCTCCGACAAGTGTCCGCCCAACTGCGCCTAACTCGCCGCCGCCAAGCGTGATGCGGGCTAAGGGCTGCACGCCTCCCAGAACATCCCACGCTTCGGCATTATACTGATACGCTGCACCAATCCAGGTGCGGTTGGTGGCAGTGCGCACGGCAACATCTAGTGAGCGTGAGCCAGTGCCTTGTGAAGGCGCAAGATTGATGCCGACGGTATTTGAAGGCATAGAAACTATACCCGTTGGAGTATTGGTCATTGAATTCATTGAATTTACAACGTTATTGTTCGATGCCACACGCTGCATTTGCGCCGTAAAAAACGGCTCCGAGCCGCCTTCAATGCCGATGGTATGCTCATTGGAAACAGCGTAATACATCCCCAATGCGATGTTTTGAAGCGGCGTTGCGGCGGTATTTTGCGAGGAAAATGCCTGTTGGTTTTGGTCAGCAGCAAAAACAACGCTCTCGTTGGATGCTGCGCTGACAGCAAGGTCTGTGCGAGCAGCCATGCGGGCTTCCAGCGATAAACGCTGCCAAAATGTCGGCTGTTCGTTTGGAGCAAATATCGTCGTTTCTACTTGCCCTAACGAGCGCTCTGCACCTTGCGTAGAGGCATTGTTCTTTTGTGAAGAATTATACTGTTTTGAAGAATTGCGTTCTTGTTCCGGCAGTGCGGTTGCAGCTAACGCAATATCCGCAGAATTTTTTCGCAAATGATTGTTAAGTGGGGTGTTTACGTCACTATTGATACCGTGTTCAGCCAATGATGATGTTTTTGATGATGGGTTTGACGATGCGTTGGATTGCTCAATTACGCTGTCCGCAATAACGGCAACAGGGAATGAAGCAGCAATGCTACTTTCAGGGCTGTTCGGCGGAGTATTTTTTGCCGATAATGTTGAAAGTGACATCGAAGATTTTTCGTTTGAAGATTTTGTAGGCAGAACATCCGCGAACATCTGTTTTGATACGGTATTGGGCATTGGTGCTATTTCGGAAGAAACGATATTTTCCAAGCGAATTTCCGGCAAAGATAAATCGTGAATAAGCGCGGGAAACACTGCCATAACAAGCATCACAGCACATACTCCCGCGAAACCGCGTACAAAAGCGCCTTTTGCAAAGGTGCTTTGTGCCAATCCCTCAAGATTCCATGCGCCCTTCCAATACTGCATCTGCCGAAGTGGGAACGCATACGCATCACGAAGCATTGTCCAAAGCGGCTTACGACGTTTTTCCTCCAATGATGCAATCTGTCGCGCTGTTTCCTCGAAAGACACAACGGGCGCTTCGGTGCGGGCTGCCTGCACGAGGTCGTCAAGTTTGGAAATGTGCTTTTTCATTGGTGATTCCTTGAAAATTCTTCGTTTACTGATGCAATGTTACGGATGCTTTTTGAGAACGGTGATTCCGCCGCGTTCCGGTGCTGTGGTCAGATGATGAATCGTTGCTCGCTCCTGCGAAGTGTCGCCAAGCATGGTGCGAAGCGCTTCTCGCGCTCTGACAACACGCATTTTCACCGCAGAAAGCGAATCGCCTTGCAATTCCTGAATTTCCTGCAAAGAAAAGCCCGATATTTCAAACAACGTAAAAGCCTCGCGTTGCTTGTGAGGCAAGCGTTGAAGCGCTTCGTAGAGCAGTCCTGTGTCGTAGTGAATTTCTGCGTTTGGTGCGCCGGAGTGCATTGCGGCGATGTCGTCGGTATCATGCAAAAGCGGGTCGAAGCGTTCAAACAAGCGTTCTCGCCAGCGACGGCGCTTTTCAATGCGGCTTGCAATCGTAAAAAGCCAACTCAAAAACGCTGCGTCATTGTTCAGTGCATGGAAATTTTTGTACGCCTGCTCAATCGTATCGCTCACCAAATCTCGCGCATCGTCGGGCGTTTTGGTCATCGCCCGTGCAAACCGCGCCAAACTGTCGTGGTGCGGTTTCAAGAGCGCCAAAAAGCGTTCTTGCTTTCGGGCGGATTGGTCGTGCGCTATGTCGCTGGCTTCGTGTTGCATCGGTTGGGAACAGGTATGCTTTTCGCTGTAGCTGTTGGTTTCTTCAGGTAAGTGTCGCAGTTTTTCCAAAAGTCACATCAATCTGCGAAAAAATTTTCTCATTGAGCAAAAATGCGGTGAAAAGCGATTTTTTTTTTAAGTTGAACTCCGTTTATTCTGCTTGAGTGCGTTGGAGATTGATTCGCACATTTTGTAATTATTTAGCTCTTCGACGCAGATTATCATGATTAAACTGATTGCGCTGATTTTGAGCGGCTTTCGAGATGGTTTTCGGATTGTCGTTTGTATTGAAACAATCATGAAAATCTGTTGAATCATGAGAATCTGCGTCAAAATTTTATGACCTAAACAGTTACTACATTTTTCTATTCCCTTCACAACCCTTGATTTCATGCGCTTTTGGCAAAAATTTCATCGTGGCAGGTCACAAAAACGCTCTATTTTGTGCGTCGGATTAGATACCGTTTTCGAGCAGATACCTCCTCATCTGCAACGTTTGAGCGTTTCGCAGGCGATAACCGAATTTAACCGCCGCATCATTGCTTCCACACACGATATTGCCGTTGCGTATAAAATCAACCTCGCGTTTTACGAACAATACGGTTTGGACGGCTGGATAGCCTTTGAACACACACTTGCAGCCATTCCTCCGGAATGTATCGTGATTGCTGATGCCAAACGGGGTGACATCGGGAACACATCGAAAGCATACGCAAAAGCATTTTACGAGAAATACGATTGTGATGCGCTGACGGTTGCACCTTACATGGGACAGGATTCCGTCGCACCGTTTTTGGAGTATGACGATAAAATGACATTCGTGCTGGCACTCACATCCAATGCGGGTTCGCACGATTTTCAGCGTTTGGAAGTCGGTAACAAAGCCCTCTACCAAGCCGTTATGCAATCCACTATGGCGTGGACACGCTCGGAAGGCTCGAAAAATCTGGGGTTTGTGGTCGGAGCGACACATCCGCAAGAACTCGCCGAACTTCGCTTGAAATATCCCGAAACGATGTTTCTCATCCCCGGCATCGGCACACAAGGCGGCGACCTCGCAGCCACGCTTCAAGCAAATGCCGGCGCTCCGGCGCTTATCAATGTTTCACGGGCAGTAATTTTTGCTTCGCAAGACCGCGATTTCGACCAAGCAGCGCGGCTTTCGGCGTTATCGTTTGTAGAACAATTTCGGAATGTGCATATTGCAGTGCGAGGTGTTCAAACAGCCTCTACTGCGAGTGTGTAACACCTTTTCTTTTGTCAATTTTTATTTCCTCAATTATGTCGCAATTAGCAACATTCCTGACAAGCATCCAAAACGACACCCGTATTCCGGGCTTTAGTGCGCTGCAACTCAAACAGGCGCTTATCTTGAAAGTCCTGCATTTGCTGGGTTGGGATGCCTTTGATTTGACCAAAGTACAGGCTGACCACACTGCAGGCGGCATGACGATTGATTATGCCCTGCAAACACCCACGCACAGCATGATTTACCTGCACATCGTCAAACCGCTTGACGACACGACACGCGAGCAGAAAGACAAAATTGTCAAATTAGCGGCAGCAGAAAATGTGCGCATGGCTGTACTTACCGACGGCATACATTGGGAATTTTTCGCACCAATGCTACGCGGCACATTAAACGAAAAGGAGTTTGCAAAATGTAGCTTGGGTACGCAGCCGATTGAAGAATGTGAGCATATTTTGAAGCATTATCTTTCCTATCGCATTGCAGTCTCCGGCACAGCATTTACGCGGGCGGAGAAGGTTTGCCAAGAACGGTTGAAAAAGAAAAGTGCCAATATGACTTCCGCTCTTTCCGACGCATGGGCGAGTGTTGTACAGGAGTTTGAGGAATTATTTGTGGAACTCACCAGTGTTGAAGCGAAAAGGCTTTTTGACGTTGATTCGGACGTGGCAGCAGTACGCAAGTTTTTCTCACGCTTTGTGTCCATGACCACCGGCGAACTTTCCCAAGCAAAGCGCATAAAATATGATGCCGCAGACAATAACCTTGCCGAGGCGTGGACATCGCTTTTCACACAATTAGAACCGCTTTTTGTGGAACTTATGGCAATGGATATTGAAAAACAGCAAGGCTTCATACCCGAAAAAGAGAGTATCAGTGCACACTTGCGAACATTACTTGGTTTGCACGAACAGGCGGCGGGGAATAGTAAGCGGGTGAAAGCGGCGTGAAATCTAGCGGAGTGAGTTCCTCTTGCTAATTTTATCTTCTGCGCTCAATAGGAAGATGCCGAATACGAATATGTTCTTGCTCTATCAATACCAATGCCCCGTCAATCAAGGGTTTTTCTATATTGTGCCAATTGACGGAAAGAATCTTGAACATTGCCTCAGTGTTGATTTGATGCAACCGTAATGTGATAACCGAAGGCGATGAAGCGTTGCTAAATGCCAACAAAGCACCAAAATCTAAATCGTGGGTAATAACAACTTCATTATTCCTGCGAGCTAGTTCCAAAATAGCAGTATCAGTGCTGTCTCCAAGCCCAATCAGCGCTATGTGCCGATACGAATGCCCTTCTTTGTGCAGCATATCACCAAGACGCGGAGCAACGTTCACATCCAAAAGAAATTTCATTCGGCTTATCGAAAAGTGGGATATGTTATGATGCCACAGCAAGAGGTACAAACTCGTCTTGCAGCATAACAGCAGAAAAAGCGAGCGCCTGAGTAATATCTTCTCGCTCCAAATACGGAAAATCTCTCAAAAGGTCATCAACTGCCATACCACCACTCAGATAATCCAAAATGGACGACACGGGCATTCTCATCCCGCGAATACAAGGCTTACCCAAGCAAATATCAGGGTTGATGGTGATTCGTTGAAAACGATAATGGACTTGAAGCATGATTTTTCATTAACAATGGAATGAATAAAACTGGCTTACATTCAAGCAAGCAAGGCGACGTGCAGAAATTACGGAAAATTCCTTAATCCACAAGCTATCACTCCAACCACACAGCAGGATTCAATTTATCGCGGTCGTGCCACAGTTCAAAGTGTAGATATTCTCCATCCACCGAGCGACCGCTCCGCCCCAGCACTGCGCCTGCTTTGAGCGTTTGTCCTTGTTGAATACTCACCGAAGCGAGATTTGCATAGACCGTGCGAAAGGTATTCCCATGGTCAATGATAACCAGCGAACCATAACCCGGAAGCCAATTCACCAGCGACACAACCCCCTTCGCAACCGCACGAACACTGCTTCCGCTCTTGGAAGCGATACCGATACCCAAATTTTCAATCAATGTTCCGGTGGCAGGATTGGTGTAACGCCCAAACTTGTGTAAAATAGTACGGCTGTCGGTGGGCCAAGGCAGCGAATGGCGACGGAAGCCGCTTTTCAGGCTGGCTGCGCGGGCTTCAATTGCGGATTGTTCTTTGCTGTTGTCGTCCCCTTTGTTGGCGTTTTTCATCATCGTGGAATTATGCTTCGCAGCATCTGTTTTTCCGCTTTCTGATTTGTTCACAAGCGTATTCATCATCGCTTCCAGCTTCCGAGCGCTGGCATTACGTTCTTCCAAGCGGCGAATAAGTTCCTGCTTGTCGGCTTGAACGGATTGTAACTCCTTCGTTTTGCCTGTAAGCGCGGATTGCACCTTATTTTTCTCTGCTTCCTTTGCTGCTTTCAGCGCAGCGGTCTCCGTTTGCTTTGTCGCAAAGCGCTCTTTGACTTCAGCCAAGGAATCACGCCGTTTGTCGGACTCAGCGATTTTCCCGAAAGCAGCGTAGCTGAGATGCTTCATCGTGCCTTCCCAAAGTGCCGTTTCGGGCATGGAAACCACACCAAGCATCATTTCATCGGTCAGTGGGGCATCGGCACGACTGACGGTATATGCCAAATCCGCATATTCGCGGCGCAACATGGCGGCACTGACCGATGCAGTATTAATGCGCTGTGTGGCAGTACGAATCGAATCTTGCACACGCTGAAGCGAGGTTGTGAGTTTTTGTAGCGTTGCAGAAACCGCAGCGTCTTTTTGCCGAATCTGCTGCAACTTCGATGAAACCTGACGTTCTTTCTGTTTTACTTCGCGTAATTTGGCTTTGTCGCGCTCAATAGCTTTCCGAATAGTGGCGAGTTCTTGTTTGGTTGCTTGGGGCTTGGTAGATTGGGACTTGGTTACTTGGTGCTTGGTTGCTTGGGACTTGGGGCTTGTGCGCTTGGTCGTTTGAGGTTTGGTTTTCTTTGTGGAGGCTTGTTGGGATGCTGTTTTCTTTTTTGGCTCTTTTGCTTCAAGTTCGGAAACAATAACAGCAATAGGGAGTAAGAACAGCAAGGCTTTCACCGAAGTACATTCGGTGAGTAAGTTCAAGCAACACCGTAATGAAGCGGATTTGAACATACAACAAGCAATTTGTAAAAATTTCTTCAACTATTTCCACACTCCCGCGAGGCTCTCGCTTCCCGTCTTTGGGGCGAGGGTCTCGCTCAAATTTTACGCTCCGAAATCTGCGTTTTCCTCTCGGTAAACCACGCAACAAGAACACCAATCACAAGCGGCAACAGCCCTGCCGAAGCCATTAACACAGGCGCAAACCAAAGGCGCTGCGGCGTGTAAATACGCGCCTTTTCGGGTTCGTATTGTTGATATATCACTTCCACTTCCTGCCCGTCTTGAAATTCCGCCTGATACGAACCGGAGCGGTCGGTAAAGCGCATAATGCCTTGCCCTACAGCCTCAAAGCGCACAACGGGATAATATCCGCCTTGTGCCTCTTGCGAGCGAATAACCACACCTTTCACGCGCAAACCCGTCGAAATTTCGCGGTTTGTACGGTACAGTTGCATCACACCCGAAAACGCAAGCGGCAAGCCTGCAAGCGCCGCAACAAGCAAAACGAAGCGTCCGCGACTGCTCAATGAGCGGAAAAATGATACCATAACTAAATGTAATTTTTCTGAAATACCTTCTACGTATAACGGTTTTGTGGTGTGTATGGCTGCTGTCGAGAATGAGTATGATTTGGAGGATTTAAGAACAAGCATTGTTGGCAAACTCACCGCCAATATAGCCCGAAGTACATGATTTTTTAACAGTCAACGCATTTGTATTCTTCACGCATCAGAGAAAAAACGTTTTACAGAATATTCTCAGCAATAATTCTTTAATGGCGCTACTTGGTTTTAGTTGGAAAAATACTTTTGCATTATTGCCTCAGTCACGCCTGTAACAAGGCGGCTTCAGTCCCTTGTCGGCGATAATTAGTGAGACAAGGGGTTGAACCTCTTGTTACAAAGAGCGCTTCATTACTTGCGTTTGAGCCGCTTGTATTTTTGTTGCCAACTGAATCCGACTAGAAATTCTTTAATATTATTTTTTTCATGACTATTTGAGAGTAAAAGCTATTGAATTTAAGACGATTTTATCTTGCGTATGGTCTTTCTTTCTCGTTTTTCTCATCGTCAGTTTTCATTGCAATTTCTTCTGCGACAATTGGGTCACTACTAAAATAGGGTAAAACTCCACAAAACGCAGACTGATTGAGCGCTGTACACCGTCTTTGCCACAAGTATTTATCAAGTGCAGGACTTTCGCAAAAGTCCTATTTCGTACAAATCTAGCCATTTGCGCGATACCAACCAACAAAAAAGCCCTGCGTGATGCTTCACACCAAAGGTTTCGGGGAGTTTTTGTGTCATTGGTCATTGGTGTTTTTTACTCCAACCAAAACTTCACCTGCTTATGTCCGAAAAGGCGCATCAGTTCTTCGATTGCAGCATCATCCGGAGCAAAGCGCAGTTCTTTTGCGCGGTACTGAGCAATAGGTTTTAAGCCGTCGTGCGCGTTGTCGTCATAGACCACAAACAGCACTTCCGCCTTGCCCGGATGCGCCTCGACAATACGCCGCGCCTGTTTGACGGCTTCCGGTTTGGTGCGCTGGCGCGAAGCAACAATTTTGACCCCCTTCGCAAAGCGTGATGCCGCCTCGCTTATCGGGAATACATCATCCACCACAATTTTCAGCGAATCCGAGCCGTCAATTTGTGATTTCCCCGAAACCATCAGAATCGTGTCTTCCGTGAGCAAGTGTTGAAATCGTGCATAGGAATCACTCCAAAAAATGCACTCCGCTTTACCTGAAAAGTCCTCAATTTGCACAAACGCTATTTTCTGTTCTTTCTTGTCCAATTTTGTTCGTACACCGCTCACAATACCGCACACACGCACGTTTTTGCCAATAAGCGGACTGTTTTTTTGCCCAAGTTGTAGCGTCGCAAAGGTCTCCACGTGAGGACGGTAGCGCTCTAGCGGGTGTCCGCTCACATAGAAGTTCAAAAACTCACGCTCCCGTTTGAGCTGCTCGAAATAGCTCCATTGCGGTACGGTGGGCAGTTTCGGCTCGGAAACCATCGGCACATCAGCCGCACCAAACAGGCTGTCCATGCCCGTATCTTCTTCCTTGCTTTGGGCATTGCCAAATTTGATTGCGTCGTCAATCGCTGCGAAAAGTTGTGCGCGATGCCCCAGATTCTGCGAATCAAAGCCACCGGCACACACCAATGCCTCTAAAGCCCGCTTGTTTACTGCCTTCGTATCCACCCGCTTTGCAAAATCAAAAAACGACGTAAAAGCCGCTTCATTCCTTGCTCGGATGATACTTTCCACTGCTCCCTCTCCAACGTTTTTGATAGCGGCGAGACCGAAGCGGATTTTGCCATTGGTTACTTGGTTGCTTGGGTCTTGGTTACTTGGTTTTGGGGGAATAGCGGTAAAGCTCGCAAAGGATTCATTCACATCCGGCGGCAGAACTTCAATGCCGAAATATTTTGCTTCATCAATCAGCGCCACGATTTTATCAAGGTTGCCGAGTTCGGCTGTCATGTTCGCTGCAAGAAATTCTGCCGGATAATGCGCTTTAAGCCATGCGGTTTGGAACGCCAAATACGAGTACGCAAGCGCGTGAGACTTGTTAAAACCATAGCTGGCGAACTTTTCAATCAAATCGAAAATTTCTCCTGCCAATTTCGCATCAATTCCATGCACATCCTTCGCACCTTTGATAAATGCCTCTTTTTGCTCCGCCATGAGTTTCGCATCTTTTTTGCCCATTGCGCGGCGCATGATGTCGGCTTGCGCGAGACTGAATCCCGCAAGGTCGCGTACAAGTTGCATTACTTGTTCCTGATAGACGATAATGCCGTAAGTGGCACGCAGAGCGGGTTCCATCTTCTCATGCAGCAGCGTGATTGCTTGCTTTCCTTGCTTGCGGTCGCAAAAATCGGGGATGTTGCCCATCGGACCCGGACGGTAGAGCGCGTTCATCGCCGTTAAATCCTCAAGATTCGTGGGTTTGAGCATCTTCAAATACTTCTGCATCGGCTCGGATTCAAACTGGAACACGGCAAGCGTTTTTCCCGCACTCAGCATTTCGTAGGTTTTTTTGTCGAATAAATCCAGTGCATCTACATCAATTTTTACACCGTGATTCCGTTCAATCATTGCAACGGTATTGTCAATAATCGAAAGCGTCCGAAGCCCCAGAAAGTCCATTTTAAGCAGTCCCGCGTCTTCCAAATCCTTCATGTTGTACTGTGTTGCCAAGCCAGAATCCGACTTGTAGAGCGGAACGTACTGCGAAATATCACCCGGAGCAATCACCACGCCCGCCGCATGGAGCGAGGAGTTCCGCGCAAAGCCTTCCAACACGGAGGCGTACTCAATGAGTTGGTTCAGTTTGGGGTCATTCGCCTCTTTAATCCAGCGCAGTTCAGGGAGTTCGAGTGCTTCTTTGAGCGGGGTAACTTTTCCCAAAATCGTCGGAATGGGCTTCGTGATTTGATCCACCGTAGCGAGTGGAATCCCCAGAACCCGCGCCACGTCTTTGATAACGGCTTTCGTTGAAAGCGTTCCGAAGGTGATAATTTGTGCAACAGAGTTTTCACCGTACTTTTGACGGACATACTCAATCACGTCCTCGCGTCGCTCGTCGTTGAAATCCACGTCAATATCAGGCATAGAAACGCGGTCGGGGTTCAAAAAGCGTTCAAAAAGGAGGTCGTACTGAAGCGGGTCCACATTCGTAATGCCAAGCGCATATGCAACGAGAGAACCGGCAGCAGAGCCACGCCCCGGACCGACGCTCACGCCCATATTCCTTGCCGCATTGATGAAATCTTGCACAATGAGGAAATACCCCGCAAAGCCCATTTTTTTGATAACGCCGAGTTCAAACTCCGTGCGCTCGCGTACTTCCGTGCTTGCCGCGCTGTAGTCCGCCACATTGTAGCGTTTTTCGATGCCCTTGAACGTGAGTTCCTCCATGTATTCATCAAGGTTTGTCGCCTTGGATTCAGGAGGGATGGGGAACTCCGGCATATGCAAATCGGTCTTGAGATTGACATTGCATTTTTCCGCGATTTCGAGCGTATTTTCGATTGCCCCCGGAAGGTGTCCCAAAAGTTCCGCCATTTGGTCGGCGGTTTTGAAATAATATTCTGGCGTACCGTAGCGAAGGCGCGTTACATCAAGCGTTCCGGCGTTTGCCTGCGAAGCGTCTTTGATGTAGAGGTGGACGTTATGCGCGGTGGCGTGTTCTTTTTTGATGTAATGGCAATCATTCGTAGCAACCATCTTCAAACCGAGTTCTGAAGCCAGCTTTGGGGCATATTCCAACACGGGTTTGTCTAAATCAATAAAGTGCTGTTGCACCTCGACGTAGAAATCCTCACCGAAGCGTTCTTTGTACCAAACGGCTTCCTCACGGGCTTTGTCGTAGTCGTGATTCACAAAATGCGCCCCCAACACGCCGCCCACACACGCGGAGGTAATCACCAAACCCTCGCTATGCTGCTCCAGCACTTCTTTGTCAATGCGGGGTTTGTAATAAAAACCTTCGGTATGCCCGATGGAACTCAGTTTCATCAGGTTTTCGTAGCCTTTGTTGTTTTTCGCCAGCGCGATGAGGTGATAATAATTTTTGGTCTTGGTTTTCCCGGAAGTCTTATCGAAGCGGCTTCCGGCAGCGATGTACAGCTCGCAACCCAGAATGGGCTTGATATTGTACTTCTTCGCTTTTTTGTAAAACTCAAACGTGCCAAACATCACACCATGGTCGGTGAGCGCGACGGCGGTGTGTCCCTGTGCTGAGGCGGCTTTGAGCAGCGTTTCGGGTGTGGCTGCACCGTCCAAGAGGGAGTAGTGGGTGTGGTTGTGGAGGTGGATGAATTGGGGCATGGTTTTTCTAAAAGGAGTTTTCTAGTGAGGAAATTATAGCAAATATCCGCGTTCCAAACCAAAGGAAATACCACTCTCCCATTCGCTTGTCAAGTGGGTGCGTACTGTGTTAAAGAGATGTTCCACTACATCGGCAAAAACTGGATTTTTCGTGTAGGTAGACAAGTAACGAAATTCACGGTCTGTATTTTTCTGCTTACGCAAGATGTAAATTTGATCTACTTTGAATTTGCGCAAATTGACAGATTCTGTAAGTTTGAGCCATTCGGCAACAACGATATACAGCGCGTTGGGACTCCGTATTTTCACCTGTTCGGCAGCAGTAGATGAGCCTTCGAGCATGGTTTTATCAAGGTAGGTTTTACACTCAATAGCAATTGCGGGAATATGAAAAAGATGCTCTTCTACAGTGTTGCTGCCTGCGGTTTGAAACCGCGCTTGTACAGAAGCCCCAATAACAAAATCATGGTCTTTTTTCTCTATACGAGCAGATGGTTGAGCGACCATCTCCTTAAAATTCGAGGGCATGAAAAATATATCTTTGAACGTATGAGATTTGCCAAGAAGTGCTTGTTGTGAAAAGCTGTATGCAATATCTCGGAAGAGATAAAACATAAATTCCTCTAAGACTGAGGAATGAAGATTTGAGCGCGAGTCAAATTTTTCCGCATAATGTTGTTGGTCTAGAAAATCTTTGTATGTAGCAAATGCAGCAACTCGTTTCTGTAGAATTTCCGCATCTATGGTACTCTTTTCAATGCTCGGACCTTTCAATACCTCATTTTGGCTACGCCAAATTTCGTATTGGTGTCGAATTTCAGAAAGGTATTGCTTTGACTCAGCATCAAGGTATTTGCTTGTATGCTGTTCTTTTTGTTGGAGATTATCGCCGTGAACGTGCATTATTATTGTTTGATTTGTTGGAGAAGATTTTGTGCAATCGCTTTTGCCAGAAGTGGCGGAACAGCATTACCGATTTGGCTATACTGACAAATAAATTTTTCATCTGTTCGCTCTTCGCGCTGTAAAAGTTTTTGGCTTACGACTGTCGGCTTGCCTTTGAACACATACCAATCGGGAAAAGATTGAATTCGTGCGCCTTCTCGTGCGGTAAAATTACGATGCAAATATGGATGGACAAAATTAGCATAAAATGAGGCAGGAATAGTATGGCAAGGCTTATGGGGATACATTCTTCGATTATTTTGGTCATAAACTTTATCAGAGATTTTACCGTTACTATTTCTTGCAAATGGTCGCAAATGCTCGGGCACATCAGCAACGGAATCACCCCACGACATAGCCGCAAAACGCTCAACCATTCGTTTAGAGTGCTTCATTGCTTTGTGATTGTGAACGGCATTTGCATTGTGCCGCAACATTTCTTGATACACAGTTTGCGGAGCTTGAGAGTAGCACATTTCCTCGCTTCCTTCGCCTGCTTCAATCACAGGCATATCAGAAATTGCATCCCAAAGCGTTGGACAGGGCAATTTGTCAGAACCAAACATTGGTGATTCATTTTCTATGAGTGTATGTGTTGCAGATGGGAAGGGTTGTAATAGTTCGTGCCGAGAGGCAATCAGGAAAAAACGCTTCCGTATCTGAGGAACGCCAAAATGTGTAGCATCAAGAATCGAATGATAGACGATATATCCCAATGCCTCAATTTCGCGTCGAAGAATATCAATGACAAATTCCCCTGCATGATTTTTTGACTTCACAATATTCGGAACGTTTTCTAAGATAAGATATTGAGGCTCAAGTAATCGTGCTATGCGGACGAATTCCATGAATAATGAATTTCTTGGGTCATTGGGATCACCTGCTTGTTTATTTGCTATTGAAAACCCTTGACATGGCGGACCACCTAAAAGAATGTTCGGGCGCATGGGCAAATATTTTTCCTGGATTTCTTCATCTGAGTATTGCTCAATAGCTCCGATAAGCATTTGCGATTCAGGGTGGTTATGCTGAAATGTTTCAGCCGCCCATTTATCAATTTCTATTGCCCCTCCAACAGTATAGCCGGCTAATGCAAAGCCTAAACTAAAACCGCCCGCGCCAGCAAAGGTGTCCAAGACTGTTAATGGAGCCGCCTTATGTCCCTGCTCAGAAGCGGCTTTGAGCAGTGTTTCGGGTGTGGCTGCACCGTCCAAGAGGGAGTAGTGGGTGTGGTTGTGGAGGTGGATGAATTCAGGCATGGGGTTTCTCAATCATAAAGAGTTTCAAAAATTGCTCGTGCTAATTTCATTCCCAAAAGTGGTGGAACGGCGTTCCCTACTTGGGTGAATTGGCGTGCAACAGGTCCAACAAAAACGTAGCTATCGGGAAATGTTTGTAATCGAGCGGCTTCGCGCACCGAAATAGTACGCGGAATGAAAGGATGCAAATGTGATCGTCCGCCTCCCTTTACACCGCCTGCAATCACGGTTTTGGAGACACGTTCAGGGTCAAGCCTATCAACACGTCCAAGCGCGTCGCGCTGCCCGAAGTCCAATTCCATATACCGCAGCACGGATTCTGCCTTGTGTTGGCGGGTGAGATGATTTGCAACGCCGTCTAAAGGTCGTTCAAATGCCGCGCCACACGGCACAATAGCAGATTCTTTAGGGGGAAAAACAAACGGATTGCCAGAGCCACGAATACCAACAATGAACACCCTTTGCCTACTTTGCGGAACACCATAATCCGCCGCATTGAAGACTTCTGGGTGAGTAAACGTATAGCCAATTTCACGGAGTATCTTCAATGCTTGTGCGAGTTCATCACCTTCGCCGACACTGAGCAATCCGGCGACATTTTCAATTAAAAACACACGTGGTTGAAATTCTTTAATAAACCAAACGAAATCAAACAACAAACCGCCATGCTCCTCATTGGCGAAGCCGATGCGCTTGAAATTGTCGCTATTTTTGGAAAACCTTTGATTGGAAGCAATGCTAAACGGCTGACACGGCGGTCCGCCATGAAAAACCCCCTCAAACGGCACTTTTACGCCAGCCTTACGCAGTTCGGAAGCTATTTCCTCGTGATGACGCGCATCACCGCTTTGTTCTGGTGGTCCAATGACCGTCCACGTTGGGTGGTTGTGGCGTAGTGTTTCGCAGAAAAGGGCATTATGCTCGACAGAGGCAACATGCGCGAAGCCAGCATAATGAAACCCAGTATCTAAGCCACCTGCACCAGAGAAAAAGCTCACTGACGGTACACCATGCAGTGCAAAATCAAAATCCTCTGGCGTTTGATATGGTAAGGTATAATGAGTTGTGTCAAAAAGCCCGGAATATGGCTTTTCTCTGGTAGTGTTGGTGCGGTATCGAAGCATTTCGTAGTCTAAGCCTTCGCGTTGAAGTTCCTCGTTTAAGTCGAGGTTTTCACGAATGCAGCGTTGTAAAATGTCTGTTTGATGTTTGAGCGATAGCTGTGAAAGTACGGTCATATCTGTACCTGTTGTTTTGCGGTGTTGTAAATATTGAATGCCTCCGATGGAGTACGAAAATCATTCAGATTTTCGCTATTGAGCCAGTTTTTGTAGAATACGTGGATACTGCGGTGGCAATTTGGGCAAAGCGGCACAACATCCGCCAGTGATGTGCCTTTGGTGGTAATGGTAAGGCTGGAGGAAAGTGGTAAAAGATGATGCAATTCAAGGATATTATCCGTCCAAGGGTAGCGTGTCTGCATATTGCCAGTACACATATCGCATTTATGGGGTTTTGGGGCTTGGGCAAAATAAAGTTTTCGTAGGCGCGGGCTGCGCTCAAGGCGTAAATGCTCGGTACGGATGCGCTTACCTTCAGTAAACACGGCATCCAGAGTAGTTTCGCGTGTTGTCAATGTCGGCATTATGAGGATAGTATCGCTTTGAAGACTTGCACAAGAGAGTATTTCTGCTTGTGTTATTGGCTCGCGTGTTCGCAACATTGGTGAGGCAAGTGCTTCGATTTGAGCAATGCTTTCCGTGTCATTTGCTTCAATGTCTAGGAACAGTGAGCCTGCTGACCATTTTAAGAAATTCGTTTGGCTCAAAAAAATGAGCATTTCTCGCACTTGGCGTTCTTCGTCGCCTTGTGGTTTTACGTCAGTCGGGCGTAATTGTGCGAAAAAATCAAGTGATTCTGTACCTTGCGCATTATTGCCAATCAAGATGGAAAACACCTCTTCCACCGTTATTTTTGCAGACTTCCCAGTCATCAAAGAAGCAAGGAGATACCGAATAATCGCACAGAATGGGAAGACGGGAGTGAGCGACACGGCATAGTCCTGAAAGGCAGGATAGGGATAGGCAAAGCGTGTAATAATCACAGCAATATATTCATCAACTGTCCACTCCGCATCTTCCGCCAAACGCTTTCCAATATCAGTAATGGTGAGCCTTCCACCCAAGTCTGTTGCTACCATCGCACATTCAAACACACGACCATAGTTTCGCCAAACTTTATAGTGCTTTGGTGCAAAAGGCAGCGTAGTAGCGCGTTCTAACGCAGGACGTAAAATATCGTCAGTCTGTTTGAGGTTTACACCATTTAGGTCATAACAACACCGCGCAATAGAGCGGATATTCTCAAAACGCAGATAGTCTAAGCGACCTTGGTCCCAACGCCATTTCATAATTTTATGTATCTGTGAAAGATGCTAGAATTATAGCATTAAATTAGTGATAAGCAGGAAAACAACGATGGAATATTCTGTCAAATCCTATTCCACTCCTCCGGCTCCTGCCGAGAAACACTCGCCAATGCCTCCTCAAACGCCGCACGGCTACTACGTTCTGCGCGGGTGCGGATGTAGTCGTCATGCACCAACGCGGAAACCTTTTCCCGTATCGCGGTCAGGGCAAGTTGTTCAATCGTGCTGTGTTCTTATTCGGCGATACCTTGTAATTCACGTAGCATCGGCTCAGAAATCTCTGCGTGTAGATTTGGTGAGGTTTGCATTACACTTTTTCAATCTGATTTTTCTAAAAATGTGACGTAAAGTCCGTTGTCATAAAGTCATCATATCCCGATTTTACGCGCATTATGAATATCAAAGATACCATCGGCGCACGAATCCGCGAACTCCGCAAGGCACAAAAACTCAGTCAGGAGTATTTGGCGTTTCTCTGCGATTTAGACCGCACCTATATCGGCAGTGTGGAGAACGGAAAACGAAATATTTCGATTGAAAATATCGAAAAAATTGCTCGTGCGCTCAATATTTCTTTGCGAGATTTTTTCGATCACGAATCGTTTGCTCTCAGTGAAAACACCAAATCTAACCCTCCCCAAAGCACTCCAAGAGTTCAAACGCCTGATAGAAACAGCCATACTGCAAGGCGGCGAACAAGGAAAAAATAATCTCATTCGCTCACAAAAACCTATCAAACTCCTGCATGATGTGGTAAAAGCTGAATTACAAAGGAACGGTATTCCTCAAGACCGTATCAAACCTGCTTTGGGTGAAAGTAATGGTGAACTCGCGGTAGCAGGTTTCCTCAAACGAAAAGACCAAGATATTTGCGTTGTGCCACATGATATAGAGCAACATTCAGAGGTTTTGACCAACGGCTTACTTATCGGTCAGCAAGATGAATTTGGCAAAAAATACACCGAGCGCATAGTTTCTATTAATGTTCGCAGCCAACTGAGCAGTTTATCAAAAAACTTTGACCGATGTATGAGCGCACCTTTGCAGAGGCACTCAACCTGCATCTGCGATGTCCACGAATGTGTTGCGGTGAGGTTTACTTGATTCCCGTGTACGAGTACGACGCTGCGGCGGCTGCACACCATGAAATTCAGTTTGTTCGCAGCGTACAGAATGTGGAAAAATATGTCTTGGGATTCAAGGCACTCAATAACCGCATAACAACAAGAAACGAGAACTACAAAGGAGACGAATACAAATACGAAAAAGTATGCTTGCTTCTGGTGGATTTCAGTAAAAAGCAGCCGCTTGTGTACACAAAAACCGACGATTTGAAGCGTGACGGGCTGTTACCGCAATCTTCTCCAGCAACTATCGAAAATCTCATTTTTACTAACTTCGTACCACATTTACTCCACACTTACACCGACCGCTTTGATGACAGATGAAGCGGGAATATCATATAAACCGCACAAATACTCATCAATAGCAATATGGTCTTGTAAGGCGCGTATTTCCTTAATTTCTACATCTGAAATACTCGGAAGTGTGAATTTTTCGATAAAGTTTTTTTGATAGCAATAGTAACCGCCTTCAATGCTCACACTTGTTCGTGTAACGTAGTAGTGCATTATTCCTGAATTCAAAATTTTCTGTACCACATCTAAGTTTTCTAACCGTGTAAGCGGCGAAACATCAGCAAATAAGCCTTGATTGGGTGCTTCTTTTACAAATAATCCGTACCCGTTGCAAAAATATGCTTCCGCATCGTCAATGCGCAAAAAGCGCGGCTCTTTGCTGAAGGTCGGTGTAATCAACTTCCGTCCGCGCTTGGCTATGCCTTGTGTTCGTCCATATCCATACCACGCACCTTTCATTTTGCCCTTATCGCGTTTTGCCAATTCGTCCCGAACAGCGCACAAATACTCGTAGCAAAAGGGATATTGTTCACGGAGAATTACTTCGTCAATAATTGTTGCCGTATTGTTTTTTACCGTGTAGGGCGAGATAATTCGCCGCGAATTAGCATCACATTCTGCTTGGGTCGTAAAATCGGAAATTTTCACAATAGCTTTGGTAATGCTTGATTCTATGGGGTATTCACGCCCTTGCCATTCTTTGAAATAAAACCTGTCTGCTTGATACGAGCCATCAATAAAAAAGATTTCATCTTTGAGCGTAGCAATGCCAACCTTAATATCAAGAACCTCTGAAAGCGGCGTATTTGCTGATTCTAAAGCACGAATAATATTCTGTTCATCACTCCGAAGCAAACGCCATTTTTTTCTGTCTAATGCAGCATAGCTGTTAGAAGATACCTGTGGCGAGGCAACAAATTCTTGAGGAGTTTGAGGAGTGTCAATGCGGTCAAAGAGGATATTTTCGTTTGGCTGCTTACTGAGAAAGGTAATTGCGGTATAGGTTTGAGCATCAAAAACTTTGATGTGCGAAAAATCCCAAATTTCCTCAATACAACGACGACGCTCAAAAAAATCTCTGAGAGATTCCCCTGCAAGCGAGGTAAAATAGTTATTTGGCGTAATGTAGCCTAAGTGCCCCTGCTGCGAAAGAAGGTCATACCCAAGTGCTTTTCTCTGGAAGCAGCATAAATACTCGCACAGACAAGAATGTCTGTGCCACTGAAGCCGGATTTTTTTGCACAGTTATCAACTCAAGTTGGTATTAAACGTTCCGCTATCAACCGAAGACCAATTTTTTGCTAAATTTTCGCGCTGAACATCAGATAAATCCTGGAACTTCACGTAGGGAGGATTACCTAAAACAACGTCAAACTTTGAATGAGAAAAAATATCGTTCCAATCCGCTTGCAAGCTATCAATACACGTGAGCCGGAAGTCAGTTTCATCAAGTATTTCTCCTTGTTGCAGAGCAAACAAGGCGAGGAGAATTTTGGCACGGCGGATATTATACGGCAAAATATCAGCACCGAAAATATTCTCTCGAATAAGCTGTCGAATCGGCATTTGATACTGCTTCATCATATACCGAGTTACACCCAGCAGGAATGCACCACTCCCGCAACTTGGGTCAAAAACTGTTTCCTCGGGACGTGGTGACAAACGGTTCACAATCGCATCAATAATATATGTCGGTGTAAAAAAAGCACCATTGAGTTTGCGGTCTTCGGCAGGTATCATCAACTCTAAGCACGACTCAAGCTCAGATAAAGAATCAATCGAAAATAACCCAAGATGCTTGGCTAATGAAGGTGAATAGGCATTGTCAGCGAAGTATGTACTTAAAACGGTGCTTTTGCGCCATTCTAGGGCATGGGAAGCACAATATTCTTGCAGCAATGTTTGTTCAAGAATATCTAGTGAGTAGATTTTAAGCCATGTTTGTAGTTGTGTATTTGGAATAGACAAAATTTAGAGATAACTAATTTTTTTCTCAATGGTTTACACCCAAAGCCCGATAAACTCAGGCTTGGTAGAGATACAACGAAGATTCGCAAT
>JALONG010000028.1 GCA_025455065.1 Candidatus Kapaibacterium sp. | reverse complement strand
ACAATCCTTCTCGTGATGTCATAGCTCTCTGCAAGTCTCTTAAAAACTGGGATTCTGGAATATGACGTTTGAGAAAGAAAAATCGTTAGGTACTAAATTATCTGCACAATGATTCGCTCTCTTTTTCTTCGCCTCGCTTTGTCTGCAATGCTCAGTGTATTCTGCCCTCACGGCTTGTTTGCCGTTGGCAGAAATGACAGCACCGCAGCGCAAAGCACCACACAAAGCACTACCTCGCAGGAAATTACTCCAATCCTCATGAAGCAATACATAGGCATTTCCGGTTCTTCGGTGATGAATAATCGGGCTGTAGGTTTGCCTGCGCAGTATGCCGAACAAATAGGAAATACGCCGCTTCTAAGCCTTGGCATATCAACGGTGTGGTGGGGCGATTTGCTTCTGCACACCAACAACATTCGGACACAAATGTTCATGGAAAAATTTCTCAATGCCTATCCTTCCCCAAAACTGTTGGAAAACATTCGTATGGGCATGGAATTTGGCTATGCTCTTGTGGAAACACCAACGCTCAAGGTTTATCCGTTTCTTGGCTTCTCGCAAGCATTTATCACGGTGGATGCTCTTGCACGGGTGTCTTTGCTCAGTGCGAACATCGGCGCGGGTGCAGATTATTTTCTGCCCAATACTCCTTTAGCGTTCAGTTTCCAAGCCTCCTACAACCATGCGTGGAATCTCCGCGCAGCATCCGAAGTTCCGAATAGTCAGCCCGGCATTATTGCCCGTGCGACGGTGGTTGTTTTGCTTCAAACTCGGCGCACATACTGGTAATAGCGGCATTGATACCAATTTTTCACAAAACCCTGCAAAAATTCTCCCGCTTTTGTGTCTATATCCAAAAAACCGTTGTTCCATTTTTCGTGAAAAAAAAACCATGATGCGTGTGATTGTTCTGGTGCTTGTTTGTTCGTGGAGTAGCGTGTTTGCTCAATCTGCTGCCACGCAGCCAAATCCGGTGCAGCCAAACCTGATTCAGCCCGGTGCCGATAGCGTGAGCGCGGACACAACGAGAATTGCTATGCGGCAGCACTTCGGCATTTCGTCATCACTTGGCTTGAATCAACGCAGTGTTGGTCTGCCGGAAGAATTTCGAGCAAAGTACGGTAATGAGCCTGTTATCGGTATCGGCATCAGCTCTATGTCTTGGGGTGATTTATTGTTTCAGACAAGCAAATTACGCTGGGGTGTTAGTTTACATAAATTGCTCAATACGTTTCCCAATGCACGCATCTTTGAAAATCTGCAAACAGATATTCAATGTGGTTATGCCGTTCTGGAAACGCCAACGCTCAAGGTTTATCCCTTTCTTGGCGTAGGCACGACAACGATTGCACTGGACAGCATTACGAGAATCGCGTTTCTGAATGTTAATGGTGGTGTAGGCGCGGAGTATTTTTTGCCCAATTCTCCTATCGTTTTGAGCCTACAAGCCGCGTACAATCATACATTCAACATTCTTGCACGAGGCAATGTTCCCAATAATGAACCCGGCTTAACGGTCCGCATGGGATGTTTTCTGTATTTGCGAAGCCGCTACAATTATTGGGGTTGGGACTAAATCCCTTCAAACCAAGCAACAAAGCACTCTCTCGGATGCACTCTCTACGCGAGGCTCTCAATTCTTATTGAGGGTCTCGCTCTTCACGAAAAGCGAGAGCCTCGCGCACACTAGACTACTTCATTTGTTATGAAAATCTCAAACCCTGTTTTCGTCATTATTGCTGTTATTCTCAGTATTCTTCTGCTCCCGTGCTACAGCCTTGCACAAACCTCTTCCGCACTTCCCGGCACAGCATCCGCACTTTCCGGCACCGTCCGCGAAGCCGAAAGCAACGAAGCCGTTATCGGCGTAAGCGTCTTTCTGACACGCGACACGGCAGCAAAAGCGCAGGGAAACGTGCCTGCAAGCGCCATTGTACGCGGTGCGCGGACAAACAAAGTCGGTTTTTTCTCCTTGCCGGATGTTCCCGAAGGCTCATATTTCCTTGTTGTGCGGGGAGTCGGCTATGCAACGTTGGTGCGCCGTGTGCAAATTCCCCAAGACCGTTCACTGCCCATCACGCTTTCCCGACAAAGCACTAAATTGGGGCAAGTAACCGTGCGAGCTACGGGTGATTTACGTGAGGCGGTGCAGACGATTTCCCGTGTGGATATTCAAGCCGAAACCATTGCGCGGCTGCCCTCGTTTGGCGGACAAAAAGACGTGTTTCGGGCGCTGCAACTGCTTCCGGGAGTGCAGACGGCAAGCGAGCTTTCAAGCGGGTTGTACGTGCGTGGCGGTTCGCCTGACCAGAATTTAACGCTCTTAGACGGTGCGCTTATCTACAATCCCACGCATTTAGCGGGCTTTTTCAGCACCTTTAATGCCGATGCTATCCAAGACATCCGTCTTTACAAAGGCGCGTTTCCTGCGGAATACGGCGGACGTTTGTCCAGCGTGATTGACCTGACCATGCGCGAAGGCACAGCCAAGCGCGTCAAAGGCAATGTCACCTTTAGCACGATTATCGCCGAAGCAAACGTAGAAGGTCCGATTGTGAGCAGCAATGCGACCTTCATGCTGTCGGGGCGGCGCATGATTTTGGATTGGCTTGTGGAAGCGCAAAAAGCATTAACCGACAACATTCCGCAAGATGCGCCGCTTCCGCTCTATTATTTTTACGACGTGAACGCAAAACTCAGTTACAAACTCTCCGACAACGACCGCATTTTTCTCAGCCTGTACAACGGACGCGACAACTTGGGTTTCGATGCAAGCGGCTTAAATCTTGGCTTGGGCTGGGGAAATCTAAGCGGGAATTTGCGCTGGGCGCACGTTGTTTCGCCGTCGCTTTTCACCAACTTTTCGCTGATTTACACCAAATACGATTACGGTACATCGCTCACCGCACCGCTTGGGCGCTCACGGTTGAGGTTTTCGACCGTTTCGGAAATTGAAGATTGGACGGCAAAAGCCGAAGCGCAGTGGACTCCCACCGCCGACCACAGCCTAAAAGCAGGGTTTGAACTTATCCGCCACGCCTTTCGCAATACCGTCGGAACACGCATAGAACCTGCTGCGGTGGGCATCGGCACAAGTGAGACCGACGGGAGATTAACCAGCCTCGAAGCGGGGCTGTTCGCTCAAGACGAATGGCAAGTAACGGAGCGGTTGCTGGTGAATTTGGGTTTTCGTGCATCGTGGTTTCAAGCGGGTGCGCGGTGGAATATCGAACCGCGCCTTTCTGCCGGATATGCTCTTACGGACGATGTGCGGCTCACAGCATCGTTTTCGGTGGTGAATCAGTATCTGCATTTACTTTCGCGGAACGATATTTCGCTGCCGAGCGACATTTGGCTTCCCGCCACTGACGAGATTCTTCCCGCAAGAGCGCTTCAATACACACTTGGCGCAGAGATGCCACTTTTTGACGGCGAACTGAAATTTTCCGCCGAAGCATACTACAAAACCATGCAAAACCTCTACGAATACCGCGACGGCACATTGCTGAATACGCTGAATCTGAGCCGTCTCAGCGAGCAGCTTACAAGCGGTGTGGGCGAAGGTTACGGCGTGGAACTGCTCTTGGAACGCAAAAGCGGCGCTCTTACCGGATGGCTTGGATACACGCTTTCGTGGGCGCAGCGCACCTTTCCCGAACTCAACGGCGGCAGAGCATTTTCCCCGCGCTACGACCGCCGACACAACATCGCGCTGGCGCTTTCCTACGTGTTGGATGACCAATGGGAATTTGGCGCAACGTGGACGTTTGTGAGCGGTCAGCCTATTACGCTTCCTGCGGGACAGGCGAATATCCCCGACATCACGGGAACGTCCTTGCAAGGCTCACAAGTGAGCTTGCAAGCGCCTTCGCCGACGTATTACTTCGCAGAGCGCAATGGCTCTCGTATGACACCGTTTCATAAATTGGACATCAGTGCTACCATTCGCACGGTCATTCTCTTTTTTCCGGGCGAATACTACATCAGCATTTACAATGTTTACAACAACATGAACCCCTTTGCGTGGATAATTTCCACCGAAACCGTTCCCAATGCGCCCGGCGTGGCAAAACCCGTTGTGCAGCAACTCACGATTTTTCCCATTCTGCCGACGGTCGGCATGAGAATCCGTTTTTGAAGTGATGAAGTTTGATGTTATGAAACAAGTTCTGGTGCGCATAGTAACCGCTCAAAAAAATAACCTCAATGCAAATGTCAGTGGCACAGGCATTTCTGCCTGTACGAGGTTTGGTGGTATTTGTAGGGTGTTCCGCACAGACAAAAATGTCTGTGCCACTAAGAATGCTCAATTTTCCTCCATTGTCCTGATAATCCTTTCCCTCCTCCTCACCGCATCATTCCTCACTTCCTGCATTACCACACTCACCGAACCGCTTGATGTGTCGTTTCAAGAAACGCTCGTCATTCGAGGCGTGGTGTGCTCCGGTGAGCCTGTGCGGGATATTGCCATTACAAAATCGTTGAACGCCTTGGACAATCTCAGCGACAGCGCCGTTGCGGTCTGGGACGCACAGGGAACGCTGACGGTAAACGGGCGTTCTTTTCCGCTCACCGTGCAGCCAAACCGCACCAATCCTCATGCTTCGCTCTATCATGCGCTGAATAACGGTGCGCCGATTATTGCCGAATCCGGCAGCACATATTCGCTCACCGTGCAATGGAAAGGCAAGACAGCAAGCGCTGAAACAAGTGTTCCCGCAGCACCCGACGTGCAGACGGTACAGACACTACGCCGCGAGATTCTGAGTTTAACATCCGCCACCTACATTCCCGGAACACAACCCGTGACCACAACGCGCCGCGACACGCTTTTGGGCGCGGAAGTGAGCATTTTGCCTCGTGCGGAGACCGCGTACCGTGCAGGTGTGTATTTGACCGACACGCAAGGGCGCATCCTCACTGAAACCTTCGACGGTGGGCTTGTCTTTAGCACGACGGCTTCTAATGCGTCATCAAGTCTTGTTACGGGGCTGCTTCCCCTGCAAACGCAAGCCTTCGCGCGGCGGATGCCTGTGCGGACGATTGTGTCGGTTGTGGCATTTGACAAAGCGTATTACACCTATTCGCAAACGCGCTCACGCGGTCAGCAGGCATCGAATCTTTTTGGTGGGACAAACGGGGAAAATGTGCTGTGGAACGTGAAAGGGGCTGGAATCGGTTTGTTTATTGGGCTTGCGGAGACGCGGCGCGTAGTGATACCCTGAAAAAAAGCGAGACCCTCGTCCCACGAAGACATGGGAAACGAGAGCCTCGCATACACATCAAATTTGTGCTATAAACCTGATTACGCCTCAATCGGATAACCGCTTACTTCCAAGACTTTCTGCGCGATTGAGCGGCGAAGCGCAATCATGTTCACCGTTGCATGGCGTGTAAAGCGCTTCAAAGCACCGATAAAGACTGCGATTTCCTGCTCATTGTCAGTCATGCGGCAGATAGCTTCGCGTCCGGCAACGGCAGAGCGCTCTACTGCGTCGTGGGTGTAAAGTTTCGTCATCTCTTCCATGAGGCTTGTGTCCATGCCACGTGCATTGAGTTTGCGTGTACGCAAAATAGCGGATTCCGAAGCGTACAAATTCGTGATGATGTCCGCGATGCGTGCCATGAGTTCTTGCTCTGCGTCCAATTTCGGACCGAACTTCATAGCGGCTGTGCCGGCAAGCATCAGTACAATGTTTTTCAAATTACGCACAGCGCGGAGTTCTTCACCGAGCAGACCACCGTCGTTTTGCTCTTCGAGGCTTGCATCCATGACTTTTTTCTGAACGCCTTGTGCAGCTTGCAGAAGCGGCAACTCGCCTTTCATTGCGCGTTTGAGCAACATTCCCGGAATGAGCATACGGTTGATTTCGTTGGTGCCTTCGTAAAGGCGCATGATACGGGCATCGCGGTAAGCACGCTCAATCGCGTACTCTTGCGAGAAGCCGTAACCGCCGTGAATCTGCACACCTTCGTCCACAACATAACTCAAAACCTCGCTGCCAAGCACTTTAATCATCGAACACTCAACAGCATATTCTTCGATGCACTTCAGTTTGAATGCGCCGTCGTGGCTGTCGCCGATAGCATTGTCAATCAAACCTGCGGTGCGGTAAATCACCGATTCGCAAGCAAAGATGCGGGCTGCCATTTCGCCGAGTTTTTCTTGCATCATACCGAAATTTGCAATCGGCTGACCAAATTGCTTGCGCTCTTGAGCGTATTTTGCTGCGATGGCGAGAGAATTTTTCGCGCCGCCCAAGCCGCCAGCACCAAGTTTGAAGCGTCCGGTGTTGAGAATGTTAAACGCAATTTTTGCGCCTTGACCAACTTCGCCCAAAAGATTTTCTACGGGAACTTTCACTTTGTCCAAAATGAGCATTCGTGTTGAAGAAGATTTAATACCCATTTTCTTCTCTTCTGCGCCGGTGGAAACGCCTTCCATGGTCTTTTCAACGAGGAACGCGCTGAATTTTTCTTTTTGACCATCTACGCGAGCAAATACGGTGAAAAGGTCAGCAAAACCGGCGTTGGTAATCCACATTTTTGTCCCTTCCAAAACGTAGTATTTACCGTCTTCGGTGAGCGTCGCTTTGCACTGACCGCCGAGCGCGTCTGAGCCTGCATTCGGCTCTGTGAGGGCGTAAGCAGCGATAAGTTCGGCAGTGTTGAGTTTGGGAAGATATTTTGCTTTTTGTGCATCGTTGCCGAAATAGACCGTCGGCAGTGAACCGATGCTTTGGTGAGCGCCGTAGGTGGTGCTGAAACCGCCCAAGACAGCCATTCCTTCAGCAACAAGCATTGCTGCTGTTTTCGGAAGGTCTGTTCCGCCGTATTCTTCGGGGATTTCGATGCCCAAAAGCCCAATGTCGCCAAGTTTGCGGAGCAGTTCTTCGTTCAGATTACCTTCCAATTTCTCCAATTTTTCGATATTCGGAATGATTTCATTTTCACAGAAATCGCGGGTGGTTTGACCAATCATTTTCAGTTCGTCACTGAAATCTTCGGGTGAAAAAACGGTCTCCGGCGCTGTATCTTCCATGAGAAATGCGCCGCCTTTTTGGAGTTTTTGTACTTCGGTAGCTGTCATAGCTGAACACCACTTGGTTAAAAATTGAAGAATGAAGGAGTTATGAGATGCGTTGTTGTGTGTTTTTGCACAGATTTTGGCTGTCGTTCACAGTCATGCACAAAACTACAAAAAAAGTTGATATATCAACCAAATAAAAAATACTTTCCATGAAAATTTTGTCATTTTTTTTACGAGCCTTGAAAAATGGCGGAAATGTCCTTGCACTTCAATAAGTTTGTGGTATTCGGTCAGGTTTATGGATGATAATTGTCCGCGAATTGCACGAATCCTCACGAATCATGGCAATCACAATAGTTTTTTTTCCAAAATTCTCACAAAAGATTCGTGGCAATTCGTGTGATTCGTGGATAAACTTCTGTGACAACTGACCGAACACAGAATCACTATGAAACTCAACCTCCCAAATATCTTCACCCTCTCGCGGGCGGTCTTAGCACCGATATTTCTGGCACTCTTGCTGCATGGCGGACAGTGGCAAGTGGTATCGGCTGTGGTGCTGTTTATTGTTGCCGCAATCACCGATTATCTCGACGGATGGTTTGCGCGGAAATATGGACAAAGTTCGGCATGGGGAATGCTCGTGGACCCGCTTGCTGACAAGGTACTAACGACTGCCGCCTTTTTGGGATTTGCTATGCAGGATTATGTTGCATGGTGGATGGTGGTGCTTGTGGTAGTGCGGGATATAGCCACAACTGCTTTTCGCTCATACGCCGATGCCGTCGGGAAGCCGCTTGTAACCTCGTGGAGTGCAAAAGTCAAAACCTTTGTGCAGATGACGTTTATTATCGTTGTACTGGTTTTCCTCGCTGCACAGCAACTGCCAATTCCTTCATGGATTCATCGCGTCGCTTCCTTCGTTCTTCATCCCTTCTTCCTGCAAGGCATGATGCTGCTTGTAACGGTTATTACGGTTTGGACGGGCGCAGAATATTTTTTTCAAAATCGTGCTATTTTACGCCGCCCCTGTGTCCGCTTTACGTGTAGTCTGCGGCGTTTGCTCAGGGGGAAACGTCGTGCGCATTTGGGGTGAAAGCTGTCTGAATAAGTATGTTTCGGTAACCCGTTCTACTGCTAAGGAATGCTCAATAAATCTCAATAAACAGTGTTGAAAACAATGCAGTGGCACAGGCATTTCTGCCTGTGCGAAACATCCTAGAATCATCACCAAATCTTGCACAGGCAAAAATGCCTGTGCCACTGATTATCCCAGCAGGAACTTTATTTCAAGCCAATCGTACGAAGCAGTAGCGTGGAGCAATCGCAACAGTTCGTTTATAATCTTCAGTCATACCCTCATTTTCATGCAAAATCACCCTTCCGCACAGCTTCTACACTTGTTTGCAGCACTTTTCGCCGTCATTGCCGCTTTGTCGTCATATTCCCCACAAAGCGCATCCGCACAGCCTTCCCGCACCTTTGGTGCAGAGAAGATGCTTTCCCGCTTTGCGCTGGACGTTTGGCAGGCGGAAAACGGGATGCCGAGCAGCACCGTTCTGTCTATTTGCCAGACGCATGACGGCTATATTTGGATGGGGACGTTTGGTGGACTCGTGCGGTTTGACGGCGTGAAATTTCGCGTGTTTAATTCCTCAAACACGGCTGTTATCAAGGCGAACGGCATTTTTGGTGTGTTCGAGGACAGTAAGCGTAATTTGTGGGTGGGAACGCAAGAAAGCGGCGTGTTGAAATATGCCAACGGCGAATTTACCGCAATCACCAGTGCTGACGGGCTTTCGGACAATTTCGTGCGCAGCATTTCGCAAGATGCCAAAGGACGTGTATGGTTCGGTACAAACAAAGGGCTAGATGTCTGGGAAAACGGTAAACTCACCCCAGCAAAGCGCCTTCCCACACCAATTACCGACCTTGTGAATGTGGTCAAAGGCACGAAAAAAGGAACAGTCTGGACGGGAACAAACAATGACGGTGTGTATGCTTTGTCTGATGCGGGTTTGGAGCATTTTTCCGTCAAAGAAGGCTTGAGTTCTCAAACGGTCTTTTCGGTGTATGAATCTCCTGAAAACGGCGATATTTGGATTGGAACGGGCGCGGGAGTGTGCATCATCAAGCAAACATCGGACGGAAAGTGCACCATTACACGCTTCGACAGCGCCGGAACGACCACTGCTGTCAATGCAATTTACGGCGACAAGCAAGGAAATATCTGGATTGGAGCGGACGGCGGACTAAAATGTTTTGACAAAACGACGCTGCGGACACTGGTCAAAAAAGACGGATTGTCCGACGACCGCATCACGGCTATCACGCAGGATGTGGAAGGCAGCATTTGGGCGGGAACATATTACGGCGGTTTGAACCGCCTGAAGCGTGGTAAATTCTCGACCTTCACCGAACAGGAAGGTCTGCTCGGGAACATTGTGTATGCAGTCATTCCCGCAAAGGACGGCAGTATTTGGCTGGGAATGATTGGCGGTGTGCAACGCTGGCAAAACGGCGTGTTTACGAACTTCACCAAAGACAACGGTTTGGCAGCAAACGCCGTGCGAACACTCTGCGAAGCAAGCGACGGTGCGATTTGGGCTGGACAGTACGGCGGTTTGACGAAAATTATCGGCGGGAGGGCTGTTAAAACCTACGTTGAGAAAGACGGCTTGGTGGGGAAAATGGTGCGCCGCGTGATAGAATCCCGCGACGGCGCGTTGTGGATTGGTACAACGTCGGGGCTGAATAAGTTCCAAAATGGCGTATTTACTGCCTTCACCACCCAAAACGGTCTCACAAACAAAAGCGTGATTTCGCTTATGGAAGACCACAACGGCATGATTTGGATTGGCACGGACGGCGGCGGTGTGAATATTTTGAACCCGCAAACAGGCGCAATCACGGTGCTGAACGCGAAAAACGGTGTGGCAAGTAATATCATTTTGAGCATCACCGAAGACGCGGAAAAAATCGCACAGCTTTCCACCGTATGGCTTTCCACAGCACGAGGTTTGACGCGAGTCAGAACGGTGAACGGCAAACAAGAAATCGCCTCAATCGCTGTTACAAACGGGCTTCCGGGCGAAGCAATCGGGCAGACTTTGCAGGACAATCGGGGCGAAATGTGGCTGACCAGTCAATACGGCATTTTGCGTGTGCCAAAAGCAAGGCTTCATGCGGTTTTTGACAGTGTTGCGCTGGACACCGCGCACCGCGCCCGTTACCAAATCGGCGGCATCCTCTACGGGCGCTCCGACGGCATGAAAACGGATAAGTGCAATGTTCCGTCGGTTGCGCAGAAATTTCCCGACGGCGTAATGTTTTTTCTGACGACCAAAGGTCTGGTCATCATTGACCCCGAAAACATCCCTTCCAACCCGCTTCCGCCGCCTGTTGTCGTAACGACGCTTTTGGTGGACACGAGTGCAACCAAGCAACCACGCGAAGGAACGCAATACGTGGAAGTGCCGCATGATTGCCGCAAATTCGAGTTTCAGTACACCGCGCTCAGTTTCCTTTTTCCCGAAAAAGTCCTCTTCAAATACCGTCTGGACGGCTTCGATACTGAGTGGACGGAAGCCGGAACGCGCCGCACGGCGTATTACACGAACCTTGAGCCGGGGACATATTCCTTCCGTGTGATTGCCTGCAACAACGACGGCGTGTGGAACGACAGCGGAGCCGCAATAACGCTTGTTGTACGCCCGCCATGGTGGGAAACATGGTGGTTTCGTGTTTTGCAGATTTTGTTTTTTGTCGTTCTGCTGGGAATATCTTTTGCTATGAACCGGTACAGCACCCAAACCCGCTTGGCGACAGTCATCACGTTCATCACGCTTTTGGTTGTGGTGGAAACATTTGTTTCGACGCTGGAAGGCTACATGAGCAACGTTTCGGGTGGCGTTCCGGTGCTGGAATTACTGATGAATGTGCTTTTGGCAGCGATGCTTTCGCCCGTGGAGCGCTTGGTGAGTGGCTTTTTTGAGAAACAGCGTGTTGGGCGGGGTGCGAATTGATCGGCTTTGGCTCTGCTAAAGGCTCTATTGCACAATCACGCACGAAGATTCACCCGCCTACTTCAAATTGGCTGACAAGATTGTGTAATTCATCGGTTAAACTCAAGAGATGTTCGGTAGAACGCGCTATTTCAGCGAGACTGTGTGTTGTTTCCTCAGCTGAAACAGAAATGTGTTCAATACTTTTTGCAACGGAATTGACGGATAACGATTGTTGTTCCATTCCTGAAGCAGACTGTTTGACCATAGAAGCTACTTCGTGTGCGCTCTGAACAATGGTTGTCAGTGCTTCTCCCGCTTGCTGTGCTAATGCGAGTCCCTGACGAACGCCTGCATCGCCGCGCCGCATACTGCTAACCGCTTGCGATGTGTCGTTTTGAATGACTTTGATGGTTTGACTAATTTGTTTTGTTGCTTGCGCTGTACGCTCTGCCAACTTGCGCACCTCGTCAGCAACGACAGCAAAACCGCGTCCTTGCTCACCGGCACGTGCCGCTTCGATTGCCGCATTCAGCGCAAGAAGATTTGTTTGGTCGGCTATTTCTTCAATAACTTGGACAATTTCCCCGATTTCTGCGCTTGAATTGCCTAGTGCTTCCACAACCGATGCCGCTTCGCTGACAACAACTGTCATTTCTTCGATTTTTGCAACGGCAGTTTGAACAACTTCCGCACCACGCATTGCTTGTGTGCCGGTTTGATGTGTGAGTGAATCTACGGTTGCAACTTGCCGGGCATTTTCACTCACAGTGTGAGATGTTTGCTCAATGTTGGAAGCGATATTAGTGATTTGACCCGTTTGTTCCTCGCTGGTCGCCGCCATTTGGTTGGATGCTGTGCTGATATGTGTTGCGATGTCGTTGGTCTGTGCAACGTTGCGTATGACCTGCCGTACCAATTTTTCAACTGATGCGATACTGCGATTAAACCCCAGAAAAATTTGTCCAATATCGTCCGTGCGGTCTTCAGGGACTCGTACAGTCAAATCCCCAAAAGCGAAGCGCTGCATCGCTTCTAAAATGATGCGTGCGCTTTCTTCGAGATATTCTTTCTGATTCTGGGCAAGCCGCAAATTCTCTGCCTCTTTTTCCCGCGCTTCCACTTGCTGTTGGCGGATTTGTTCAACCGCATCAATCACTTTTTGTTCTGAATTTGTTGTTTCTTCTTCCAGCAGTTTAAGGCTGTATCGCCGACCATTATCGAACATGACCATAAGCGCCAAACAGCCAAAAACAACAGCAAAAATGACGGTTCCCGATAAGAGTGCATCCCACTGTGATGAATACTCGAAAGGCTGTAACAAAGACAAGTATCGGAGGGATGTTATTGTAATAATTGACAAGGCAACAAGGAAAAAATGAAGAATTGCTGCAAGCCTCCCTGCGGTTAAAAGCGCTATAATTGGCGGTAGAACAAGCATTGGCGTAATGGAAGCCGTAACTCCGCCTTCCAAAATTTGTAATCCAACAAAAACGCCCGTCATGCCAAAGGCAAAAATATTACCCGACACTTTTAGTGAGCTTGAAAAACGCAGGATGAACGGTGCAGCAATGCTGTTAAAAACAAAAACTAAGGCAACAACGAAATGCCACGATAGTCCAAAAAAAGACATATACAAAAGTGCGTGGACAAACGCTATAAAAGCAACGATAAAAGCCGTGTCTATGAGGATTCGTGCGCGGCGGCGCTCGTCAGTGCGGGGCAGAAATTCACTGGGCAAAAACCAACGTAACATGAGTTCCATAGTGAAGGAGCGGAAGAATGTGGTGATAAGTAGAAGTAATCGAATGTTCAAACTTAGGATTTTACCCATAATCAGCAAAATGTAATCAACAACGTTGATTTGTAAAACAGTGTAAAAAATTGTAAATTTACGATTCTGCTTGAATCCAAGCCGTTTACCAACCACGCCACTATGAACGTTTCGTTTTATACGCTCGGCTGCAAACTCAACTATGCCGAGACTTCGCAGTTACAACGCACCTTTGAACAGAACGGGCACACCGTTGTTCCCTTTGGACAGCCCACCGATGCCGTCATCATCAACACCTGCACCGTAACCGACAATGCCGATAAAGAATGTCGGCAAATTATTCGTCGTGCGCTGCGTGTTTCCCCAGAAGCGTTTGTCGGTGTTACGGGCTGCTATGCGCAGTTGCAGCCGGAAGAAATTGCCTCAATTGACGGCGTTGATGCGGTTTTTGGTGCAAAAGAAAAGTTCAAAATCCCCGAATTGGTGCGGGAATTCCGCAAATTCGACACGCCACAGTGTTTTGTGGATGAATTAGATGGTGCATTGGATTTTGTTGAAGCGCAATCAAGCGAGACAGACAGCCGTACACGGGCATTTTTGAAACTTCAGGACGGTTGCGATTACAAATGTAGCTTTTGCACGATTCCGCTTGCACGGGGGAAAAGCCGTGCAATGGATTTTTCGCTCATTCCTGAGAAAATACGCCATTTGGAAGCAAGCGGATACCACGAAGTGGTGCTGTCCGGCATCAATTTGGGTGATTACGAAGCACCTTCCGGCGAAACTTTTACCGACGTTGTGCGGTTGATTGAAACGTTGCAGCCGCGCCTCCGTGTCAGGATTTCTTCGATTGAGCCGAATTTGCTCACGAAAGAAATTATTGACATTATTGCTGAGTCGAATGTCTTTTGTCATTCCTTCCACATCCCGCTTCAAAGCGGCTCGTCAGAGGTTTTGCGCCAAATGCGTCGCCGTTACAAAGCCGAGTATTACCGCGACCTTATTCATTCCATCAAAGACGCAATGCCGGATGCAGCGATTGGTGCTGATGTGATTGTGGGCTTCCCGACCGAGGCGGATGCGCATTTTGAGGAAACATTCGCGTTTTTGCACGAACTTCCTGTTTCGTATCTGCACGTCTTTAGCTACTCCGAGCGAGAAAACACCCCTGCTGCGGAGTTTTCTGCCCAAACAGGCGGTGTGCCGATGCACAAACGCGCAGAACGCTCTAAGCGCCTTCGCACCTTGTCTGCAAAGAAAAAATTTGATTTTTATCGCGGTGAATGTGGTACTATTCGCACGGTTATTCCTGAGCAACGCAGCGCTGAAAGCGGCTTGTGGTCGGGTTGGACGGAAAACTATGTTCGTGTGGAATTTGCTGCACCGCCGTCCTTAGTGCAAGCACCGATGCAGGTGCGTTTGCTCGAAACCGATGGCGAAACCGTTCGGGCGGTATTGATTGATACTGCTGCGGAGCAAGGAAATACCTTGTCTTCAGCCGTTTCGCACGGTTCGTATATTCCGATTATGCTATAAGTTTTTTTACCTGTTGAGGTCATAAATTTTTGACGCAGATTTTCATGATTGAACAGATTTTCATGATTGTTTATCTGCAAACAACAATCAAAAAATTATCCTCAAAGCCGCTCAAATACTGCGCAATCAGTCTAATCATGATAATCTGCGTCGAAGAGCGACAAGAGTCACGTTTTTTTTATCAATCGTCATTTTATGAGTAATCAAGGTTACAATGTCGCCGTTGCAGGCGCAACAGGGCTTGTCGGGCGGACAATGCTCAAAGTTCTGGAAGAGCGTAATTTTCCTGTAAAATCACTCAAGTTACTTGCTTCCAAGCGCTCTGCAGGCTCGAAAATGCAGTGGAAAGGTACAGAATACACCGTCGAAGAACTAACGCATGATTCCTTTGCGGGAGTAGATATTGCGCTCTTTTCGGCTGGAGGCGCTGCCAGCAAAGAATTTGCTCCGTCGGCGGCAAAAGCGGGCTGTGTGGCGATTGACAATAGCAGCGCGTGGCGGATGCACAAACACGTGCCGCTTGTTGTGCCGGAAGTCAATACTCATGCGCTTGAGCATCATCACGGTATTATTGCCAATCCGAACTGTTCGACGATTCAACTCGTCGTAGCGTTGGAGCCGCTTCATAACACATTCGGACTGAAGCGTGTGGTTGTTTCCACCTATCAATCCCCAAGTGGTGCCGGAAATCAAGGTGTGGAGACGCTTCAAGGAGAATTGCAAGGCAAAGAGGTGAAATCGCCGTTTTCTGCGCCGATTGCCTATAACACGGTTTTTCATACGATTAAAGAGCAGTTTGGTTTTTCAGAAGAAGAAACAAAAATGCTGAATGAAATCCGCAAAATTATGGAGTTGCCGGAACTGAAAATTGCCGTAACCTGTGTACGTGTGCCGACGCTGGGCGGACACGCCGAATCGGTGAATATCGAAACCGAAAAAGCAATTTCGCCTGAAGCTATGACCGCCGCTTTGAAAGCCGCTCCGGGAATTATCATCGCCGATGAGCCGCAGAACGCCGTCTATCCCACGCCACGCATGAGCGACAACCGTGATGAAGTCTTTGTTGGTCGTATTCGCAACGATGATTCTGTCGAGCATGGTGCGTATATGTGGGTGGTCTCGGACAATATCCGCAAAGGTGCTGCTACTAATGCGGTGCAGATTGCCGAAGCACTTGCCGCAAAAGGTTGGGTAAAAGGTACGCCGCTTGCTGAGGGCGAACATTTTTCAGCCTAAAGTTCGTTTCGTTTTCGCAACATTGTGAAAAAAGTTTGTAATTAGTCATGCTTTGTGTATTTTCACAGCCTATAAAGTTTTTGCCAAATAAAAATATAGCTAAGAAAATTTCCTTCTATCGTCTCAATTTAACTATCAGGAGAAACGTTAATGTCGCAGAAAGTTCTTACATTCCGTCCGGGCGAGGTCATCATTCGTGAAGGTGAACGTGGAAAAGGATACTACATCCTTGAGTCCGGTACCATCAGCCTCAGCAAACAAGGAGTGAAAATTTCTGAATTAGCCGGTTCAGGTACGATTTTCGGTGAAATGAGTGATATTCTCGATGAGCCGCGCACCTGCACGGCGACAGCCGAAACTTCTGCGCAAGTATCGTATTATCCGTTTAGTTTGGATGAGATCATTCGCCAACACCCTGATATTGCTAAACAGCTCGTTATCGCTCTTGCAGAGCGCATTTCCACGACAACCGATGCGCTTACACAAGGAAAATTGGCGTTTTTGGAATTGACGCGGAAATAGCCGATAATCTTGACGAATTTTCTTTGCTTGTGCCGTCAAAGGCTCATCGTATTCGGTTTGTCCATATTTTTTCTTTCATGCACCTCCATTGAGGAGTTATTGAATTATGAGCAGAACAATTTCCTTTAAGCCGGGCGACATTATCATGCGCGAAGGCGACCGTGGCGGCGATGGTTTTTATATTTTGGAAAGCGGTAGTTTTGAAGTGATTAAGCAAGGCGTAAAAATCCGTGAAGTGATTATTGCCGGAACAATTTTTGGTGAAATGTCCGATATTTTGGGGCAAGCACGTTCTTGTACGATTGTTGCAAAAACTCCCTGTTCCGTGACCCACATTACCCAAGGGCTTGACGAAGTTATTCGTGCATACCCCGATACGGCAAAAGAACTTATTACGTCGCTTGCACGTCGTCTTTCCAGCACGACCAACCAATTTACCCAAACCCAATTTCTCATTTGGAAACATAGCCAAGACTAAGAATGGCAAAGGGATACGGGAAAAAGTATAAGGGTGTTCTGTGTAATTGAAGCACCGATTATATATTACAAACTGTGAGATTCTCAGTCGTTACTGAGGGTCTCACTTTGTTTTTTTACAGCCTCGCGCTTTTTTATTGTTGAAGTCCGACAAAAAAAGTCGTATATTAGGAAATATCTTCGCCAAACCAGATTCAGTGCCGCTTTTTCAGCTTTAGAACAATATACACGAAAAGCGGACTGATTCCGTCTTATATGCCATGATACGACTTTCTAAGAAATCCGAATATGCGCTTATTGCGCTGCAGTATATCGCAATCAACACAGGGCGCTTGGTTTCGGCAAAGGAAATTGCCGAGCATTATGGTATTTCGTTTGAATTTGTCGCCAAAACGTTACAAATTCTAATGAAAAATAAACTTGTTGTATCGCAGCAAGGCGCAACGGGCGGCTACGCGCTCTTACGGTTGCCGCAGGAAATTTCGATTGCACAGGTGATAGAAGCAATTGAGGGGAAGTCGCAAATTGTTGAGTGTTGTGGTGAATCCGGAGGTGATTCCTGTTCAATGCACGGACGTTGCACGATAAAAACACCCATGGGTATTTTACAGCGCCGAATTGACGAAGTGCTGTCTTCGATAACCGTTCATCAACTCGCTTTCCCGCATATGGAGCGCTATTACACCGTTCAAAGTATATTACCAAATGGCAACGGTGTAGCAAATTTGAATATGACAAACTAACCACGCAACACTGAACATAATAACAGATGTTGCACATTATTGTTGATTTTTTGTTTCACTTTTCAGCAAAAAGCTATGGTTGAGACCATTTCCACAGGAATCGTCGGTACAACAATGGACGACGACATTAAAGTAACCCAAAAAGCAATCAGCGAAATCAAGAAAATCCGTGAGCAGAATGGGATTCCCGCGAATTACGGTCTGCGCGTCGGCGTAAAAGGCGGCGGTTGCTCAGGGCTTTCCTACACACTCGGTTTTGATGCGGAAGCCCGCGACAACGACAAAATCTTGTCTTTGGGCGAGGAAGTCCGTATGTATGTTGATAAAAAAAGCCTTTTTTACCTCATGGGCGTTGAACTTGATTTCACCGATGGTTTGAATGGACGAGGTTTTACGTTTAACAATCCCAATGCGACGAAAACCTGCGGTTGCGGCTCGTCGTTTGGTGTGTAAAGCATTTTTATTATCGCAATGTAATTTGCTTTTCTATGGCGCATCCACGCTACGAATACACGTTTGTTCGCTTTGGCGAGACCTGGATGGAAGGAGGAAACGTCGCACAGGACGATTACCGCCATATCATTCAGGAACACGCTGCCGAAGGCTGGCGTTTGGTACAGATTTTTGCGCCTGAAGTCGGTAGCAAAGAGCCGTACTACGAACTGATTTTTGAACGACCACTCCACCATGAACACTAAAAAGTAAGTATGGAACAGCAAGAATTTGAGTACAAATTTGTAAGACTTGATTTCAGCAAATTTATCAAGTCCTCAAAGCCGGCAGAAGAGGAGTATCAAAACGTCATCCAAGAACACGCAAAAAAAGGCTGGCGTTTGGTACAAATTTTTGCCCCCGGTGACGGAACATACGGTAGTGTGCGGTACTACGAAATTGTTTTAGAGCGTAGAGTTCAATCAAGCAAAACCCCATGAAAACACAGCAAGAGTGGCAAGAACTAGTCTTTTCTTCGCATTACCTGACAGCAGCCGCAATCCAATCGGAACTGCTGGACGGCAATGTAGAAGCGGCTTTGCTTGGCACAAGTGAACTCATTGAATCTATGTCAAAAATTGACCGACGTGCGGTGAGAAGTCATCTCACGGTGCTGATGATGCACATTATCAAATGGAAAACGCAGGAAAGCCAGCGTTCTCGCTCGTGGAAGCGTACTATCCGCAACGCTCGGCGTGAAATTGATGCAATACGCGAGGCAACGCCAAGTATTACGGAGGCAACCATTCGTGGGTATTGGGACAAAGCGTTTGCCGACGCGCTGGAGGATGCGGAAGATGAAATGGAACAAAAGTCGGGACTGACAACCCTGACATGGCAAGAAGTCTTTGACGATGAGTATGCGCTGTGAATGTTCTTGATGGTATAATCGTTTTCAAACCATTTACACTAGAAAATGCCATGAAAAATTGGGCTGAACTTGCAAGCACATCGCATTACCAAACAGCCGTCGAAGTGCGTCAAGAGCTGTACGCAGGGAATATGCAGGAGGCTATCATGGGTGTTACCGAACTCATTGATGCCTTAACGCGAAGCGACAAACGAGCATTGCAAGGTCAGTTGGTGCGATTAATGAAACATATTCTCAAGTGGAAACTTTCACCTGAATATCGCACCGTTGCTTGCTCCCTGAGCATTTTAGAATCTCGCCGTGAGATTAGCAATATCCTTGAAGATACGCCTGCTCTTAACACCTCGCATATAGAAGATTCATGGCAGCAAGTCTTTGATATTGCAGTATTAGAAGCAGAAATTGAAACAGGGCATGAACCGACGACAACATTGCTTTCATGGGCGGAGGTTTTTGATAATGAATATGCCTTGTCTCGCCTTGAGAATGGCAACAATTCTCAATAACTTCGCAGTATGGGACGACGAGACCGTAGGGCAATAGAAAGCCATTTGATAATTCTTATGCAGCATATTATCAAATGGAAAACGCAACGAAATGGTCGTACAAAAAGCTGGAAAAATAGTATTCAAGCCGCACGGCAGAATATTGTCCGGCTACGGAAAATTTCGCCCGGCATTACCGACGAGTATATTGCAGCATCATTTCCTGCTTGCTTTGAAGCGGCACGGCGGGCTGCCGAAACAGAAATGAAGCAAAAAGCAATACTTCCCCTGCTAACATGGCAAGAAGTTTTCAACGACGAGTATTTACTACCATAGAACACCATGAACCCAATGGAACAACTTGCTCAGGAGGCACAAAAGCAGCAATCCGCAGTGCCGGACGCTGTTATCGGTGCGCTTGATGTTGGTACGCACGTTCTCACAATGTCTGAAGCGCCCTTAGATACTGCGCTTCAAGCTGTTACCGAATCTGCTTCAGCGCTCGCCGACGCGATTCCAGACATCGCTGCTGAAGGCGCAAGTACGCTTGCGGAAGCAGCAGGAGAATTTTTTGCAGGGCTGTTTTAGAAGCCGTATTCTGTGCAATCTGTATGCAATAATTGACCCAAAAAACTATTACCACCAACCTTTCACCACTACCCCGGCTATGGCTAAAGAAAATATGGATATTTTGGACGAAGTTGTTTCCAGTGAGTACAAATACGGCTTCGTTACGGACATTGAGCAAGAAATCGCTCCAATAGGCTTAAATGAGGACGTTGTGCGCATGATTTCGGCAAAGAAAAATGAGCCGGAATGGATGCTGGAATGGCGCTTGAAAGCGTATCGCAACTGGCTGACGATGAAGGAACCACAATGGCAAAACGTCACATTCCCAACGATTGACTACCAAGCAGTCAGCTATTATGCGGCTCCCAAGCAAACCGTCAAACCCAAAAGCCTCGATGATATTGACCCCGAACTCCGCCGAACACTCGACAAACTCGGCATTTCGCTCCAAGAGCAAGAGCGTATCACAGGTGTTCACGACGGACTGACGGGCGGCATAGCGGTGGATTTCGTTATGGACAGCGTTTCGGTTGCCACATCGTTCAAGGAAAAGCTTGCGTCGCTGGGTATTATTTTCTGCTCCATTAGCGAAGCAATTCAGGAGCATCCCGAACTCGTAAAACAGTACATCGGCTCAGTTGTCCCGCAATCCGATAACTACTTCGCAGCGCTTAATTCTGCGGTTTTCTCGGACGGTTCATTTTGCTACATCCCGAAAGGTGTGCGTTGTCCGATGGAACTTTCCACGTATTTCCGCATCAATGCCGAAAATACGGGGCAGTTCGAGCGGACATTGCTTATTGCCGATGAAGGCAGCTATGTGAGCTATTTGGAAGGCTGTACAGCGCCCATGCGAGACGAAAACCAGCTTCACGCTGCAGTGGTGGAACTTATTGCTCTCGACAACGCAGAAATCAAGTATTCCACCGTGCAGAATTGGTATCCGGGCGACAAGGATGGCAAAGGCGGTATTTACAACTTCGTTACCAAGCGCGGGACAGCATACAAAAACGCAAAAATCTCGTGGACGCAAGTCGAAACCGGCTCTGCAATCACGTGGAAATATCCCAGCGTGGTGTTGAAAGGTGATAATTCCGTCGGCGAGTTTTACTCGGTGGCTGTTACGAACAATATGCAGCAGGCAGACACGGGGACGAAGATGATTCACATCGGCAAAAACTCGAAAAGCCGCATCGTTTCTAAGGGCATTTCCGCTGGAAAGAGCCAGAACAGCTATCGCGGACAGGTTCGCGTGGGTAAAACAGCCCAAAATGCGCGGAATTTTTCGCAGTGCGATTCGCTGCTTATCGGCGACAAATGCGGTGCGCACACCTTTCCCTACATTGACGTTGAAAATCCGACAGGAACAGTCGAACACGAAGCAACGACTTCCAAAATCGGTGAAGATACGCTCTTTTACTTCAACCAGCGCGGCATTGACACCGAACAGGCTGTTTCGATGATTGTGAACGGTTACGCAAAAGAAGTGATGAACCAACTTCCGATGGAATTTGCTGTGGAGGCTCAGAAACTGCTTGCTGTCTCGCTTGAAGGCAGCGTTGGGTAATAATTTTAGAATGAGCTTTATAGCATATTCGCAATTCACATCGCTTGCGGCGGTCGCGCAGGAGTTTCAAATTCAAATGTACATTGCTACTTGCATTGCGCACCGAGACAGCATTGCACCCATTACAAGTTTTCTTGAGCGATTACCGATTATTCTCGCTCAATGTCTGCACAAATCGTCGGTGGCAGTACGCTGTGAAATGCTCATTGCACCAATTTTGTACGACGTTTGGCAAGAATATCGTTCCATGCTCAAGCTATGGAGTCACGTTGCACTTGACCATGACTTCGTGCTGTGTGGAACGCCGAAGTACTTGATAGCCAAGCAATCGGAACTCGGTGTTGCTGTTTTGGGCAAACCGATTTTGGTGGCGATTGAAGCGAAGCAGGACGATTTTGAGCTAGGTTGGGGGCAATGTTCGGCAGAGATGGTTAGTGTCCAAAAAATCAACGCCGATGAGGAAATGACGGTGTTCGGTATTGCCACCAACGGTGAATCGTGGGAGTTCGGAAAGCTGGAAGGCAAGTGCTTTACCTACCCCTATACGATAGGCGACCTTGAGAAACTCTTCGGTGTGCTGTCCTACATCATGGAAGAGTGCGCAAAGCAAGTAACACAAGTTCAACGTTGAAATAGTAAAGGTTATGCAGGTATTACAAGAAATCGTTCTCGGCAACCGCAAACTGAACGCGGGGGAAAAACTCGGACTGGCTATCGGCGGAGCAGCATTGGTGCTGTATGTAACGCGCTTTGATATTTCCACATTGTGGCTTGTTGGCGTGGCTATCTATGCAACCATCGTGCTGTTATTGCTGCTGCGTGGGCAGCGTTTTGTCATCCTAAACGCTGAAGGCATTGATTACAAACCCACAATCTTCGGGCAGGCGACGTGGTACGAATGGGCAAATATCATCAAAGTTATTGCAAATTCGACGGAAGTTGCCTTGCACTTCAAAAACGGCTCGGTCGTGGAATTTAAGGTCAGTGAATCACAATGGTTCAATTTTCGCAAGTTTCGCACAACAGTTGAGCGCTTTGCACGTCTTCACAATATCAACATTTTTATTCAAGTCGTCGAAGTAGCCGGAGACCCGCCGGATATGAAACGGCTGCATGAATAAATGAGGAACATAGGTATAATTACATCAAGCAAGTTCAAATCATCATCCCTCACCTTATTCCTTTAAGTGCTATGCGTTGGTTCAATAATCTTAGCTTGCGCCAAAAACTAACCAGCGTGTTTGTTTTGGCTGCGCTCTTGACCGCCGGTATGAGTTATAGCGGCTTTGTTACAACAGCCCGTATTGTGGACAGAACAACGACAACCTACAACAAAGACATTATTCCCCTTGAATATCTGAATGATATTTCGTTGGCATTTTTGTCTATTCGCGTGGATTTGCGAGATGCAGTTTTTGCAGCAACGCATGGTGACCAAGAACAAATGCGCCGATTTCACGAGCGGGCAGCCAAATATCTCGCTAAGGTGGAAGAGCGCAGTGCACAATATGAGCAAGCATTACGCACCGACGAAGGTAAGAGACTTTTTGCCGAGTACAACAAATCTATGCAGACCTTTAAGGCGGTTGGTGTTAAAGTGCAGAATCTGACACAAACTGCGGATTACGAAGGTGCTGTTCGCGCCATTTTGACCGAGTGTATTCCGGCTGCTGAGACCGTGAAGAACAATATTGAAAAGTTGATGGAGCAGAAACAGCGTGTTGCCAAGCAAACCAACGAAGAAAACTTATCGCTGCTGGCAGAAAACCGCCTTATGCAATATGTTGTTATTGCCGTTGGGTTTGTTACAATTATTGTTCTTGGTTTCTGGCTTTCGGGTAAAATTGGTCATGCCGTTGATGCTACTGCTACTTCCAGCACGATGATTTCCAGCAGCGTACAGCAACTTTCAAGCGGAATGCGAATGCAATCAACGCAAGTTTCCGACATCGCCTCTTCGATGGAAGAAATGACCGCTACGATTGAAGAAAACACGCGCCAAACAGCACTTGCCGCAAGCGAAGCAGAGCGTACCAGCGAGGAAGTACGCCGTGGTGGACACATCATGCAGCAAGCAATTCACGGCATGACGACGATTTCAGATTCTGTTATTCGCTCTTCCGATACGATGATTTCGCTTGTGCGCAGCAGCGAAGAAATTGAGCAGATTATACAAGTTATCGGTGAGATTGCCGACCAAACCAATCTTCTGGCACTCAACGCCGCTATCGAAGCTGCCCGTGCAGGCGACCAAGGACGCGGCTTTGCGGTTGTTGCCGACGAAGTGCGCAAACTTGCCGAGCGTACACGCAAAGCAACGAAAGAAATTGCCGGAATGATTCAGCAAATGCAGACCAAAACCAGCGAAGTGATGGAAGTCATGAACGAAGGCAGAGCCGAAGCCGAGAATGGACGCGAACTCGCTCAGGAAGCCGCCGCAGCGCTTGACCAAGTTTTGGGGCGCGTACAAAATGTTTCGGATGCTCTCACACGCCTTGCTGTGGCAAGTGAAGAACAGTCGAAAGCAAGTGGTGAAATTGCCCGCAGCGTTACGGTTATCTCCGAAATCATTGACCAATCCTCGCACGGTGTGGACCAAATTGCAATTTCCGTAAACGATTTACACAGTTTGGCATTGTCACTGCGCTCGCTTATTTCCAAGAGCGGTGAACCGCTTACACCGGAAATGCGTACAGCAGTGAACGGTTTGAATGACCGCTTGGCAATCGCCCAGCATACTCCGCGCTATACTTCCATGCGCCGCAATAACAACAACGTCTCCCTTGATTTGGAGCGCCCGAGACGATAACGAGCTACACAATACAAGAAACAATACACTTTCACCATTTTTAGGATAGATTAACTAATGCTGACCATCACCAATTTGCAAGCCTCTGTCGAAGGCAAAGAGATTTTGAAAGGTATCAACCTCACCATTGGCAAAGGCGAAATTCACGCGATTATGGGCCCGAACGGCTCCGGTAAAAGTACGCTGGCATCGGTGCTGGCAGGGCGTGAAGATTATGAAATTACGGGCGGTTCGGTCAATTTCGACGGGCATGACCTTCTCGAAATGTCTCCCGAAGAACGCGCCCGCGAAGGTGTTTTTCTTGCCTTTCAGTATCCCGTCGAAGTGCCGGGCGTAAGCAATACCAATTTCCTTAAAGCTGCCGTGAACGAAGTGCGCAAACATCGCGGTTTAGACCCGATGGAGCCGAAAGCATTTTTGAACATGATGCGCGAAAAAATGGCGCTTGTGGAAATGGACCAAGCAATGGTAAGCCGTTCCGTGAATGAGGGTTTTTCCGGCGGCGAGAAAAAGCGCAATGAAATTTTCCAAATGGCAATGCTGGAGCCGAAACTGTCTATTTTGGATGAAACCGATTCGGGCTTGGATATTGACGCGCTGAAAATCGTGGCAAATGGTGTCAATAAACTCCGCTCCAAAGAGACCTCTACTATCGTCATCACACACTATCAGCGTTTGCTGGATTATATCGTTCCCGATTTCGTTCACGTTCTCTACAAAGGGCGTATTGTCAAGTCCGGTGGGAAAGAATTGGCATTGGAACTTGAGGCAAAAGGGTATGATTGGGTGAAGGAATTGGCGCTGGAAGAAGCTGGTGTGTAATACTTGCCCAGAAGAAAACTTTGTGCAAGATGACGATGTGTTGTCAATAACAACTCAATTTTTTAACGTTAATGGATAAAGGTGTTCTATGAAAACTTCTTCCTTGCCTCAATGGACGCAGTATTTGTTCCCACTGTGCTGTGTTGTTTTCGTATCATTGAATATCTTGAATGCGCAAGACACGGTAACACCTTTATCTTCAACCTCACAGGGTATAACATACCCGCGCAGCATGGGTGGGTATTTTTTTGAGTTGGGTTCAGTTAGTCACCACGCTCACAATGCGAATTTTAACCGATGGAATTTTATTACTGTTGGTTCAATGCAAGCTACTGGTCTGAGTATTCATCAGGGGTTTCTGTGGAATTTCATGCCAAGTGCAGAGAACAATGTTATTGTTCGTGTCGGTTGGAATACAGATTTTGCAAGTTTCCGTGAATCGCAATCAGCAACAATGGAGCAACTACCCTGGTATTTGCAGAACCAGCTACCAAATCGCAGTGTAGAAACTAATGCCCGCAGCATAAGAGTAGAACACGATATTTCAATGACGTTAATGCACCTAACACTGAGTGCTTCATATCGTCATCGTATTATATCCAAAATATACTTAGAGCTAGGCGCGGAAAGTTCAGCGATGTTTGACAGTCGTTTCTATTTGAGACAACAATATGATATTCGTAATGGTGGTACTGTTGAAGCGGAGGGTAGTTTATACAACACAGTAACTAGTGGTAACTGCCCAAAGACCCAACCTGTTCCTCTCGAAAATGTCAGTATCCCAATCATGCTACTCGGTGGCGTGGGCGCTCACGTTAATGATTTGGTGTATTTTTATGCACGCTATTATCATCCGCTTACACCGCTTATACCACAATTTTCTTGGCGAACTGAACGCTTCACCGTTGGTGTGGAATTGCATTTGAGCGAGTAAATGCTTGCCAATTTATTGTCTAATCATCATAAACAACTACGATAAAACACTTACAGGATTATTTACTTTTATCATGCAAGATTTACAAGAAAAACTTATCTCAGGCTTTCAGACAGTTGAGACAGCACTCAACGGACAAGCACAAACACCCATTCATGTTATCCGCAAGCAAGCACTGAAGCGCTTTGCAGAACTTGGTTTCCCGACGATTCGCCATGAAGAGTGGAAATATACCAATCTCATGTCCGTTGTGAAGCAAGATTATGTACTTGGGTTGCAAACCGCACCAAATCTTACAAAAACAGACATTGAACCCTTCCTGATGCCGGATGTGGAAGCAAATGTACTGGTTTTTGTCAATGGTACATATTCCGCCGACCTTTCGACGATTATTTCCGATAAAGGTGTAGAAGTGATGCCTCTTTCGGAGGCGTTCAAGAAAAAAACGGCAACGGTCGAAAAACACTTTGCGCAGTATGCCGCATGGCAAAACGACGCAATGCTCGCGCTGAACACCGCATTCGCGCTGAACGGCGCGTACATTGAGGTTGCGAAAGGCGCAGTTATCGAAGAGCCGTTCCACCTTTTGTATGTGAACGATTCGCGCAAACAAAGCACCTTCGCACCTGCACGAAACCTCGTTATTGTTGGGGCGAATGCCGAAGCGACTATCGTGGAAAGCGTACACACACTTGTTTCCGGTGCTAATGTCGGCTTGACAAATCTTGTGAGCGAACTTGTGCTTGCCGACAACGCAAAACTGAGCCATTACAAAGTGCAGAACGACGTGGAGCAATCCCACTTTGTTGGCGCAATTCACGCGCATCAGGAAGCCACAAGTGTTTTGAATACTGTTGTGGTAACGCTTTCGGGCGGTGTTGTGCGGAATAATCTGAACGCTGTTCTTGCCGGAAAAGCCGCCGATACGCACTTTTATGGTTTGTATTTGGTGAACGGCAAAACACTCGTGGATAATCACACGCTTGCAGACCACGCCGTAGCGCATTGCACCAGCAATGAACTGTACAAAGGCATTATGGACGACAAAGCAACTGGCGTATTCAACGGGAAAATTATGGTGCGTCCCGATGCGCAAAAAACCTTGGCGTATCAGTCGAATCGTAATATCTTGCTTTCACCGAATGCGACGGTAAACACCAAACCGCAGTTGGAAATTTTTGCCGATGATGTGAAGTGTAGTCACGGCTGTACGTCAGGGCAGCTTGATGACGAATCACTTTTTTACCTTCGCGCACGCGGTTTGGACAAAGAGCAGGCAAGGGCGCTTCTGCTCTACGCTTTCGCAGGAGAGATTACCGAAAAAATCGAACTCGAACCGCTCCGAGAGCGCTTAGAATCTATCATCGCAGAACGTTTGCATCAGGAATTACTATAAATTTCCAGTCAAACATTCAGTTTTTCCAACGCTCTGCGGCAGTATTTTTGATGCGCAGAGCGTTTTTTTTTTGAGATGATTCTGCCTTCGTTCTCCCGTAGTATGGCTGAGGAGTACAATAACACTGCCGTGCTACGGGTTTGTACAGTACCGCGAAACCCGCTCTATCGCTATGAAGCGATAGGACGGGGTAAAAATTGTTTTGATGCGTCACACTAAATCCCAGTATTTATGCGCCTTTTCGCCCTCATCATTTTCTCAATGTTTCTGTTGGTGGAAACCACTATCGCCCAAACGAAAGTAACATCCTATCTCGACAAACCTTCGCTGCACGGTATGATGTTCTTCGGCGGGAAAAAGTCGCCCAGCGTCTATGCGTCGCATTTGCCGATGTTCCATACGCCGCACGATTACCAAATTATTCTCGAAGTGGAAATTGCCGATGAAGCCCGCGCCGCATACCAAAAAAGCCTGCGCACAAATCCCAAAGAAACTGTTTATACGCTTGTGCCGGAGGTCTTTGTGCTGCCGGAAATGCTGGATAATCCGCGCCCGTTCAAAGCAGAAATCTACGCAGGACATTTCGAGCGTGGTGGCGAGCCGATTACGGGGAAACTGCCCGTGAGCATTAAGCGCGTTATCTATCGCCAAAAATTCGACACTGCGGCAAAACGCTCTGAAACCCTATCATACCTTGTTTTTGGCAATAACAAAGAGCAATTCGCCGCGCACACTATCACGGCAAAACCAGATTTTGACCAGATTGTGAGCCTTCGTAATTGTCCCATTGCAGAGGAAAGCCTGAAGTCAAGTAATTATGCGGTTTGCAGCCTTGCAGAACAAAATCGCCCGCTCAAAAAAGGAAACTTCTCGGCTCAAACTAGCGTTAATACAGGAAAAATGCTCCTCAAATTCGATAAAACCTTGTATCTTGAGTTTGATGATTTGCAGTAATTTTCTTACCGTTTTTCAAAGGTGATGTGATGAAACGTGTGTTCGACTATCTTCGCAAAAGCAGCATCGTTACTGCCTCGGTGCTTATGATTGCAGCTATGCCGCTTGCGGCGCAAGGTATTTTACCGGGAACAATCAGTATTGGCGGGTATGTTGCAGGGCGCGGCGGCTGGAATTCTTCCATAACGGCGCTTTCACGGGGAAGTTTTGCCATAGCAGCACTGCCGGACGTGGGCATTGAGACCACCTACACGATTAGCGCTTCAAAAGATGCACTTGCCGTCTTGGATATTGGCATAATGAACGCCGTAGCCCGTAGTAGTTCTGTGGACCCGTTTAGCGGTCAGATAACCAATGAATTTATTATGACCGCAAATGCCCTGTGTTTATCGGCATCGGCGGGGCTTCGCTTTTTGAAGTTTTTGAATGTGTTGCCGGAATTTGGTTTGTTTTTGCGAGGAAGTATGCCTGTCCACATGGTCTATGACGCAAGTGTGGATGTCTTCGAGACCAACGGCGGTGCGCAACCGAATGCCGGCAAGATTACCACCTATACAATGCCGCAAGCACGATTACAACCGTTTTTTGAACTTGGCGCAGAAATTGGCATTATCACCTTTACGCTGGGCGAAGGTAAGTTTTCTGTCTATGGACAAGGCAGTATGGCGCTGTCGCAAATGGTTCGTATGGTGCCGCTCACGCAGATTCCCGATAATTTTAACATCGTCGGCAAAGACCCGCTTGCAGGCTATCGGACACTGAATGTGCAGCCGATTTCGATTGCGCTGGGAGTGCGGTATATGCTTGATGTTGGTAGTAAATAATCTTGCTCACGCAGTACACAAAAGCCCGTCCTACCGCTTCGTCACATCCTCGTGGCAGTCGTAGAACTCAGGAAATATTTCACCATCTCCCAAATCACCATGACAACCGCATCAACACTTGATTTTGACGTAGAAACACTTCGCAAGGATTTCCCGATTCTCTCCGAAAAAGTACACGGAAAGCCGCTTGTGTACTTGGACAACGGCAACACCTCCCAAAAGCCGCGTCAGGTCATCGAAACGATTGACCGCTATTACCGCGCTATGAACAGCAATGTTCACCGAGGCAATCATTTCCTCAGTCAGCAGGCGACAGCCGCTCTGGAAGCCGCTCGGCGCACCGTGCAGACCTTCATCAACGCAGCCGAAGACCGCGAAATTATCTTCGTGCGCGGCACAACCGAAGCGATAAATTTGGTGGCGTTTTCGTTTGGCGAATTGGACATCCGCGAAGGCGATGAAATCGTAATTTCTGCTATGGAGCATCATTCCAATATCGTTCCTTGGCAAATGCTCTGTGCAAGGAAGAAAGCGGTTTTGCAGGTAGTTCCGGTGAATGATGACGGCGAATTGGAAATGGATGAATACGAAAACCTGCTCACCGACCGCACAAAACTTGTCGCAATTACGCACATTTCTAACACACTCGGCACAATCAACCCTGTGAAGCGCATCATTGACCTCGCGCATGAACGCGGCGCTGTGGTGCTTGTGGATGGTGCGCAGTCTGTGCCGCATTTGGCAGTGGATGTGCGGGCGCTGGATGCTGATTTTTACGTGTTTTCGGGGCATAAAGTCTTTGCGCCGACGGGAATCGGTGTTCTGTACGGCAAAGCAAAATTGCTTGAAGCAATGCCGCCCTATCACGGCGGCGGTGCGATGATTAGTTCGGTAACATTCGAGAAAACCACCTACAACGAAATTCCTTTCAAATTTGAAGCCGGAACGCCCCACGTAGAAGGAATTATCGGGCTTGGAGCGGCATTGGAGTATGTGAACAGCATTGGTCTGGATGCCATTGGCGAACACGAACACGATCTACTCGGCTATGCCACCGAAGCGCTTGAAACTTTGGGTGGGGTGCGGATTATTGGCACGGCACGGGAAAAAGCCAGCGTGATTTCGTTCATGCTTTCCGGCGCAAGCGGCGCAATTCATCCGCACGATGTGGGAACGATTCTCGACAACGAAGGTGTCGCCATTCGCACGGGGCATCATTGTACGCAGCCGCTTATGAAGCGCTTTGGCGTACCGGCAACGTGCCGCGCTTCGCTGGCATTTTACAACACCCGCGAGGAAATTGACACGATGATTCGTGCGCTTGGGAAGGTGCAGAAGATGTTTGCGTAATGGCAAGAAGTGAGTAAATTACGGTTTGTTTTCTCACGATTGTTTTTCTTACGATTTTGTGTTGCTATGAAACTACCGATAATCCTTGAAGACGGCGAAGATGGCTGGATAGTTGCCACTTGCCCAAGTCTGCCCGGCTGCGTTAGTCAGGGGCGAACCCGAGACGAAGCATTAGTCAATATCCGAGAAGCGGTAGAACTGATCCTTGAAACGGCTGATGAATTGGGCTGGGATAAACCGCTTCAACTTCTCGAAGTAACGACGATAGACGTTGAACTTGGGGTTGCTGCATGAGTGAGCATTTACCAACCGTATCGGGAAAAGAGTTTATTCGGTTGTTGCTAAAGCGCGGTTGGCGTGAAATCCGGCAGCGAGGGAGTCATATCATTGTACAAAAAGACGGCGAACACCGCGCGTTATCTATTCCGAACCACCGTGAAATTAGCGCAGGAACATTGCGCTCACTGCTAAAGCAAGCGGGTATTTCGCTGGAAGAATTTCGGAATTGGCTGTAATGCTGTTTATTTTTCATCTTTTATTATCTACTATTTCTGACCTATAATGCGCCTCTTTGCTACATTGTTCATTGTTCTGCTCCAATCACTTGCCCTGATTTCTCAAACTACCACCCCCAAAGGTCATCTCGTCATCATCGGAGGCGGACCCCGCCCTGAAGCGATTATGAAGAAAATTATTGCCTTGGCTGGCGGCGAGAAGGCACGAATACTCATTATCCCGATGGCAAGTTCAGAAATGCTCGAAACAGCGAAAGCTCAGCGCGAGCAATTCCTGAAGTTCGGCGCACCGAATGTGGACTACGTGATTTGCGATTCCGCAAGCGCTGATGCGGATTCCAATCTTGCGAAAATCAATGTCGCAACGGGCGTATTTTTCTCCGGCGGCGACCAAAACAGGCTTATGAAGGCACTGCGCGGTACGAAGTTTCTCCAAGCGGTGTGGAAGGTTTATGAAAAAGGCGGGGTGCTATCGGGAACAAGCGCCGGTGCGGCTGTGCAGAGCCGTATTATGCTCACAGGGGACGAACTTGTGAACAAGGACACCGTGAACCCTTACGGTATGGTGCGCAAAGGAAACATCGAAACGGCGGAAGGTTTTGGTTTTGTGCGCTCGGTAATTATTGACCAGCATTTTGTGAAGCGCAAACGCCAGAACCGCCTTTTGACGCTGGTTTTGGAGCATCCCAACCTTGTGGGCGTTGGCATTGACGAAGCGACGTGCATTATTGTCAAACCGAATAGCACGTTTGAAGTCTTGGGAGACGCAACAGTACAGGTTTTCGATGCACGAAACGCGAAAAATATCCGTACTGATGCAAACGGTAATCTCACAGGCAACGACATTCGATTGCACATTTTTCCCAGTGGTGCATTATATCCGATGCCGCAAGTGCAGAAATCATCACCCAAGAAAGGGCGCTAAACGTCAATGGCACGATACAAAGTAACGCTCGAATACGAGGGAACGCGGTATAGCGGCTGGCAAATGCAGAAAAACGCTCGCACGGTGCAAGGCGACATCAATGTTGCGCTGGAAACGGTCTTAAAATCACGCAATTTCGAGTTCTACGGCTCCGGGCGGACTGATAGCGGCGTTCACGCACTTGCGCAGGTAGCACACCTGGAAGCCTCGACAATGCTTGCTCCGCAGATACTCCGCATGAAAGTGAACGACGAACTTCCCGCCGATATTAACATCCTGCGTATTGACAAAGCACACAAAGACTTCCACGCCAGATATGACGCGGTTTCACGGCAGTATTTGTATCAAATTTCCCGTCGCCGTTCTGCGTTTGGAAAACGTTTTGTCTGGTGGATAAAAGACGAGTTGGATATAGATGTGATGCGCTCCGCAGCCGATATTTTCAAGGGGCGGCGCGACTACCGTTCTTTCACCGCCGATGACCCCGAAGAAAAATCTACCACAACCAACATTGACCTTTTTTCGGTCGAAGAGGCCGGCAGCCTCATACTGGTGAGGGTTCGCGGCTCCCACTTTCTTTGGAAAATGGTGCGGCAGATGGTTGGTGTGCTTGCAGAAGTCGGGCGTGGGAAGATGTCACTAGGCGCAATTCACGAATTTTTCGAGGACAAAAGCGGTATTCCCGCGACACTGACAGCCCCGCCGAGTGGTTTGTTTTTGGAGCGTGTAATGTACAAAGGAGATGCTGTGAAGCAAGACACAGAGCCGATGTTGAGGGTTTTGTAGGTTACTATACCGAGCCGTATTTTTCAATACCACCATGGAGAGACCACATTTTGTACTTTTGTCAAAAATGTCCGTTGGCGAACAAAACGCTTCAGCGCAGCAGCGCCCATGCGGGTTCCACCGATGCCGGATGCTTTGAAAGATTGTTTTTCCCCCTCGTGAATAATTGCCGTCAGTGCCGATTCATTCAGGCTTATCGCGCCGCAGTGCATCCGAAGCCCGATTCTATGCGCTTCTTCGTGTGATTTCGCAAAGACCGCGCCGCTCAAGCCAAATATCGTGCCGTTGGCAAAAGCAACCGCTTCGTTTTCATCCTGAAAAGGCATGACGGGTAGAATTGGTCCGAATGTCTCTTCGGTCATGATTTTCATGTTGTGATTGACGTTAGTAAGCACCGTCGGGAAACACCACATTCCGCCACCATGTTCTTCGCATTGCCCCGTTCCCGTGAGTATTTGTGCGCCTTTCTGAAGAGCATCGTGCAAATGGTCGTTGATGATAGCGACTTGTTTTTCGGAAATAATCGGACCAATTTTTCCCGTGTCAATGTCGGGGTAGCAAAACGAGAGTTTCTGCGCTTTAGCGGTGAGTTGTTCCAGAAAATCCGTATAAATGCTTTGTTGAACGTAAATGCGCTCCACTGAAAGGCAGGATTGACCGGCGTTTGCAGTCGAACCCCAAAGCAGCGACGACGTTGCATGGTCAAGATTTGCACCTTCAAAAACAAGCGCGGCATCTTTTCCTCCAAGTTCCAGAAACGCAGGAATGAAGCGGTCTGCGGCTGCTTTATAGACGTGCCGCCCTGTGGCAACACTGCCTGTGAAGCAGACCAAATCTACGTTTTGGATAATTGTGCCGCCAGTTTCACCTGCTCCTTCCACATACACCAGCACCGAAGCTAATTCTGGGACTTCTTCGATAATTTGCATCATCGGTTTCACAAAACGCGGCGTGATTTCGCTTGGCTTGACAATTACCGCACAACCCGCCATGAGAGCGGGAATTGCGTCAATGAGTGACAGCAAAAGCGGGAAATTCCAAGGGCTAATCACGCCCACAAGCGGAAACGGCTGCACATCTTGGCGAATTTCGATAAACGGCACGTGAGACGGCTTCGATGCTTGCTCTGTGAAAAATTCACGCCCTAATCTGCACCACCTGTCAATACTTGAAAAAAGCAAATCCGCCTCCAAGATTGATTCCCACTTGCGTCCCGTGTCATGGATGAGTGCTTCTTGTAACGAGGTTTTGTGCCGTGTTGCGGCTTCTTTCCACTTTTGCAAAACGCTAATGCGGTATTCTACCCCATTTTCTTGCCATGCTACTTGTGCCTCACGAAGTTGTGTACACCGTAAAGCAAGTTCCGATGCGCTTGGTGGGGTTATGGTGTAGTCGTTCTTTCCTGTACGAGGATTACGGACGTTGATTGTTGCAGTCATAGTTTTGCGCAAAAGTGTTCTAAAAATTTCCGAGTCTCACTAAACGAAAAGCGAGGGTCTGCTTTGCGTACAAACCCTCACTCCAAAATTGCATACTTCATACTTTATACTTCGCCTCAATCCGGTGTTCCAAAGCCGCCGCCGCCCGGTAAATCCAGCACAATTTCTTCATTCGGCATAAGTTTATCCAAGCCTTTGGGCGCAATGAAGCGTTTTGGTCTGATGCTGATTTTCCCTTTTTTACCGTCCAAACCGCCTTGCAAGCCGCGTGCAACGGTTTTCGTTTTTTCGGTGAGAATGGAAATATTGATGGGGTCTTCACCAACATTTTTGAACGAGAAACGCTGCCCTGCACCGCCATCGTACACGCCTTTGCCGCCGGAATTGCGCCGGAGCGATTTTTCCGTAACCATGATGGGCGCACTATTTTCCAGCACTTCAATCGGCACATTTGCCACATTCGTCGGAAAACTGAGCGTCGGAATACCGTGCATCGTCGGACGCGCACCGTAACCACCATTCAGGAAAAAGTATTCGACGTAATCCTGATGTTTCCTTGTGTCATGACCATTCAGTACAACGCACCAACACGCCGCACCGCAATCTGCCTGCACTTGTGCGGGAACTGCCTCCGAAAGCGCACCAAAAACAGCCGCGTGGAGGATATTTCCCGTGATGTTCCGCGCACCAAGCGGGACGGGTTTTTGTGCATTGAGCAACGAACCTTTCGGCGCGGTTACATGAATCGGGCGGAATGAGCCTTCGTTGTTGGGAACATCAGGGCTGAAGGCGCATTTTATCGGATAGGCGGTATAAGCATAGGTGTAATTCATCACAGCGTTGATTCCAAGCGGGTGTGCGCCGGATGTTCCGGCATAATCCACAAAAATTTCGTCGTCCTTAATCGTCACGGCACACGAGATGTGGACTGGGTTTTCGAGACCATCGCCGTCGGCATCGTATTCGTAGCGGTATGTGCCGTCGGGTGCTTTGCGAATAGCCTCGCGCATGGCGCGTTCACTCGCTTCGATGACCTGTTCGGCAACAGTTTGTAAATTTTCCATACCCATTTCGTCCATAAGCCGCATAAGCGAGGAAATACCTTGCTCATTGGCGGCAAGTTGGGCGCGAATGTCGCCGATGGTCTGCTTTGCCACACGCACATTTGCTTCGATGATATTGAAGAGCGTCACATTCTCCGCACCAGCAATGACGAGCTTTGTGGGCGGAACCATTAAACCTTCCTCGTACAAATCCCGCCCACCCGCGCCCCAGAGCGCACCGCCCATATCGGGTGAATGAGCAATCGTACCAATAAAGCCAATCAGCGCACCGGATTTGAAAATTGGCGATACTAAGCCAATATCAGGCTTGTGTCCTGCACACAACCAAGGATCGTTGGTCATGACGGTATCGCCTTCCGCCCACGATTCCGGCGGAAAATAGTCCTTCAAGAGCGCTTGCGTGAGCATCGGCAGTACGCCCAAAAATGACGGAACACTAATGCCGGATTGCGCAATGGAGCGCCCGTATTTGTCCATGAGAACAACCGCAAAGTCGTTGGATTCGCGGGTTACGGTCGAGAACGACGTGCGTTGAAGCGTTGTTCCAGCTTCATCCACAATCGCCAAAAGGCGCGACCAGAGGATGCTTAGGGTAATGGGATCGTATTTGGTTGTCATAGTATTTGATTATTTCGCGTGGTGCAAATCTATCACAATATTCTTAAACTCATCAATTCTCACAGTCGAATTTTTCCCGATAACGGTTGTTGATTCTTTTTCCTCAATGATTGCCGGACCCTCAAACACCGCGCCGGAACTGAGTGCGTAGCGGCTAAAGACAGGCGTTTCCGTTGGGGTGGAATCTCCCACGAACCACACGCTGCGATGTGCTTTCAGGGCATTTTCATTAGCAAATTCCGCCCCAGGCTGATTGGGCGTGATTTCCGGTGCTGCTGCGCTCACTGCCACACGCCATGTAACGGTTTCAAGCCGCATTGCCGGAACGGTGCGGTTGTAGCGGAGTTGGTATTCTTTTAAAAATGTGGCTTCAATTTCGGCAACGGAATCGGCAGAAAGTTCACCAAGCGGCATTGGTACGGCTATTTCATGTCCCTGCCCCACATACCGCATATCTGCTATGCACGTGATTCTTGCCTTGCTCACATCTGCCTTCGCATGGCGTAGAAACTCGAACCCTTCTTCTTCCATTGCACGAAGCATAGTGTTCAGTTTTTGCCAATCAATTTCATCCAACGGGCAAACAAAGGAGCGAATCGCTTCGCTGGCAACGGGAGAGACCAAAAAGCCCAGAGCTGAGGTTACACCTGCTCCGACGGGGATAATCATTTGCGGCGAACCGAGCAGACGTGCTACGCTGAAGGCGTGAACAGGTCCCGCGCCGCCAAAGGCAATCATTGAGAAACGGCGCGGGTCGTAGCCTTTTTCGAGAATATGTACCCGTGCTGCGCTTGCCATGTTTTCATCCACCACGCGGCGAATGCCCATTGCGGCTTGTTCAATCGTGATGCCGAGCGGTTCAGCAATATGCCTGTGAACGGCTTCCCGTGCAGCTTCGCGGTCAAGCGTCATTGTTCCACCTAAGAAATATTTTTCGTTCAAATAACCCAAAATAAGGTCGGCATCTGTAACGGTGGGTTTATCGCCACCGCGCCCATAACACGCTGGTCCGGGCTGCGATGCAGCACTTTCAGGACCGACTTTGAGCAAGCCCAAGTGGTCAATGTGAGCAATAGAGCCGCCTCCGGCACCAATTTCAATCAAATCAATAACAGGAATGCGCACCGGTAAGCCGCTTCCCTTCTTGAAACGGCGTACTCTGGCAGCTTCAAATTGATTCGTGATTTCGGGTCTGTTGTTCAAAATAAGCGAGGCTTTGGCAGTTGTTCCGCCCATGTCAAAACCCAGCAAATCTGCGCGTCCGGTGAGTTTTCCGAAAAACACCGAAGCCATTGCACCACCCGCCGGACCTGATTCCAATAGCTGTACAGGCGATTTCCTTGCTCCTTCAATCGTTGTCAAGCGTCCGCTGGAAATCATAATATCAATATTCCCCGTAAAACCCAGCACACGCAAGCGCTTTTCCAGCGTCTCCAAATACTTATCTGTAATCGGCTGCACGTAAGCGTTCATAATGGTTGCTGAAGCACGCTCGTATTCTCGAATCTCCGGCATAATATCCACCGAAAGTGAGGTGTAAATGTGGGGGTATTTTTGATGAATAATCTCAGCAATGATGCGCTCGTGCGCAGGATTCACAAATGAATGTAACAAACACACCGCAATAGACTGAACACCGCGTCCCACCAGCGTTTCGACGGCTCTTTCAATAGATGCCTGTGTGAGCGCCATTACAACTTCGCCTTTTGCATTCAGGCGCTCTTCCACGCCAACGCGGAGTTTCTGCGGCACAAGGGGTTCAGGCATCGTGAGAAAAATGTCGTAAATATCGTAGCGAAGTTCGCGCCCGATTTCGGGAACATCGGTAAAACCTTGCGTTGTGATAAACCCCGTTTTTGCGCCTTTCCGCTCAATGACGGCATTTGTTACAAGCGTTGTGCCGTGAACAATCGTGTGAATTGCGGCTGCGTTCACGTTGAAATCGTTCAATACCTGCTTTGTGCCTGTAATGATGCCGTTTGTGGGGTCAGGGTATGTGGTAAGCGTTTTGCCGAAATGCAAATCCCCGCTTGTTTCATTGAGCAAAACGAAATCGGTAAATGTTCCGCCGATGTCAATTCCTAGGCGATAGGGCATAGTTTGAAAGGAGAAGTTGGTTGGTGGCTCGTTAAGATTTTTCGAGATTCGTCAATGCGCTCAGTGCATTTCTTCGCCGCCACTGACGTTCATCGCTTCACCCGTGATGTATTCTGCTTCGCTGGAAGCAAGGAAAGCACAGGCTTTCGCAATGTCGCTCGTCAGTCCCGGACGACCAAGCGGAATGTTCGATTTCATGCGGGCGAGGTACTGGTCAAGTGTTAAACCAAGTTTTTCGGCAAAAAATTCGTTCTGCCACGCTCCTAAGCCAGTGGTGATGTGGTTTGGGCAGACGGTGTTTACCGTGATGCCGTATTTGGCAAGTTCAATCGCGGAAGAGCGTGTAAGTCCCACAACAGCGTGTTTTGATGCGGTATAAGCGGCTGCGAAGGGGAAGCCTGATTTGGAGGCTTGCGAGCCGATATTGATAATTCTTCCACCTTTTTTACTAGCCTCCGACTGAGCAATCATGCGCTTTCCGGCGTGTTTGATGCCAAGAAAATATCCCTTCACATTCACATCCATCACTGCCGACCATTTGTCTTCGTCCATTTCCGTGACAAGTTGCATTAAATAGCCCACTCCGGCGTTGTTTACGAAAATATCTATGCTGCCAAACGCCGTTACTGCTTGCTCCACAAGGTTAGCCATGTCTGCTTCTTTGCGCACATCACACGGAACTGTGATAGCCTTTACGCCATGCTGACGACAATCCTCTGCAATAATCTCCATTTCTTGCGTTGAGCCGATTGCAGAGCCGGGAAAGTTTTCCCCTGCCGATGTGCCAATATCCGACACAACAACATTACAGCCCTCCGCCGCAAAGCGCATGATAACTGCTTCCCCAATGCCGCCTTTGCGCCCAGAGCCTGTGACAATAGCGGTTTTTCCTTGAAGTTGGTAGATTCCCATAATGGTTTTAGATATTATCTGTTACAATAAACATCGGATTTTCGGCATACTGCGCAAACTGTGCCGCGCCCTTCTGAACCGCATCGGCGCTTATGTCGGCAAAAAATTTCTCCATATTATTCACATCAATTATCTCGAAGTATTTGTAGGGTGGAGCAGCGTCAGAGCCGAGTATTGATGCGGATTTTAAGACTTGGAAATCGCTGACCGAGCCGAGAGATTTCACCGTTGGAATATCGGCAGTTTTTGCCCATGATTCGTATTCGCCAGCATTTACGCCGTCTTTGAGGTTAAAAAGAACGATGATTTTGGGCATGGTTGAAAAAAATATGGTGAAGAAAATGTTTCGACAGCCTTAACCTGAGATTCTACACTGTTTTGAGCTTGTTATCAGGTAACAATTCGATTAATTATTCACTCGTTGGAGTTCAAACTTTGTAACGGGTTTATTTGAAGTTGTCGTTTTTTCAATGATTTGCCACGACACACCGTCGGGACCTTTGAACACAAAACACCGTTCACCGAGTTCGTTTTTTAGAATTTTCGTGGGCGAAATACCTTGTTTTTTCACAAGGTCAAAGACCATTTCGAGTTTTGGTGTCCAGAGCGTATGCAGCGTCATTCCGAGTTCTCCCACGCGCTGATGTACGCTGCGGTCAGGTTTTACGCCTTGCGGGATGAAGAATTTTAATTTGCCACAAACATTATTCGGCGAGACAAATCCCTTGTAAATATGCGTCGAACCGGGCTGCATATCAAAGACACGCTGCGGGCCGCGAAGCCAGTCCCCATCTACTTCCGCGTCCTTTTCGGGTTTGAAGCCGAGCGCATCGCGGTAATAGTTTGTCGCGTCCATCGTTTGCGCAGGGATAAAAAAGTCGTGATGCGTAAACTCGCTGGTTTGAAGCGGTGCCGCGTCGTTGATAGTGCCATAGCCCGGAATATTGTAGCCGTAGCGTTGGAAGAACACATGAATAAACCAATCGCCATAGACCGCCGTTTCGCGCACACCCGTTGGGCGGTTGAAGAAATCCGGCTGTTTGTCAGACATTCGGTAGAGGTCGTCGAAAATTGGGTCAATCGGCAGCCACTTTTTACCATTCGCGCGTTCTTGCTTGAACACATCCACAAGGCGGATAACATCACGGGTTTTCATCACTGCCATTCTTGAGCCGATTGTCTCCGGCACATTGTAGCCAACGCCTGGTCCAAGCGGCTTTTCCCATGCCACAATGCGTAAAAGTCCGTGCGAATCAATCGCACCATTTTGCAAACGATATGATTTCATGCCGCTTTCCACGCCATAGAGTTCTTTTGCTTGCGCCGCCGTAAATGCTGCGCTATCAACGACGCGAAAGCCAAACTCCGCAAAATAGCGAATGAAAAACGCAGGATTTTCCGCGCCTGTCTGCGCCGCGCCAAGCACCACTTCGTACACGCCGGAAATGCCTGTATCGGGGAGGGGTTTTTCTTGCAGCTTTTCTTGGGAAAATACGCTTGTAACAAAGCCGCAAAGCGTGAATAGTACCCTAAAAATTCGAGTTTGCATGATTGATTCCTTGTAGATTTTACGCGGTGTATGGACGTGACAAGTATTTTCCCGACGGCTCTCCAACAACATTTCCGTTTTCAAAAATCTTTTTCCCACGCAAGAACGTCGTTTTGACGCGCCCCGTAAGTTCCATGCCTTCAAAGGGCGTGTAGCCTTGCGCTGAAGGGGATTCACTGGCGCGGACGGTAAAGGTTTCGTTCGGGTCGAACAGCACAACATCAGCATCGAAGCCGATTCCAAGGTCGCCTTTGCTTTTCAAGCCGTAGCGTTCTGCGGGATTCCACGAACACAATTCTGCAACCCGATTGGCAGACATTCCTCGTTTTGAGCCTTCGGAAAACATTCCCGAAAGCAGGTATTCTGCGCCTCCAAAGCCCGATTTTGCTACAAACACATTATCGGGCGAAGAAGCGTCAGTTTTCATTTCTGCTGAGCAGCAGGCGTGGTCGCTGCACACCCAATCAATGTTTCCTTCAAGCAATGCCTCCCAAAGGTACTCCACGTCAGGTCTGGGGCGAATGGGCGGATTGACCTTGGCGAAAAGCTGCGTCCATTCGAGGTCGCGTTTTGCTTTGTCTTTCAAAAATTCTTTGTCTTCGCTACGCATGGAAGGTGGCTTCAAATCAGTGTCCATGAGCAAATGCCCGACGGTTACTTCACGCCGAAAATTGATATGCGGAAAGACCATTTGCATCATCATTGCCGCATCAACAGCCTTGCGCGAGGTGAGGTGCAGGAGATTGATATTGGGAAGCGCGGTTTCATGCGCTAAGTAGGACGCAATGAAGATAGCAAGTCCTTCCGAGTGCGGCGGACGCGATGCACTGTAAGCGGGCAGTCCTGAAAGTTTCCCTTCGGTTTCGACAATTTTGGTGTACGCGGTCATAATTTCGGCGGTCTCACAATGCAGCGAAACACTGATAATATCTCGCAGTGCGGGGTTTTCGTCCATTGCTTTTTTCGCACCGCGCATCACAAATTCAAAGTGCGCAATGTCGTATTTTTCATCATCGGGAATCATCAAAAAATCTTTTTGCGACGCGGAACGTCCATGAAGTCCATGCGAACCGTAAAACATGAAAATTTTGAACGACGTAACGCCCATATCCCTTGCCAACATTGGCATTTCGGCGATATGCTCTTTCATCATGGGCGCTAAATGATAGCAGTAATCCACATAAAATCGCCCGTTGGAAATTGCCAGCACTTCGGGGAAAAATTCTTTGTAGGGCGCAGATTTGTTGAGATAATACTGCCCGGTGCGCATATAATTCAGGCTCGAAGTAACGCCGCCCATAGCAGCAGCGCGGCTTTCGGTCAAGGCATCTTTTTCAAGCGGCGAATAAATCCCCGTGTGCATATGGGCATCCACCAGCCCGGGAAAAGCGAGGAGTCCCTTTCCGTCGTAGGTCTCATGCGCTGTCGCGGGGTCGAGATTGATGCCGAGTGCGGCAATTTTACCACCCGCAATTCCTATATCAAGCGCATCAATACTGGTGCTTTTAGGGCGAACAAGGTGAACATTTTTGATAATGAGGTCGTAAGGAAGATTCTGTGCTGACATTTGGCGTTTCCTCTTTTGACAATAATTCCACAAACAGTAGATTTGACGGGAAGTTTCGGCGATAGTTTTTTCGCTCTCAGGCGTTCAAATACGCTTGAATGATAATGAAAATTAGCACTGCCCCAGAGGAATACCTTGTAAAAAATTGACAGTATGTAAATGCTGTAATCCTGCATATTCCCCAAAATGCTTTTACGAATTGCGCAGGTAAAGAACACGAAATACATAAAAGTGCATTTGCAGTAAGGGCGAAAAATTTTTCGTCCCTACGTGCGTGATACACCGCAGAATAAGTGTTCTGCTTTAAATATATTGTTCTTAAAATAAGCAACTATTAAAAAGCAAGTATTTAAGCTACTTTAGTTTTATCATGCCGCATAAATACTTAATTAAAAATAACTACTTGAATCAAGAATAACGTACTAAAAAATGCACTTTTATTTGACTCGCATTCCTCAGTGGCGAAAATAATTGTACTTTTGCGAAATGGTATTCAGCTATTTTCTTTCACGGAGGACACTGCAATGAAATTCTTTTTGCTAACATTGGGCTGGTATAATTTCCTTGGCTCTTTGCTTATGATAGGCTTTTTCAATGAGGCATTTGGGCGAAAAATACTCAATGAGTGGACGAAAATTTTTCGTGAAGAGTTCACGCTGAGTTATTGGAGTAGGCTCTGGCTCTTCTGGGCAATAGGATTAAACATCTTTTTTGGGCTTATCAACATTCTGGCTGTCAGTTGGAATTACCCCGAGTTGCTACGATTTTTAGTGATAAGCGATCTTGTCGCCTACGGGTGCTTTTTTCTTTTGACCGTCCGAGCATACCTCCTCAAAGACCTTGATGTAGGCGGTTATGCTGTGTTTGTTATTTTTGCGGGATGGCTTATTTGGGGCGTTTCAACGTTGTTTGTGGGGTGATTTCTTGCTTAGAAACTAGCAGAAACGGTATTGTATCAGGAGTAAATTTGGGACAAATCTGCAATCAAATTGCAGATTTGTCCGCCACTTTGTAAAATTTTATCGTTCACCGCGTCGAGAATCTCCCTTTAACACCAGCACCAATGCGCTTCCCAGAAATAATACCACCCCCAGCCCAATCATCGCATTATCGGTCGAACCCGTTGCTTGTTTGATAAGTCCGATGCCGTAGGGCGCTGCAAAACCACCACAATTCCCAAACGAGTTAATCAGCGCAACCCCTGCGGCAGCAGCCGTGCCGCTTAAAAATGCCGTTGGCAGTGTCCAAAATATGGGCAAAATGGCGAGTACACCGCAGGTCGCAACGGTAAGTGCAATGAGTGAAATCGCCGGAGAGCCACTTGTGAAGCCGCTTCCAACAAATCCCATCGCGCCAACAAGCCCACATACAAAAATATGCTTCCGCCGTTCGCCCGTTTTGTCGGAATTTCGGCTCACAAGCAGCATTGCGACAGCCGCCGCGCTATACAGTGCTGCCGTGAGAAAGCCGATATTGAGCGGGTTTGTAATGCCGAGTCCGCGCACTATTTGTGGCAGCCAAAAGCTTATGCCGTACAAGCCGCACAACATCAAGAAGTATGACAATCCCAAGAGCAGCACTCTAGAATCCGTCAAAGCCTCGCGGAGGTTATGCTGATGTCCGCCCGCGAGTTTTGCTTGCCGCTCTTGTTCCAATGCGCTTTCCAGCACATTTTTTTCGTCGTCGGTAAGCCATTGTGCGGAACGCGGTGCATCATCCAAATAGAAGAGAACGATGATTCCAAGCACTGTTGCGGGCAAGCCTTCCAACAAAAACAGCCATTGCCAGCCCGTCCAGCCGTTCACTCCGGCAAACGAGGTGAGAATCCAGCCGGAAAGTGGTCCGCCAATCACGCCGGAAATTGCCAGCGCAATCATGTACCGCGAAAACACACGGGCGCGGCGCTCCGACGGATACCAATATGTGATATACAAAATAATTCCCGGCGCAAATCCCGCTTCACCAATGCCTAGCAAAAAACGCAGCGTATAAAACCATGCTTCCGAGCGCACAAACATCATCGAAGCCGACACCACGCCCCACATTATCATAATCCGCGCTATCCAAAACCTCGCTCCAACCCGCTCCATAAGCAGATTACTTGGCACTTCAAAAACCACATACCCGACGAAAAATATCCCCGCACCTAACCCGTAAACCGCATCACTAAAGCCCAAATCTGCTTTCATCTGAAGTTGCGCAAAGCCAATGTTTACGCGGTCGAGATAGGCAACGATGTAGAGCAGAAAAAGGAACGGAATAAGCCGCCATGAAACTTTGGAGTAGGTTTGTTCGATGAAGTCTGGGGAGTGTGTTTGATTGGTAGATTTCATGCGGTTTTGAAGGGATTTGTTGTGAAGATTACAGTTTTTCTATCATTTTCATAAAATTCCGCAGAGCCTTATATTTTATCCGCGTTACTTCAAGGTATTTTTTCCATTCTTCGGGTTTATTCTTCACTGTCGTAAGAATTTCCCGAATGCGCAGAACACAGGTTGTCGCTATTTCGTATGCTTGATTGTGTCGCTGGTTGAGCAGGTATTCTACGTTTTTCATATAAGCGGCGATATACTCGTCTGTGTGCAACGGCAGCATCTCTTTTTCGTGGTCTTTGCAGAGTGAAAAACTTGTGCGAATGGTCTCCCACAGCAAATCTAACTCCCCGCGATGCCGATAAATACTGGCGAGTGTCTGCCGTGTCGGTGATTGGGCATCGAAGTGAGCCGCTTCCGCGTAGCGGGAATACGAGTGGCGAATACGGGCGTGATTTTCTTCCTCTGCGGTTAGTTTGCTGCGCAATGCCTTCATTAAACCTGATTGCATCGTGTCTCGGTCTTCGGGCGTGAGATACTGCTCCGCGTCGGTATAGAGTTGAAATGACAAAAATTGATTCTGATAGACAAACTCCAGCATTTGCTTCACACGCTGGTAGTTGTTTGTGGTGTGATAATACTGAATAAGGACATTGAAGTAGGGATGAGAATACGGGTTTTGCACAATTTGTTGCGGCGTTGAGAAGTCAAATCCTGCCGCTCTCAGCACAGACAGATTCTCCTGTAATTGCCTATTCTGAGCCGATGATAATGCGGCTTTTTGTGCGGATTGCCCTGCGGAGGTCGGATTGACGGCTTTCTCAAAGATTTCCCATAATGCTTCGTAGTTGTTTTCGGCTTGGTAATGGTTTTGGAAAAACTGCAAGAGAGGTATTTTAAGCCCTTGAACTTTTTCCATGCCTGTTTTGGCAACTTCGAGCGCTTTTGCCATATTCCCTTCTTCCTGCCAGTAAACCGCCAGTGCTGCGTAATCAGTGGCAATCTCTAAATTTTGCTCAAGCAAGACCCGTTTCCCACTGCTGTCGCCGGATAGCGCGTAGAGTTCTGTCAAAAATGGCGTAAAATTCTTGAATATCCAGCGTTCCTTAATGCCTTTCATAATTTCGATAAGCACCGTTCTATCGTCATTAGTAAGGCACAGCGATTTCAGCCAGTTTTTATCGGAATCGGGGAATCCGTAATTGTAGTAACTTTCAACCATTGTCCTCATCGTGCTTGTAAGCATCTGCTGACGCTCTTTCACAGGAATTGGCGAGGCAGCATGAAGTTCGAGCAGTCGTGTTTTGCAGCGTTCCAAAATGTCTGCAATGCGCTTGGAATCTATATCGGTGGACTTATACAAGGCAAAAATTCCTTCGGTAATTGTCCACAATGGCTCACGTTGCAGTGCTTGGGGAAGTTTGTCAATACTGGCGAGAATAGGATTAAGTTTGCTGAGAGCGGTGCTGGCAGAAAAACGCGCATATCCCGCTTTTGACTTGGGAAACACTTTAGAAATATCCGCCAATAATGCCTTCAATATCGCATCGTTATTCGTATTGAAGCGTACGGTGAGGTCGCGTTTGATGTCAGCATTTTTGCTTGCATATTCCAAGAGCATATCTGTTAATTCTTCGGTAGAAAGCATGATGAGGCGCTCTCGGATAATGTTCGACCCGCTTTTTTTGCTGCCTGATTTTGCTGATGATGCCTGCGAGCCTGCCTTTGTCGAAGCCACAGAAGCATGATACTGTGCGGTATAGGCGGCTTGTGTGCGGAATATCATCAATACTGCTGCGGAAGCAACGCGAGAAAAATCACCGTCCTCAATGTCGCTGTTGAACTCCAAATTTCCAGAGGCATTTTCGGAAATATCCAGATTCCATACACTTCCGCCCGATTCAATCACGGCATAGACCGCATTGTCGCTGGGATTATATTCCACTCCTTTGATTTCTTCTGTCTTGACAATCTTTGCGGCTTTTTTGAGGGTTTTTTCGTCAAAAACCTGCGCAAGCGCTTCATCGCTAATGTTGCTGAAACGCAGATTTGACGGGCTTTGTGTGTGTTTTTCCATTGAATAAACCATGAATATCAAAAAATTGTTTTCGTTTGACGCGAAAAATAGTAATTTCTTTGAACTTTCAGGAGAATCCTTGTAAAAAATAGACATTTACTTTACGATTGGGGCAACGTATGAACTGTATGATGTACATACCCACAAAGCCGCTTCACCGCTTCATTGAGAAGTTTTGGATTATCAACGATGACGCGCTGGAATACTCGGCAAAAATCTTTCCTGACGGAGTTGTGCAAATGGTTGTGAATTTAGGTTCGCCGTATTCCGTCTTGGGTACGGATGGCAAAATCAACCATTTTGCCAAAGGTTCATTGTCGGGAGAGCGCATGAATCCTTGTTCGGTAAAACAAGAGCGTGCGTGTCATGCACTGGGGATTCGCTTTCGACCGGGCGGCGCATACCCATTTTTCGGTGTTCCGATGAACGAACTGACGCAAAACGTGATTGATATTGAAGCGCTCTGGGGCGCAAGTGAAGTCGAGCGTTTTCGGGAAAGGCTTTGGGCTGCGTCTTCTCCGGCGGCGCAGTGTTTGGTTGCCGTCAATACACTTCTTGAAAAAGCAGGGCAGAATCTACAAATGAACAACACCGTCGAAATCGCGCTTAAATACGTGCTTGGCATGGAAGAGCCTTCGATTCGGAATATTGCCACGACCATCGGCATTAGTCACAAACACCTTCTCCGGCAATTCGATAAATTTGTTGGTATCAATCCCAAAGCATTGGCACGAATTCAGCGTTTTCAGCGTTCCTTAAAACTCCTCAAATACCGCGCTGATACTGAGTTCGTCGCACCTTCACAGCGCCTTTCTCTTACAGAAATTGCCTACGAATCGGCATATTACGACCAATCGCACTTCGTCCATGATTTTGAATCGTTTACGGGGATGAACCCGACGGATTATTTGCAAAGTATTTCCTCCAAAAACACGCTTCCTCGTTTTGCCGAAAACGAGTATTGCCCCATTCGCTATTATCTGCATAATTTAGTGGGAGTTAGTGCGTAATTGAAAGTTAGATAAAATTGCGCGTTTCACCCCTCATCCCCCGCCTTCTCTCAAAGGGAGAAGGTGCTAAGACCAAAGAAAGCAATCGTTTACAAAGCCCTCTCCTTTGGGAGAGGGTTGGGTGAGGGTGTCGTAAGAAGCTAGGTTTTATGTGGGTTGTCAAATTTTATCTAACTACATTATTCTTGATTTAAGTAGTTATTTTTAATCAAGTATTTATGCAGTATAATAAAATTAAAGTAGCTTAAATACTTGCTTTTTAATAATGGCTTATTTTAAGAACAATATGCTAACTTTCAGCTAAAAAAATACGCTTCTATTTGACTCGCATTCCTAAAAAAAGTGAGTTTGTTGGAAATTGGCATTGCATGATTACAGAGACCTGGACTTGAACTGAGATAGCCTTTGTCAATTTTTTACAAGGTTGCCCGTGCCGAAGTAGGTAAGTTTTCGCCTTAGCATTGTATCCATCACAAAGGCATTCTTCAGGAAAGCAATTTCCCTATAAACCGCTTCGAATCTCATGGCACAACTTCCCAAACACGTCATCATCGAAGAACAAGGTTTGCGCGACGGTTTGCAAACCGAGACGACCATTGTACCGACGGAAATGAAATTGCAAATGCTCAAAAGCCTCGTAGAATCTGGCTTGAGGCGTATTCAAGTGTGCTCCTTTGTCAATCCGAAACTCGTTCCACAAATGGCGGACGCGGAGGAACTCTGTAAGCAACTTCCTTCCTTGTTTCCAGAGCAACATGACGTACTTTTTTCAGCCCTCACCCTCAACACCAAAGGCGTAGAACGGGCTTACAAAGCGGGTTTGAAGCATATTTCCGTTTCGCTTTCGGCAAGCGATACCCACAGCCGAAAAAACACAGGAAAATCTCTCGCGGAAGCCCGAGCAGAGTTCAAAGAAATGGTGAACATCGCTCTGGATGCGGGGTTGCAGGTGCGTGGCGGTATTCAAAGCGCGTTTGGTTGCCGTTACGAAGGGCATATTTCGGAAGATATTGTGCTGGATTTGGTGAAGCATCATCTCGCCGCAGGAGTCCATGAAATCGGGCTTGCTGACAGTACGGGTATGGGAAACCCTGTTGCCGTGCGGCGTGTGATGACCGAAATAGTACAATTAGCAAATGGAAAGCCTGTTATTTTGCACCAACACGACACGGAAAATAAAGGCTTGGCAAACCTGTACGCGGCTCTGGAAGCGGGCGTGAGCATTTTCGACACAGCGTTTGGTGGCTTGGGCGGATGCCCGTTTATCAAGGGCGCAACGGGGAATATCGCCACCGAAGACACCGCTCATTTGCTGCATCAAATGGGCATTGCGACGGGAATAGATGTCAAGCGGGTTGCGGCGGTCAGTTCAGAATTTGCCCAATTCCTCAAAAAACCGCTTCCGGGCAAGATGTACTCTATTGTTCAGCGTGATGATATTCGGTGGTAATGCGCAAATTTTTCATCGTTCAATATCATAGACAAACAGCATGGCTTGGAAAATCCACAAACTCCGCGAAATCGTCAAAAGCGTCCGTTCAATATCGCATGAAATCAAGGTTTGGCGCGACATTTTCGGCTGGACGCTCAGGCACGAAGGTTCGCTTACGCATAACCAAATACAGTTTTGGCATTTACAAAAGCCAACAAGCGGAAGCGAGTATTTATGCGGTTTTCCAGATGCAGAATATGGTTTACTGCGTTTAGTGGAATTTCAGAACTGTGAACAAATCGGCATTCGGACTGGTGCGCAAATATGGGAAACAGGCGGTATTTTCGATTTTGATTTGCGCGTAACCGATATGGCGACCACCTACAACACCTTATTAGATGCGGGGTACTACGTTTTTGGAGAGCCGATAGAACTTCGCATTGGACAGTTCGTTTTGGATGAAGCACTGCTCTTTGGACCCGAAGCATCGGGTTTGGCGTTGGTGAACCGCAAAGAACCGCCCTTGCCGCCAACAACCGCACACAATGGCGTGTTGGGGACGATTTATCTTTCCGTTTCGGTGGCAAAAAGTATGGACGAAACAGCACAGTTTTTGACAGAAACGCTAGGTTTTACCGAACTTGAACGCCTGACGCTGAAAAATTCCGAACCCGCACCGACGGTATTTCGTTTGCCATGGAATCTCTCAACACAAGTTCCCGTGCAGCTTGGGGGATTTTCACCGGATGGAACACGTGATACGATTATCGAAGTTTTTCAATTTGAGGGTTTGTACGGTGAAGACCGCTCAGACCGCGCCATTCCGCCGAATCGTGGTTTGCTGATGTACCGTTTTCCTGTGGAAGGCATTGACGAATATTTTGCTCACGTTTCCGCTCGAACACCAATAACTACACTGCTTTCAGAGCTTGAGATTGCACCCTACGGAAAGGTACGTTGTTTCGCTGTGCGTTCTCCCGACGGTGTTTGGTTCGAGTTTTTTGAGCAAAAAACGCACAACCCAACTAATGACCAAATAACCAATGACTAATGACTAATGACTAATGACCAAATAACTTCCTTCGACCTCATCATCGTCGGCGCGGGAACAGCCGGAATCCCGTGCGCAATCGAAGCCGCAAAAGCAGGCGTGAAGCGAATTTTGGTGATTGAGAAATCCACTGTGATAGGCGGTACGCTGCATTGGACGGTAGGGCATTTGAGCGGGGGCGGCACAAATCGCCAGAAAGCGCATGGAATCAAGGATTCGCCGGAAAAGCATTGTGCCGAAGTGATGCGCATTTCCGAACATTCCGCCGATGCCGTAATCACAAAACTTGCCACCGAAGAAGCGCCAAAAACGCTGAATTGGCTGGAATCGCTGGGCTTTCCGTTTGACAAAGACTGTCCAAAAATTATTTTCGGACACGTTCCGTACACAACAGCGCGGACGCATTACGCAAACGTTGCGCGGGGCGGTGTGGTGATGCTTTCGCTGCTTTTGCCACTGTGGGAAGAATGGGTGAAAAAGGGCGTAATTACGCCACTTTTGGGTGCGTCGCTAAAGGATGTGCTTTGTGAGAATGGTGCAGTGAAAGGGGTAAGAGTACAATCACGCGGAGAAGCGCATGAATACTACGCTCCGGCGATTGTACTCACAACAGGCGGTTATGCGGCAAATCCGAAATTTTTTGCCGAAACCCTGCCGGAAGCACCGCCGCTTTTTTCGACGGCAAATCACACATCGTTAGGTGAGGGAATACAAGCCGCTATGCGCATAGGCGCGAAATTTCATCATGCCGAAAAACATAATGTTAGTTTGGGCGGCATTGAAACGGTGCCAAATTCGCAGCGCGTGGATTATTGGGATGCGTGGGCGAGTGTATTTTCATCGGCATACCGCAAAACACGTGAAATTTACGTGAACGACGACGGCAACCGCTTTATGAACGAGGACGAACCAAGCGCTGACATTCGTGAACGAGCGGTGATGAAGCAAGCAAACTGGCGGTTTTGGGTTATATTTGACGAACACGCTTTGCGCACATCGTGCGAGGAAAACGAGCCGCTTGTGCGGCAGTGGATAACGCCCGAAATGGTTCGCTCCCACGCTGCACGTGGGACGTACTGCCGCACGGCATCAAGTGTGGGCGAACTTGCCGAAAAGTGTGGTTTGGCATGGCAGAATGTTGAAAACGCTGTAACGCTCTTCAATGCTCAATTTCAAGACACCTTCGCCAATCAAGAAGATGAATTTGGACGAGCCGCATTTCACGCACCACTCCAAGAAGCACCATTTTATGCGCTTCGCATCAATGCTTCGTCGCTTATTTCGTTTGGCGGTTTGGCGGTGAATGGCGATTTGCAGGTTTTGAACACGGAAGGCTCACCAATTCAGGGGTTGTATGCTGCCGGAGAAATTCTGGGTGCTGCTGCAACAAGTGGTCATGCCTTTTGCGGCGGTATGCTCATTACTCCCGCGCTCAGTTTTGGTCGGCTTTTGGGGCAAAGGCTTGGAAGCCGTATAAAATCGTAACGTGGAACTGAATTGTAACTCGGAATAACTTCATACTTCATCATTCATACTTTCCCCATTATGCGCGTCTTTTACGGTTGGTTCTTGCTTGCGGCACTACTGCTTGCGTACACGGCGACAAACGGTTTGACGGTAAACGTTATGCCGATGTTTTATCCAATTTTCATCGCGGAATTTGGATTCACACCGCAACAAATACAAGTTGCTCCATCAATAATGTTTTCCTTTTCGGCACTTTTCGCCTTGTTTTTCGGGGTAATTATGCAGCGCGTTTCGGCACGCAATTTTATGATTGGTGGAAGTGTGGTGTTTATTCTTGCGTATCTGGCACTTTCGCAAATCCAGACATATTGGCACTTTCTGGGGATTTATGTTCTGTTTGCTTTCGGAATCGTCATGTCAGGGATGATGCCAAGTGTGCTAATGGTTACACGCTGGTTTGATAAGTATCGAGGTTTAGCAGTGGGTATTTTACTCATGGGGTCATCATTCGGAGCCGCACTGTTTTCAGGTATTGTTGCGCCGTTATTGAAAAATTATGGATGGCGAACAACTTCTCTCGTTTTAGCAGGAATAATGACGATTATGGTCTTTATTCCCTTTGTGATACTGCTCCGAAATCATCCCTCAGAAAAGAATACCTTTGCAGACGGCTTACCGTCAAACAAAAGCAATGAAGCAGCTTCTATGCTAGAAGGCTTTACTGTTTCAGATGTTGTGAAAATGCCTGTTTTTTACTTGCTTGCGTTTGTTACTGCGGTAATGTGGTTTTGTATCGTCGGCGTTACGCAAAATCAAACTATTTTCTTCAAAGATGTAGGTTTGGATGCAGGTTTTTCAGCGAAAGTGTTAGTAACATTCGGTATTTCGGCAATGGTCGGAAAACTCCTTTTTGGCTTTCTGAGTGACCGTTTTGACAAGCGCATGATTATGCTGCTTGCAACGATTAGCCTTGCTGTCGGTTCGGCAATTTTGCGCGTCATGGACACGAATCCGACAGGTCTTGCGTTTATTTATGCAGTGGTCTATGGAGTGGGCTTTAGTGGCGCATTTACGATGATTCAGGTGATGATTGCCGAATATTTTGGAGGAAAAAACTATCCGAAAATTTTGGGGTTGTTCACCATGATTGACACGCTTGCAGGCAGCGCCGGTGCTATTGTTCTGGGTAGTATTCGCACGAACACAGGAAGCTATGTTCCGTCGTTTACGCTGATGTTGGGTTTGAGTTTGGTGGCGATTGCGATGGTTATTGTTATGCGGAAGCCTACACCCAAAGCCGCATAAAATTTTAGCATTGCAAAGCATCATCACATCAAACAACGAATGACTAATGACCAAGCCCCAAGTAACCAAGCCCCAATGACCTCTTACAAAGCCCTCGCTCTCCAAGCCACGTGTTACGCGGTGAATCATTGCCCGAACCGCGCAGAATCTGAAGCCCAAATGCTTCAGACGATTGAGCGTTTGAGCAAGCAAATACGCGCCTCGAAAGCATTTATCGGACAGGATTTGCGTTTAGTTGTCTTGCCGGAGTATTTCCTGACGGGTTTTCCGATGGGCGAAACGTTGGAGGCATGGCGCGATAAAGCGGCGCTTGAGCCAAATGGTAAGGAATATGAGGCTTTGGGGAAGGTCGCTGAAGTGAATGGCGTATTTTTATCGGGTAATGCGTACGAGAAAGATGCACATTTTCCAGACCTCTATTTTCAAACAAGTTTTGTGATTGACCCTTTGGGAAGCCTGATTTTACGCTATCGGCGCTTGGTTTCGATGTTCGCACCCACGCCGCATGATGTTTGGGATAAGTATCTGGATATTTACGGTTTAGATGGCGTATTTCCTGTTACGCGGACGGAAATTGGGAATTTGGCGTGTATTGCCAGCGAAGAAATTTTGTATCCCGAAATTGCGCGGTGCCATGCTATGCGCGGTGCCGAGATATTTTTGCACTCCTCAAGCGAAGTAGGAAGTCCGCTTTTGACGCAAAAGAACGTAGCAAAACTTGCTCGTGCGATTGAAAATATGAGCTACGTTGTTTCCGCCAATTCCGCCGGAATTGCGAACACGGATATTCCCTTTGCTTCCACCGACGGCGGCTCAAAAATCGTGGATTATCGCGGTTTGGTGCTGTCGGAAGCAAGTACGGGTGAGAGTATGGTTGCAAGCGCAACACTTGATTTGACAGCACTTCGCCATGAACGCCACCGCGCAGGAATGCCGAATATACTCGCCCGTCAGCGATTTGAACTTTTTGCAGAGTCATACGCCAAACATAGTTTTTACCCAGCAAACACACTGCTTTCGGGCATTCCTGACCGTTCACATTTTATTGCAACGCATCAGTGGCACAGACATTCTTGTCTGTGCGAGTATTTATGCTGCTTCCAGAGAAAAGCATTGAAAAAACAATGCACAATCTTCAACGTAAATTGGTATAAGTGGCACTTCATACTGCACAAAATGGCTGTCTTTACCAACAATGCCCATATTTTCAACGATTGCTTGAGCAATAATAATACGGTCAAACGGGTCTTTGTGGTAAAAAGGTAACTCGGAAACACGATGAAAATGTTCAAATTCAACAGGAAGAATTTCGATGCCATTTTGCCAAATCAGTTGAGGAATTTCGTGGTACGGGCGTTGTATGGATAATTTTGCGAGGCTAATTTTTATCGCAATTTCCCATAAAGAGGCATTGCTTACGAAGCAAGAATTGATAGGGTTTTGGATAGCGATTAATGCGTTGGAACTCAAGGTTTCATCACCTTCTAAAAGCCATATTAGCGCGTGAGTATCAAGTAAAAGGTTCATTCAGGCATATATTCGTTAAAGTCGTCCAAAGGTTCATCAAAATCAGCACTCATCTGAAACATTCCTTTTGCGGAGCCAAAGACAGGTATGCGTTTGGTCGTTGTCTCAGCTTGTTTCGCCAGCAAAAACTCCACATACCGCATGACATCATGCTTTAACTCATCAGATTGAAGCATCTGAATTTTTGAATATAAGAGACGATTGCTCATGGTCATTGGCGATTGTATATTGGAAGAACTCAGAAATTCTCTCGCACAAATCTACGCAATCAACAACATTTCTTCAAGAAGCATTTCAACAATATGAACGCAAAAACCACAACTCTGCCCGTACCGCCTGTCTGGAGCAACATTACACAACACGAGGTATTCCCCATAGCCACGCATGACGAAATAGCGCGCTACAATTTTTTGGCAAATCTCAACAAACATCTTTCCGGCGTAATTGCGCCGGGCAACCGCCTTGCTTACGAAAAGCGCGTCAAACCTCGATTTCAAGCCGAGCATGGGCGAGATTTCCAGAACCGCGACGAGGTTCGCGCCGAAATGAAGCACGACCCCTACTACCAGACGTGGAGCGCTCTTCGGCGAACAACAATGGAAATGCGTCAGCAAAACGGACGTACCATGACGATTCGTCAAGCACCCGAACTCGCCGAAAAAGTGCAAAAACTCAATGCCGGAAAAGCAACACTTGTTTTGAATCCTGATGTGAAAGTCCCGCATTACCTGACGATTATGGACAATCACTGTATGCCAGGCAGTTATCACACGGAACTTTTCGAGGGCGACGTGTCAGCAGCCGCAAACTACGACACGGGCTTGTTTGTAACGACGGCGGGTGGCTTGGGAAAACTCACTGACGGCGGTGGGAAGGCAATTTCGCAGTGGTTACTGTCGCATCATCCAGATTTTAAGCCAAGGCGTATTTTGGATATTGGCTGCGGGCTTGGTCATAACACGCTTCCGATTGCGCAGGCGTATCCCGACGCGGAAGTTGTAGCGATTGATGTCGGTGTGCCGATGTTGCGTTACGGACATGCACGGGCGCAGGCTTTGGGCATAAAAAACGTAACATTCATGCAACTCGACGCTGCCAATACGGGCTTTGCTGATGCGTCCTTTGATTGGATTCAGACCACAATGTTCCTGCACGAAACCTCATTCAAAGCCATTCACCGCATTATGCGTGAGATTTACCGAATGCTCACCGACGGCGGAATCACCATGCACATTGAACAGCCTCAATACACGCCGGAAATGGACTTATTCGAGCAGACCATACGTGATTGGGATGCTTTTTACAACAACGAGCCGTTTTGGGGCGTGATGCACGACATTGACCCCGCTACACTCATGGCAGAATCAGGCTTCAACAAAGAAACCTTTTTCCAAATCGGTGTTCGCGCCGTGAACGACCTCGAAGATTTCACCAAGCCGCGCCCGACGGAAGTTGAGGATTATGGACGCTCGGCAGTGTGGAATGTATTTGGGGCGTGGAAGAAGTAGGAAAGTATAAAGGATAACGTATGAATTATGAAGGCTTTGGAAAGGCACACACGACCAATGACTAATGACCAATGGCTAATGACTAATGACTAACTCAACCAACTAAACCAAGTAACCAAATGGAACTCAACGTCATCGCGCTTGCTAATGCCAAGAGCAAAGGGAAGCGACCGTATTTTTTCGACGACCCAGCCGTAGAGCGGGTTTTGGCAATCACTATGGCTGTGGCGGGCGAACTCGCTGTCATGCACGAGCGATTCGACACGCTGGAACGGCTTTTGGAGCAAAAAGGCACAATCTCGCGTGCTGATATTGAAGCATACCGCCCAAGCCCCGAAGCCGCCGACGAGCGCCAACGCTGGCACGCAGAATATGTAGCCCGTATTTTGCGCATCGTCCAGCAAGAACACGAAGCATTGCAAAACCCTGAAGCACACCGCGATTTGGCGGATATTGCCGAAGAATTGGGAAGAACCTAAAGAAAGGATGAATGATAACGTATGAAGGATGAAATGAAGACACCAAAAGAGAGTATTGATGCTTTCTACGAGGCAATTATTCGCAAAGATTACGAGGCAATTTGCGCCGCTTACGTCGAAGGCGCGGACACGTACGTTTTTGTCGAAGGACCGCGCTATTCCACGCTTGGCACGGAAAATATCTTCAAAGGTTGGCGTGATTTTAATGCTGCGCCAATGGCACTCGAATCCATCACGTGGACGGAAGGTCCGTATTCTGAGGAAAGCGGCTCTATGGCTTGGGTTGCGGGGATTTTGCAACTGCGCGTGAATGTGAAAGGAAAAGTTTTCGAGCAAACATTTCGCGCAACCTTTGTTCTTCGTAAAAACGCCGAAGAAATGTGGCAAATCCGCCAAGAACACGTATCTGCGCCACTTCCAGACCCGTATGGTATTGGTGATTGGCTCAAAAAGGATGAAAGATAATGTATGAAGAATGAAACAGAAAAAAGCGTACACGGCGCACCATTACAGGGCATCACCGTTCTCGAATTTACCCACGCCGTTATGGGACCCGCTTGCGGTCTGCTCTTGGCGGATATGGGCGCGTCAGTCATGCACATTGAGCCGCCGGAAGGTGATTCTACGCGGCGTTTGCGGGGTTTTGGAACGGGATATTTCTCCTTTTACAATCGAAACAAACAAAGTTTGGCGATTGATATTAAGTCCGAAGCCGGAAAGCAAGTGATTATGCGGCTTGTAGAAGGTGCAGATATTCTCGTTGAAAATTTCGGACCCGGCACGATGGAGCGACTTGGCTATGGCTACGAAACATTATCTGTGCTTAATCCACGCCTGATTTACTGTTCGCTCAAGGGCTTTCTTTCCGGTCCCTACGAAAAGCGCCATGCGATGGATGAAGTCGTGCAGATGATGGGCGGATTGGCATACATGACAGGACCAGTTGGGATGCCGCTTCGCGCTGGAACGTCCGTTGTGGATATTACGGGCGGAATGTTTGGGGTGATTGGTATTCTCGCAGCACTGCACGAGCGTAATCAAACAGGCAAGGGGACATTCGTCAAAAGCGCACTCTTTGAAACGACAGCGTTTCTCATGGGGCAGCATATGGCGTACGGCGCAATCACGAAAGAGCCTGTACCGCCAATGCCTGCGCGGGTTAGCGCGTGGTCGGTTTACCGCACATTCGATACCAAAGACGGCGATGCAGTGTTTGTGGGGCTTATCAGCGAAAAACATTGGGAGCGCTTTTGCAAAGCATTTGACAGAGACGATTGGCTGAATGATGAGCGCCTCACGACCAATAATGACCGCATTGCCGAGCGCGAATGGTTTTTGCCGGCCGTTGAAACAATGATGCGAACATTCACGAAGGCAGAAATCATCAGCCGTTGCGAGGAGGCAGATATTACCTTTGCACCGATTGCCCGACCCGAAGATTTGTTTGATGATGTGCAGCTTAATGAGGGCGGCAGCCTGCTTGAAACCTTGCTTCCCGACGGAACGCGCACAAAATTGCCCAAAATACCGCTTGAAATGGGTGGTACAGAGTTTTCATTAACGATGAATCCTCCACAGATTGGTGAGCATACACGGGAAATTTTAGGTGATTTGGGCTTGGATGACACAGAAATACAGGCATTGGAAGAGCAAAATATCATTAAAATGTAAAACATCATGGGACAAACCATCAGCGAAAAAATCCTCTCCGCCCGCTCGGGGCGCGATGTGTATCAGGGCGAACTAACGGTTGTGAACGTGGATTGCATCATGGCTACCGACACAACCGCGCCATATGCAATCAAGGCATTTCGGGAAATGGTCGGCACAAGCGGTAAAAAAGTTTGGAATCCTGCGCGATTTCCGCTCGTGATTGACCACGCCGCACCTGCTCCAACGGAGAAAATATCAAACCTCCACGTGATGATGCGCGAATTTGCTGCCGAGCAGGGATGCCCGCTTTTTGATGTCGGTGCGGGAATTTGCCATCAAATTATGGTGGAAGAGCAGTTCGTCAAGCCTGGAGATTTATTTGTCGGCGCAGACTCGCACACCTGTACCTACGGGGGCTTGGGGGCATTTGCGACGGGTGTTGGTTCGACGGATTTAGCGGCGGTGATGCTGACGGGAAAAATTTGGCTCAAAGTGCCGCAAACGGTGAAAATTGAGTACACTGGTAGGCTGCAAAAGGGCGTAACGGCGAAGGACTTGATACTCTTCACCACAGGGCAGCTTTCGATTTCGGGTGCGACGTATCAAGCCATTGAGTTTTGTGGCTCAGCACTGCATCCGCTCTCGCTTTCCAGCCGTATGACGATTGCGAATATGTCTGCCGAAATGGGTGCAAAAACGGGTATTGTGCATCCCAATGGCTTGAAACTTGAGTTTGGGCTTGATTACGACTTCACGCCAATTTTTCCCGATGCGGACGCTGAATATGCAAAGCACTACACCTTCGATGTTTCCTCGCTTCGTCCGCAAGTAGCCGTGCCAAATTCGCCCGATAATGTGCAGGAAATTTCGGTGGTGGAAGGCACAAAAATCCAATATGCTTTTATTGGAAGTTGTGTGAACGCTCGTTTGGAAGACCTCCGCGAAGCCGCACAAATACTGCGTGGGCGGCATATTCACCCCAACGTACGTTTGCTTATCACTCCAGCGTCGAAAAATGTTTTTTTGGCGGCAATGAACGATGGCACGATGCAAACGCTGATGGAAGCTGGTGCGACCTTTACCAATGCGGCTTGTGGCGTGTGTGTGGGTGCGCATCTGGGCGTTCCGGGCGATGGCGAAACGGTGATTTCAACGGCAAATCGTAATTTCAAAGGACGCATGGGCAACCCCAACGCCAGGATTTATCTGGGTTCGGCGGCAGTGGTGGCGGCATCGGCTCTCAAGGGCGTGATTACTGACCCCGCAGAGTTTTTGTGATTGGTGCATCGAAATCACGCACGGAATAAATTTTATCCCTTATCCTTCATCCCTTATCCTTCATCCCTTATCCTTCATCCCTTATCCTTCATCCCTTATCCCTTCTTTATGGCTACCTTCCAAGGCACTGTTCATGCCTATTCCGGCGCAATGGGCGACAACATTGACACCGACCGCATCATTCCCGGCAAATACACCAAAACTCTTGATGTGCAGTCGCTAGCGGCGCACGTGATGGAGGATATTGACCCTGACTTCAAAAACCGCGTCAAGCAAGGAGACATCATCGTTGCGGGGGATAATTTTGGGTGCGGTTCGTCGCGTGAACAAGCGCCGATTGCGCTGAAAGTGGTGGGAGTTTCTGTTGTTATTGCACGATACTTCGCTCGAATTTTCTTTCGCAATGCTATCAATATCGGCTTGCCGCTCTTGGAAATTCCCGACCACAACATTAGCAATGGTGCGGTTTTGGAGGTAAATTTACTGGAAGGAAGCGTAACCGATACGAACACAGGAATAACCTACAAAGCAACAAAAATGCCGCAGGTGATGATTGATATTTTGGCTGAAGGCGGCTTGGTTGCTTATTTGCAGAAGCATGGTGATTATGTTTTGTAACTCATTTTTTTACTTTGAATTCATGTTATGGCTAACATCCACAAACTTACAAAAACGCGACCCGGAAAAGACGAGGAACGCGAACATCGCATAAATTACGATATTGTTGTTGATGCTTATGATGAATCTGAACGGGCGATGGGCTGGTATTACTATCTCCAAGACACTCTCTCATTCCCATTTAAGGCGGTCTGTACGGAAAAGCGCAGTGTATCTGTGCTTGATGAAGGCGAGAAAGTAACTGTCATCGAAATGGGCGATGAAGATGATTGTATGCATGAGATACTTGTTCTTGTGCAATGGAAAAAGAAAGAAGTCGCTGTTCCATTGGCGCAATTACAGGGCATTGACGTTGATGACGAAACCCAGCAAGCTATTGAAGATTGGCACTATTGGATAGCGCAAGGCTACGAATTTTAATATTTTTCTTATTTATACCATGCTCAAAACCGCACGAAACCTCGTATCTGCAGCACTTGTTCTTTGTGCTGCAATTCCAATTTTCTCCCAACAACAGGCTTCCATGAAACCCTTCGACCTTTTCAAACAGTACATCCAAGGCGACCTCGACAACCGTGAACAAGTCGAGCAAGAGCGCAAAGCGGGAAAACAAATTCACCCTTACGCAAAGCACGTTAATCGCCTTGCCGATGACAAAATAACGGGCAAACCCGTGAATTATCAAGGCTTCTACATCCTTGAAGAAAGTTACTACGTCTATCCCGATAAGCCGCAAGATACCGTTGTGAAGCCGTATTTGTTCTGGTTCACGGAAGAGAATGGTGCTGTGAAGCTCCATTCCATACAGATTCCAAAGACAATTCCCGTGAAAGACATTCGCAACGATAACGCAAATTTGCGCTTCGATTACAACGACCTGAAACTCTCACCCAGCTTCAAACCTACCTTGTACACGTATAATGCCGAAGCAAAAAGTTTTTATATCAAAGCGCCCAATGAATTTCCGGGCGGCAGTTTTACCCTCGAAGAAACGATTGCGAAAGATTCCTTTAGTGTGATGGAACTGCTTATCAAAGACGGGAAACAGATTACGCCGTACTCCATGCCAATTATTTACAAGAGATTTTGACGCGCAAAACCTAGATTGGTGAAACTACTGTTTTTGTGTTCACAATTCTTTCTTACAACCATGGCACTGTCAATTTTTCCTAAACATGAGGGTATCTGGGAAGGTACTTACACGCGCATCAATCCAAAGGGCGAGGTTATTGACAAACACAATAGCCGTCTTACACTGAAGCTCGTCGGCAACGAGTGGTCACAAACAAATGAATATACATGGGAGAGCGGAAAACGCGAGTTCCACGATTTCGGCACGTCTTATTTTGACGAAAATGACCGCTTGCAATTCGATAACCCGCGCATCAAGGGCGAGGCGTGGGAGTCCGGCAACGACGTTATCAACCTCTATTGGACATACAAAAGCGAACCGGGAACAATGCTGTTTGAAATCATCACGCTTATCGAAGACGGTCACCGTATGCGCACGTGGCAACATAGTCGCAATGGGCAGTTTGAGGGATTAACGATGATTGAAGAACGCCGCGTCGCAGCAATTTGAAGAACGTATGGAGTATGATGCTCTTCAAACACACAAAACTCTCTCAAATACGCATAAAATCTACACCCCTTATCCTTCATCCCTTATCCCTTGACCGATTATGCCCGGAATGACCATCACCGAAAAAATCATGGCACAGCAAAGCGGACGAGATTCCGTGCGCCCTGCTGAACTTGTCTGGACGGATATTTATACCGTTATGACGATGGATTATCTTGGAAAGCAGACCTTTACTGCCTTGCACGAACTCGGCAAAACGGAAGTCTTTGACAAAGACCGTGTTATCTGTGTTTCCGACCACCTTGTTCCGCCGCCAACGGCTCAGTTTGCGACCATGCTCAACGAATGGCGCGAGGTAGTCCGTGAGCATAATATCACGCACTTTTACGACCTTGGAAAACAGGGAATAGCGCATCAAATCATGGTTGAGCAAGGACACGTGCTTCCGGGAACGGTCAGTATTGGTACGGATTCCCATGCGAACACCTACGGTGCGGTTGGTGCGGTTGGCAATGCCGTCAGCGTGAGCGATGCTGCGGTGGCGATGGCGATTGGCAAATGCTGGTTTCGTGTGCCGGAATCGGTGAAATTTCATATCACCGGAACGTGGCAGCCTTACGTGATGGGTAAAGATTTGTCGCTGCATATTATGGGCATGATGCACTGGAACGGGCATCTTATCTACAAAACGCTGGAGTTCGAGGGACCCGCTATTCATGCGCTTTCTATGGCGGGACGCATGACGCTCTGCAATATGACGGTGGATTTAGGTGCGAAAAACGGCATTGTTGCGCCGGATGAGGTGACGAAAGAGTACCTGAAAGGACGGGCAAAAGGCGATTGGAGCATGATTGCAAGCGACGCAGACGCGCATTACGATGCGGTCTATGAGGTGGACGTAACGAACATCGGACCGACGGTCGCTATGCCGGACAAACTCGACGACATTGCGCCGATTGAAAAAGTTGTCGGCACAAAATTCAACAAGGCATTCGTTGGAACCTGCACCAATGGGCGTTTGGAGGATATTGCGATGATTGCAAAAATTCTTGAAGGCAAGCAAGTACACCGTGATGTGAATTTCCTGCTTGTTCCGGCAAGTACGCAGGTGTATTTGGATGCGCTGAAGGCTGGCTATATCACGACACTTGTGGAAGCCGGTGTAGCGGTGGACACGCCGAGTTGTGCGGCTTGTGCGGGTATTCACACTGGCGTGGCGGGCGATGGGGATATCGTTCTCTCCGCAGGAAACCGCAATATGAAAGGGCGCATGGGCAGCAAAAATGCTCAGATTTATTTGTCGTCGCCAGCCGTCGTCGCCGCATCAGCATTGACGGGTGTTATCTCTGACCCACGAGAATTGTGAAGCAATGAAGCCCAATAATTCTCAACAAACCAAGCCCCAAGTAACTAAGCAACCAAGCCCCAAGTAACTAAGCAACCAAGCCCCAAGTAACTAAGCACCAAGCCCCAAGTAACTAAGCCCCAACTAACCAAGTAACCACTCTACCAACATGGCTCACATTCAACGCGGAAAAGCATGGGTGTCGGAAAAATACGTGTATGCGTTCGACATCATCATTCAAAAATTTTGGACAAGCGCGATAGACCCTGCGGAGAACGCAAAATGGGTTATGGCGGGTGTTGATGAACAATTTAATGCCGAAAATGCTTTCAAAAACGAAGGCTACACGTTCATCGTGGCGGGACATAACTTTGCGGGCGGCGGCAAAAGCATTGAACACGTTGTTACGGGCATGATGGGAGCGGGGATTCAAGCGGTGTTTGCGGATTCCTTCTCGCGTTTGCAGTTTCGCAATGCGACCAATTATGGCTTGCCGTTCATCACCTGCAAAGACATCGTGAAGCACGTTAAAACGGGTGATGAACTGGAATTTAACCCTGACACAGGCATCATCAAAAACCTCACCACAGGCTTTGAGGCTCAGGCATTGCCTGTTGCGCCGTTTGTGGCGGAAATTGCGTCTTCGGGCGGGCTGATGGAATTTATCAAGCGGAAAATTGCCGATGGAACGGCGAAGGATTTACGATAAATCGCAACTCAATGAGCCTTGAAAATGCTGCCAAGCCCTTATCCTTTTTCCCTTATCTCTTTCTTCCAATGCGCGAAAACCAAGCACGAACCAAACTCCAAAAAGGACAGCCGATTTTCGGTGTGATTTCGCCTACGACCGACCCCGTAATTACTGAGTATTGCGGTCTTGCGGGATTCGATTTTTATATGTTGGACGGCGAACACGGCGCAATTACGCCCTCCAACGCCGACGGCATGATTCGTGCTGCCGAGAGTGTAGGAATTACGCCGCTTGCGCGGGTGCGTAGTTTGGATGAAAAACTGATTTTGCAGTTCATGGATTTAGGCGTAATGGGAGTAATGATGCCGGGTTGCAACACGGCGGAAGATTGTGAAAAATTAGTTCGCGCAATGAAATACCCGCCGCTTGGTGAGCGTGGACTAGGTCCCGTAAGGGCTTCAGATTATATGCTCGGCAAAAAATCGCAGCTCGAATATGTGAATTTTGCCAATGAACAAACGCTCGTGTTGCCGCAAATTGAGGACATTAAAGCAATGGATAATCTGGAAGCAATGTGCAAGGTGAAGGGTGTAGATGGCTTCGTTATTGGTCCACGCGACCTTGCTATGACGATGGGTTTTTACGACGGTCCGGCGCACGACGAAGTAAAAAAAGTGATTGACCAAATTTTCGAGATTGTTCTCCGGCATAACCTCGTACTTGGTACGGTTGCTGCAACGAAGGAGCAGGCACAAGGTCTGATCCAGAAAGGCGCACGGATTATTTTGAACTCCGTTGCGGGGTTGCTTTCGCAGTCGTCAAAGGCATTTTTGTCATAACGCCGTTATTGCGTCGTCGTTTATCCTTGATACTTTTCCAAGGGAACAAGGTAATAGGCTATTTCTCACAGACTTTTCCGGGAACGTTTATGAATCGGCGTACATTCCTCACAACGACCGCGCAAGCCTCATCATTCCTAGCGTTTGGTGCTGTGCCGTTTATTGAAAAAAATACTGACAGTGCAGATGTTATTGTCGTGGGAGCAGGTTTGGCGGGGTTGAACGCCGCGATGATTCTGGAATCGCAAGGGAAATCGGTGCTTGTGCTGGAAGCAAGCAAACGCATAGGCGGAAGGCTTTACACGCTGGATGACGTTGCGTGGAAGCCGGACACAGGTGGTGTGCAGGTGGGAGACGGTTACAAGCGTCTTGTGGCAATAGCACAAAAATTAAACGTCGGGCTTGTTGATGAACCGCGCTCTAATGCCGATACGCTCATCTGCTTGGGTGGAGAGCGCATACAATCTAGCGAATGGGAGGCTTCCGCGTTCAACAAACTTTTGGACAGTGAGAAAAAAATTCTCCCTTCGCTCTTGGAATCAACCTTGCTGCGCGGTCAAAGTCCGCTTCAAACCTTAGATGATTGGCGGTCGGAGAAATTTGCAGCGATGGATATTTCGATTGCGGCGTATTTGAAATCGAAGGGCGTTTCGGATGAAGCACTCCGCCTCATCGAAATTGCCTCTGACACTCCGGGACTTGATAAAACCTCTGTCCTGAACAATTTCCGTTCTTCAACACTGTTTGCCAAAGGTGGATTTACGAAATCCATGATGATTCAAGGTGGTTCAAGCAGACTGCCGGAGGCAATGGCAAAATCGCTGAAACAGCCTGTTCGCTTAGGGAAAATCGTTACGTCCATTGCGCAGCGCAATGACGGTGTAGTCCTCACGTGCAGTGACCGAAGCACGTTCAAAGCAAAGAATGTTGTCATGGCTGTTCCATTCACGACTCTTAGAAAAATTTCGATGATTCCCGCCATTACAGGCGTGCAAGCACAGGCTGTGAGGTCGCTTCAATACACGACTATCAGCCAAATTCATGTTGCGGTAAAAAAAGCATTTTGGCTGGACGACGGCTTACCGCCTACGATGTGGACAGACTCACCGCTTGAGCGCATTTTTGTTTATCCCGAAGCGGACGGGAAACCCGCACGGATGCTGTGTTGGATAAACGGCGAAGGCGCACGAAAATTTGACACGCTTTCCGAAAAAGACGTTCTGGCACTTGTCCAAGCAGAAATGAAACGGCTGCGTCCCGCATCAGAAGGCGCGTTAGAGGTTACTCGTATCAATTCGTGGGGTAAAAATCCCTTTGCCGGCGGAAGTTATGTGAAGTTCGCTCCGGGACAAATTACCAAATTCGCTTTGCACCTCGCAATGCCGCATCAAAACATCGTGTTTGCGGGAGAACACACTGCAATGCGCTTTACAGGTATGGAAGGTGCATTGGAATCGGGTGAACGGGCGGCAGGGCAGATACTCTGAAATTTGTTTCTTATTCTCACATTTTTCTTCAATACTTTCAATACTATGCGCTTCTTTGCAGCACTTTGCCTATTCTCGTTATGTTTTCTTCAGAACAACTTCGCTCAAAGCCCGTTGGAAGCAGATTTGAAGCAAATGACCGCCATGTTTGCGGGTGAATTTGACAACTTTCAACAGGTCTGGAAAGAGCGTGAAGACAAGGCGCCGGAGGTGCATGAGCATATTCATTCCATATTTTTCCCTATTAAACAGCCCGCCTTCGGTGAAAATGTATTTTACGTGAAGCAATACATGGACGGAAACCCGCAAAAAATCTATCGTCAGCGCGTGTATTCCTTCAGCATCAACAAGCAAGAACAAGCAATACAACTTGATATTTACTCCTTTCCCGTTGATAGTCTGTACTACGATTCTCACTTGAATCCCAGCAAATTAGCTGCTCTCATGCCCTCCATGATGACCATGACTCAAGGCTGTGCAGTGTATTGGAAGCGCGAAGGGGAAGCATTTGTGGGCTACATGAAGGATAAAGCCTGTAATTTCGTTTCCAAACGCTCCGGTAAAAAGATTTTCATTACTGATTCCCTCCGCCTAACACGCGATGAAATCTGGATTCGTGACGAGGCATTCGACGAAGACGGCAAATATGTTTTTGGTAACAAAGCGAAAATTCATCACAAACTGAAGCGCTGCCGCTTCTTCAAAGCGTGGATGGCTGTTCGCACCAATGAACCGAAAGAAGGCGAAAAAGAGCAGTATGTTTCCATTCGCAACGTGATTCTGCACGACCAAGGCGGGCGTTTTCAATGTGTCGGCGAACAAGACGGTAAGACTGTTGCAACGAAATACTGGGCGGAACTTTCGCAAGTGGTTTATCAAACGGGGTTGCCGGTGATGAAATTTGCGATATACGAAGAAGGCAACTCCAAGGCGGTTGCGTATTCGTGGACAAACCCCGAAGCGCGTCAAATCGGCATCAATATGCGCTCTCTGCAAGGTTCGGCAACGTTCCGTGAAGGGATGTTTGGAATACCGTGAGGAAGGGATAAGGGCAAAAGGATAAAGGATAAGGGCAAAGGGATGAGGGCAAAAGGCTGAAAACCTCTTTATTCCTGATGTTTAGGGCTATATTTCCGCGTAAATAATTTCATAATTCATACTTTATACTTGGTATTTTTCTTCAGGAGGACAGATATGAAGCAGTTTCTACGATATGTCGTCGTGAATATGCTGCTTTTGTGCGTCTCTGCGACGCTTGTGTGGTCGCAAACAGGCACAATTTCAGGTAAAATCACTGCAAAATCAAACGGGCAGCCATTATCGGGAGCATCGGTAAATGTGAAAGGAACACGCATTGGTGCGGTTTCGCAGAAGGGTGGTGCGTTCAAACTTTCGGATGTTCCTGTGGGTAAAGAACAAACTATTTCAGTAAAATATGTGGGCTACAAAGCAATGGAGCGTAAAATCTCGGTTCAAGCTGGAGACCAAACGTTGGATATTGCTATGGAAGATGCCGCTTTCGACCTCGAAGATATTGTCGTTACAGGCTTGGCGGTGGATAATAAGCAAAAAGAAATGGGAACATCACGCTCAACCGTGAACAAAGCGATTGAAGAAGTTCCCGGAATCACGGCTGAGGATGTACTTATTGGACGAGTGGCAGGCGTAGAGACGTATTCTGCAGACGGTGCGCCCGGTGGTGGCGTGCGCTTCCGTATTCGTGGCGGAAACTCGATTTTATCAGCCTCCGAGCCACTGGTGATTATTGACGGCGTGTTTATGGATAATTCCAATCGCAATACCAACACCGGCACAAACACAGGCTCTGCCTCGTTTGGCGCAAGCAACGGTACTCGCGCACTCACAGCAATCAACCCCGAAGATATTGAGTCTATGGAAATCCTCAAAGGTGCGGCGGCTGCTTCGCTTTACGGCTCACGTGCTTCGAGTGGTGTGATTGTCATTACCACAAAAAAAGGCGGCGGTGGTTCTCTCAGCGTTGATTACAACCTAGATGCAGGTATTACGCAGGTGCATCGCGGAGTAACAACGCAAAAAACCGCATGGACAAACGACGAAATGCGCACGTGGCGCGATTCTATCAATGCTCGCCTCACCGTAGCCCAACGACCGCTTGCATACACCGATGCAGAACTTTCGCAGTGGAACACCAACGGCGCAACCAACGATTGGCTTATGTCGCCCTTCCAACAAGGCTCATTCATGCGCCACACCATTACCTTGCGTGGTGGCACAAAGGATTTCGGCTATTACGGCTCTTTCGGGCAGCAAAATACGCTTGGACATCAGAAAGGAACGGAGTTTAATTCCACAGGTTTGCACGTTGGGTTTAATACTTCCGCCATAGAAAACCTTGAAATTCGTGCCAACGTGGATTTGTCTTTCGACACGCGCAGGATGCTTCCGGGCGGCTCTCCAGGCTTTTTTGTGCCGAATAATTGGGGTATGTCTTCGCTCGGAATGCCATTTATGCGCCTTGAAGATGTGCGCAATCCCTTTTTGGGTGCAGCTCGCACCACACTTGGGATTCCGTCGTCGGAAGCATATGCTACTCTTCGCCGCGAAAATGCTTCTACGCGCATTGTCAGCACCGTTAATCTTCGCTACAAAATTTTAGAAAACCTCAGCATTGACCTCAACACTGGTATTGACGAGACGCGCACCGACGGCAAAATGATTTACCCCTTTGGGCTGGTAAACCTCTTCCCCACAGGGCGTTTGGATGTTGATTACGAAAAAATTACGCAGCGAACACTCACAGCAACGCTGAATCATCAATGGACAATTTCGGATGATTTGTATCTGAAATCCGCCGCCGGAATGCAATACGACGACAACCGCCGCGATTACGATTACATCCGCCTGCAAGGTCGGTCATTGCTTGCGCCGGAGGATAAAATTTCTTCGTATCCGGCAACGCTGTTTGGGCAGTTAGCATCCGTACAAGTTGTCAGAACGCTTGGGTTCTACATCAACGAAACCATCGGCTTCCAAGACCGTTTGTTCATTCAACTTGGCGGACGTGTTGATAGAGGCACATCCTTCAAAGAAGAATTTTTCTTCTATCCGAGAGCAAATGCACGATTCATCATTGGCGAAGGAATCAGCGCTCGTGCGGCTTTCGGGCAATCCGGCACACAGCCGCCGCCGTATTTGGTTAATCCCGTCTTTCGTTTGGATAACTTAGGCTACGACGGCTCTGTGGGCGGCATTATTCCTACGGTTCCGGGTAATCCAAATCTCCGCCCCGAAGTTCTGACGGAAATTGAAGCAGGTGTTGATGGAACATTCCTCGACGGGCGTATTTCCGTCGAACTCACCTATTACAACAAGCAATTTAACGACCTTTTGCTCAGTGTGCCGATTAACCCTGCCATCAATAACGGCTTTTCACGCGACATTCGCAATTCCGGTGCAATGACCAATTCCGGCTTTGAGTTCAGCATTAGCGCTGATATTGTCAAGGCTGAAGGACTTCGCTGGAATCTCGGTGTGAACGGCGCAACGCTCACCAACACTGTTACAAAGCTGTTTTTGCCTGTGGTTGCGGGTCAAACTGCTGAAATTACGGGAAGCGGTGTTATTAATGCGCCGATTGCGGTTGGGCGTATTCGTGAGGGCTACCCGCTTGGCGGATTCTGGGGTTATACGCCTGAATCGCCTACTGCGGCGGTCTATCTCGGCACTCCTTGGGCACCGCTTGACATGAACCTTACAACACAACTCGACATTGGTGGGTTTTTCCTTCGCGCACTTATCGGCGGGAAATTCGGTGGAAAGCGCTTAAATTCTACCTCGCGTGACCTTGCCAACCCGACCGTACGGATGCACAAAGACTATTGGAATCTTCCCGCAGGCACGGCGACAGACGCGGCAGGCACAAGCACGCTCTTTGCGCTGTTCAATAACACAAGCCATTGGGTGCAAGACGCAAGTTTCCTGAAAATTCGCCAAGTCAGCATCGGCTATACACTGCCCTATGAATGGCTTCAAGGCTCCTTTGTGCGCAAAGCAACACTTTCGCTCACCGGCTCGAATCTGCTCACTTTTACAGCATATCAAGGCGGCTACGACGTTGAAGCGGAAACAAGCGGCTTTGGGGCGTTCAACGGATGGGTTCGCGGTCAAGATGCGTGGGAAGCCGGAATACCGCGCTCTTATGCGCTTTCGCTGACGCTGGGATTTTAAGAGAAGTATGAATGATGAAGTATAAAGTATGAAAGTTCAAAAGCGTTCAATGCCGCATCAATTCTTGTGTTTCATACTTCGTGCTTCAAATTTTATTCTTCAAGTTTTTACTTCAAGTTTCATCTTTCATACTTCATACTTTTAACTATGAAAACACGATTTTATCACCTTCTCGCGGCAATCGCACTAACGATGCTTGGACTAAGCGCGTGCGATATGCGCGTCCTCAACGACGAAGTTGCTATTTCTTCAGAACGCGCCGGAACTGCCAACGGTACTATTCTTGCGGTTGCGGGGATGCTCAAGGCGGGGTTTGCGGCGCATCAGGAAATCGGCTGGGCGGCTTCGCTTGTGGGCGAACAGGAACTCAGCCCGAATCGCCAAAATCCGTCCTTCGTTTTTGCCGTGCGTATCAGCAATGAAGGCACTCTCGCGCCGGACAATACCGAAAATTCAACCATTGCGGCAGGCGTGTACAACACCTTCGCCCTTACAAACGTTGTAGAACAAGGTTTGACGGCAAATCGCTTCAGCACTAACGATGGGCAGGATGCCAAAGCAAAATCGCTCATGCGAGCAAATATGCTGCTTATACGCGGGTTGCTCTACAGCGACCTTGCGAAATTTTATGCGGAAATCGTTGAACCCAAGACCAATGCGCGTTTAACGCCCGATGCAGCAAAAACTCGCGCTATTGACTTTTTGCAACAAGCTCGCACCACGTTTGCAGAATACTACGCGAATGCTTCGCCGCTTCCGACGGGCTTCAGCCCTGCGGGAATGCTTGGTGTTCGTGCCGGAGCGGCTCCGGGGACGTTCACCCAAGACAGCACGGCAATTCGCAAATTCGTTAATTCCTTTATCGGCATGATTCATTTCGACCAAGGAACACGCTCACAAGCCGCACCATTCCTCGCTGCGGGATATGATGCCACCGACGCGGGGCGCGAACTTTCCTACAACACGATTGACGCTCTTACGGGAGCAGGGATTTACCCGACGGCGCGAAATTATTTTGCGTTCCAAAACTTAAATGGGTATTCGGCAAATTTCGTTCAAAACCGCATTTCTGCTGATACGCTGCGTCGTGCGCCCTCGAATTGGTTTGCCGCAACAGCCGCTTCTCCGGCGAATTATTTTTATCCGCCTGCGGTGCGTTATCCGCTTATTTCGTGGCAAGAAGTGGCGCTTATGCAGGCTGAACTCGGTGTGCGTCCTGCGCCGGAAGTAATTTCGGCTGTCTTGCAAAGTTGGCGTATTCCCGCCGCAGTCGCTACGACGCTTTCCACCGATGCCACAATTACGCTTCAACGTGTGGCGCGGTATGAGTACATCGGGCGCGGACGACGTTGGTCTGTGGGCAACCCCGCAATGAACGGGCAAGCCTGGACACGCTGGGCAAATGCGCTCGAACTCAATATCGGTGGCTAAATATGAGCATCTATTTTTTCGGAAGGCTGTTTGTGATTGCAAGCAGCCTTCTTGCTTCCGCACTTTTTGCCCTCACCCCAACCCCTCTCCCAAAGGTAGAGGGGCTTGTAATTATGAGTTCTTCAAGTCCTCGCCCTCTGGGAGAGGATTTAGGTGAGGGACTGCAACCCGCACAAAACCTCACTCCCGCACAAATCATTGACAGCGTAATTTCCCGCGCCGGAGGTGAAAACTGGGCGCGTCCGAAAACCCTGTGTTTACGCGGTTCTGCGACGTTTTATTTTCAAGGAAAAGCCGACAATGCTATTGAACTGCCCGTGTACAAAATGTGGCGCGTCTATCCCGACAAATCGCTGGCAGCACATCAGGCAAACGGTAAAGTGAGATTTGATGCGCTGTACAGGGCTAAAGGTGCAATTCAGGGTAACACTTCGCAAGACAGTCTCTATTTTCAAGTTTCCTTCGACGGCAAAACCACGAAACAGTATTACAGCCCGCTTGCAGAGCCGCAACGTGAGGCTTCGCTTTGGGAAAATAATTTTGGGTTTGGTATTTTGCGTTTTGCTCGTGACACCGCTTTCCGCCTTGTTCGCATGGCAGATGACCAATTCGAGGGGCATGATTGCTACCTTATCCGCATTATTGACGCAAAGCAAAGCAGCACCGATTTCGGCATTGACAAAAGTACGTTTGCTATTCGGTATGTGGGATTCAAGACTCCGCGCGGATTTCATCACCGCACATATTCGGATTTTGCTTGGCACGACAAGCCCAGATTTCTTCAACCTCGCCGCGTCAAATTGTTTTACGATGGCGTAAAATGGACGGATATTGTTTGGAAGGAATTTGAGGTCAATAAGCCGATTGCAGACAGTGTTTTTAGCGAGTTTTCAGCTTTGGGCAGATAAAGATAACACATTCTCTCACTTAATTATCTACATTCTACTATGAAAAAAATAATCAAAACCTTGTCGCTATGCGCTCTTGCGGTTATGTTTGCTACTGTACCCGGCATTGCGCAAAAGAAAGCAAAAAAACTTGACATCACCAAAGCCGAAGATGCGCTCAAAGCCTCAAGGAAAATCACGGCAAGCCTCAAAGACGGCGAAGAATCTATCTTTTGGTGGGAAGGTAATGTGTACAGCCGCATTCCGGGCGAGCGTGACCGTTTGCTTTTTACCTATCAAGGCATGAACGTCCGCGCTACAAAGACGTACCAGGATAGCGTGAAAGGCTATGGATATGCCCACGTTTCGCGGGAAGTGCTGTTTTACATGGACCCGAAAACAAAGCAAGTTCTTCGCACGTGGACGAATCCTTGGACGGGCAAAGAATGTGAAATTATCCATGTTGCCAATGACCCTGTAAACTCGCGTGGTCCACAATATGCAATGGAAGGCGGCAAACCATATCAACTGCCCGGACGCTTTATCGGCGGGACGTATTTGCAGGGCAGCGAAGTACCACTTTTTTACTCAAATCCGCTTGCGGGTGAGTATCAGGACTATGTTGGAGGGGCGTATCAGGCAATGGAAATTTTTGATTTTGCCGTTGATGAAGAAGAACTTTTGAACGCGGAGAAAAATACCGCCGAGAACGTAACTATCGCATGGACGCGGGTGTCGAAATTTTTGCCTTGGATGGAAATGGGCGACCGCGTTGGGTATGCAATTTTTTCGGGTAATGGCAAAAAGATGAAAAATTTCGACCAAATGCCGGAAGAAATCAAAGCAGAAATCCGCAAAAATTATCCACTTTACGAACACGCGCCACCGCTTGACGACAAGCGTCCTAACGAAACAAGCTGGACAGTGTTCAAAAAGCATATTGACAAAAAACGTGCGGAGAAGAAGTAATAGAGTTTATCCAAGTTAAGAGTCCATACATATCTTCGTAGCACAGACATTCTTGTCTGTGTCCTTAACGCCGACAGGCGTAAAACGATGCAAATTTTTGATAATAATAAGCTCGCAGATTATTCGTTTCGCTCATTTCGGACACAGACAGGAATGTCTGTGCTACGTTGAAGAGGTCAATACGCTAACTTTGATAATGTCTAATAATTATGACAAACACGAGTATTCATCTTGCTTTTCGCCCTGTCGGGCTTCCCGACGGCACAATGTGGAATCTTCAGCAAACGCCCGTCCCTCCTTGCGAGGACGGGCAGTTTTGTGTGAGGGTGCATTATGTTTCGATTGACCCTGCCATGCGCGGCTGGATAAACGAAGGCACAACCTACATCAAAGGCGTGGAAATCGGTGCAGTGATGCGGGCTTTCGCTGCCGGGGAAGTTATTGAATCGCGGAACGCGGCATTTCCTGTGGGAAGGCTTGTAACGGGAATGTTTGGCGTTCAGCAGTTTGCTATTTCGGACGGAAACGGCGTGGAAACTGCTCCTGCCGCACATATCGAAGAACTTCCCCGTGCTATTGCCGCGCTGGGAATGCCCGGGATGACGGCGTACTGGGGACTTCTGGACAAAGGCAAACCAAAGGAGGATGAAACGGTCTTGGTTTCTGGTGCTGCGGGGGCTGTGGGTTCACTGGTGGGGCAAATAGCGAAATTGCAAGGCTGCCGCGTGATTGGGATAGCCGGAGGCAAGGCAAAGTGCGCATATTTGTTACATGAACTCGGCTTTGATGCGGCGATAGATTACAAAGCAAGTGATATTGCGGCTTCGCTAAAAGAACTTGCTCCAAACGGTGTGGATGTGTATTTCGATAACGTTGGTGGTGACACGCTCGATGCTGCCTTGGTGAATCTTGCGCGGGGCGCACGAGTAGTTATTTGTGGAGCAATTTCGCAGTACAATAATACGCTGGAAAACGGCGCACCTGCTCCGCCGCAGGGACCGAAAAATTATATGAAAATTGTTACGGCGCGTGGCTCTTTGTCAGGTATTATCGTCTTTGATTATTTCGACCGTGCTACGGAATTTCGCGCACAGATGCAGGAATGGATTCAGGCAGGGAAACTGCACCCGAAAGAACACGTTGTGGAAGGCATTGAACATTTCTCCGAAGCATTGCTGATGCTCTTTCGCGGGGAGAATTTTGGGAAGTTGGTCTTGAAGGTGTGATGAGGCTTGTCGGAATCTTCCGTTTTGTATTTACCGTCCTAAAATCCTTTGGTGAAGTGCTTGCAAGTCCGCATATTGCTCTTTGTAACGGATTTTTTGCGGACTGTTTTCCTTGCCCCAATGATGCGCACCATTGTCATTCAATCTCGCCTATCCCGTGTTATTCCGTTGTTCCTACTGTCGTTATTGCTTTCGGTAATGTTCTCAAGTTGCTACGATGCTGTGGTTTTCAGGGTGAATGTTTTTCCGACAACACCCGTAAATTTGGGGAGCATCAATTCAGCGTTTGATGACATGAACTCCGCATATCTGCCTGTATTGGGGGAAACCTTGCCTTTGTATTTTTCGACAAATCGCCGCACGGGGCAGGATTTTGACGTGATTGACAAAGTATTGGATGTGAAAATGGAGCGCTCCAATGGTGTTTTGATTGTACAGGAAAACACGACCGTGCGCTTTGGCACCGGTCTGACGGGGCGCAGCAATCAGCAGGATTTACAGGCTGCCTTAGAGCATATAAACTCACCTGTGTCGGATGAATTGGGTCCGCTTATTCTTGGGCATGGACAGAGATACTATCTGACCAATAACTTAGGCTATGACGGCTATGTCGTGATGTTCTCCAGTAACCGTGAGGGGAAGCAGGACATTTACTATACGAACAATGTCGAAACGAATTTCGGCGCACCTCAGGCGCTGAGTGCCGCAAACTCCTTTGCGGACGATGCCTATCCGACGCTGACGCAGGACACTTCGCGCTTGTACTTCTGCTCCAACCGTGAAGAGCAGTTCGATATTTTTCATTACAAACTTTCACAAGCCTCTTGGATACTGACGCGATTGCAATCACCACCGATGTCCGGCGTAGAAAAAGACACCGTGCTTTCGTCGGCATTTGATGATAAATGTCCGTTTATTTTGGGCGATATTCTGGTTTTTACCTCGAACCGTCCGGGAGGTTTTGGCGGATATGATTTGTATTTTTCACGCTGGCAAAACGGGCGCTGGGCTGCGCCACAAAACTTCGGGGACTGTATCAATACTCGTTATGACGAGTATCGTCCGGTTGTCAAAAATTTCTACGGCTTCCAAAATGCCTTTATGATTTTTTCGTCGAATAGACCGGGTGGCAAGGGCGGTTTTGATTTGTATTATGTCGGTATTCCGCCGTTTCAAGCGCCGTATTAGTATTTGCCATTTTTACCACACAGCCAAATTCTCATGGAAAACATCGCCATCGTCGTTTTACTGCTTTTCGGCGTAACATTTCTCGCTATTGTCAGCGACCGCCTGAAATTCCCCTTTCCCATTGCCCTCGTCATCATCGGCTTGGGAATCAGCCTCATTCCGAACCTTCCGACGATTACACTTGACCCGAATATCGTTTTTCTCGTGTTTTTGCCGCCATTGCTGTATTCTGCCGCATGGTACACAAGTTGGCACGAGTTCAAAGCAAGTGTACGCCCAATTTCGCTGGCGGCGTTTGGGTTAGTATTTTTCACAACGGGGCTTGTCGGTGTGGCTGCGCATTGGCTTATTCCGGGTTTGGGTTGGGCGGAAGCGTTTCTGTTGGGGGCGATTGTCTCACCGCCGGATGCCGTCGCAGCAACGGCAGTAACGAAGGGCTTAGGGCTGCAACCCCGCATGATTGCTATTTTGGAAGGCGAAAGCCTACTTAATGATGCTAGCGGTCTTATTGCCTACAAATATGCCATTGCTGCAGTGATGACGGGTGCGTTTTCGCTCGTGCAAGCAAGCGGGCAGTTTGTTGTGGTCGTTGCAGGTGGCGTAGTTATTGGTTTGTTGGTGGGGTATGGGATGTTTCTTATCCATGAGCGCTTTGTGTGTGATGCAAATGTCGAAACGACGCTGACCGTTCTTACACCCTACGCGGCATACTTGCTGGCGGAATCGGTTCACGTTTCGGGCGTGCTGGCGGTGGTTGCGGCAGGATTGTACCTGTCCTATCGCTCGGCAGATTTTTTTACGACGGATTCCCGTATTCAAGCATACAGCGTGTGGAATATGCTCATTTTTGTGCTGAACGGTTTGGTGTTTATTTTAATTGGACTCCAATTACCACGCGCTATGCAGGGTTTGGAAGCGATTCCTTTCGGGATGCTTTTGTGGTATGGTTTGGCAGTGAGTTTGGTAGTGATTGTGGTGCGCTTTGTGTGGGTTGTTCCGGCGGCGCTCTTGCCGCGGCTTCTGAGTAAGCGGATTCGAGAGCGCGAGGCGTTTGACAAGCGCAATATGGTGATTTTCGGTTGGGCGGGTATGCGCGGCGTGGTTTCGATGGCTGCCGCTTTAGCAATCCCTTTGACCGTAACTTCTTCGGCTGGTGGAAATACGCCGTTTCCGAACCGAAATTTGATAATTTTTCTGACCTTTTGTGTCGTGATTTTTACGCTTGTTGTGCTCGGTTTAACGCTACCTTGGCTTATTCGTCGCCTTAAAATGCCTGCCTATTCGCCGCTTGCGGAAGAATATGAAACACGGATGCACGTTGTCAATGGCTCTATTGCTCACATTGAGGATAATTTTGCGCTTGTGAATGAAAGTATTTTGGCGAGAATTAAGGACAAATACGAAATTAAATATAAGCGGCTTCAGCAAACGGATTTACCTACAAACCTCACGAATACTGATGCTGCCGCCTCCGCGCCTTTAACCGCAACCGATATCTTTAATCAATTTTTGACCTTGCAAATGGAATTGATTGACGTGGAACGCACTATTGTGAAGACTTTGCGCAAAGAAGGGAAAGCAAGCGACGAAGTGATACGGAAGATAGAACGGGAACTGGATTTGGAGGAGGCGCGGTTGCGCATGGATTTGGCGGAGCGGTGAAAGGTTTTGATGTGCAGGAAGATGTAATGATAGTGTGAATTTTTCTAGTGTTGTAATCCGAACTTTTGTAACTTTGCGCCGTGTACGAAAATTTCGCTCAAAGCGGAATTGCATTCGGAATGATAACTGTGCAAAAAAATCCGGCTTCAGTGGCACAGACATTCTTGTCTGTGCGAGTATTTATGCTGTTTCCAGAGAAAAGCATTAAAAAAAACAATGTACAATCCTCAACGTAAATTGGTATAACTTCTCTCTTGTCACCAATTCACGATAGTTTTTCCTTTCATCCAACGGAGTTTTTATGAGCGCAACGGTCAATGTTTCTCTTCCCGATTACGTGAAAAACGAGCGATTCACAACATGGCTACACGAGATGGTGGCTTTGTGCAAGCCTGATGCTGTGCATTTTTGCGATGGCTCGGAAGAAGAGTACGCCATGCTGTGCGAACAAATGGTACAAAGCGGCACCTTCAAACGCCTCAATCCCGAAAAACGCCCGAACAGTTTTCTTGCGCTTTCCGACCCCAGCGACGTTGCCCGTGTGGAAGACCGTACCTTCATTTGCAGTCGCCGCAAAGAAGATGCCGGTCCGACGAATAATTGGGTGAATCCGAAAGAAATGCGCACAACGCTTGGGAAGCTTTTTGACGGCTGCATGAAAGGGCGCACGATGTACGTTGTTCCCTTCAGCATGGGACCGCTCGGCTCACGGATTGCGCAAATTGGTGTGGAATTGTCTGATTCGCCTTACGTTGTTGTGAACATGAAAATTATGACCCGCATGGGCAAAAAAGTGTGGGATGTGCTGGGCAAAGACGGTGAGTTTGTGCCGTGTATGCACACCGTCGGAGCGCCGTTGCAAGTGGGACAGAAGGATGTTTCTTGGCCCTGCAACAAAGATACAAAATACATCGTCCATTTCCCCGAAGACCGCGAAATCTGGTCTTACGGTTCGGGTTACGGCGGAAATGCGCTTTTGGGTAAGAAGTGTTTTGCACTTCGCATCGCTTCGACAATGGCGCGAGATGAAGGCTGGATGGCAGAACATATGCTCATTTTGGGCATGGAAGATACCAAAGGCACGAAAACTTATATTGCGGCTGCTTTCCCCAGTGCTTGCGGAAAAACGAACTTAGCGATGATTATTCCGCCTGAAGGCTTTGACGGATACAAAGTAACAACCGTCGGCGATGATATTGCGTGGATTAAACCCGGCGACGACGGGCGTTTGTACGCGATTAATCCCGAAGCGGGATTTTTCGGTGTTGCACCCGGAACATCATATAAATCGAATCCGAATGCGATGAATTCTATCAAATCCAACACCATTTTCACGAACTGCGCTCTTACGCCGGACGGCGATGTGTGGTGGGAAGATATGTCCGACACGCCACCGCCGGAGTTAATTGATTGGCAAGGCGAAAAGTGGACACCGGAAATTGCCAAAGAAAAAGGTCGCAAAGCTGCTCACCCGAATGCCCGCTTTACCGCACCTGCGGCGCAATGCCCCGTTATGGACGTGAATTGGGCAAACCCTGACGGTGTGCCGATTGCAGCGTTTGTTTTTGGTGGTCGCCGCGCTTCGACAGTCCCGCTTGTGTATCAGGCAGTGAACTGGAATTTTGGTGTGTATTTGGCAGCAACGATTGGCTCGGAAATGACGGCTGCTGCTTTTGGCAATATCGGTCAAGTGCGCCGCGACCCTTTTGCAATGCTGCCCTTCTGCGGCTACCATATGGGCGATTATTTTAATCATTGGATGCAAGTAGGGCGCGAATTGCCGAATCCGCCGCGTATTTTCGGGGTGAATTGGTTCCGTAAAAACAAGGACGGGAAATTTATGTGGCCCGGTTTCGGGGAAAATATGCGTGTGCTGAAATGGGTTGTGGACCGCGTCAATGGTCGCGCCGCAGCCAGCGAAAGCCCCTTGGGGTGGATGCCTCGTTACGAAGATTTGCACTGGAAAGGTCTTGAATCCTTCACCCGTGAGCAGTTCGACGAACTGATGACGGTGGACAGAGAAGCTTGGAAGCAGGAAGTTCTCTCGCATGAAGAACTTTTTGCGAAACTCTATGACCGTCTGCCGAAAGAATTTATTTGGATGCGAGAGTTGTTGCAATCAAGCCTCTGGCGCTCACCGGAGCAGTGGCATTTGGAGCCGGAGCGAGTGGAGTAAGAATAGTTATTACCTGATGAAAACTGAAACGTGTAGTTATCGAAGTTGATGGCTACACGTTTTTGTTATTTCTAATGAAAAGGTGCTGAATTGATGCGGCTTTTTGCGTTCTCACAAACTTTCCCCTTCAAAATCAAAAAAAATTACTATCTTTGAGCTTTGCTTTTTTGCAACGCAGCCACCGCCTGAGCGCATAGATGCGCCGCGTACACGTTGCGCTTTGTGCAATCATTTTCTCTTCAAATTTCCTGTCTCTTTCACCATTTTGTTTCACTGCTATGGCTAACCGTACCGATAACACTCGCGCTCAAAAGATGACATTTTGGGAGCGCATTTATCTTCCCGAAATTGCAAAAGGACTTGCTGCTACCTTCAAACAAGCATTGCAGCCGAAAATGACGCGCAATTATCCCGAAGAGCGCTTCGAGCCTAATGGTTCGTATCGCGGTCGTCCGGTGTTGGTTTTGGAAGAATCCGGCGAACGCTGTGTGGCGTGCGGTTTGTGTTCGCGTGTTTGCCCCGCGTTGGCGATTGAAGTGCAAGCCGGAGAAACGCTCACCCGCGACAAAGAGCGTTATCCCGAAAAATTTGAAATCAATATGCTACGCTGCATTTTCTGCGGCTTTTGCGAAGAAGTCTGCCCCGAAGAAGCAATCGTGATGAGCAAAGATTACGAAATGGTCTATACCAACCGCGAGGACGCTATTTTGGGCAAAGACAAACTGCTTGTGCCGCTTCCGCAGCTTCAAGACAGGCTTGAATACTTGCGTTCACACCAGTATTATGAGCCGAATGCGGCGTGATTGTTGCGGGTAAAGTGTCCACGAATTGCACGAATGTTCACGAATGAAGAGAGAAAATATCATGAAATATCCTGTCATACTGTTCAACGGCGAAGATGGTTGGATAATCGCAGAATGCCCTTCTATCCCCGGTTGCATAACGCAAGGCGAAACACGTGATGGAGCGTTAGTGAATATTCGTGAGGTTATAGAACTGACCTTAGAAGTACGCCGCGAATTAGGTTTAACTACTCCCGAACCGAACGAAGTTCTAACCATTGCCGAGACCACAGAGGTTGAGCTATGAGTGAGCGCTTCCTGTTGTGTCAGGTCAGGAATTTATTCGTTTGCTTGAACGCTTGGGGTGGCAGGCTCGTCGCCAAACAGGAAGCCACGTTATTCTTTCTTCTCCAAATGGCGGACGAACTATTCCTGTGCCAAGGCATCGAACACTTGACAAAGGACTGCTTCACTCTCTTATCAAACAAGCAGGAATGACACTCGAAGAATTTCGGAACAATCTTTAACACTCTTTGGATTTCATGCTCTCAGCCCTCAAAAACGCTCTTTCCCGTCTTTGGCACACCAGCAATTTCAACAACAAACTTTCGCGCTTGCTGGAAATTCACACCGAAGATTTTCTCCAACGGCATCTGTTCCAAAACCCGCGCTACGCCTCGCCTCAACGCCTGAACCGCTTTGAGTTCAAGGTCTATTCGCAAAACGGTGAAGACGGTATTATCGAAGAAATTTTCAAGCGCATCGGCACGACCAACAAATTTTTTGTGGAGTTCGGTGTGGGTAATGGTTTGGAGAATAATTCCGCATACTTGCTCGTTAAGGATTGGAGCGGGTTGTGGCTTGAGGGTGACCGTGCGTCGGTGGAGTTTATCAAGTCCGAATTTGCCCGTGAGATAGCCGCAAAGCGCCTCCGCGTCCAAGAAACCTTCATTACGGCGGAAAATATCGCTGCGCTTTTTGAGCAGCACAGCGTTCCCCAAGAGCCGGATATGCTTTCGATTGATATTGACGGCAACGATTACCACATCTGGAAAGCGCTCCACGCCTATCGTCCGCGTGTGATTGTGGTAGAATATAACGCTACATTTCCGCCGCCAATGGTATGGATTAAAAAGTACAACCCCACGTGGCAGTGGGACGGCAGCATCGGATTTGGAGCGAGTTTGAAGGCGTTTGAAGAATTGGGGAAAGAGCGTGGCTACTCGCTTGTGGCGTGTAATTTCGTGGGGGCAAATGCGTTTTTTGTACGGAATGACCTTCTGGGCAATAAATTCCATGCGCCCTTCACCGCAGAAGAGCATTACGAGCCGCACCGCAGCCAAATTCGCTACACCACAGGACACACGCGGCGGATGCACGAGAAGCACGAGGGATAAGGGATGAGGGCAGAAGGATAAGGGGTTCTTGTAAACGTGCTTCGTGATTGGTTTTGTGCGGGAAAAGGTTTAGATTGCGTGATGTCATTATGGATATGCAACGTAAACACTCAGTACCAATGAACGACCTTTTCCTCGAACGAAGCCGACAAAACCTACAAGCCGTAGAACTCTTGTGGGATGCCGCGCTGTACGACGCAAGCGCAAACCGCTCCTATTATGCGGTTTTCGATGCTGCTTTTGTGGCGTGTTTGCATTTTGGAGTCCCGATTGTTCCTGACCATGCGAAGGTTTTGAGTGCGTTTTGCAATGATTTGATTGCGCGGCGAAAAGTATTTCCCGCCTTCATGAAAAAAGAACTGTACGATTTGCAACAACAACGTATTCGGGCTGATTATGGCAATGCGGCTGTTTCAAAATATATCGCTCAAACAAGTCTCAAGACCGCAAAAAATCTTGTTTCCACTATCCTTGAAAAGGTGCAGCCATGACGATAAACCTCTATGACCTTTCGCACACGCAGCGCAGATTGGTACAAAAAATGTTCGATGACGCGCAGGCGGAATTTCCCGAAATTGCCACTGATTTCGCAATATGGCTGAATCCCGACGATAAAGAACATATTTTGTTGAATGTTCAGGTGCCGTTTTTTGATAATGAGCGTGAAGCGGAGTTTAGTTCATTTACAGCCGGTTTGTCGGCTGATATGCACGAAGAAAGCGGTTTGCTTATTTCCCTTATGACTCGCTACGTCCCGACTTTGCACAATGCCGTTTCGGAGCATGAACTCCAAGCCGCGTAGTTTCTCACTTTTTTGTTGTTGGCTGCGTGAAGCACCTTTTCGCCGTTATAGTCTTGTAAGGTCATGAACAACGAATTTTTCTTGAAAGCCGAGAATAATCTCAGGGCAGCCAAAGTGTTATACGAACTTGATTTGTTTGATGCTTCTGTAAACAGGGCATATTATGCGGCATTTCACGCTGCACTGGCTGTGATTGAGATAAAGGGTTTGCAACCGCATACTGACCATGCAAAGGTGCAAGCAACTTTTAATTCAGAAGTTATTCGGCGCTCTAAGCATATTACCATCAGTTACAAACACTATCTTCTGACAATGCAAGACGCAAGAAATCTTGCTGATTACAAACCTTTTGCTATTGCGAAGCAACGAGCAACAAAACAAATAAAAATGGCACAAGAATTTCTCAACATTATTCGCGTGGAGATGAACCAATGAACCCCAACATCAATCACCGACAAGAAGCACTCTTGCACGAAATTTTTGACCGTGTGCATGAGCGTTTCCCTATGCTTCAACGCACGGGAGAAATAGAAACCAGCCCCGATGACCCGCGCCATTTTTGGATATTCGCTTCAGGAACAATGACCGCAGAGCAGGAAAGCGATGCCCTTGATTTAGCAGGTGAAATTGAAGCAGAAATCCTCGACCAATATGGCTACCGCCTTTCACTCATGCTGCTGACAGATATTCTTGAAGAAGAAGTATTTGCTTGATGGCTGTTACTATTTCCTCTACTTTTCTTCCATTTATGAAACGCGATATTTCCCACTTGACCAAAATTAACATCGGTTGCGGTAATGATGTCCGCGAGGATTATGTGAATCTTGATTCTGCGGCGCTTCCGGGGGTGGACGTTGTTACGGATTTAACCCAATTCCCTTGGAATCTGCCTTCGGATTCGTATTCGCTTATTGAGATGATTAACGTTTTGGAGCATCTTCCCGATACGATAAAAACAATGGAAGAACTTTGGCGCATAGCTAAAAACGATGCAAAACTGATTATTCGTGTGCCGTATTGGAACTCTCTCGGCTGGGCGAGCGACCCCACGCACGTGAAGCGTTTTTCTCAACTCAGCATGAATTTTTTTGACGAATCCACGCGGCAGGGCAAAGAGCGTCCATATTACAGCACAGCGCGTTTTCGCATTGCACAAATCGGCTATTGGCTGCCTTTGGCTCCGGCACGCGATAAATACTGGATAAAAGTTACTCACCCTTTCCCAAAGCGCATACTATCGTTTTTTGCACGGTATTTTTGTAATGTAATTTGGGTGTTGGAATTTGAGTTGATTGCTTTGAAAAATTCTTCATCTTCAAACTAACGAGAAAATACCGTGGCGTGTGCAATTTGCCTTGCTACATCGTTTCAAAAACGAGTAAGCATCAATAAAACGGATTACATTCAATGTCTAGGGTGTGGAGTAGTCTATCAACACTCATTTCCTCTACCGAAACAAATTGAAGAAATATATAACCAAGACGATAATCACTACTTTGTAAGCGATACAAAAAATGCGGATTTTGTAGAGGGCGAAGAATGGCTCAGAGCAACATCGCGTTTTTTTATTTCACGTTTGAAAGGTTATTCTAAACAGCCCTTAGAAACCTCTTCAGTGCTTGATTTCGGTTGTGGAACAGGGATCACCCTGTCAGAATTACAGAAATTGGGCAGCACTTGTACGGGCGTAGAAATGTCTCCTTGGGCTTGTCGTTATGGACGCGAACGCTTTGGTCTTACAATGCTGAACGAGGATATTATGAATGTTCATCTGGAGCCGGAGAGTTTTGATATTATTTTGATGAGCCACGTAATTGAGCATTTGCCGAATCCTGTTGAAATAGTCTCCCGTTTGGCAACCTTCTTAAAACCCGGGGGGACATTGATGGTCTGTACACCGAATAATGCCTCTCTCGGCGCGAGAATCTTTGGTCGCCGATGGCTTTATTACTTGCCTAATGAGCATTTGCACTTATTTAACGATTCTTCGATGCGTCTTACGTTGGAAAAAAGCGGACTTCGTGTTCAAGCCATCGAGCATTACTTATGGCGCAAACGTTCAAATCTTGGTTCTTTGCTGCGATTACCGTTCGGATTGGTGAGAACTGCACTGCAAGGTGCGCCGCAGTATGTAAGTGCGAACGACGGTATGATAGCCTTTGCCCAAAAATGATGAATCTGCCTAGGAAATAACCTCTCTGCTATTTTTTCTCAAGTGCTATGCAACGTGTTAGTATATTCATTGTGGGAATATGGTCAATATTTCTATTTCTCGGGAATACAACTGATATTATGTCTCAACAGGTTTGGCGTAAAATCGGTGATTTAGAGTTCTCTCGCAGATTGTTTGGTGCTGTACCTGTGTCACCGCGTCAAATTTTGGTTATGGGCGGGTATGGTGAAAATGGTATTACACGAACTTGTGAAATGATAAATCTTGAATCTCGCACTATTACTCGTGCTGCACAAATGAATGTTGCACGTGCCGAGAGTGTCTTTCTTCTCACACAAGATTCCAATATCGTTGCTGTCTCCGGCTTAAATAATACCAATAATGATGTCACACCGATTTGTGAATTGTATAATCGCCGGACGGCACAATGGACAGTAATAGGGCGGTTGCTTGTTGGACGGCGGCAGCACGTTGCTTGTTTTCTGAACGCTGAAGAGATCCTTGTTGTCGGGGGGCGTGATGAAACAATAGCAACACTCCCCAGTGCCGAAATTTTTAATATCCGGACAGGGCAAAGCCGCATGATTCGTGATTTCCCGACACCGTTAAATTTAGGGCAAGCCGGACTATCTTCGCAAAGCAAACCGTGGGTATTCGCAGGACGTACAGGCGGTGCAAACAGTTCCCGTACGCAGATTGTTTATGAATACAACGCCCAAAATGATTCGTGGGTAAATGTCGGTGATATTATGCGTGGCTTACAAGCCGCTTCTTCACTGCGTTTGTGGGATAATCGTCTTTTGCTCACAGGCGGCGCACGTGCGGAAGAGCCTACGGATTATTCGCCGAATATTTATCTCGAAAACAATCAGCGCTTGGATTTTTTTACCCAGATGAGGACTGGACGTTCTTGGCATGCGACAGCTCAATGGAACGCCGATTCCGTCTTGGTTCTTGGTGGTTTGAATGGTGCTATTCAAAGTATCGCCAGCGCCGAATGGATAAACCTCCGCACACGGGCAATTTCTCAAGCCCCTACGATGCTTGCCGCCCACAGCCAATTTGTTGCCCTCGGGATGCCCATTGTTAATGAGCGTGGGCAGCAAACAAAAGCCCGTATTGTGGCTATTTCGGGATTAAGCAACACTACCCCGGTTACGCCTGTTGTTGAAATCTTGGAAGCGGATATTGCGCCACCCCCGCCACCGCCTCCTCCACCTCCGCCGCCATTTCCTGCGATTGTGAGTACGCTCACCGAAACGGATAACTGCACGGTTTTCCGACTGACGCTCCGCGCCACTTCGGGAACGCTGCGGGCTGTTACCTTGGGAACATCGGCAAATGTTACCTTGGAAGTCACAAGTTCTCTACCGTCGCAGAGTGTGGAATTACTGGTGCGCGTGCAAAATCCTTTTGTTCTGCCGTCGCTCACATCCTTACGCATCACCGATAGCATGAACCGCACGGAACTTGTCCCCGTGCGTTTGGTCTTTCCTGAGCGACTGAACAGCGCTTTGCGCCTTGTGACCGACGCTGCGAGGCTTTTCGGCGATGGCGTGTCGTCACTGACGTGTGCAACTTTGCGCGTGCGCAATACTTCGGGACGGGACATAGTGCTGCCGTCATTAGCATTAACACGGAACAGAGAATTTTCCCTTCCCCAATCACAATTCCCTCTGCGTATTCCGGCAAACGCAGAAGCCGCATTGCAGGTGTGTTACGTGCCGTCGGTGTCCGGTGTGCAGCGTGACACGGCTACGGTTGTCACCGATTGTGCGGTCTTCCGTGTGCCGCTTGCAGCGACAGGTGCAGTAGCGGTGTATGATGCTGCCAGCCGATGTGATGTGCCTGTGCGCTTGCGGACAGTGCTGCCTCCTGCGCTTGCGCAAGGGCAGACAAGCACCGCTCCTGTTGCAGCAGCGCCTTTTCCTCAGCCTGCCGACGATGATGATGTAAGCGTTCCTTGTGCGGTGCTGACGGTGGCAGAATCTGTACAAGCACCTTCGGTGGTGCTGTACAATGCTTCGGGGCAGTTATTGGCACAATGGAAAACAGAGGAATGGCATTTTGATACCGAACAATCAGGCGTAAAGCGCTTCACAGGGATTGTACGGGTGAATGTACGGGCATTGCCGAATGGCTTATACCGCCTTGTGATGACCAATAGCGAAGGCTTGCAAACGACAGTGCCGATAGTGATTACAAGGTAGTGAAATCATTATTGCACAATCAGTGAAAAAATCTTGTGCAGAGACAAATAAATTTCGGATATTGGTGGATGTTTTTTGGGAGCGATGCTGTACCTTCTTACTGTATAATACCAATTTGAGTTGACAATTATGCATAAATTCTTTGTATATTGGATTGAATAGAACAATGTTTGTAACCTGTTGCTCAACATCATGCGCCGT
>JALONG010000072.1 GCA_025455065.1 Candidatus Kapaibacterium sp. | reverse complement strand
TTGATACGTTTTTTCGCCATGATTGACTCCTCGTTTTCGGCAAATATAACGCTTAGTTTTTACCTAAGCTACCTGTCCGAATTTTGGGGAGCAGCTCAGTGTTTCGGTCGTCGGTTTTACCGTGAATGCAAAGGACAAATTGGCGTTGCATAATCAACTTTTTTCTAGCGTTGCCGATTTTGTAGTGCATGACGCAAAACCTCATTTACCGACACAGCAGAGCGATAATGCTTTGCTACATCGGGGTCTAAGCGGATGAATTGTTCTTTTGTACCATCGCTTTTGATGACGGTTCGCGTAACGCCCTTCCGGTATGCTACAAAAAAGGGATTTTGAATCGCACCTTCAAAATTGAACTCAGGTACTTCCAAGTCGTCCGGTTCTGAAGGTTTGGTATTGTTCACGCTCTTTTTCATTTGCTCTCCTTACTGAAATGATGCGGGTTTTGTGGTCTCGCATGGTGAAAGAAACTATCAAAATATACCCAATACTTGCTGTGCCAATAATCAGCCAACGCTCTTCAATTTCAGAATGTTTGTCATCACGATTCACAAGCGCAAATTCATCTCCAAACACCGTTTCGGCTTCCTCAAATGATATTCCATGCTTTTTGAGATTGCTTGCAGCTTTTTCATCATGCCACTCGAAATTGATACGACTGATATTCATATTCGTACTCCAAATAATTGCTCATAACCGCCCATCAAAACTTCTCCACAAACCCCGCAAAGCCGCTCAGAATCTGAGGAAGTTTCTCTACATCTTTCCCGCCTGCTGTTGCCAAATGCGGTTTTCCGCCGCCGCCGCCGCCGAGTTCCTTCGCCAGCGCACCAACGATTTTTCCTGCCGGATATTTGTCTTTCATGTCGTCCGTTGAAACGCAGACGAGTTGGACTTTATCGTCAATAATGCTTGCAAGCAGCCCTACGCCTTGTTTTCCGAGTGTGTTGCGGAGTTCGTCGCCGAGTGCTTTTAGCTGGTCAATGTGTGCTACTTCGATTTGCTCTGCAACGACGCGCAAGCCGCCCCCATTCACGCTTTGCGCTTTCGAGAGGAAGCCTTGTACTTGCCCTGCGAGGGCGTTTACTTGAAATTTTGAGAGTTCTTTTTCGAGTTGCTTCATTTTGTGCTGCACTTCCTCGAATTCACGCTGTTTGTCGGTCATTTGCGCATGAAGATTCGCAATGTACTTTTGCACACCTGCGCTTGTAACAGCCTCCAAACGGCGTGTTCCGGCAGCAATCGAAGATTCGCCCGTGAGTTTGAACAAGCCGATTTCGCTCGTGTTACCAACGTGCGTTCCGCCGCAGAACTCCGCCGAAAACTTGTCGTCTATAATCACCACACGCACCACGTCGCCGTACTTATCGCCGAAGAAACTTTTTACGCCCGGTACTTTGCGTGCCTCTTCAATAGGCAGTTCGAGAGTGCGCACAGGGATATTCTCACGGATTTTTTCATTGACCATATCCTCAATTTGTTGCATTTCTTCCGGCGTAACTTTCTGGAAATGCGGGAAATCAAAGCGTAAACCTTCAGCCGTTACCACCGAACCCGCCTGCTGGACGTGCGTTCCCAGTACGCGGCGCAAAGCCTCATGCAAAAGGTGCGTCGCAGAGTGGTTGCCAATAATGTCCGCACGGCGGCGTTTATCCACGCTGGCAAGGGCTGTTTGCCCCACAAGTGGCTCTACTTCGCGGTCGCAGATATGCACAATCGCATCGCCGGATTTCTGCACGTCCACCACGTTGTACGCCGTGCCACCAAGCGTGATTGTACCTTGGTCGGCGACTTGCCCGCCCATTTCCGCATAAAACGGTGTTTTTGCCAAGACGATTTGATTACCCTGCACGTGCAGCACGGTTGATTCGGTCGTGAGTTCGTTGTAGCCTGTAAAGCCACTTCGTTCCGCAAGGACAGACATTTCTACTTCTTGCAACGTGGTTTTACGAGCCTTGCGCGAGCGTTCACGCTGCTCATCCATAAGCGCAACGAACTCCGCCGCGTCCACCGTCAAATTGCGTTCACGGGCAATAAGCTGCGTCAAATCTAGCGGGAAGCCGAATGTGTCGTACAGCAAAAACGCATCCGCTCCGGCAATACGCTCTTGGTCATTCGGACGCAAACGGCTGACAATATCTTCAAATTTTTCCAACCCTCTGTCGAGCGTTTGCAAGAACGATTCTTCCTCCGCCTTAATCACGCGCTCAACGATATTTTGCTGCTCCTTAATTTCAGGAAACACATCGCCCATCGTGTCCACCAGCGTTTGGACGAGTTTGTACAAAACGGGTTCGCGGAAACCCAAATTACGAGAATACCGCGAAGCACGGCGTAAAATTCTGCGAAGCACGTAGCCACGCCCTTCATTGCCCGGCAATGCGCCATCGGCAATGCTGAAGCTCACGGTGCGAATGTGGTCAGCCATAACCCGCATGGCGATTGAATCTTTGTCGTCGAGTGCGCCTTGATACTCGCGTCCGCTCATGCTTGCAATCGTGCTGATAATCGGCGTAAATACGTCGGTGTCGTAGTTGGAATCGTTGCCATTCACAACAGCGCAAATTCGCTCGAATCCCATACCCGTATCAACGTGCTTTGCGGGGAGTTCTTCGAGTGAGCCGTCTGCTTTGCGGTTGTATTGGATAAAGACCAAATTCCACACTTCAATTACTTCAGGAACACCAGCATTGACGAGGGGTCCACCGGAAAAATCGGGTGTGCGGTCGTAATGGACTTCGCTACACGGTCCGCAGGGTCCGGTTTCGCCCATTTCCCAGAAATTATCTTTTTCGGCAAAGTAGTGAATACGCTCTTTCGGGAGGTATCGCTCCCAAAGTTTTGCGGCTTCGTCGTCGGTTTTATAGACAGTTGCGTGAAGACGCTTGGGGTCGAGTTTCCAAATGCCGACGAGCAGTTCCCATGCCCAATCTATGGCTTCGGATTTGTAGTAATCGCCGAAACTCCAGTTCCCCAACATCTCGAAAAACGTGTGGTGATAGGTGTCGTAACCAACTTCTTCTAGGTCGTTGTGTTTGCCGGAAACGCGGATACACTTTTGCGTGTCGGCAGCGCGTGAATACTCGCGTTTACCCGTGCCTAAAAACACGTCTTTGAATTGATTCATCCCTGCATTAGTGAAAAGCAAGGTCGGGTCGCCATGCGGCACAACGGGCGCAGAAGGCACAATGCGGTGCTGCTTAGAAGCAAAAAAATCGAGAAACGATTGTCGGATGTCGCGTGAGGTCATTGTTTTGAAGAAAGTGTTGAGTGATGAGTTTTGAGTGTTGAGTTTTTATGCGAAATGGTGCTGAGTCAGAACGATGATTACAAACGGTCGTATTCTTCAGGTTCTTTGCCTTCACCGTGTTTGCTAATCATCGCAAGTATTTCTTCAGCCGACGTATCCTTTTGGTGTAAACGTTCTTTGAGTGAATGCCCTAAAACTTCATTCAGGTTTTCACTGAGCAGTAGTCCAATCGTTTGCGGAGAACTGTCGCCATAGTGAGTTTCGGCAATGCGTACTAAATGCTTGTACACAGACTGGGGAACATCCATTGTGATAGTCATAGCCTTGGTTGGAATTGATGGAGAAATTCTTGTGGTCGCAAGACGATAATACCGAAATCCTCTGCTTTTTCAAAATGCCTGACGTTATGCGTAATAATCAAGGCTTGGGCTTTGATTGCCAGCTCTAAAAGCATGGCATCATCGTCATCGGGCAGAACACCACGAAAGAGAAAATATATCTCATGCTCTTCCGCAATGATGGTCAGCAGAGTAAGGAGGCTTGAGACTTCCGTACTATTCAAGGGCGTTTGCCGTAGTAAAACTTCTTCATATTCCAATAACAGTGGCGTGGAAACGTGAAGTGTGAAAACTTTACGCAGCGCCAACTCTAGTACTCGAAACGACGCGCCTGTATTGGAGCGTACTCCGGCGACAAGCACGTTGGTATCAAGTATCGCATTCATAAATCAAGGAACGATTGTCGGATGTCGCGTGAGGTCATTGTGGTTGAAGAAAGTTTTGAGTGATGAGTTTTGAGTTTTTATGCGGTGTTTAGGGAAGCAAAACTACGTTGTTTGCTGATAACGATTGTTCAATATCAACACGATTTCCACACTCGCGGCAAAAAATAATTTCTATATCGTCAGTGCTACACGTGTCGGATATGTGAAAGCCCATTGCGGTAAATGTGAGAACATCATATCTGTTTGGTTGTGTAACAAACTCTTCAGAGCCGCATTCTGGGCAGTTGTAGGATTGTGCGGGCATATAGTTTCTTCGTAAAGGTTGAAGGTTCTACTTTACTCATTAGGTGATGATGCAGTAATAGATTTAGTAGATTTAGTCAAGAACCTCGAAATCTCTCAAATCCTGAAATGTGTATTCCTCAATCACTTCATCGTTCAGAACTACAATAAGCGATTCACCATCCCAATCCCAATAATCGTAGGGTTCTGTAGTATATTTGAAAAATGAGTGAATTTTATCAAGTTGTTCTTGTAATTCATTATTTACATCCATAGCTTACGATACCTACCTTTTCCTAAAAATTCAAGTAAACCTAAATCCCTAAGTTCTTGTAATTGTTGACGAATTTTGTCTTTGATTTTGTTATTCTTTGGGTGGAGCAGCCTTAGATGTTTTTCAAAGCGATAAACTTGCTCTAAAGATAGCTCTTGTCCGCTTATTTGATTGATGCAGATGAATACATCAAGTTTCCAGCCTGATAATGACGAAGTTATTGGTTCGATACCATTTGAGAACACATCAAAATTTATCTCGGGGGTTTCAATGGAAAATTCAGGAAATCTTTTCGCTGGTAAAGGGGTGATTTTCGATAGAATATTTTTTGCTTGATGAATATGCTCTTTTTTTACTATACCAGTTAATGAACTTGTTGAAAGTACCGTGAAATCTGAAACAATATCATTGACCAAACTTTGTTCATCAATAAAGATTCCATACTCAAAATTAGAGGTAAGCCCGCCATTTGTCAAATTACCTGAGGTTACAACCGCGTGACTATCATCAAAGATATAAATTTTAGAGTGCAGACGGGGATAATTCTTGACAATACCTCGTCTGCTAAGAATATGTTCAATCCCTCCCATATCAAGCGAACCATTGTAAACATTTGCAAGTTTAAAGGTTGTAATCAGCTCAAATTTTGCCTCTTTATTTTTTACTGAGTATATTTCTTCACAAATGTTTTTTTTGACAAAAGGCGACGTTATTTTGATTGAAAACTCTGCGCTTGCAACTAGTTGTAGAAACTCATGTTTCCAAGGATTTTTAAGGATTTTCATTCTCACTTCCGAACAAGGGGTAAGCAACAAATTTAGCAGCAAGTACTCAATTCTTCAATTTCATACACCGAAGCAACATGGAAAAATACCGCACCGCCGCCGACAAACGGCTCAACATAACGTTTAGTGATGCCAAGTTTCAACTCAACGGGCAATTTTGGTACTAGTTGGCTGAGAAGTTGAGATTTTCCGCCAGCCCATTTCAGGAATGGCTTAATTTTCGTAGAAAGAAGGCGCATTATTTGAGTTTCACCAAAAAATAGGATGAGACAGAATTTTTCAGAAGAATCACCACACCGTTTCCACACCATACTTTACTTTGGAATACGAGTATCAGCCGTTACGAATGTCAAGGTTTCGTGCTGTGCCTGAACGATGAGCATCCTTGCAAACGGGTCGCCGTGATGATACGGTAAAGTTACTTCTCAAACCCGCGCTCCAAACCCTGCAAACGCCGCCAATACTGAATCTGCCCTGCGTGCATGGCAATATGCGTCGTCAAAATATGCCCAAGCCATGCGCCGCGTGTCGGAAGATATTCACGCAAAAAATCGCTGTGCGAGGCTTCGGCAAGCTGCTCAGAAGCAAGGTTTAATACGGCTTCCGAAAGTTCTTTGTAAACCCGCACATTTGCTTGCCATAGTTCCTGCTTACTGGGTTGAACACTCATTTTATCGGGCGAAGAACCTTGCAAGAAGGATTCGTGCCACGTTGAGGGCAGAAGTGCCGTTTTTCCAAGCGTTGTCAGTGCTTTATCGCCCTCTGCCGCTAAATGCCCCAGTATCCATGCGGGCGAATTGGTCGTGCCAATGCGGAGATATATCTGCTCATCCGACAAATCCTCAATGAGGCTAGCCGTAAAGCTCATCATCCATGTATGTAAGCGGTGTTCGGCGACCATAAGTTTTTGCAAACTACGTTAAAATTGGCTCCGGTGCCAGTTCCGGCAAATCCACATACTGCCCAACGATATGCAAAATTATACCTAAAATGGTCGGTAACTGGTTGAAATAATACGTGTCGCGGTCAATAATAATCGTCTTTTGGTCAAGTTTCAAAAACTGCCATTCGTTGGTGTTGGTGACGCAGCCGTAGATAACTTGATTCTCGTCATTGCCATTGAAGATTCGTGCAGCAAGCATTTGTGCGGTGCATTGCGGTACTGCATCTTCCAAACTGTCTTTTTTTGCTTCCACGAGTGCAAATACTGATGATTCCAGTGAAAAGGTGTTCTTGTCGGATAAGATAAAATCACATTCGCCATTCAAGTGTGATTTTTTATCGGCATCCAACGAAATGCCCGAAAACACACCAAAAGCAGCATCTGCGCGAAGGCATAACTCCGTGAGTATCGGCGCAACGAGGAATTCTGATTTCGCTTTCTCACTCACAAGTGGCATCCTCCGCCCTGCCGCCAAGTTTGCTTTCAGCCACTGACTCGGCTCTATGGGCTGTACATGAGGAAATAAGCTGCTGCGCTTTTCCTCCAACCCAAACTCTCGCTTGAGTTCGGGCATTTTGAATCTACGATACGACATAGTTCTGTTTGCTCATTATTGATTGCATATTTCAAATTGGGTGTTCAAAAAAAAACATACCAAGCCACAAAGTTACGCATTTCGTCTTTTCTTAGGAACAAAATTATGCGGTCAAAACAAGAAAGTTCCGTATTTTGAATGTTTTCGGGCATTCGAGTAATTATCAATCATCAGCGTCGCTTGCGGGGCAGATAAAAATGGCATAGTCTGTGCAGGATGATTATTCGCAAAACAGCTTCCAACAAGACAATATAAGGCTTTGAGGGTGGTTATACGACCAAACTGCTTTGTGAAGTGTCTCATTTTGGACTACTTTTGTGCAATATCATTCTCAACACTCTCGAAATAAAACACGAACATCTCTCAAGACCGCATGAAATCACGTTTTCCTTGTCCATTGTTGTTTCGGCGTATCATCGCTCTAAGCGCATTATGCGTTTGCTTCCTACCGCTCTTTTCGGCACATACTCCGCTTCAAGCGCAAGACGACATCACAACGCTGAATTGGGAATTTAGCAGCCAAGGACTCCCCACTACCGGCACCCCGCCGCGTGTCCTCAACATTACTGCGCTCGTCAGCGCTCCCAACCGCTTCGCTCCGACCACAATTCTCTACGCCGCCACAGCAGGTGCCGGCGTGTTCCGCTCATCCGACACCGGACGCACGTGGGCAGCAGTAAACATCGGACTAACCAACCTCACCGTTAATGCGCTTTTCGCCGACGGTTCCACGATTTACGCCGGAACAGCCTCCGGGCTTTTCCGCACCGGCGATGCGGGGCAGCGCTGGGAAGCAGTTCCCGTGCGGGCGCTGTTCAATGGTTTTCCTTTTGGCACATCATTTATCACCTGCGGTGTGATTGGACAGGTAGGCGGACGCAAAACCATTTTTGTCGGTTCAATCAACGGTGTTTTTCGCACTTTTGACGACGGCATCACGTGGGAATATTTCAATCAAGGCTTGCCTTCGACGCAGTATATTTCTGCACTGCACGTGTTTAATCAACGCCTTTTTGCCGGAACGCCCAATGACGGCGTTTTGTTTATCGGCTTAGGTACGGCAAACGATTCTTGGCGACAGCCGAGGCAAGGTTTATTCCCGCTTTCCGTTTCGTCATTTGCATCGCTTGGAACGCGCCTTATCGCAGGAACAAACGGTGCAGGCGTGTTTCAGTCCATGGACGAAGGTACTACGTGGACTCCCATTAACAGCGACCTTGCAAACCCCAACGTCAGCGCGTTAGCTGTAGCCGGAACCCGCTTGTATGCTGCTACGACGATTGGTATTTATGCAACGGCAAACGCAGGGCGATTCTGGACAAACATCAACACCGGATTCCCGATTCGCTCCGCAGGCTCTATATTACCCTTTGAAAACCAGTTATTCGTTGCTGCAGGCAGCAATGTTCTGCGCGGAACGGTCTTTTTCACCCGTCCGCCCATTATCAACCTTGTTTCGCCGTCTTCAACGCCTTCACGTTTGACGGGTGAGCCTGTTGAAATCACACTTACAGGCAGAGAATTTAATAACCCGCTTATTTTGTTCGACGGCGTTGCACAGCAGCTTGTTCGCTGGTCGCCGACGGTTGCCGTGTTTCGTGTTCCCGCATCACAACTTGTGTTTGACGGTGTAAAAATCATTTCTCTCCAAAATGCCGACGGACAGCGAACAACATCATTTTTCACCGTTTCGGGCGCTGTTGCGCCGTTTATCGCCGATATTGAACCCGATTCCGTTACCGTCGGCGACCCGCCGTTTGATATTCAAATCGTCGGGCGAACATTTTTTAACAACCCTCGCACGAACAATCCCGACAGCAGCGCAAAAGTGGTCTTAGGCAGAGCGCCGATTGCGATGTTTGGTGTTCCCGTGGAAATCACGGGGCGCGTAGGAACGGCATCCATACTTGGTCGTGTGCCTTCGGAAGCCATCGCCGAACCCGGACGAAAAATTCTCCGTGTTACTAATCCCAATGGACAGTTTTTCGATTTTCCTTTCCGTGTTCGCGCCTTTCCGCCGCGCATTGTGAACCTTGACCCGCCGCGTGTAAGCGTTGGGAACTCCGATTTTGAACTGACGATTAACGGACAGAATTTTTTTACTGAACGCAATGTTGAAGAACCCGGATTACCACCAATTTTCATTCGTTTGGCAAACGTTCCGCTTAGAATCATTGAAAACACAACGTCCTCGCGTGTTGTGGTCGCTGTTCCGGCAACGCTCGTTACCTCCGAAGCCACTCTCACGCTGCGTTTGACCAATGCTGACGGGCAGTTTGCGGAAACACGGCTGAACGTCGTTCCTTTCAGTTTGTCGCCCATTTCAACGCCGCAAACGCGCATTTGTCCGGGTGTAACAACTCCGCTCAACGCTATGATTTCAAGCGGTGTTCCACCCTTCCGCGTCGTGTGGTCTCCGGCAGTGGATTCATCAAGCGTTGATAATAACGGCAATATCCGTGCATTTATCTCGCCGACGCAACCCACACGCTACACGCTGACCGTTACCGACCGCAATGGCGCAGGAGTTCCGCTCACAACGTCTATCCAAATGGAAATTCTGCAACCACAAGCATCCGCTCCCGCAGCAGTGGCGTTTGACACAGTAAACACCTTTTTCCGCCTCGCAACCACCCAAACCGTGCGCTTCAGCAATACCAGCCCCGACGGAACAACGCTTGTTATTGGTACTCCGCGTTCTTCCACCGGAGCATTTCGCATTGTTTCGGGCGTTGGTGCAAGTGTTCCTGCGGGGCAGTCGCTTGATTTGCCGGTTGTTTTTGAACCCACACGCGACGGCGCATTTCTCGACACGCTGACGCTGACCTTTGGTCCCTGCGACCGCTTTGTGCGCGTGGTTGTAAGCGGCTTCCGCACAACGCCTGTGCTGCCGCCGCCTGTGCTTCTGCCTGTGGCAACGCAGCCCGACGGACGTGTGCCAAACGGCACAGCACCGCCGCTTTCGTGGCTTCCGTCGGAATTTTTATCCGTTCCGACAAATTACACCGTGCAGATAGCTCGTGTTGATGCGGCGTTCAGCCAACAAACAGGATTAACTTCGCCGCAATTTACTTCGACGGTAAACCGTGTAACCACCACGCAACCCGCATTCACACTGCAACCAAACACCGCATACTCGTGGACAATTCGCGCAAGCAACAGCGTTACCGGCAGCACGTGGTCTATTCCGCTTTATTTTATCACACCTCCCGCCGCAGCGCAACGTATGGTCTTAGACCCGACGCGCTTGGAGTTTGGTAATGTTGTGCTGAATGAAACAGAACGGCGCGGTATCCAAACCCGCTTAAACACCCAACAAACCACGCCCTTGGAAGTCGTGGGCGCGGAAATATTTCCGCCTGCAAGTGCGCCACGAAGCGCTTTTTCGCTTAATCCAACATTTAACCGCAGCACAGTAACGACGCGCTCTCCGGCGAGTTTTATTACAACATTTTCTCCGCGTGATACCGTGCTGCATCAAGGCGTAGTGCGCTTCCGCGCTGCTTCCGGCGACACGCTTTATGCGCTGCTGTCCGGCACAGGCGTTACGTGCCTTCCGGCGAGTGTTCAAGCCGCGTGTGCGGAAACCGAGATTGGCTTTCGCTTTGCGCCGTTCAAAAACAATATCCCTCGCCCCGAAGTTGGCGATACTGTTACGGTGCAAGTCCTTATGCGGCGTTCAAGCGGTTTGGATAATGCCCTCTATGCCGGACGTGCGCAAAATTTCACGGCGGATATTTGGATAGTGAACGCTAATGTGCTGTTCCCTTTGAGCATTTCACAACCTGCGAATTTGACCGACCAACAGCGCACCATCACACCAAACCGTATCCGGCTTCGCAACGTTGCAGTGGCACGGGGCAACCGCACAAGTGATGTTGTTTTGGCGGAGTTCCGCGCACGGGCGCTTTTGACCGACACCACGACAACAGCAATTCGTCTTGCGGAATTTACATGGAACGATGCCGGGCAAGGCGCAGCAACAGGGGGCGCAAACATTCGCCGCATCCTCCGCGACACCGCAATCACGCTTGAAACCTACGGGCGGCTTATTCGCCCACGCGGGACGGCGGTTATTGCAGCACTCGGCATTGCGCCAAACCCCGCCGGAAGCAGTGTTGAAGCGCTTGTCAAGGTAAACGAGGCAGCAGATATTGAACTGAGCATCGTCAGCAGCATGGGTTTGACCATGCGCACTGAAAAGGCTACATTGCAAGAAGCAGGCGATTATGCCATAACGCTGAACACGGCAAATCTCTCACCGGGCGCATATACGCTTGTTGCGCGGCGCGGTACGGAGATTGTCAGTAAGCAACTTATTGTCTTGGGGCAGTAAGGAAAGTATGAAGTATAAATGATGAAGGATGAAGCGAAGAAACGCAGTACTGAAGCGCCTTCTTGACATTCATTTCTGAGAACACTCTTTCTGTATTCTTTCATCAATCCTGAGCCAAATAGCAACAACTACAACCGTATTTCTCATTTCACAACGCAGCAATGACTTCTCGATTTCGCACTTGGTATTTAACGGCATTTTTGCTCGTGGTAATCTTCGCTGTCGCAAGATTTGATGAGGCTTTCGCGCAAGACCGCCCTAACTCTTTGCCGACCACCAAAGACAGCACACGCGGCACTCAACCAAGCACACAGCCACCGCCGCAAGCCACACCCGCTCCGGCAGTCGTTCCCACGCCTTACATTCGCTATGGCATTTACGGGCAAGGCTCATACAATCAGCACCAGCCGGGCTTCAAAGACCTTGTTCCTACACCCTTTGGCGTAAATTTCAGCCCCGTAACGTCTATCACAGGCGTAAACGGGCTGCTGTTCTCTGCCGGAGGGCTGTTTGAGTTGCCGATTGCCGGACCCTTTGGCATTGCCCTTCGTGCGGGATATTCCAGTTTTGGTGCGACCTTCAACTCGCAAGATATTGCGCCCGTAGGCACTGATAACCAGCCTGTGGATGTTCCCATAGGCTATTTTGCGGAAACACAGCTTGGAACACTTGATGGCAGCTTGCTTCTCTGGCTACGTCCTTTGCGATATTTATCGCTTTATGTCGGCGGAACAGCCGGATATGCACTCCAACGCCGTGTTTATCAGTATGAGCGTGTTCTTCCCAACGACCAAAATCTTACATTCATAGACCCAATCACTCTCAACCCTGTCGATCGCCGCGCCGAGTTCAACCAAGACATTCCAAACTTCCGCACTGTTCCGCTTTGGCTCACGGGCGGCTTGAGTTATGAAATCCCGCTCAACGAGCAAGGTACGGTCATGCTTGCACCGGAAGTGTTCTATCAATTCCAACTGCCGACCGTTCCGCTTTTTAGTTTGCTCAATGACGCATCGCGTACATGGCGCATGAATTCTATCCGTGCAGGTATTTCCTTACGATTCTCGCCGAATCCGACCAATGTGGAATTGCCCGTAGCGCCGCCTCAACAAGAGCAGCAGCAAACCACACGACAAGAAACCGTTGCGCAAAACAATACCTCGCGCCCCACAAGCAATCAGCCTCCGGCGGTGAAATTGTATTCCGTTGTCGGCGTAAGCGGGGACGGTGCGCAAGTGCCGAATCCGACTATTCGCATCGAAGAAATTATTGCAACGAAATCGCGCCCGATATTGGGTTCGGTCTTCTTTGATGAAAACGGTACGAGTATTCCCACCAGATACCGCATGATTACTGCACCGGAACGCACACGGTTCAAAACTGAAAGTCTCGCGCTTTTGAACGATATTGACACGTATTATCACTTGCTCAACATCATCGGACAGCGCATGACCACAAAGCCGAAGGCGAAACTAACGCTTGCCGGAATGTCCGATGCCGTTGTGGAGAAAAACAACAAGACGATTGCTCTTGCCCGTGCAGAGGCTGTGAAGCAGTATTTGACAGGTGTTTGGGGCATTACGGCGAGCCGTATTTCGGTGCTTTCGCGGACAACCTTCCAAACAAACCGCGAAGACACGCACGAAATGGAGGAAAATCGCCGCGTGGAGATAACCAGCGATACACCGGAGATATTGGACGAATTGCGGTTTGATTATCGCGGTAAAGTCGTTACGCCACCTGTCATCAAGGCGCGATTTGATATTGATGCTCCTGCGGGGCTGCAAGCGTGGAAACTTGAAGCCACGCAAGACGATGTGCCGCTCAAAACCATTCGCGGCGGCGACACGTATCCGCAAACGTTTGAGTGGAATTTAGCAAGCGCTCCTTTGGACAGTTTGCCCCAAAACGCGCAAGAAATCGCGCTCCGCATCGAAGCAACCGACCGCAACAGTAAATCCGCTCGTTCACCCTACACGGCAATTCCCGTAGAGATTTTGTCAGTCGCAAAATCGAAATCCGCTCGCACCGATATTTACCACATTTATTCGTCAATGCAAGGCTCAAGCGCCTATTCAAGCGCCGATGCGAGTGTGCAGCGCCAACTTGTCAGCATCATGCGCAAAGGCGTAAAACCCGGCTCCAAAGTAGCAATCACGGGCTATGTGGATGCACGGCTTTCCACAGGCAATGCGGCGGCACTCACCGAGCAGCAGGCACAAAACGTTGCCAATCAAATGAATTTGCCGGATATGATTGTTGCAGGCGGCGGCGTTGCGACCTTCCACAACAATTCCCTGCCTGAAGGACGTGTGTACAACCGCTTCGTGCAAGTGGAAGTGAAAACGCAGGTAAAATAAGCACTCTTCACTCAAACCAAAAAAAATGTTGAACAAAGAATATTGAATGCGGATGAAGCCCGGATGATAAGGATTGACGCGGGTCTCAAGAGAAAGAAAAACATTCTGCTCAACACTGATCCAATCGCCGAATCCGTCTTCATCTGACGAATCCGCGTCATCCGCGTTCAAATTGACGAATGTCTGACCGATTGCAACACAACAAAAGAACCGTATGACACAGCGCTCAAAGCAGCGAATGTTGTCTGACGGTTTTTTTATTGCTCGTCTCTCAGGATTATTGTATTTTCATCGTGCTGCAAATGTGCTGGACAAAACGCTCCGCAGACGCGGCATTTCCTCGCAATTCCCAAAAGTTATACCTTTCATTTTCAGGTGGTGTGGTATGGGGTTTAAGATTCTACTAGCCTTTCCGTTCGCCATTTTACCGATGTTGATATTTATCTATGTCGTGCGCCGACTGGACAAATACGACCCCGAACCGTTGTGGCTGATGACGTTCCACTTTCTGTGGGGAGCGCTCATTGCCGTGAGCGGCGCGGCATTGCTGAACGGTCAAGTGCAAAGTTGGCTCGGTGTTTCGGGACTGTCCATTTCCAATGCTCCTGCCGATAAGCAAGCAATGGTGCTGCTTTCTGTGGCGTTGCTTGGTCCGATTATTGAAGAGCTGTTGAAAGGCTCTGTTTTCGCTATTAGCACAAGTGTCCGAGAATTTAACAACCTGACGGACGGTATTGTCTATGGCTCTACGGTTGGGTTTGGTTTTGCCATGGCGGAAAATCTTGTCTATTTCATTCAATATGCTGCTGCCGATGACGGTTGGTGGCAATTAGTCATTTACCGAACATTTTTCTCCGCCACAATGCACGCACTTTCGTCGTCCGTTTTTGCAGCATTTCTGGGTTACGGACGCTGGAAATACGGCGATATTCCGGCAAAAATGGCGCTTGGTATTATTCCCGCAATTCTGTTGCACATTGGCTGGAACTATTTTATCAGTTCCACTTCCTACGGTGTGAATATCGGAGGTTTTGTGCTGGTTGCCGTTGCTTTTGGTATTATTTGTTATGCTTTTGCACGGTCAATGCGGTATGAACACATCAAAATTCGGGAGGAATTGGAACAAGAGGCAAAAGCAGGTACAATCCCGCCGGAATACATTGAATTACCCTTCCGCAACCACAACTCCGCCGAAGAATACTTGCTTGCGCTTATCTGTTCGCAAATTGCTTTTGAGCGCATTACGAACAGACAACTCCGAACACCGCATCAAATCGAGCGTTCTAATCAAATTTTGGCAGCACTCCGTAAGAAAGTTCAATCGCTGCCCCCGCTACCAAGCTCATAAAATCAAGGGTAGAGGTAAATATATGGTGTAGTCTGTTCATGCAATAGGCTACATTTTTTTTAGTTTTTAGCTTTTAGCTTTTAGTACATTGTTCTCAAAATAAGTAATTATTAAAAAGCAAGTATTTAAGCTACTTTGTTTTTATTATACCGCATAAATACTTGATTAAAAATAACTTCTTAAATCAAGAATGATGTATTTAGTTTTTAGAGTTTCGGTCAAAAGTTGTGGGAAAACATCTACGAATCAAGAATTAACAGCCCTCCCGGACTAATGACCAAGCTAACCAATGACCAAGTAACCAATGTCATACTCCGAAAAAATCCACGCAGCCCAAACCACCCACGGCATACCGCCGGAATCATATCCGCTTGCCTACCGCTCTCTTGCGCATCTTTTGGCAGAACGTGAGCAGACAAGCGCTTCGGCAACGTTTTTGGTGTATTACGATGAGCAGAATAATCGCACAGAGTACACATACCAAGCCTTCATTGACAATGTGCGTAAAGCAGCAGCATTTATGCGCTCTTTGGGACTCAAGCGTGGAGACCGCATTGCGACTGCCGCCCACAATCATCCTGATACGATTGTGCAATACTTCGCCGCATGGCTCGCAGACTTGTGTGTCGTTCCTTTGAACATGAGTGAAGACGATGAGCGCTTGCGGTATATTCTCACCAACTCTGCGGCAAAAGTAGTTTTTTGCCGCGAGGATTACGTTCAACGCTTGAACGCCGTCATCCCCGAGGGAATAGATGTGGTGCAGGTTTTCGATGACACAACCACGCAAGGCGGATTTCACGAGCGTTGCAGCAATCTTACGCCGTACCTTCCCGATAGCGCAGTTTCCCGCTTAGACGATGAGTGTTTTATCGTCTATACAAGCGGTACAACGGGCAATCCGAAAGGTGTAGTGCTGGTGCAGCGCAATATCCTTGCGGATTCAGCAGCGATTGCAGAGTGGCACGGGCTGAACAGCGCTTCACGCCTGATGTGTGTGCTTCCGGTGCATCACGTGAACGGCACGATTGTTACCCACACAACACCGATGCTGGCAGGTGCTTCGACGGTTCTCAATCGAAAATTTCAAACAGAGCATTTTTTTCAGCGCGTCGAGCGCGAAGGAGTGCAGATTGTGTCGGTTGTTCCAACGCTTTTGGCATTTTTGCTGGAAGCCGCGAAAACAGATTCTATCACCGTTCCGAAAAGTCTACGTTACGTGATTTGCGGCGCAGGACCGCTTACTTGCTCACTTGCCGAGCAGTTTGAGCAAACGTTCAATGTGCGGATTTTGCATGGTTACGGGCTTTCGGAAACGACGTGTTATTCATGCTATTTGCCGATTGACCTCGACGCAAGCGAGCATACACGCTGGATGCAAGACTTTGGTTTTCCCAGCATTGGCGTACCGCTTCCCGTGAATGAAATGGCAATCCACGACGACAACGGTCATGCGCTTCAGGAAATGGAACGCGGGGAAATCGTCATTCGCGGAGCAAATGTGATGAAAGAATACTACCAAAACCCCGAAGCAAACGAAAAAACCTTTGCATTCGGCTGGTTTCGGAGCGGCGATGAAGGCTTTTTCAAGCGTGATGCAAGCGGCAGACCGTATTTTTTTATTACCGGACGGCTGAAAGAGTTGATTATTCGCGGCGGTGTGAATCTTGCGCCATTGGAGATTGATGAGGTTTTATCGCGTGCGCCGGGGGTAAAGGCGGCGATTTGTGTGGGGTTTGAAAATGATTTTTATGGCGAAGAAGTCGGCGCACTTGTTATTCCCGACTTCCCGAAAAATACTACGGAGCGGAATGCTACGGAAGCAAGCAAGGAAGCTATTTTGGCGTATTGCCGTGCTGAAATGCCGTTCAGCAAAGCGCCGAAAGTGGTGGTTTTTACGGATTCCCTGCCCGTTACAACGACAGGCAAATATCAGCGCAACCGCGTTAAACACTTGTTTGCCGAGTGGAAAGCGGTGCAGTTTCGGAAGGGGTAAACACTTTTTTAAGGTTACACCAACATTACCAACAATCTATGACATGGCAACGTAAACTTGAGCAGTATTGCGAAGAATAGAATATTCCTTTGGAGTATTTGTCCGATACTCTAAACGACCCCAAAGTGATTCCGATGATTCGCGGAAAAGCATTTGAGTTTTCCGTAATGCTTATGCTCAATAGTGTCTTGCCCAATGAAATTTGGCAAGCAGAAAAACCCGTACTCAATCCACAACTTGGCTCACATGACAAAGACGTTGTTTTGCGGCACTTGCCAACGGGCAAATCTTTGAGTATTGAGTGTAAACTTGCAGGAAAAGAAACATTTCGGGTAAAGGCATCTGGCATTTGTGAAATTCGTGTGAAATGTATGCGCAGTCGCACACTAGGCGCAGAAATGGTGCGGGAACTCGCTCCGAAAAAAGGGGTGAGCGAAACAGATTTATCCGTACACAACGACCAATATTTGGCTGATGATTTTGATGTGGTTATTACTTCCCTTGCCAACGCATTTTACAGAACAAACGAAGAAGGTGCATTTATTTGGCAGCCAAGCAACCGAGAAGAGGCATTTTTAACGTCCATTCTAACCGATACCAAACAGCCGTTGAAAGATTTTGCTTTTTTCAGAATGTATGTCGCAGAATCCTCATCATTAGTGGTCTCTAGAGCAAATGGTGTACAATGCTCACGAAGAAAATGTGCAAATCCGAAGAACTGTGGTTTTATCCCGAACTATCCGACTATTAAATTCCAACATGGCAATGGCAGACCGCTTCAGCGCTGGATTCCGATTGAAGAATCAGAAGACCTCTTCTTGCGCTTGATAAAAAGTCGTGGGAAATAGGCTGTCTTGGCTCGTCGCGTAATTCATAATAAAAATTTCTTTCCCTTTATAGCGCGTTTTTTTTTCTGTTTTCGCATCCTTTACTTCTCCATTTTTTATGGATTGTGTCAGTTTTTGATCATCGGTGCGGTTAATGGTATAATTCCATTCTTTATCATGTATTTCCGCAGCCCAAGAGTATAAGTCCCGAATTTCATGGCTGTTATCGTAGGTCAGCAAGAATTTGATACGATAACGATGGCGCTGCAACACAGCATTTAAGCGAATATGATCATCGTGAGAAAATGAAAATGTGTAGAATTTATCTTGGTCTGCGTTGAAATAGGGAGGGTCAATAAACAAAAAAGCATTATCTTCGATTCTCGTGGGACAGTTTCGCAATGATTACTATGAAACAAGGCAAAACTGCACCCCGAAGAGGCAAGCATTGACGCGCCCTCCAGACTTATGTGCAAAGACTAGCTTCGACAGAGGTAATTACCTCTTCAAAATCCAGACACGTTAAGCGAACATTCTGTAATTTTGCGGACGTTCTTTCGATATTACGCCCCCAATTTTCGGGACGCATACTGTATTTGTCGCCATAGCCCCAATAACAATTTCGAGGATTCATAATGCCAGAATACGAAGTGCGGTTTAGGTAATACCAACGTACAGCGCGTTCTAAATCGTTTTGAGGATTGAATTCGTTTTTATACCATGAATGGCGTTCTTTTGTCGCTTCTTCGGATTGCAGCGCTTCAGCCAATTCATCGGGTCTGTCTCGAATAGTTTGATAGACATTGATTAAATCAGGATCTACATCGTTCAGCCAATTTTCAACGGATTTATTTTTTGCAAAAAATATTGAACCGCCACCCGCAAATGGCTCAACATAGACCTTGTGCGGAACAAGATGCTCCAAAATAAGATGTCGGGCATAAAATTTTCCGCCTGCATATCGAAATGGCGAGTTAATAGCTTGGTTCATGGATACTTTTCGGTTTATTTGAATTTTTTTCGTTCAACAAAAATACAAATGTTTTACACTCTTGTCAAACATTAAATTACTCTTTTCATTGCGCTCAGCATTAGTCTCTTGCCTCAAATGAGTGAAAAATACTATATTTCTATTACTGATTTTGCGCGGTCAAAAAAGACAAGCAGACAAACTGTCTATAATAATCTTCATTCATTAACCGTTGAAGAATTTTCCGGGCGTAAAGTAATCATTTTGGACAATAAAGCAAAGAAGTGGAATCCTAAAGAACACTATCGTCCCAAAGGATATTCAAACAATGACAATTCGTCAAGTTCAGCAAACGAAATTTCTTCATAATCGCATCAAACTCTTCCATCCACTGTTCAGGAAAAATCATGTCCACAGCCACAGCATACACACCTTCCGGCGGCTCTTCGACCGATATGCCGAAATTCCTTACGCTCGTCACGGTCTTTTTCTTTTGGGGATTTCTTGCCGCCTCCAACGGCGTATTTATCCCGTTTTGCAAATCGCATTTTCAATTAACGCAGTTCCAATCACAACTCATTGACTTTGCGTTTTATTTCGCGTATTTCATGGGTTCGCTCTTGCTGTATGTATTTGAGCGGCTTTCGGGGATAGACATTTTGAACAAAATCGGCTACAAGCGTGGTATAATCTATGGTTTGCTGGTGTCCGCCTTGGGTGCGCTTTTGATGATAGCTGCGGTGAACGTGGGTTCGTATCCGTTTATTTTGGCATCGTTCTTCGCCATAGCGCTTGGATTCTCGCTTCAGCAAACCTGCGCACAGCCCTTTGCGGTTGCTTTGGGTGCGCCGGAAACGGGTTCGCATCGCCTTAACTTTGGCGGCGGTGTCAATTCCTTCGGAACGACCGTCGGACCGATTGTCGTGAGTTTTATCCTCTTCGGGGCGCTGAGTAGCCAGAATGTGACGGTAGAAATTGCCTCCGTCGTCAAAATGTATGTCGGCTTGGCGGTCTTGTTTACGGCAGTTGCGGTGTTTTTTCAGTTTTCCAATTTGCCCACAATCACCAATGACGAACACATCGAAAAAGGCGGTAGCGCTCTCAAATACCCGCAGCTCGTGCTGGGCATGACGGCAATTTTCACCTACGTTGGCGTGGAAGTTACGATTCAAAGCAACTTAGGTGCGCTTTTGGCACTGCCGGAATTTGGCTCTTACAAAGAATCGCAAATCGCGCATTTTATCTCGCTCTATTGGGGAAGCCTGATGATTGGGCGCTGGACGGGCGCTATTGCGGTCTTTGAAATGTCGAAAACGATGAAGCACGTGCTGACGGTCATTGTGCCGTTTGTAGGTTTTGCGGTGATTCTGGGCGCAAACGTGCTAAACGGGCATGATGTCAGCGATTTGTACGTGTATGCGGTGTGCATTGTGATTCAAATTTGCGGCTTTTTCCTCAGCCAAGACAAACCCGCCCGCACGATGCTAATTTTCTCGTCATTGGCAATTCTCGCCATGCTCGTGGGACTGTTCACCACTGGAAAAATCGCGGTCTTTGCGTTTATTAGCGGCGGTTTGTGCTGTTCGATTATGTGGCCCTGTATTTTTGCGCTGGCAGTGGCGGGTTTGGGAAAATATACCTCGCAAGGCTCGCTATTCCTGATAATGATGATTTTGGGCGGCGCAATTATCCCCCCGCTTCAAGGCTTTATCGCTGATAAAACCACGATTCACACGTCGTATTGGGTAACAGTCGTTTGCTTTGCGTATTTGGTATTTTATACCTTCCAAACGCAGCGCGTCTTGAAAGCACAAGGCATTGACCACGATGCGGCAGTTGGCGGCGGGCATTGATATTTTGTCTGCCTTCCCCGTCCTAACGCTTCGCACCGTCTTCGGGGCGGCGGTAGAACGGGTTTCCCGATTTGTAGTTCCGGGCAACAAAAGCAACGGCGCTTCTTTTGGGCTATGTACTATGGTAGAACGGGTTTCTCGATTTATAGTTCCGGGCAACCCGTTCTACCGCTCAGAAGCGGTAGGACGGGGAAGCCTCGCTCATTACCATTTTTGAACAACATTTTACGAGATTTTACAAGCGCAACTCTATGCAAAAACTTCCCCTCCTTTTCACCCTTTGCACTGCTCTAACCCTGTATTCATGCGCTTCTTCGCAGCAAACTTCGTTACAAATTGACCGTTCCACACTTGGCGAATATGCCTTCGGATTGCCGGAATACAGCACCACGCCGAACAGCACCACGCCTACGCAGCAGGCAAATTCGCTCTGGGCAACGCAATACTACGTGCATTATGCCGAAGCCACCAACGCCAATGGTCATGCGCTGTTGGACATGGACGGCAAAAGTTTTGGTGTGAATTTGAGCGATTACGATTGGTGTCATGGCGGCGTGGAAGGAACAATTTTGGTGAAAGATTCGGCGGGAAATCTGCGCACCTACAATTACGCAGGGCGCGGAAAAGATTTGCAGGTGGACTGCTCGAAGTTTTTCAAAGGACCACTCATCAAGCCGGAAGCTATCGGGCGCACACGCTACACTTACGCCCGGGGTGAGTTTGGTGATGGCGTAAAAGGCTTGATGTTAGTGCCGTTTCGCACGATTGCCGTTGATACGAACACGTACCCGATTGGCTCTGTGCTGTATATTCCGGGTGTTCGCGGAACGGAGGTGGAATTACCTTCCGGCAAAAAAGTCCTGCACGACGGGTATTTCTTTGCGGGCGATATTGGCGGAGCAATCAAAGGCAACCATATTGACGTGTTTACGGGCGTGTTCCGAAAAAATCCTTTCCCCAAAATCGTACAAAGCAAGGCAAATGCGACGTTTCCGGCTGTTCCTGTCAATGACGCAAGGATTACAGCGCTCTTGCGGGATTTGCACGAGTATAAGCAGAAATAAACGAAAGTGTAAACAAAACGAAAGAGCCTGATTGATACTCTCAATCAGGCTCTTTTTGCAAAAGAAACATCACCGCTTAAAACCGCACAAACCGCGCTACAAAGCGCTCTCCCGAACACATTGTACAAACCTACGGCATCACTCTCAACTGACGCGCCAAACGCTCGCTTCCTGCCTGCACAACCAGCGTATATGCACCTCGCGGGATATTGCTCATGTCCTGCATGATGTCGTGTGCGCCTTCGGGCAATGTTCCCAATTCCCGCAAAAGGACACACTGCCCAAGCGTATTGTACAGCAGCATTGTAACAGGTGTCGTACTTGCAAGGTCGAGTTGAAGCGTGGTTTGATTGGTGACGGGGTTGGGGCGGAAGATAAAACTACTGTGGCTTGATACCGATGAGCGCGACACTACGGATGCGGCAGATGTGATAGTTGCGGGCAGTATTGCTTGGAAAAGACCTAGGCTTGTCGAGGCAATTATTGTTCCATTATTGGCATAAAACCAATCAATAAATACTCCGGGCAATCCCGAACTTTCAACCGCCCACGTCATACCATTATCATTTGAACGCAGAAAACCTCCGCTACCGCTTATAGCCGCATATAGCGTTGTTCCGACCTGTATCCGACTCACGACCGTATCCCCTACTACTCTCCATGTTGCACCATCATCGTCGGAGCGCTGCAAACCACGAGGGGTTGCAGCAAGGATTGCCGCGCCTTGGCGGAAAAATGAGTATGGGGAAAATCGTGCGCTATTGAAGTTGCTCCATGTAAACCCGTTGTCTGCGGAACGTTTACTATTGCTGTCTCGGGGACTCAGTGCAAAAAGTATCCGTGAATTAGGAACAGCAAATAGGCTTGCATTAGGAATATTGTGGTAACTGATTACTTGCAATGTTTTACCTGTATCTGAGCTACGAAGCACCCCACCTACGCTCCAAGAAAACAAGAGATTCGATTGCATAGAAACAACATTCACAAAACCATCTTTTCGCTCCCATACTTTACCCAGATTATCGGACTGATACATCCCATTTCCAAAACGTCGGTAGGCGTACATCGTTTTTCCCAATGCAATGAACGTATCTGCCTCGCCGGGCATATTCGCATAAAACTTCCATTCTTTCCCATTACTTTCCAGCGAATATAAGGCATTCCCACGACTGAGAAGAAGCAATGAACCCACAGAAACCGCACCGGAAACACTTCGCTGGGTAAGTCCGTCGCCAAATTGTTGCCACGTTACACCATTATCCGCAGAGCGAAATATTCCTGCCTCTCGCGTTCCAGCAAATATCATATTCTGCAATTTCCCAAATGACAGTACAGGAGAGCCTTGAAAGCTAAACGGTACTCTGATCCAATTAACGCCGTTATCGGTAGAACGGAAAACTGTGCCTGTGCTTGTGGCAAGAAAAACTGCTCCATCGCCGATGATGACTGCTTTGACATTACGTTCTGTCAAGCCCGTATTTACTGCCATCCACGTAGTTCCGCTATCTTGCGAACGAAAAATACCGCCCTCTGTCGCTGCAAAAACAAACGATGAATTAGCTGCAATTGCCTGCACACGAGTATCCGCCAAACCACGATTGATAGCGCTCCAAGTCAAACCACTGTCAAGTGTGCGGTACATTCCAAGAGGGCTTCCGGCATACAGGATACTACCACTTGTGGTAAGAACGCTAATATTGGATGTCAAACCTACATTATAGGGTGACCATCCTGAATTGGTACGACGTAATACGCCCGAAGTACCTGTACCAATGAACAGAATGTTTCCAATAGCCGCAACGGCGTTAGTCCTTGCACTGACAAGGATTGACGAACAGTTATTTCCATTACAGAACAAACCATTAGAACTTACAAAAGCGCCGACTACAAAAACGCCGATGCTGTAATCGGTTATTGCATTTATCGAAGGAGATCCCAAATTATTAAGTTGCCCACGCCATGTTTTGCCGCTATCATCAGAGCGATAAAGATTATCACTTGCTCCCGCATAAAGTGTTTGACCACTCGTTGCAAAAAGGTTGATTCTGCAATCAAAACGGACGAATGACGGCTCCCAGTGCAATTCTTGAGCAACAAGCATTTGTTTACCAAAAGACAGCACCAATAAGCAGACCACCACGAAACAAGAACGCATAACACACCTCGAAAAAAAAGAGAGAAAAAACACCATTACAAGCCCCGACTACTCAATACCTATGCCACTTCTTGGAAAATATCATTTTGAGAATCGGCACAAAGGACACGCTTTACAACGATTGATAAATAATGACTTAAAGCATATCACCCCAAAGCACTGGTAAACGCAACCAGTTTTGCCATTCTCCGCACTTGTTCTGAAATGATACCGTAAGCAAAAATTGAGACACCTGCGAGAATAAACCACAAGAGCCTGATTGAGAGTATCAATCAGGCTCTTTTTTTTTGCGAAAAAACTTCACCGCTTAAAACCGCACAAACCTTGCAACAAAGCGCTCTCCCGCGCCGCAAAGCATTTCCACCGAATACGCTCCCGCAGGAAGCGCACCAACGTTGATTTCCTTGCGAAACGCACTATTCGGATTTTGAGCATCAAACGTCATCACAACCGCACCAATGCTATTGCGGACAACGAAACGAAGCGGCTGCACCGAGGCACATTCCGAAGCGGCTTCAATCGTCAGCATCTCTTGGGCAGGATTCGGATACACCCGCAACCCCGCTTGCATACTGCTTTGTGCGGCAACCGATGTGAGAACTGCTCCATCTTTGGGATTAGCTGCCGCAGGATTAGTTGCCGCAAAAACCCCGGAAAGGAAGGTAAATCCTTGAGCCGTTGCCGTCCCGCCGGGTGTGGTAACGCTCACCGCGCCTGTGGAACCAATCTGCACCGTTGCCCGAATAAGCGTATCACCGGAAACCGTGAACTGCACGGCTGTTCCGCCAAAGCTCACCGATGTTGCTCCGGCGAGATTCCGTCCCACAATGCTGATGACCGCACCGCGTCCCGCCGACTTTGGCGTGAAATCTGTGATAATCGGCGCAGGAATAAAGCGGAAGCCGCTTGCCGTCGCATTGCCTCTGGCGCTTGTTACCGTAATTGCGCCGCTTGTACCCGCACCAACCACTGCCGTAATCGTTGTCGGCGACTGAATCGCGTAGGATTGCGCCGGAACACCACCAAAAAGGACGTTGGTAATGCCGGACAAACCATTGCCGCTAAAGTTTGTTCCCGTAATCGTAACCGTCGCATTTTGCGCGGCTTCTTGCGGCGTGAACGAAATAATAGTCGGCGCAGGAATCACCACTTGCGGTTCAACAAAAACAAACCCGTCTCGTGCGCCCGTACCGCCATAACTCACAACGCTCACAGCGCCGCTTGCACCAGCGCCCACCACAGCCCGTATCTCGGTTACGGAATTAACCGCAAACGACCGAGCATTTGTGCCGCCAAAGCGCACCGCCGTTGCGCCTGTGAAGTTTGTTCCCGTGATGACAACTGTTGTTCCTGCTGTCGCAGAAGTAGGCGTGAAGCCGCTTACCGTCGGCGCAGGGACAAATTGCAAGCCGTCGCGAGAGCCTGTACCATTCGGAGATTGCACCGAAACACTAGCACTGACGCGGTTTGTACCAAGTGCCGGAACGCGGGCAGTCATTGTGGAATCATTCGTAACCGAAAAAGATTGTGCTGTGTGCGTCGTACCGTTTGCGGTGAAGCGCACCGCCGTAACGCCCGAAAAATCGCGTCCGCGCAGCGTAATGGTCTGACCTGCGGCTGCGCTGTCAGGACTGAAGGAGGTAATCGCAGGCGGAGCGGGGATAAACACGAAGTTTGGCGCTGTGGCACGTCCGCCGGGCGTTTGAACGGTAATCGTACCGCTTGTGCCGTTACCAACGCGGGCAACAATCTGTGTCGGCGAGGAAACAAGGAATGAAGCGGCTGCGCGACTGCCAAAGCTGACCGACGTAGCACCGTTCAAATTCGTGCCGATAATCGTTACAATATCGCCCACGCTGGCTTGTTGCGGCGTGAAACTCGTAATCGTTGGCAATGGCGCAAGGAACACAAAGCCGTTGCGCGTTGCCGTTCCGCCGGGCGTGGTCAGCGTGATAGCACCCGTAGCGCCTGTTTGTGCGGGTATTGCGGTAATAACGCTGTCAGAAACGACCGTCCATGATGCAGCACGAACACCGCCAAAATTTACCACACTCACCGCAGACTGCGAAATGAAGCCGCTTCCCACGATGCGCACACTTTCACCTGCACGAGCCGAATCCGGCGAAAAGCGCGTAATCACAGGCACAGGAGCAAAAATGAAGCCTTCGCGCGAAGCAGTACCGCCGCGTGTTGTGATGACGACGCTTCCCGTTGCACCTGTGCTGAGGCGAGCAGTGATGCGGCTTGGAGAATTAACCACAAACGATGCCGCTTGCACCACATTCGGAGAGTTACCAAACGCCACTGACTGCACATTGTCGAAGCCTGCCCCGTTAATCACCACCGCATCGCCATTTCCTGCAATACTCGGCGAAAACGACGTGATGACGGGCGCTGCAATAAACGTAAAGCCCGTCGCACGAGCCGTTCCGCCAAGTGTGCGCAGGTTGATTGTGCCAAGCGAGAAACTTTGTCCCGCGCCCAAGACCGCCGTTACAAGCGTGTCGCCGCTTGTTGTGAAGTTGGCGTTTACTGTAATATTCGGGTCGCCGGTAATCGTAAACGAAGAAACTGTGAGCAAATGTTGTCCGCGAACCCGCACCGTATCGCCCGCCGCGCCTGTTGCCGGAGAGAAGCCGGTGATAATGGGCTGCGGCGGCGTAATAAACGTGAAGCCTGCAAACCCAGCCGTTCCGACCGATGTGCGGACGGTGATTTCGCCTGTCGCCCCAGCACCAACGGTTGCCTGAATTTCGGTCGGAGAAACGACGCGGAAGGACGCTGCTGTAACACCGCCAAAGCGCACATCATTAGCATTGGTGAAATGTTCACCGCGAATTGTTACCACTGCTCCGACACTCGCCAAGGGAGGCGAAAAGCCCGTAATACGCGGCGGTTGCGGCAACGACGGCATCATCGTTTGTGGAACGGTCAGACAGCAAGCATTTGCTGTGCCTCCGGGCGTAATGACGGTGATGGTGGTTGATTGAATAGCCAACGGAGCGCGAACAACGAGCGTCGTAGGATTGACAGAAATAATTGTTGAGGGATTATTGCCAATCAGCACAAGTTGCGTTGTGTAGCCGTTTCCAACGAAGTTGCGTCCCGTAATCGTAATTGTCGTCGAAGCAACAAATTGCGTCGGTGTAAAGGAGGTAATAAACGGCGGCGGAATGACAAAAGTAAAGCCGGAGCGTGTTGCCGTGCCGTTTTGCGTTGTTACGCGCACATCGCCGCTTGCGCCGTCGCCGACAACCGCGCTAATGAGCGTATCGGAAAGCACGGTGAACGACTGCGCCCGTACGCTACCGAACTGCACGGCGTTTGTTCCCGTGAAATTCCGTCCTGAAATCAGCACCACAGAGCCTGTGCTTGCCGAAGTCGGACCAAACGAGGTAATGACGGGTTCAGGAATAAACGTAAATCCTTGCGCCGAGACGCTTCCGCCCGGAGTCATCACGCGAACATCGGTGTTTGTAGGAGCAAAATCCGCCGGAATCCTCACGGTTATTTGCGTTGGCGAAACAACTGTGAAGGGAAGCGGAACACCGCCCAGACTCACGAATGTTGTTGTAAAGGGCGCTCCATTAGAGGCAACACCGCTAAAGTTTGAACCTGTGATTGTTACGGTCTGCCCAACGCGAGCAGCTGTGGGCGCAAAACTTGTAATCGAAGGCAAGAGCGAAAGTGGGAATACGGCGTACACAAATCCGCCGCGCTCCACCACACCCGCAGGCGTTGTAACCCGCACCGTGCCTGAAGTTGTAGCGCCAAGCGTCGCCACAATCAGTGTGTCGGAAACGACCTGATAATTTGCAACGGTGCTGCCACCGACGCGAACATCGCTCACACACGTAAAGCCCTGACCAACGATAAAAAGCCTGTCGCCTTGCGTTGCCGACGAAGGCGAAAAAGCGTTGATTGTAGGCGGCGTTTCGACGTATTGCAAGCCGGAGCGCGTTGCCGTGCCTGTGGTTGTACTGACGCTCACACCAAAATCCCGCAAACCGCTTGGTAAGCCTGTGAAGCGAGACAAGCCGCTTGGAAGCGTTACTAAAATCTGCGTTGTCGAGACAACGACAATCGCATTTGCCAAGACCAACTGCGCCGGAGCATTTGCCGAAGCCAAACGCCCCACGCGGACTTCCGGTCTGCCTGTGAAGCCTGTTCCGACAACGGTGAGTTGATTTCCTCCTGCCGTGCAGGAAGGCGCGAATGTGGTAATGCTTGGCGGAGGCAGCGTCATGCTTGTTGTGTCCGCAGGAGTAGGCGGTGGCACAACGACGACTGTCGGCGTTGTCGAAATTGGCGGTGTTGGAAGAATAAACACAAATCCCGGTCGTGTTGCTATTCCTGTCGTACTTATCACCGTAACATTCCCCGAAGCGCCGCTTCCCAGCGTCGCAACGATGAGCGAATCCGAGCGCACAAGGAACGTTGCGGCAGGTGTGGCATTCGTCGCAGAACCGAACATCACGCTGTGAACACCGATAAAACCTTGACCAATGATGCTGATGATTGTGCCTGCCGTGCCTTGCGTCGGGGTGAACGTCAGAATGGACGGCGGGACAAGCGTAAGCGTCGGTGCAGTAACGGTAGGGGTTGTAACGGTCATCGTCGGCGTTGTGCTGACAGGGTTCATTGTAGAAGATGTTGCGAATACAAACCGTTCACGCGAAGCAGTGCCGAGAGGCGTTGTAATGCTCACAGCGCCTGTTGCGCCTGTTCCAAGTGTCGCAATAATCAGTGAATCTGCCACAACTGTATATTCCCGTACAGGAATGCCTCCCACACTCACGCGCGAAACTCCGCACGAAAAGCGTTGCCCACGAATGGTAAGCGTCTGTCCGACCGTGCCTGTTGTGGGAGTGAAAGACGTAATTGCGGGAGTTGTGAGAATTGCTTCGCGCGGGAGCGGCTCTTCACCCGTGTCTGGCACACGCCAAACGTTACCGTTGCGGTAATCCACTACGACCATCCAGCCTTCGGGAGAAATTGTAACTCCGAGCGGCTCCAGCAGCGAGATATTGCGCACGGCACTTGGCGCTGAGCTTGCATATTGAACAGGCGTCCCACCATTCCTCGGTAACTGAATAACCGCACCACTTCTGTATCCGGCAACGAAAATTTTGCCGCTACGAGCAATCGTCAAACCATGCGGGAAATGCATTGGCGATGTGTTGGCAGCAGGTGTTTGATACAGGATAGAAGCCGTTCCACAGGGAGTAATTTTCACCAGTGCGTTATTGCCATAATTTGCGACAATAAGATTTCCCTCCGCATCAAACTTCAAATCTATACAGCCATCAAGCGGCGCACCACGAAAGACAGTTGTAACCGTCCTACCATCAGGGGTAATTTTCAGAATGGAATTTGTTTCATATGCCGAAGCATAGATATTCCCCTCGTTGTCAATTTCTAATCCGGCAACAGATTTGAACAGTGGGCTGCGACAAAAAAGACTCGCAACGCCACTCGGTGAAATTTTGACAATGCTCGTACCACCTTCATCGCACATATAGACATTATCCTGCTTATCAACGGTAATACCGCCTGTTGGGAATGCAGAACGATAGACAAGACGTGATGTGCCGTCAGGGCTTATTTTCCAGACACCCCGAAGTTCTTGGGTGATATAGATGTTACCACGTGAATCAATCACCGGAATATACATCCCATACCCGAATTGTCCTAATTGACGGATTGCTTCTGGAATACGAAAGCCTTCGCGTCGGGCTGTTCCCAAGGGTGTGGTAACAAAAACGCTTCCCGATAATGTCCCGTTTGCAACAACAGCAATAATCACCGAGTCCGATAATACCGTAAACGACGAAGCCGCTACTGATGCCGTCGAAGAGCCAAAACGCACGGAACTCGCACCAAGAAACCCTACGCCTGTGATAGTGATACGCGCTCCCACAGCTACCGTTGCAGGTGCGAATCCCAGAATACGAGGCGGGACGCGGTTTGGTGGAGTAACAACCGTACCGGAGGTTGTCCCTGTGAAGGTGAAAAGCATCATTGCGGCAAAAGAACTTTCGGTTGCAACACGGACTTCGCCTGTTGCACCCGTGCCAACGGTTGCGATAATCAATGAATCCGAAACGATGCGGATAGAGCGAGCAGGCGCTCCACCAAAAAATACTCCCGAAACCCCACACGAGAAGCCAAGCCCGCGAATACTGACTTGCTGACCGACGGTGCCGGTAGTTGGGACGAAGGATCTGATTTCTAGCGGACTGCCCATTTTCGAGCGATCTATCGGCTTTTCGTCAATCGAAGGAGTGCTGAAAATGCGCCCGTTTTGATAATCCACGACATAGAATGTGCCGTTTTTCGTGAGTGCCAGACCCGTCGGGCGGAGAAGCGAGATATTACGAGGAAAAGGAGCGCTTGCACCAATAAACTCCTCAAACGTGCCTTCGGGTGTCATCTTCAAAATTTTGCTTCCGAAGTGGTCTGCAATAAACATATTCCCGCTTTGCGCCACCAAAATACCATGGGGAAGGTTGATTGCCCTGCCGTCATAAACCACATCCGCCTGACCGCTACAAAAGGAATACCGTACGATAGCAGCGCCTTTGTAATTGGTTATCAGCAAATCTCCGTTGCTGTCGAAGTTCAAACCTACGGGTTCATTTAAAGGTTCACCGGAGTAAATATAACTAACAACGCCTTCTTGCGTAATTTTGACGATAGCGTGATTGGCATAACTCACGGCATACATATTGCCGTCTTTATCCATTACCAAACCGTAAATACTCTGGAACAGAGGGCTTTCGGCGATGACCGTAAATACGCCTGCGGGTGTGAGTTTGACAATCCGCGTTCCGACAACGCCGTTAGTTTCTTTGTCCACAATAAAGACATTATCACTGCTGTCAATAACAATACCGCCTGCGAGCCTGTTCGGTGTACCCAAGACCATGCTTGCTTTGCCGCTTGGTTCGATTTTCCACACACCGCGCATTTCTTGGGAAATGTACAAGTTACCCTTAGAATCAACCGCCGGCTGGTACATCCCATACCCGAACTGCCCCAGCGAGGTCATCTGCTCAATATACCGCAATCCACGATAAAACACCGTGCCGCCCAGTGTCGTAACCACAACACCGCCCGACATCCCGCTTCCCAAGACCGCCACAATCAACGAATCCGATACAACACGGAAAGAAATTGCCCGCACCGATGCCGTTGTTGTGCCGAAACGCACATCGCTTGCACCTGTGAAATGCTGCCCGTGAATACGAATCGTGTCGCCGAGGGTCGCAATCGTATCCCGTAAGGCAGTAATAACAGGCGGTACATCCAATGAAAAGCCACTACGACGCGCTTCTCCACCGTCTGCCCGGACAACCACATCGCCGCTTACTGCTCCGGCAGCAATAACAGCAGTAATCCGCGAATCAGAATCTACGCTAAATATTTCTGCTGCTACACCGCCAATACTCACACTTCGCGCACCGATAAATCCTGAACCGACAATCACAATGCGCCCTCCGACATTCGCACGGGCGGGGCTAAATGAGGCAATCACCGGAGGCGATGTAAACACAAAACCCTCTGCCTGAATACTACCCACAGGCGTAGTCACCCGCACAACACCCGATGCGCCTTGACCAAGCGTTGCAATAATGACGCTATCGGACTGCACGATAAAACTTGCTGCCGGAACACCACCAAAGGTAATGCGACTTGCACCCGTAAAATTTCGCCCACGAAGCGTTATCCGTGCGCCAATGCTTGCTTGCAACGGCTCAATGGAAGTGATTCGTGGGGCGGTTGCGGCGGTGGAATTGCTGTCGGCGCTGCGGTCGAGGATTTCGATGGAAGAATTTTCCCGATAACCAGCAGAAAAGCCGGAAATCATCAGTATGCGAGGCTGTACACGTCCGTTTGCATCTCTGCCGGGCAGACTGACGGCTTGTCCGTGTGAATGTTCCGTAAGTAATGAAGCGGCTGCGGTGCTTTGACCATTACTCAGATTTATCCAATCTACACTACTTGTGGAAGTATTCATGTTATTCAAACCACCAATGGTTACGATTGAATCCGCATTCCATTCGGCAACGCTGTGCCATACTCTGTCAATTTGCATTGCGGCAACAACACTCACACTATTTGCCGATTCAATACTTACCGTGCGATTCCCCAGAAATGGCGTAAAACTTTCCCGCGCTGTACCGCCTGAAAGAACAAATCTGCCAGAAGAATGTTTGAACGCTACGACGGACTGCACGGCAGCAGTCATATTACCGAAAACAAGCCATTGGTTTGTGGCTTGGTCGTACTCATACATTGCCGTTGTTCGGTAACTGTCCCCGCCACCGCTTCTTCCACCAAAAAAAAGTGGTTTTCCTGAAGAGGATTGCACAGCAGCACCGGAATTGATTGGATAGGGAAAATCCGCCACACGACGGCTTACTCCGGTGCGAATATTCACAATTTCTGAAGCGGCAATACTGTTCAAATTTGCTAATCGTCCGCCTACGACTAAGATTTCATCAGCGTTCAGCGCACAAACAACGTGCTGACGACGGGCAATATTGACACTACCCACATTACGCCATGTTTGCGTACTTGGGTTATAGACCTCCACAGTATTAGTCAAGCCTCCGCCTGCAACATTTACGCCGCTTACGACAACAATGCTGCCGTCGGGCATCTGCACCGAAGCAAACTCTGCACGAGGCACATTCATCGAAGGTCCGGCGGTAATTGTTCGTGCATCAGCGTCAATAATCTCACAACGTGCCGTTGGTGAGCCGGAAAACGTGCCACTTGCCGCGCCAGTGTATCCGCCAATAACCAGCGCACGAGAAGAAGAAATCGGATAGGCTGCAAAGGCGTGTCGGGCTTGTTGTAACGCGCCGAAACGTTTCCATGTTGGAGAAGATGCCCACACCGTTGGAACAGCACACAAAAGTAAGTTCACCAGAAGGGCGCTATATAGCAAGCCCAAGCGGTGCTTTGTTGCAAAGAATCGCATAGTAGTCAAAAAAAAGTGAAAAGTTTTGGAGAGTTGACCAAGGAAATTTACACGGCAAATCAGAGACGATACGGAACTACCAACCAGCATAGAAACTTATACCAATTTAAGTTAATAATTGTGCATTAACAATCTCCATAACCCAATCAGGACTAACAAGAGAGCGTATAATGTCATTGCTGATGCCCTCTAC
>JALONG010000027.1 GCA_025455065.1 Candidatus Kapaibacterium sp. | reverse complement strand
CCCGGATATTACCCCTGACGAACTTCTCGCCCTCTATCACGAGCGTTGGGGGCTGGAAACCCAGTATGATGTTGTGAAAAGCGTCCTTCATTTGGAAGATTTCAGTTCAACCTCATTCCAAGGAGTCATGCAAGACCTCTACGCAGCGATGCTGCTGGCAAATTTCCTTGCTCTGGCACTCTACGATGTCCGAGAGGAACTTGAAGAATATAATGCTACCAAAGAACGCAAGCATTTGTACGCTATCAATATCACGCAAGCTGTCTCTTCACTGCGCTTGCGCTTAATTGCCTTGGTGATTTGTGAAGATACCAAAGAGATGCAGAACATCATGGACGACCTGCGCAAGGCGCTCTTGAAGCATAAAGTCCCCATCCGAAACAATCGTACCTCCACAACATCGAATCGAAAGAGAAAACATCCGCACCTCAAGCATCCAAGTAACGCAAAAACAATCATTTAATCTTAAGTTGATGACATTGGGTTGCAACCCCTTGTTGCAATCGCAAGGTTTTATGCGGTTTGTGGATGTTCATGCGATAGCCCTAACGGGAGTGTAAAGAATTAGTTTTTTGTGTAAAATTTTCTTAATTTTCTTGCTTGCTCTCACAAGCCTTACCTCTTCTGCACAGCATCAAGGATGTACTATGGTCAAAACATTGCCGTCTGCTAATTTCCCAACGCGCTTCGGGCGTACTGTCTGTTTATCGTTGTTCGTGCTATGCTGGTTTTGCCTCTCCCACACTCACGTTACGGCGCAGACCGCTACGGGGCTTGACCCGCAAAAACGCCTTACGCAGTATATTCTCGAAGTTTGGCGCGAAGACCAAGGATTACCCCAAAACGCCGTGCAGACGATTCTCCAAACACGCGACGGATATTTGTGGTTTGGTTCTCAAGAAGGAGTTGTGCGGTTTGACGGTGTACGCTTTACGGTTTTTGACAAACAGCATACCGAAGGCATCAAGGAAAATAATGTATATGCGCTTTGTGAGGATAAGGAGGGGAAACTTTGGGTCGGTACATACGTTGGTGGAATTAGCGTTTATTCCAAAGGTGTTTTCAAAAATTATAGCAAAGAGCAAGGAATTGATGGTGATGTTTCCACAATCTTCCAAGATAGTAAAGGAACTATATGGGTTGGTTCCAATAACGGTATATTTCGTTTTAACACACAAAGCGATAAATTTGAGAAAGTAACGGGTAATGGTGCACCCGACGGATTTATGGTATCGCGCATTAAGGAAAGCAAAGACGGTACGCTGTTGATAGCGACATACCAAGGCTTTTTTACTATGAATAACGGTACATTCCGTCGTTATATGAAGACGAATGGTTTAGTTCATGAACGTATCAGCGATGTGTTTTACAATGTGCGCAATGGTGAAATTTGGCTTGCGACGGACGATGGCGCGCAAAAGTTTGAGAACGGTCAATTTACGACACTTTACAACAAAGAAAACTCCGGAATGCTTTCCAGCTTTGTTTTATTTGTGTATGAAGATTCGCGTGGGAATTTCTTTGTCGGGACAAATGCCGGACTGAGCCGTATAAAGAGTGGTCGGGCGGAAACATTAACTGACAAAGATGGTTTGGGTAGTGACGAAATTCAATATATCTATGAAGACCGTGAAGGTAGCATTTGGATTGGTACGAGCGCCGGCGGTTTGAATCGTCTTAAAAACGGGAAGTTTACGCCGTTTGGTGTGCCGGAAGGACTATCATTCCCCATGCTTTGGGGACTGTTTCGTGATAGCAAAGGGGATATTTGGATTCCGACTAATGGTGGTGGTGTTAATCAGGTGCATAACGGTCGTGTTATTCGGGTGTATAATGACAAAGACGGCTTACCGACAAATAGCATTCGTTCTATTGGTGAAGGTGCTGATGGTACGATGTATTTTGGAACGCAAGAAAAAGGGCTGGCAAAACTTGTCAATGGTAAATTGACGATATTAACGCAAAAAGACGGCATTGCCGGTAACTTTGTTCGTGTAACATTTCAACACCCTGACGGCTCCCTGTGGATTGGTTGTAACCGTGACGGATTGACAGTCTTGCGTAATGGTGTGTACACGACTTATACAACCAAAGACGGTCTGCCACACGGTACAATTTACCGCATTATGCAGCGCAAAGACGGTAAAATATGGATAGCCACACGCGGTGGTTTAGCCATCTACGATAATGGGAAATTTACGGCACTTACCACAGACCAAGGATTGTCCGGCAGTGTTGCGATGGCAATGCACGAGGATAAAGACGGCGTATTGTGGGTTGGGACAAACGGCGGCGGGATTAGTCGCTACAAAGACGGCAAATTTACTGCCGCAAGAGCGAAAGACGGTATGCCGGACGATACGGAATATTCAATTTTGGAAGATGACAATAATAACCTTTGGATGACCTGTAACAAAGGTATCATCAAAGTTTCCAAGGGAGATTTGAACAAATTTTTAGACGGTCAAACCCCTAACATTACTACCGCCGTACTCTATGGGAAACTTGACGGAATGCGCAGTTCGGAGTGTAATGGCGGTAATCAATTCCCGTCTATTAAAGACAGCGAAGGAAAGTTTTGGTTCCCTACTGTTTCCGGTGCTGCTATTATTGACCCGAATAATATCCCGAAAAATACCCTTGCCCCCCCCGTCGTTGTGGAAGAACTTATCGTGGACAAGGATATTTATACTCCGCACGACGGTGAGGTCACCATTCCTGCGGGAAAGACAAATTTTGAATTCCATTTTACAGGGTTAAGCTTGCTTTTTCCGGGAAAAGTACGGTTTAAGTATATGCTGGAAGGATTTGACAAAGATTGGGTTGAGGCAGGAACGCGCCGTTCGGCATTTTACACCAATATCTCCCCCGGAAGTTACACGTTCAAAGTCAAAGCCTGTAACAATGATGGTATTTGGAATGATACGGGTGCTGAACTAGCCTTCTATTTCCGTCCGTATTTTTACCAAACATGGTGGTTTGGGCTTATTTGCTTGGGGCTTGTTGTCGGGGGCGTGTATCAGGCGTACCGAATCCGTATCAAAAGCGCAGAAAAGCGTGAAGCAGAACTTAACAAGCGAATTGATGAAATGGTTGTGGATTTACGCACGGCGCACGAGGCAACGCTTGTGGAGAAAGAAAGTGTTGAGAAAAAAGTAGAAGTTGCCGTGCGGGAATCCGAATCACAACGGCAGTATCTCGCTTCATCGGTCGAAGAGTTATTGCAAGAAATGACACGCTTTGCATCGGGGAATTTGAACATTAACCTTATCCCCAAAAGCAGTGACGATATTGGGCGTTTGTACGACGGCTTCACCAAAGCCGCAGAAAATATCGCGGGGATGATAAAGCAAGTGAGCGAATCGGTGAATACTGCTGCCCGTGAAAGCCGTGATATTTCCGGTTCGGTAGAGCATATGTCCCGCGCTGCACAGCAGCAAAATATGCAAGTAACGGAAGTTCGTGGAGCGATTAACGAAATGGCGCACACGATTCACGATACTTCGCGGAACATTACGCTGGTGGCTTCGATTGCGACGGAATCCGGTGAAAATGCCAAAGAAGGCGGAAAAATTGTGGAGCAGACGATTGAGGGTATCAACAAAATCAGTGCTGTTGTGCAGGCTTCGGCGCATACGGTACAGCGTTTGGGTGAGCGCAGCATTGAAATTGGCGATATTATCGAAGTGATTAACTCTATTGCCAATCAAACAAACCTTCTGGCGCTGAACGCGGCTATTGAAGCGGCTCGTGCGGGAGAACACGGTAAAGGCTTTGCGATTGTTGCCGACGAAGTGCGCCAACTTGCCGAAAGTACAACTAAAGCAACAAAGCAGATTACCACGATGGTCAAGCAAATTCAAGAAGACATCGGCGAAACGGTGAAAATTATGAAGCAAGGCACACGCGAAACACAAGCAGGCAAGCGCCTTGCAGAAAAAGCCGGTGTTGCTTTGGGGAGTATTATTGACCAAACGGAAAAGGTTGCCAGCATCACAACCCAAGTCGCCGCCGCGAGCGAAGAGCAAGCTGCGACAAGCGAGGAAATACGCCGCAATGTGGACGATATGACGCACACATTAGCACAATTCACGAAAGAAATTACCGAAGTTGCCGATGCCGCAGAATCACTGAAAAGCTTGTCAGCGAATTTGCAACAATTAACCAGAAAATTCCGTATAGACTAAATCTGAGAAAGGTCGTTCGCCTTTATCTTTCTGCCCTTATCCTTTATCCTTTTTTCGGGGATGCAATGGTTTCGACAGGGTGATGATAGAGCGTATGATGCGTGTCGTGCTTCGCCGGTGGCGCACGTAAATTCAACTGGCAAATTCTAAGTGGCAACACTTACTCCTACGCAATGGCTGCTTAATTTAGAGCGCCATTACGCATCCGCCTAACGTGTATCTGTTCGGGTTAGCTAGCGGGTGTAAAACTTAAACAGAGCGATGTGCTGGTGTGGAACAGGCTTGCACATTCGATTCACTGCTTCTAGCAATTGTCTGCCTGTCGTTTGGCGAAGACGAAAGCGAATGTCGTAAAGCGACTACACACGTAGTATCAGCGTTCTACGCACTTTGGACGCGAGTTCGATTCTCGCCATCTCCACACAAAACGGCTTGAAACCTAGAGTTTTGAGCCGTTTTTTTTGTTTTGACTGCCAAAAACGGTGTTTATGTTGGGGTTTGTCTTCTCTTCGGAAAAACATCTCTTCCGGTAAAAAATGCCTTGTCTGTCCGAAAATGTTGTCGTAAGTTTGTTGATATTGAAAAAAGGTTCTCCCTCAGCACAAGGAATTTTCGCGTCTCAACTGCCCATGCGTGTCTTGAGTACGGCTTGTTCAGAAAATTACCTTGCACACCAGCCAACCATACGAAAAACTATCCTCATTTTTTTTAAGGCGTTTCATCATGGCACATCGTCGTTGTACTATTCTGCGCTCCCTGCTTGCTTGGATTCTATTGGTCTGTCTGCTGAGTGAAACTGCCCCGACAGTTTTTGCCCAACGTCCACTAAAAGACCTCAGAAGAGGGAATATCTTCTATTACTACTATCAAAATACAAGCCGCATTGCGGGATATTTTTTTGAGAAAGTCATCGGTGATACAATCATTCAAGGGCAAATCTACTCCAAAGTCTATAGCGACCCTTGGATGATGACTGCAAATCTCAGAGATCGCTTACCACGTACTGCCACTACCCCAATTGACACAATCCGTTTCGAGCGAGCGAATGATTCTGCACTGTATGAATGGGTACCGAAAGAGAATACGGAATATGTTCGGCTCAGACACCTCCCCAGTTACAAAGCAGATGAGAAGTTTTACTTGAAAACCCCATTTTTCGACTGCTCTATTGGGTGTACTGTTGGATTGAATAGAGGTGCCGTAGGGTATGATCTTAATGGTAATCCTGTTTCGTGGATATTTCTTGTAACAATCGGTTCCTATACTTTTCAGATTAGGTACGGCACTACAGGTTATGGCTTAACATCAATTTCTAATAGTCAAAATGGACAGCAGATTCAAGAATTTTATAGAGTAGGTGCTGCTTTTGTTGGTGAAGAAATTTTCCCATCTAACGGAGCAACCATCAACTTCATCCAACAACTCGACACGCTCCTCCAAACCAGCCGTATCACCGTTGGTGTGCGTGAGCAGGAAGCAGCACACAGCCTCAGCCTCGCACCAAACCCTGTGAGCGATGAAGCAGAGGTGCGCTTTTCGCTTGCGTCTTCCAAGCGTGTGCGCCTTGCGTTGGTGGATAATTTGGGGCGTGTGCTTTTGTCCATAGCCGATGAGCAGCTACCAAGCGGGGAGCATCGTTTTCCCGTCCGTGCGGAGGCGTTGGCGAATGGCGTGTATTGGGTGCGGCTTTTTGCGGATGGGCTGGTACAGACGGTGCCAATGGTGGTGAGGAGGTAATACGGCAGCGCTCCCCTTCCAAGACCACCAAATGCTGGTGATGGAGCGCGGATGGGGCGATTCGTTCTATATTATCGCTATCAACATGGTCAATGATGGCTCGGCGTTTCGGCGGTACTTGCTTTAGAATTGAGTTGGCGTGCGCCTGTTTTGTTGCAAACAACCGTTCCCCCAATGATTCCGGCAGGGATGCCGACGCATACAGCTCCGATGCTGACACAGGTCGGCAATTCCCTTGTACCGGATTACATTCTCAATGATAATACGCCGTTCTAGCCTGCCGAAACACGCATTTACCGTATTCTCAAATCTGCTTCGATGCTTGCCGAAAAATCCGTAAGTTCCCTTACAGGGTTTAACGGCGTAGCGCAGCAGCAAGCAGCAACATTGACAAAAGGGCGCTCCGATGCGCTTTCTGTCAGTATCAGCACTAATCCGACCGAAGATGAATCGCATATTTCGTTCTCGTTACAAAAAGCACAGCACATCCGCAAGTTTTTGCAAAAATAATCCGATTCAGCAAGAACTAGCCCATGATTTTGCAATGCCGCAATCACACGCTAATACATGGATTCACGTTTTGCTGCCTGTTCTTGCCGGAGCGCTTTATCGAATGAGGCAGGCACCGGAGCGTGATGCAAAGTATTTGCCAGAGATATTGGAAGCATATGAATATGCTGTCCTTGATGCTACCGAGCGTTTACGAGAGCGTCCTGCGAAAGACGAGCAACAGCAGAAAGTCTATAGCGGTAAAAAAAAACACATACCGAAAAAAATCTCATCATAGCCGCTCCAAACAAGCGTATTCTCTACCTTGGACAGAGCACCGACGGCTCTGTTCATGATAAAAAAATGGCGGATAATGCGGTGTTTTTACTTTCGGCAATCACCATTCTTCTGGCTGATAGCGGCTTTCAAGGCTTAACGCTTGGCGAGGCAACGCTACTTTTGCCATGCAAGAAACCGCGCAAGAAAGAACGTCCTGAGCATGAGCGACAGTGGAATACTTTTTTAGCAAGAGTTCGAGTCATTGTTGAGAATGCTCTTGCCAACGTGAAGACACTTCGGATTGTCAAAGAAGTTGTCCGGCTCAACAAGGCGGTTACGCGCGACTTGGTCATGGAAATAGCCTGCGATTAGCTAATCTTCGCCTCAGTTTTCCGTAATCAAGCACTTATGATAGGTAATAGCTCTGGTGGATTCCCTTCGGCTTGATGCCGCCGGATGCCTACCGTGCAGGATTTCCCTTACAAACAACCACCGTAAACAGATGATTTTACCGTCATTTTCCCGCCTGTATGAGCCGTATTCGCGCCTGTTTTGGACAATGCTGCTTTCTGCTGCCGGAGCCGTACATCTGCTCTTTCCGCAGGTGTTTGAGGCGTACTACCCCACCTATCTCCCCTTTCCACACGAGGCGGTTCTGGCAAGCGGAATCGCCGAATTTAGCATTATTGCGCTCCTGTGGCGGCGCAGCACACGCTTTATTGCGTGGTTGTCTGTGGGATGCTTAATGATAGTCTATATGCCTGTTCACATCTACGTTTTGACCGACCATGCGGCGTTATTTTCCGGAAACCCCGCGCCACCCTTTTTTATACCGCTTTGGCTTGTTTGGATGCGGCTTTCTATGCAGATATTGTTCATCGTTTGGGCATTTCACGTGGCATATTTCCTTCGTCGAAGTAGCGCAACAGCACAGCAAAAATGATTTTTTCTTTGTTTAGCTCCGACAAAAAACATATATTTGAAGTCTTTATCGCTAAAAAATTTTGTTGGTCTTGATTTTGCGGAAAGTTTCCGCACTACTGCTGTGGTAATATGCTATGGTGATAGTCTCTATCAAAGGTTTGACTGACGGGAAATACCCTGTCGAAGCTGCCGAAGAAGTATCGGCAATGGAATACGTCGCACCCGAATTTTTTGGAACAGTCTCGATTACCGGGACGCTGCGCAAACACGGGAAACGCTATTTAATGGACATTAGCGCCCAAGCGCCCGCCAAACTGCTCTGCGACGTTTCCGGTGAAGAATTTGAGGAAACGATTCAAGCATCATTTTCGCTGGAATACATCGCTAACACGATGCTTGCTAACCTCAATGCCGATAAAACTGACCTTGAGCCGCCCTTTTACATCCGTGAGGACGACACAACCATTGACATTACCGATGAAGTTCGTCAAGAACTTTCCATCAGCCTCCCAATGAGGCGCATCGCACCGCAATACCGCGATAAAGATTTTGAGCAGGTTTTCCCGCAGTTTAGTGAAAATGCTGCGAAAACCAATGCCGACGGCGAGCCGGAAACCGACCCACGCTGGGCAGCGCTCAAATCCATCAAATTTGATACGTGAAACCAATTAACTATTCATTGATTTTTTCAGGATACGGTCATGCCAAATCCCAAGCGCAGACACTCGAAATCACGCAGCGCAAAGCGCCGCACCCACTACAAAGCCGTTGCTTCCACACTCGTTGAATGCCCGAATTGCGGCGAAATGAAACTCGCCCACGCGGCTTGCCCTTCTTGCGGCTATTACAACGGTCGCCGCGTTATTACGGTCGGCGGTGGCTCTTCGGAAGAATAACGCACGGAAGAATGATTCTTCCGCGCTTTCTTGATGAATCCTCGCTGAATCAATAAGCATTTTGTAGGAAACAAATTCTGTCTTTGCTTTCAGGCAAAACAGTTATTTGTTTCCTTTTTTGTAACTGTTTAGCTCTTCGACGCAGATTGTCATGATTAAACTGATTGCGCAGATTTTCAGGGAGTTTCGGAATAGCCTTTCGATTGCTGTTTACATACGAATAATCATGAATATCTGTTGAATCATGAAAATCTGCGTCAAAAATTTATGACCAAAACAGTCACCTTTTTTATGGAAATCCGCTTGCGAGTAGGATACTTGTTTGTATTTTGCGCTCCGAATCTTGCTTTTTTGCAATCTATTTTTTTTCACTTCTTTTCGTGTTCAGTCATGCCTAAACAAGTCAAAATCGGCGACAAAGCCAGCGTTACCAAAGCCTTCACCGAAGCAGACGTGAAGCAGTTTGCAGAGATTTCTCTTGACAAAAACCCCATTCACCTCGACGCGGAATATGCGAAAAATACCATTTTCAAACAGCGCGTTGTTCACGGAGCCTTGGTTGCAAGCCTCTTTTCGGGCGTAATTGGTATGGAGTTGCCCGGCGAAGGCACGATTGCTATGGGGCAGAGCATCAAGTTTTTGCGCCCTGTCTTTATCGGCGACGAAGTAACGGCAAGCGTTGAAGTTGCTGCCATTGCTGAAGGGAAGCCGATTGTCACGCTAAAAATTACCGGTACAAACGCGAGAGGCGAAGTAGTGATTGACGGCGAAGCCACCGTGCGCGTGTAAGTTTTAGCATTTGCAAAGAGCCTCAACGCCTAGATTTGAAGCGATGAGGCTCTTTTTCTGCATTTCCATATCTCCCCGAATTTCACGCTCCATGAATTACACCACCCGCGAATATCCGCAAGAATATCCTTTACGCACTACTGTCGCCGAGATAGATTTAGAGCGCCTTCGAGCGAATTTTCGGGCTATTGTTGCACGGGGAAACCATGCTCCCGCAATGCCCGTTATCAAAGCCGATGCCTACGGACACGGCATTGTTCCTTGCGCGGAGGTACTTGTCCGCGAAGGCGCACAAATGCTGGGTGTAGCCTTTGCTGCCGAAGCAGAGCCGCTTCGCTCCGACCGTCGCGTGCCGTATGAAGTGCCGATTGCCGTTGTTACGCCGCCTTTCCCGCACGGAGCGCAAGAATACTGCCGTTTGAACTTGGAGTTTTGCGCCGCTTCCATGACCACAATGCAAGCCTTTTCCGCCGAAGCCTCGCGCACAGGGCGAAACCTCCATGCCCATTTGACGATTGACACAGGAATGCACCGCGACGGCATCCAACCGCACGAGGCACTAGAATTTATGAGGGTTGCGAGTGCATTGCCGAATATCACTATTCACGGGGTATGTACGCATTTTGCGACGGCAGACGAAGCGGACAAACACTATTTTCACACGCAGGTAGAGCGCTTCCGCACAACCGTTCAAACCTTGCGTGATGCGGGGTTTGCGTTTCGTTTTATTCATGCCGCCAATAGCGGCGCAGTCGCAGACAGTAGCACCGAAGCAGCATTCACGCTTTTACGCCCCGGAATTGCCTTGTACGGTTACAACCCTTCGGGCGAACTCACTACTCCGCTTGATGTGAAACCTGTCATGTCGCTCAAAACCAGCATCATCTCGCTGCGCCGCCTCAGCGCCGGAGAACCCGTCAGCTACGGGCGGCGTTACACAACACCCCGCGAGACAACGATTGCGACCATTCCGATTGGCTACGCCGACGGACTCAGGCGAAATCTCACGGGGAAAGCGCGAGTAATGATTGGAGGGCAGTATTTTCCTATCGTCGGCACGATTTGTATGGACCAGTGTATGGTGGACATTGGCGATGCTGATTTTCAAGTTGGTGAGACTGTTCAAATACTTGGTTCTCAAAAATCCAGTGGCTCTGAACAAGGTGAAATTCGTATTGACGCGAATGATTGGGCGCAGCAGTTGCGGACAATTCCCTACGAAATTCTCACCGGCATAACCGCCAGAGTACCGCGTATTTACGTGAATTCGTAATTGTTTTTCCAATTTCCATGAAAACGTTTGCACTTATTTTAGCGGGCGGCGGTGGTGTGCGGCTTTGGCCCCTCAGCCGTGAAAATCGCCCGAAACAATTTCTACCGCTTTTTGATAACACATCGCTCTTGCAGCAAACATTTGAGCGGCTTCGGCTCTTGTTTGCGGCGGAAGATATTTTCGTGATTACGGGCGAAAACCTCGTCGAAATCACCCGCGAACAAGTACCGCTTTTGCCAACGGAAAACCTCATTGTTGAGCCGTTTGGACGCAATACCGCCGCCGCAATCGGGCTGGCGCTCATTCACCTGCACCACCGCACCGATGACGAATTTGTCGTTGCCGTCTTCCCTTCCGACCACCTTATTTCCAACAACCGCGATTTTCTCTACTCCGCGTCACTTGCCTCCGAAACGGCTGCTATTACCGAAGGGATGATTGCGCTTGGTGTTCAGCCGACGCGCCCCGAAACAGGTTTGGGATACATTCAGGCATTTGACGAAACGCCGCGTGTGGTGGAAAGTTTTGTCAGTCCTCTTCAGGCAATGCGCAAGGTATTAACATTTGCAGAAAAACCCGATATAGAAACAGCGATTCGTTTCTTAAATTCGGGTGATTTTTTGTGGAACACCGGTGTTTTCTTCGCTCGTGCATCGGTTTTGTGGAAAAATTATGAGGAATTTTTACCAGACCATGTTCATATTTTGCGATTACTCCAAAAACATCTCGGCAAAGACACGTACACCAACACGTTACGCATGGTTTATCGCCAATTCCGCTCCACTTCGATTGATTACGGCATTATGGAAAAAACGCGCAATTCCTACGTGATTGAAGGTGCGTTTGATTGGAGCGACCTCAGTTCGTGGGATTCCATGTATCAACTTGCCCCGAAAGACGCTTCAGACAATGCGTTTGAGGGTGAAGTTGTTGCAGTGAACGTGAGTAATTCCTACATCAAAGCCTCGAAAAAACTCATTGCGCTCGTGGATGTGGATGATTTGATTGTGGTGGAAACCGATGATGCACTCGTAATTTGCCGCAACGGACACGGGCAGGACGTGAAGGAAATCGTTGACTTTCTGCGCCGCAAGCAGATGAAGGATTTTTTGTAGAATCCAGATTTTACGGTATATTGACGTGCTGAAAATGTAAGAATACCAACCTTCTTCAACCTTTTGTCAATCTTCATACAACTATGGCTTTTGAAAACAAACGACGCAGTGAAGCGGAATACAGCCAACTTGCGGACATTGCCAAAGAAATTCGGCGTGATATTATTCGCAGTCTTCTTCCGGCGGGTTCGGGACATTCGGGCGGACCGCTCGGTTTGGCAGATATTTTTGCCGTGCTGTATTTTGGTGGCGTGATGCGCTACGACGCAAGTAATTATCAGTGGTCTGGGCGAGACCGCTTTGTTTTGAGCGCAGGGCATTTGTGTCCGGGCTTATACGCAACGCTCGCCAATGCAGGATTTTTTCCCAAAGACGAACTGCTCACGCTGCGCAAATTCGGCTCACGGCTTCAGGGGCATCCGGGCTTGGATATGCACCTTCCGGGCATAGAAACTTCAACGGGTTCGCTTGGACACGGCATATCTATTGCCGTCGGCATGGCAATTAGCGATTTGCACCTAAACAAAACCGACCAAAAAGTTTTTGCGCTGACGGGCGACGGTGAACTCCAAGAAGGCTCGGTGTGGGAAGCAGCAATGTCTGCGGCACATTTGAAATTGGACAATTTCTGTTGGATTATTGACAATAACGATTGCCAAATTGACGGGCGCGTCAAAGACATTATGAGCGTCTATCCGATTGTAGATAAATGCGTTGCCTTTGGTTTTGAGACCATCGAAATTGACGGTCATAACATTGCTGACATCTACAAAGGGCTTGATTTCTTCGAGAAAAACCGCGCCGCAAAAACAGGTAAACCCACCTGCATCGTCGCTAAGACCTTCATGGGCAAAGGTGTTTCCTTCATGCACGACAAATACGAGTGGCACGGCAAGCCACCGAATAAAGAACAAGCAGAACAAGCATTGCAGGAACTCGCGTAAATACGCCATTCCGAAGAATTGCAGGCTGAAACACCCCATAAAACTTGCTTTTATGCGACTGTTTCAGCCTTTTTTGTTGGCATACAAGGATATGTGGAAATAATAGCATTGACTTTAGCGAAAAAATTCCTTACCTTACAATCTAAAGCGAAATTTCGCTTAAAGCTAATTTGTTTAATTTTTCGCTAAGAGCGAAAATTTTGTACGCCAAAGTCCCTGTTCTTCATCTTCCGCAATCCCAAAACGTTATGTCTTTTTCTACTCTCCCTCCAAAACAAGGCTTATACGACCCCGCATTTGAGCGCGACGCTTGTGGTGTGGGCTTTGTAGCGAATCTGAGCGGCAAGCCGAGCCGCGACATTGTTACGCAAGGTTTGAAGATTTTGAAGAATCTCAAGCATCGCGGTGCTACCGGCTGCGACCCGCATACGGGCGACGGTGCGGGGATTTTAACGCAGATTCCGCATGATTTTTTCCGCCGCGTTTGCCGCGAACCGCAAAATATCTTAGACGGCGGGTTTGAACTGCCGGCAGCCGGACAGTACGGCGTGGGCATGGTCTTTCTGCCTGCCTTGGCGGATGAACGCAAACGCTGCGAAACCCTGATACAACGACGCTTGGAGGCGGAAGGTTTGCGCGTCTTGGGTTGGCGTAATCCTCCCATCAACGACCAAGTTGCGGGGGACGTTGCAAAAGCCTCACAGCCTGCTATCCGTCAGGTGTTTGTGGCAGCGCCGCATCTTACGCAAGAGCAACTCGAAATCAAACTCTACGTTGCGCGGCAGATGATGGCGAAAGAAATTGTGCGCTTGGGTCTTCAGCAGGGGCATTATTTCTACATGGTCAGCTTTTCTACGCGGACAATTTGCTACAAAGGCTTGCTCCAGCCTGAACAGATTGATTCGTACTACATTGACCTCAAAGCGCGTGATTTCGTCTCGGCTCTGGCGCTTGTGCATCAACGTTTCAGTACCAACACGTTCCCCTCGTGGGCGCTGTCACACCCCTTCCGCTATATTGCCCACAACGGCGAAATCAACACGCTGCGCGGGAATGTGAATTGGATGCGGGCTAGAGAAGCAATGCTCGAATCACCGCTTTTCGGCGACGACATCAAAAAAATCAAACCCATTATCACCGAAAGCGGCTCAGATTCCGCCATTTTGGACAATGCTCTGGAACTCTTAGTCTTGAGTGGGCGCTCTGTGCCACACGCGCTGATGATGCTTGTGCCGGAGGCATGGGAAGCAAAAGCCGATATGAGTGAGGAACTACGCGCTTTCTATCAATACCACAGCACTCTTTCCGAGCCTTGGGACGGTCCCGCCGCGATTTCCTTCACCGACGGACTCCGCATCGGTACGGCGCTTGACCGAAACGGCTTGCGCCCCGCACGATTCCTCGTTACGTCGGACGGTATCGTTGCGATGGCTTCGGAAACAGGCGTGTTGGATTTTGCGCCGGAAACGATTATTCGCAAAGGGCGCGTTGAACCCGGAAGCATGATGATTGCTGATCTCGCGGAAGGTCGTGTTCTGGAAAATGACGAAATTAAGCACTCTATCGCCTCGCGTCAGCCCTACGCAGACTATGTGAAATCCCACGTTATTCGCCTTGACAATCTCTCCGAAGCCTCACCGGAACTTGCCTTGCAGCCGAATCTTTCCGACAAAACGACGCTTTTGGAACAGCAACAGGCATTCGGCTATTCTGACGAAGATGTGCGCGTCATTTTGCAACCAATGGCGCAAAACGGCGAAGAGCCTATTGGGTCTATGGGGACTGACACGCCGCTTGCCGTCTTGTCCGAGAAGCCGCAGCTGCTACCTAATTATTTCAAACAGCTTTTCGCGCAAGTTACCAATCCGCCTATTGACCCGCTTCGTGAGCGCTCGGTGATGTCGCTCAAAGTCTATACGGGGCGGCGCGGGAAGTTCCTGAACGAAGATTTTGACCCGCTTCGCTGCGATTTGGAATTGGATTCCCCGATTTTGACCGATGAAGAATTAGCGAAAATTAAATCACTAGACGGCATGGACGCTAGTGTTTCGCGGGGTATGAGTTCCGCAACACTTTCCACACTTTTCCCCATTGCCAAAGGCGCAGAGGGCTTAGTGAAGGCGCTCACAAGCCTTTGTGAACAGGCGGAGGCAGTGATTGAAGAAGGTCATGCGCTGCTGATTTTGAGTGACCGGGGCGTAAATAAGACAATGGCTCCTATTCCCGCGCTGCTGGCGGTTTCGGCGGTGCATCATCACCTCATCAAAACGGGCAAACGCACACAAGTCGGCTTGATTGTTGAATCCGGCGAACCGCGTGAAGTGATGCACTTTGCGCTGCTCATCGGCTACGGCGCGAGTGCTATCAATCCGTATCTCGCTTTGGGAACAATCAAACATTCCTTTGCGCCTGCAAACGCCATTGCTACCGTGCATGGCGCGGAATTGACGGCGCTGGGCAGCGTACAGGCGATGACGGAAAATTACCGCAAGGCAATCGGAAAGGGCTTGCTCAAAATCATGAGTAAAATGGGCATTTCGACGCTGATGTCGTACAGAGGAGCGCAGATTTTCGAGGCTGTGGGCTTGAGTTCGCAGCTTATTGATAATTACTTCCCCCGTACTCCTTCGCGTTTGGAAGGCATTGATTTACGCCACATCACCCGCGATATTGAGCGCTTTCACAAAGCCGCTTTTCCCGCAAAACGTGTGCAGAAGCCGTCTCTCACGCGCTCCGGTTTGTACCAATGGCAGCGCGACGGAGAATTTCACGCCTACAATCCCGCAAGCATTCATGCGCTTCAGAAGGCAACACAAACAGGTAATTACGAGGAATTCAAGCGGTACAGCGCTCTTGTGAACACGCAGCAAAAGAAAAATGCCATGCTGCGCGGATTGTTGGAGTTCAAGAAGGCAGATTCTATACCGCTTTCAGAGGTCGAACCCGTTGAAACCATTATGAAACGCTTTGCCACAGGCGCGATGTCGTTTGGCTCCATCAGCGCTGAGGCTCATGAAACCTTGGCTGTCGCCATGAACACCATCGGCGGAAAAAGCAACACGGGCGAAGGCGGCGAAGATGCAGCACGGTTTGTGGATAATCGCCGCTCGGCTATCAAACAAGTTGCGTCGGGGCGTTTCGGCGTAACGTCGCATTATTTGGTCAATGCCGACGAACTGCAAATCAAGGTGGCACAAGGCGCGAAGCCGGGTGAAGGCGGTCAGCTTCCGGGACACAAGGTAGATGGGACGATTGCGCGAGTGCGCCATTCTGTGCCGGGCGTAACGCTGATTTCACCGCCTCCTCATCACGATATTTACTCAATTGAAGACCTTGCTCAACTTATTTTCGACCTCAAAAATGCGAATGCTCGCGCTGCAATTTCGGTGAAACTTGTGTCCGAAGTTGGCGTGGGCGTAGTAGCGGCGGGCGTTGCGAAGGCTCATGCGGATATGATTCTGATTTCCGGCTACGACGGCGGCACGGGCGCTTCGCCGATAAGTTCCACGCGCCATGCGGGTATCCCGTGGGAATTGGGCTTGGCAGAAACGCAGCAAACACTTGTTCTGAACGACCTTCGCGGGCGTGTGCGGGTGCAGGTGGATGGGCAGATGAAAACGGGGCGCGATGTGGCAATCGCAGCACTGCTGGGCGCGGAGGAATTTGGCTTCTCGACCGCACCACTCGTGGTTTCGGGCTGTATTCTCATGCGGAAATGCCATCTCAATACGTGTCCCGTCGGCATTGCGACGCAAAAGCCCGAACTGCGCGAAAAATTCACGGGAAAAGCCGAACATATCATCAATTTTTTCCGTTTTATCGCCGAAGAAGTGCGCGAAATCATGGCGGAACTTGGCTTCCGCACGATGGATGAAATGATTGGGCGCTCGGACTTGCTCAAACCCGCGTCAGATCTCACGGGCAAGGCTGCAACGCTGGATTTAGCGCCAATTCTCTACAACCCCGCTCCCTTCAACGCATTTACGAACACATCCACCGCGCCGAATGTACAACTGCGCTGCCTCTCGTCGCAAGAACACGGCTTGGAAACGGCTCTCGACCACGAACTACTCAAAAAAGCGCATCAAACCTTGCAGGACGGCACACCGACTGAGTTCACGCTGCCCATTAAAAACGTTCACCGCACCGTCGGAACGATGCTGGGAAGTGAGATTTCACGCCGCTTCGGGGAGCAAGGCTTGCCGGAAGATACAATCCAAGCGCATTTCAAAGGTACTGCCGGGCAAAGTTTCGGTGCATTCATTCCGCGTGGCGTAACGATGCGGCTTGAGGGCGAGGGGAATGATTACGTCGGCAAGGGTTTGTCCGGCGGAAAAATCATCATCGTCCCGCATGAAACCTCAACCTTTGCGGCGGAGGAAAACGTGATTGCAGGAAATACTCTTATGTACGGCGCAACCTCAGGGCAGATGTTCATTCGCGGACAAGTCGGGGAGCGCTTTTCGGTGCGCAATTCAGGCGCAACGGTTGTCGTGGAAGGCGTTGGCGACCACGCTTGCGAATACATGACGGGCGGAACAGTTGTGGTGCTTGGCAAAACGGGGCGGAACTTTGCCGCAGGAATGAGCGGCGGTCTTGCGTGTATCTACGACCCGCATAAAACCTTTGCTCTCCGGTGTAATCACGAAATGGTTGATGTAGTGAATGTGCTGGACGAAGAGCAGCGCAGCACGCTCCACGCCTTGATTTCGCTTCATGCGGAATACACAGGAAGCGCGATTGCACGGCGTATTTTGGATTCTTGGGCGACATCGGTTCAAGATTTTGCATTGGTGTTCCCGCATGAATATCGGAAGTATTTGCAGCGCACCCGCCCACAACCCGCTCCAATGCTTGTAGAACTCAGCAAGGAACTTGCTCTGGAAGAGAACTTTTCGTAGTTTATGGAGAATAGTGATTTTTTCTCATTGTCCTTCAAACGCTATGGCTTCTGTTATTCACTCCGACCCCGATATACTCGGCGGAACACCCGTTTTTCGCGGTACTCGCGTTCCGGTGGAAAGCCTTTTTGACCATTTGGCAGACAGTATTTCATTGGATGAGTTTTTAGACGATTTTCCGACTGTTTCGCGTGAGCAAGCAGTGGCGGTGCTTCAGTCAAGTTCGCAACTTCTTCAATCGCTAACCGCCTTGCACGATGAAAATCTTGTTGGATGAAAATTTACCAAAAAAACTCAAGCGCAATTTCACGCAACACGAAGTATTTACGGTGCGTGATAAAGGCTGGAATGGTAAGAAAAATGCTGAACTTTTGCGCCTCATGCAAGAAAAATGGTATTGAGGTAGTTTGTGGGGAACGTACGTTCTCGGAACTATTCTTGAGCGGCTATCAAATGTTAGCTAGATGACATAATGAGTTATGTTTTTTTCGTAGTTTTTGAAGAATCAAACGGGCATCTAACCCCACAAATGCCCTCATTACAATTCTTTTTCACACATTTTTGAAAGTCATATTATGAAGACTCTATTCTACCGCATATGCGTTGTTTTTGCGATGGTGGTACTTGTCTATGCCTGTACGCAGCCCACTCCTGCGCCACAAGTTCCTGCGGACTTTATCGCCGGGGACTCGAATTTGGTTGGTGTCACGGCCCAATGGTCGCGGATTGCTGGTCCTTACGTTGGCACTGCAGGTCCAGACGGCTCGTTTTTAGGTACGGCGCACAGTTCGAGAGATACCTCTGTTACGCGTACTGTCTATGCCCGTAACAACTTTGTAACGATTGCCAAAGACGCTAACGGACGCTATCCCGTTGGTACAATCCTTGTAAAATACTTCCGCCGCCGCAGTGATAGCGTGATTGTAAGCGGTGCGATGATGGTAAAGCGTGGTGGAGCCTTTGCTGCTACCAATCCAACTGGCTGGGAGTGGATAACACTTAATGCTGCTGGCAATATCGCAAACCGCTTTGTAAGTGACAGTGCGGCTGCCTTGTGCGTTGGTTGTCATCGTACACGGATGTCGAACGATTATTCATGGTCTTTGAAGTAACCAATGAAAACGATTACTCGTAACATCAACATTGGTATGCTTTCTATAACGCTTGTGGCAGTAGGCTTTGTGCTGGGAAGCATTGCTCAGGAAAAGCAAGGTGCTATTACGAGAACGATGATTGCTGAAGCGGAGCGCATTATCGGGCTGCGCTTCAGCGAGAATCAGCGTGATTCCTTACTGGATGAAGTAAATGCGAATCTCGCTGCTTACACTGAAGTCCGTACAGCAACGCTTCCAAACAGCATCCCACCTGCGTTTGTGTTTAATCCGATTCCACCGGGTTTCGTGCTGCCCACAAAAGGTAATTTTCAAACAAGTTCTGTGAGCGCTGCTCTGCCCGAAAACCGCGAAGACCGCGCATTTTACAGCATTGGTGAGCTTGCCGCGCTCATCAAAGCCCGTAAAATCACGTCGCTTGAGCTAACAACGCTCTATCTCAATCGCCTGAAACAATACGGCAATAGCCTTCTTTGCACCGTGACGCTGACCGAAGAACGCGCTTTGGAAGAGGCTCGCAGAGCGGATGCGGAGATTGCGAAGGGGAAATATCGCGGATTGCTGCACGGTATTCCTTACGGTTTGAAAGATTTATTTTCCACCAAAACCTACAAAACCACGTGGGGAAGCGCTCTTTACAAAGACCAAGTTTTGGACGAAGATGCGACTGTTGTGAAAAAACTCTCCGAAGCAGGTGCAGTGCTGGTTGCAAAGCTCTCCTTGGGAGAATTTGCGATGGGCGATGTTTGGTACGGCGGCATGACGCGCAGTCCTTGGAATCTGAAAGACGGCTCCAGTGGCTCGTCTGCGGGTTCTGCGGCAGCGACGGCTGCGGGATTGGTCGCGTTTGCTATCGGCACGGAAACCTACGGTTCTATTGTTTCGCCTTCCACGCGCTGCGGTGTAACGGGTTTGCGTCCAACCTTCGGGCGTGTAAGCCGCACGGGTGCTATGGCGCTTGCATGGACGTTTGATAAAGTTGGTCCGATTTGCCGCTCGGTGGAAGACTGTGCGATTGTGTTCAACGCGATTAAGGGCAAAGACGGCTTGGATGCTAGTGTGTACGAGGCGGCGTTTTCCTATTCGCCGAAAGTGGATTTGTCGAAGTTGCGTATCGGCTATGTGAAAGACCTTTTTGAAAATGACAGAGGCTATACCACCAGTGACAGTGCGGCTTTGACGACATTGCGACAACTCGGCGCGGAACTTATTCCGATTACATTACCGAAAAAATATCCCGTTGGAAGTTTGGATTACCTGATTAGCGTGGAAGCCGCCGCCGCTTTCGATGAACTCACGCGGAGCGGAAAGGACAGTGCATTTGTGCAGCAACATAAATTCGCGTGGGGCAACCAATTCCGCGCAGCCCGCTTCATTCCTGCCGTTGAGTACGTCCAAGCGCAGCGCATTCGCAGCCTCGTCATCGAAGAAATGGCAGCATTGATGAAAACAGTGGATGTGTACATCTGCCCGACAACCGAAGGAAACAACACGCTTCTGACGAATTTGACGGGACACCCCTGCGTGGTTGTTCCCAATGGCACACGCACGGACGGCAGACCAATCAGCATCACGTTTTGCGGGCGGTTGTTTGACGAAGGCACGGTACTTACTGTCGCAAAGAAATTTCAAGATGCGACGGGGTTTCACAAGAAGCGTCCGCCGCTTGCTCCCTAAAAGAATGAGATTTGAAGAGCCTTACAAGGCATCTGTTGTCGGAGGAAGTTCTTTGTAATAATTGATGATATGCTGCAAAACGCCGAGAAGTTCAGGTAGTGCACGGAGTTGATAGACATCCGTATCAACCGTTACGACCGAACCGATAAGTTTCACAAAGAGCCATTCTAAGCCGGTTGTTGTTGCGCCGTAAAGAATAGGCACGTTCCGCCCATTGCGCTCGTTAAAAATCTGTGCGGCATAGAGTTGAGCGGCACACTGAGGCACGGCTTCATCAACATTATCGTTTTTTGCCTCAACGATAGTAATAATCGGTGCTTTGACCACGATGTTGTTTTCTGCGGAAAAAATAAAGCCGCAACGCCCCGTCAAACCTTGTTCTCTATCAACATCCAACGTGTAACCTGAATACAGCGTAGAATGGGCTTCATTACGCAGCCAAATCTCGCTCAAAACAGGCGCAACGAGCATTTCCGATTTTGCTTTTTCGTTGCCAAGCGGTAAACGGCGGTTTATCGCAAGCGTTTCTTGTAAACGCACACTTGGCTCAAGCTGCGGCAGTGTTGGAAACAGTTGAGAGCGTCTTACGGTAATGTGCAGAATCTCCTCTGTTTCTGTAACGGAAGTAAAGCCGGAGTAGGATGTAATCATGGTTGCGAGGCGCTAGTGGGTAAAGGAGTGTTCTTTGTAATAGTTGATGACATACTGCAAAACGCCGATCAATTCAGGCAGATTGCGGAGTTGGTAAATATCGGTATCAACAGTAATGACTGAGCCAATGAGTTTCATGAAAAGCCATTCAAAGCCGGTTGTCGTTGCGCCGTAGAGAACAGATGTTGGATGGCTATTTTGCTCATTAAACATCTGCGAGGCAAGTAATTGAGCGGCACACTGAGGAATGGCTTCATCAACATTATCATTTTTTGCTTCGACAATGGCAATAATTGGCGCTTCGACAATGACGCTATTGATTGCTGAAAAGAGAAAATCACAACGCCCCGTTAAACCTTGCTCTGCATCAACATCCAGAATATAGCCGGAAAAGAGCGTACAAGCGGCTTCATTCCTACTCCACATTTCACTGAGAATAGGAGCAACAAGCATTTCTGATTTGACTTTTTCGTTCCCAAGCGGCAAACGACGATTTTTGCCGAGCAAGGAAACAAGCGCTGCATCAGGCACAATCGGCTGAATTTCGGGAAATAATCCCTTCCGTTGCACTTGCAAGCCTAGTTTCTTAATGCTCTCAATGGTCGTAAAACCTGAGTATGAAGTAGCCATATCTAAAAAATTATGTACGGTAAAAGAAATTTTTGCTGTCAATTTCACAAAAATACAAAACTCCCCGAAACCAAGCACCAAGCACCAAGTAACCAAGCACCAAGTAACCAAGCACCAAGTAACCAAGCACCAAACTAATCATCATGGGCAAACCAACAGGATTTCTCGAATTTGAGCGCAAGACCGCTCCCAAACAAAGCGCCGATGAACGAAAGAAGCACTTCGGCGAATTTGAATACACGCTGCCCGTCCAGCAAGCACAGGAGCAAGGCGCTCGCTGTATGGACTGCGGAACGCCCTTCTGCACATCGGGCTGTCCGCTTGGGAATCTTATTCCAACGTGGAACGATTTGGTGTACAAAAACGATTGGCGCGAGGCGATTGACCAGCTTCACGCTACCAATAATTTCCCCGAATTTACGGGGCGCACCTGCCCTGCACCCTGCGAGTCTTCATGCGTTCTGGCAATCAATGCGCCTGCTGTTACGATAAAATCTATCGAAAATGCGATTGTGGATAGGGGCTTTGCTGAAGGCTGGATTCAGCCGGAGCCGCCGACCTTCCGCACGGGGAAGCGTGTGGCTATTGTGGGTTCCGGTCCGGCAGGGCTGGCAGCCGCACAGCAACTTAATCGCGCTGGACATTCGGTAACGGTGTTTGAGAAAAGCGACCGTTTGGGTGGTCTCTTGCTGTACGGCATTCCGAATTTCAAATTGGCGAAAAGCGTGGTGGAACGCCGCATTGAGCAGCTTCGCGCAGAAGGAATAAAATTTCAAACGAACACCGATGTCGGTACAAAATTCCCCGCATGGCGCTTGCAACGCGAGTTTGACGCGGTTGTGCTGGCAATCGGCTCCAGCGTTGAGCGCGATGTACCACTCGAAGGACGGGAATTAGAGGGAATTTCGCCGGCGATGGAGTATCTCACACAGCAAAACCGCGTGGATTGTGGCGAGGCAATTTCCCCTGAAGACCGTATCACGGCTGAGGGGAAGAATGTTGTCGTGATTGGCGGCGGCGACACAGGAGCGGACTGCATTGGCACGGCAAATCGTCAAGGCGCGAAGTCGGTAACGCAGTTCGATATTCACCTTCGACCGCCGGAAGCAGGAGAAATCAACGTAATGTGGCCCCACGTTCCGGCTGTTCTCATGGAAACAACATCGCATGAAGAGGGCTGTGAACGAATGTTTACGATGGTAACGCAGCGTTTTGTGGGTGATGCAAAAGGGAATGTTGTGGCAATCGAAGCCGCACGACTCAACCGCAAAGCCCGTGCGGAAGAACGCGCCGCACCGCACCTCATCAAAGGCGACAAAGTGCTTATTCCGGCGGATTTGGTACTCATTGCTGTTGGATTTTCTTATCCCGAATACCAGCTTTTACGCCAACTTGAGGTGGAAACCACGAAAACGGGCAAAGTAGCAGTGCGCACGGGCGGCTTTACGTCGCAGCCGGGAATTTTCGCGGCAGGAGACTGTACGCGGGGCGCGTCGCTGGTGGTGTGGGCTATTGCCGAAGGGCGCTCTATTGCTCGCTCGGTGGATGAATACCTCATGGGCGAAAGCGTATTACCTGACCCTTTGCGCGATACGGTTGTAATTGACCACGATGCAATTTTGACGGTGTGAGAAGACTTGGAATTTTTTCGGATAACCCGTTCTACCGCCGCTCCGAAGACGGCGCGAAGCAGTAGGACGGGGAAGATTTGGTCTAAGGCTACACCTTCGGCTTGGCTGCGTTGTTTGTGGATGATTTTTTCCACACGCGATACCCCCAAATACCTACAGCAATCACCGCTAATGCCACAAGCAAGATTTTTCCGTAAAGTTGCAAATACTCGTCCATCTGAATCCAATTTTTCCCTAAGACCGCTCCCGCACCAAGTAATGCGGCATTCCAGACTCCCGCGCTCAGAGCGCATAAAATAGTCGTTGTGCTGAGTTTCATTTCCGAAATGCCTGCAACCATCGAAATAACGGCACGTGTACCGGAAAGAAAGCGATTCGCAATGATAACCCAATACCCGTAGTGTCTAAACCACGCTTCAGCGCGGTGAATACTATCAACAGGCAAAAAATCAAAGCGCTTTGATTCGATAATATGCGTTCCGTAGCGCTGCCCCACCCAATACATTATCAAAAATCCCAGTACGCTGCCAAGGGTCGCCATTGCCAACATCGGCGCAAAACCTACCGTTCCAAGCCCAATGAGCGTACCGCAAAAGACCAAAATTGTGTCGCTTGGCGAAGGCGGAAAAACATTTTCCAGAAGTGTGATAAAGCACACAAACAGCAGCACACCAAGCGGCGGCAGCCCTTGAATAAAATGGACGGCGTAATCCAGCATAACAGCAGCGATAAACGTGGAAACAGTTCTTTTCCGGCTCTACGGCGCGGATGCGCTAAAGATACAAAATGTCTGCTTTTTCTCGCGCCTTTCTTTTTCAATTTGGTGAAAAGTACCATTGCATCCGCTTTTCAGCAAAATTTCTGTGGATAGAAGCGGCGAACTGTGTAACTTTGCAGACTGTTTTTTCTTCATTTTAGAACGTTATGGAAACACTCTCAAGTTACAGCGATTTCGGCACTCCCAAACGGCGGCGGATTCTTTACGGCGTTATAGGATTCATTTCCGCGCTGTATGTCGGGCGTTTGGTGCAACTACAAATTATCGAAGGCGAGGAATACCGCTCCAAATCTGAGTTGCAGGCGATTAAGCAAATTGTCAAAGAGCCTGTACGCGGCGGTATCTATGACCGCAACGGCACACTGATTGTCCATAATACGCCCTCGCAAGCCATTACGGTTACTCCGGCAGAATTTGATGTGCGGACGCTGCCTTTTTTGGCGACAATTTTAGGCATAGACGAGGACGAACTCCGCACAAAAATTGACCGCTACCGCAAAACCTCACCAACGATTCCCGTCAAAATCTACCGTGATGCCGATGCAAGAATTGTTGCGGCGGTGGAGGAAAATCGGAATGAACTGCCCGGTATTGCGGTGCTTTCGGAATCGAAGCGCGTGTACGATTTTAAGGGCAATTCGCCCCATCTTTTCGGCTACACGAAAGAAATTGCCGAACAGCAACTCGCGCAACTTGGTGATTACTACCGCCCGGGCGATGTTATCGGGTATTCCGGTATTGAAGCGGGATACGAAAATTTCATGCGTGGGCGCAAAGGCATTGAGTTTGCGGCTGTGAACGTGCTTGGACAGCGTGTTTCCAGCTTTAACAACGGCAAAAACGACGTTAATCCCGAAGACGGCTTCAATCTCAAACTCGGCATAGATGCTCGCTTGCAGGACTTCATTGACTCCCTCATTGACAGACGCGGTGCGGCGGTGGTGATTGAGCCGAAAACGGGGGAAATCCTTGCGCTTGTGAGTAAGCCGGATTATGATTTGCGCAAATTTAGCGGACGCACACCGAAAGTTATTTACGATTCCATTGCCAACGACCCCGAAACGCCGATGTTCAACCGCGCTACACAAACTTCCTATCCACCCGGTTCAACGTGGAAAATGCTGATGGCGCTGGCGGGATTGCAAGAAGGCATCGTTGATGAAAACACGACGCTTCAGTGTAACGGTGTGTTTACCTTGGGTAACAAATCCTTCAAGTGTCACGGCGGCGTACACGGCGCAATCAATGTCCGCAGAGCGATTCAAGTTTCGTGTAATTCGTATTTCTACCAACTCGGCTTGAAACTTGGTGTGAAGCGCTTTGAGCAATACGGAAAAATGTTCGGCTTTGGTGCAAAAACAAGTGCCGACGTGATTGACGAAGGCTCAGGATTGCTACCCTCGGCGCAGTATATGAATCGCCGCTACGGAAAAAACGGCTGGACAGAAGGCGTGTTGGTGAATTGGGGTATCGGTCAAGGTGAAGTAGGCGTTACGCCGCTTCAAATGGCGAGTTACGCCGCAACGCTGGCAAATCGTGGTTTGTGGAATCAGCCGCACATCGTCCGTTCACTTATTGATAAACAGCAAGGCTCAGAGCAGGAACTCGCCTTTGCGTCTAATCAACTGCCGATAAAACCTGAGTATTTCGATATTATTCACGACGGTATGCAAGCAGTGGTAGGGCGCGGCGGTACTGCCTCCGGCGCGGCGGTGGACGGTGTTGTGGTCTGCGGAAAAACAGGCACGGCACAAAACTCGCAAAACAAAGACCACGCTTGGTTTATCTGCTTTGCACCCCGCGAAAATCCGCAAATTGCGATGTGCGTGATGATTGAAAATGCCGGAGCAACAGGCGGTACGATTGCCGCGCCGATTGCACAAAAAATTATGGAACGGTATTTTGCATTACAAAAAATCGACCGCGAAAAAACAACAAAACCGAACAATACTGATTCTACCAAGGTTACGAAGGATATTGCCCAAGCGAAGTAAGGTATGACGCGGGTTTCTCATTTGATTATTCTACAACTTCACCACTCACCACATCATGAAGATTTACCACACCATTCGTGCCTTCTTGGGCATCGCCGCCGTATGCAGTATTCTTGCGGGTTGCGAGGCATCGGGCTTTGGCGATTTTTTTGGTAGTCCGCAAATTACCACTTATATCGAAGAATATGCCGTGCAAGCGCTCATCATCGTTGGTGAGCCTGTGCAGGATATTCGCGTGATGCGGTCGCTGAACATAGACTCTGCCTTTAGTTTGGAGAAATCCGCCGTCCGCGATGCCGATGTTCGCTTGATTGAAGGTTCACGCTTGATTCCTTTGCAATATAACCCCGTAACATTTACATATTCCTCGCCGGAGCCTATAAAACCTAGCACTACCTACCGCTTTGAGGCGAGTTTCCTCAAACTCGACCGTCAAACGCGCCTGACGCTGCGAGGCACAACAACCACTCCCGCACAAATACAGTGGTTACGCGCTCCCAAAGACACACTTTGGTATCCGAAAGATACAACGCGGCTTCCTACGCCGGATTCGCTTACTATTTCGTGGACTCCGATGCCAGGCGTTACGGATTATATTTTTTCGACGGAATGTCTTGATACGCTGGGGTATGGGAAATATCTCCGACCGCCGACCGACGAGAAAAATCGCCGTATTGTGCGTTTTTTTGAAGCTAGTTTGCCGCGTTACAGTGAGCCTGTGCGCTCCGGTATTCGTGCTGTGGTGTTTACACCGATTATTTGGACGGCGTTCAAATGGTACGGTGTCCATGAACTGCGTATTTATGCGCCGGATGTGAATTGGGCGAATTGGTTTCGCCAGACAAATTTGGGGCAGAACCCGCGATTTAACTACCGTTTGGGTAGTATTGAAGGTGGTGTGGGCGTGTTCGGCTCGGCTTCTATGGCGCTTCACCGCACGTTTTTGTACAAAAATCAGCCGTAAGTAACGAAAGAAAAACTATGGACATTTCTCAAGCACAAGAACCGATTCGCCTCACGCAATACAGTCATGGTGCGGGTTGCGGGTGTAAAATTTCTCCCGCAATTTTGGACGAAATTTTGCACAGCAACGAAGCCGAACCTGCACAATTCACCACAGGGAAACTGCTTGTCGGCAATGATTCCCGTGACGATGCGGCGGTGTACGATTTGGGCAATGGGCAAGCGCTCATCAGCACGACGGATTTTTTTATGCCGATTGTGGATGACCCGTTTGATTTTGGGCGGATTGCGGGCGCAAATGCGATTAGCGATGTTTATGCAATGGGTGGCACGCCAACGATGGCGATTGCGATTTTGGGCTGGACGCTGGATAAACTCTCGCCGCAGATTGCAGGGCGCGTTGTCTCAGGTGGAAGGCACGTCTGCGCTGAAGCGGGAATACCTCTCGCGGGAGGACACAGCATTGACAGCCCTGAACCGATTTTTGGCTTGGCAGTGAGCGGTCTCGTGCCGATTGCGAATATCAAACGCAACAACACCGCACAAGCAGAAGACGTACTGTTTCTCACCAAAGCGCTTGGTGTGGGCGTTTTGACGACTGCCGAAAAGCGCAGTATTCTTCGCCCCGAAGACCAAGGTAGAGCAGCCGCACAAATGATGCGCCTAAACAGCATTGGTGCGCATTTGGGGGCATTGCAGGGCGTTACGGCAATGACCGACGTAACGGGCTTTGGTTTTATGGGGCATTTGCTGGAAATGTGCATGGGAAGCGGTCTTGCGGCGGAAATTCAAGAAGAAGCCGTACCGCTCTTGCCGAATGTGCGTGAATACATTGTGCAAAAGTCCGTTCCGGGCGGTACTCAGCGCAATTTTGCCAGCTACGGGCAGCATCTTTGCACACTTTCCGATGAACAACGCGCCATTTTCTGCGACCCACAAACAAGCGGTGGTTTGCTTGTGGCAGTTCGCCCGGATAGTGTTCAAGCGGTACAGGAGCTTTTTCGCCGACATGGTTTGGAAGAATACAGCACACCCATTGGGCGCTTGATACCGCATGAAACCTTGCCTTCCAGAGTTGTTCTTTCCTAAACATCCCATTCTTCGCATTTTCGCCATTCCTTGACATACTTGACTTCAAGCACCATGAAACTCCCTTACTACTTCATTTTCGACATTGAAACCGTCGGGCTGCCCTTAGAGTATTTCGACGAAGCGCAGCAAGAATACTTGCTCCGCAGCGCACAGACCGACGAAGACCGCGAGAAAAAAATCCGTGAATTTGCGCTTTCCGCTTTGACGGCGAAAGTGGTGTGCATAGGCATTATGATTATGGAGTGGAAGCCCGATGGAGAGGCTGTTTGCGTGAAACAAGGCGCACTGATTTTGGATGAAACGCTTCCCACAGGAAAAAAGCAGCGCGTTGAATTAGCCGACGGCACACTCGCTCAGGCATCTGATGAACACACACTTTTAACGTCGTTTTGGAAAATGCTCACGGAGTATTTCGACCATGCGTATTTGGTCAGTTTTAACGGGAAAGAGTTCGATGCGCCGTTTTTGATGCTCCGCTCGGCGGCTTGCCGTGTACGCCCGTCGAAAAAAATTGTGGATATGAATAAATCGTGGGACAAAGTACAGAAACACATTGACCTTTTGAAGGAACTCACCTTTAACACCTATGGCGCAAACACGAGCGGTGCGGCGAGGCGCTTCAACTTTGATTTTTACGCTCGTGCTTTTGGGATTACTTCACCCAAAGCCGAAGGGATTCATGGCGGCAATGTCGCGGAATTTTATGCCAATGGACGCATCAAGGAAATCGCGGAATACTGTATGCGCGATGTTCGGGCAACGTGGGAGTTGTACCTTTATTGGCGTGAATACTTGGATTTTAGCGAGTAAGAAGAAAATTCTTCGCACCTCAGTCCCGAATTTCGCCGCATTGCAACATTTCTTCCCCAAAATACGGATTACGAATTGTCCTGTCTGAAGTCAGCCAGTATGCGCCTCTGTCACCGAATGCCATTGGGCAGTAGGCGCGGTAGATTTTTTTTGTGCCTTTGAATGCAGAAAGTGTTTTGTACAGTGCGTCCGATAAGCGTTGGTATGCTTTGCGCTGCGCTGCCAGCGTCGAAGCTGCCTGCACGCTTTTTGCTTCACCGACTAAACTTGCTTGAAATCCTTTCCAAGCCTCGTTGTTACTTGTCCCCAGCGATGTCATGCCGATTTTTTGTACCAGTGATACAAATTTCGCTGCGCCCTCAGAAGTCGCATCGTGACTGCTTCGGACGAGTGCCTCGCTTAATGCTTCATACTCACTAAACAGCGTATTAAGTTGGCTAACAAGACTTTGCGGTACTTCCACAGGCGTAGCACCTACTTCAGCGATACTACCGCCACGTAACTGCCGCTCGGAATCCAGCAAAAATCCGCCGCTTGCAGCAACTTCTTCGCCTTCGCGTAATCCTGCCAGAATCGCGTATTTGCCGGAGGTGCGAGTGCCGATGCGCACTGCCTGTGCGCGAAAAATTCCTTTTCCGTTTTCCGTGCCTTCTTTCACCCAGACGATTGCGTGTGTCCCGCTTATCAGCACACTTTCTTCCGGCACAGTCAGCGCTTGGGCGCTATTGGGTGAAAATTCTGTTTCGGTAAACATTCCCGGGCGTAAGATTCCACGCGGGTTCGGGACTTCAATACGGGCTTTTATCGTGCGCGTTTCTGCATTGACCGTCGGGTAAATAAACCCGATTCGCCCCGCAAAGGTTTCGCCTGAATACCCCGCAATCGTCATTGTCACGCGGTCTCCCACGCGAATTGCCTGTGCATCCTGCTCATAGATGTCGGCGATATTCCACACGGTTGAAAAATCCGTCAAATCAAAGAGTGATGCGCCTTCTTGTACCGTTGCACCTTCGATAACGTTTTTCTGCACGACTGTTCCTGAAAATGGCGAATAGACCGTAAGCCGCGTCATTGCTTCGCCGGAAGTGTTTATCGCGTTGATTTGTGCTTCGGTCATACCCAAGAGTAGCAAGCGTTCACGCGCTTTGGCGGAAAATTTCTTGAGATTCTCCGGCGACGAAGCATTATGCGTGTTCGGCAACCCTTGTGCCTGTGCATCCTGTACGACAGCCTGCGCAACGCTTTTGAGCGCAAGCAGATAATCATTTTGCGCTTGAATAAGTGCCGGACTGTAGAGTTCAAACAGTGCCTGACCGATTTTTACCCTATCGCCCGTCTGCCGCACAAACAGGCGCTCCACACGACCACTTACACGAGCCGAAATCACTCGCTGTGCCGATTCCGACGGGACAAGCGTTCCGGAAGCACGAATACGAGCATCCAAGCGCTCTTTACGGACTTCCACCGTGCGAACATCTGCCAAGACTTGTTTCCTCGAATCCAAATTGAGCAACAGTGCTGCGGAAGAATCGTGCGCAGCGTCCATTTCATGCTCATGCCCGGGCAGTACCAAATCCATTTGGCAAATCGAACACACGCCCGGTTTGTCGGAGCGGACTTGCGGGTGCATGGGACAGAAATACTGCTCTTTCGTGCCGTTTTGTTTGGCATTTGTTTGTGCAACATCGGCTTTATTGCAAGCAGCAAGGCTTGTAAGAATGAGGGCTGTGATAATGACTGTACGCATGACTTTTGCAATTCTATGGTTAAAAATCTTCAAAACGCAACAGAACCCCTACAGAATGAGGCTGGAAGGGCGTTTGTGCTTGTTGTGCTTGCAAGAGCGTGTAGCGATAAAAAAATTGGCAATTTACATTGCGAACAATTTCCAGACCACCCGAAAAGGTTAGAGTGAAGCGGTCTTCGCGGTCGCCTTCCAAAAAAATGACGGTTTGGTCGTCGGTATATTGAAACGTGCGTGGGTCTCGGCGAAGGCTGTACAGCACGTCGCCACCGACATTTGCAAGCAATTTCCCCTGTGCATCGAAGGTGTTGCGTCCGTGCCGCCTGTATGCAGCCGTGAGAGCAAGCGGATAGCGCCCTCCGAAGAACCAGCGCACTTGCGCCTTGATTTCATCACTATTCGGAGGCAGCGTGCCTGTAAAGAGGATGCCGTCTTGTGTCATCGCATTTTGACGGTCGAAATGCGTGTAGGTGTAGGGCGTTACTTGGGCGTATTCCACCGTTGCATCGAAGGGAAGTCCTGCCGGAGACAGCATCACGCCTGCATTCCACGCGATTTTATTTTGCCACCAAAATCGCCCCGTGCTGTCTCTGCCAAGTCGCCCAAATTCCACATCATCCAGCATAAAATTTCCTTTGAACTGCACTCCGGGCAAAGGGCGCAAGGTCAAATCTACCCCCAAAGCAGCGTTGTCGCGGTCTCGGAGGTTATCGCTGCCGCCTTTGAGAAAGGTGAAAGGGGTCATGTAGGCAAGTTCCATGCCGCGATTGCTGTACACGACGGATTCCCACACGCCGACTTCGCCCCATGAGCTGCGAAATGCCGCACGGTGAAACGCCATAAATTTCGCCGGAACAATCGTTCCCGCACCGGCAGAACGGGGGTTGATTGCTCCGGTTACATCCAGCGCTTCGGCAAGCAAACTAAAGTGCTGAAAACGGTACTCGAAGCCTGATTCTGCGTCGGGAGTGTTCACGGGAAATCGTGCGCCCAGCATAAAGGCATCGGCGGCAGTCGCATTGTCCGACATGATGCTTCGCATCAAATACCCCGAACCGATAAGCCGCGTTTCTCGCCCAATGCCCGCATAAAACCAGCGATTGTCGTAGCGCACGTGTGATTCCGACCAGTTAATAAAGCGCGAATTGTAAAGGCGAAATGTCGGGTTTTTGAACAGTTGCGCATCTTGCAGAAGATATGCTGAACTACCCGCCAATACGCCTGTGCTGGTGCCTTGCAGAAAAAAACCGACGGCGCTGTCAATCGTACCGAAAATACGTCCGCCATATGTGCCGAGTAAAGCGCGTGTATTCTCGCCATTCGCCCAGCGCACTTCCGCAGAAAGCAAGGGCGTAACGCTGACATTCACGAGCGATGAAGAATAGTTCAGCAGAAATTTTTCATCTTGGGTCAAAAGGCGGTTAAAAAAAAGTTGTGCGGAATCACTCGGCGAAGGCAGTACGATTGCGCGTTCCGCAGGCACAAGGCGAAATTCCCGCTCGAAAAGCCCCAACGTTTTGCGCTCCGCTTCAGAGAGTAAGGTGTCCTTTTGACGCATCACCGCTAACGCCGCAGTAATTTCTTTACGCTGAAGCGGGAACATCGTTGAGGAAAAATTTGTAAACACGCCACGCGCTTCCGCGTGCATGAGGAAATCATAGACGGGATGTGCTACGGGGACGTGTTCAACTTGAGCAGACAAAACAAGGGAAAAACAAGCAAACAAGAAGGTTACAAAGCCAAAACGAAGCATAGATTGAAGAAAGAATCATCAACAATGACGAAATAAAAAAAATCTTCGCAGAATCCTTTTTCACAAGAATTTCTGCGAAGATTCGCGTTAATTTACGAAAAATTGGGGAGAATCGGCAAAGGCAATCATTCGTGTTTGCTACCACTACCGTCATCGCTCTTTCTACTTACGGAACACGCATTTGTGCCTCTTGCGAGAGTGGTGACGTACTTCGCCCATTGGTAACAGCGATTGCGTACCGATACGTGCGTTTCTGTGAAGGATTGACGCGGTCTTGAAAGGTCATCGTAGATATATTGACCGATTCATACTGCTCCAAAGCATCGCCATCGCTTGCGCGGTACACGATGAACCATTCTTTGCCCGTGCTGTTTTTTGTGCTGGGGGTATATTGCCAATCAAGCACGATGCGGCTTTGCGTGGAATCATACTTCGCCTTCAAATTTGTGATGCTCTGCTTTAAGCCTTGTTCGTAGGTATGCGCTTTGACAATCATCGAAGGCTCGGAACGCAAGCCTGCACTATCCACGGCAATAATGCGATATTCATATTCGGTTTGCTGCGTAATGGAAGCATCGTTGTAGGTGCGTTCAAATGGCGGAATAATTTTCACCAGTTGCCACGAAGCACCGACCACACGCCGCGACAAGGCTTGATACGACACATCATCGCTCGCGCTGGGCTGCCACGCAAGCGAAACAGCCGTATCACGCACAATGACGCTTGTAAACATGGGTGCAAGGGGCGGCACGATGTCGGGACGTTTCACCGTTAAAATACGAGAGGGCTGCGAAACGACATACCGCTTATCGACTGCTGCCACGCGGTAGAAAACCGATTTTGTCAATGTGTTCAGGGAAATTGTGTCCGTAAACACGGTATCGCGGAGCATATCGCCTGTGAGCAGCGAAAATTCTTGGGTTGGATTATTCGCCCGAAAAACCCGGTATCCGGCAATCGCTTTTTCCTCACCCAAATTCCACCGAAGCCGCACCACACCAAGTGAATCAATCGTTGCTGCCAAACCTTTCGGCGCGGCAATCGGAATCATATTGCGCATAATCACGTATCCGGCGAAAGAATGCGCACGGTTTCCGGCAGTGTCCACCGCGACAACGGCGTAGTATGGCTCTTCTTCGTCCGCGTCGGTGTCGGTAAATTCTCGTGCTGTTGCTGGAAGCCGCTTACCTTCGTATTCCGTACCGCTTGTGTCTGCACGTGCCTCTGCTTCAGCATCACGTGGCAGTGCTTTGAATCCTTCCAACGACCGCGAAGAGCGCATCACAACAAATCCCGCAAGGTCTTTGGGTAGCGTTTTCGGCATTGACCACTTGAGTTTGACAGTTGTTTGTGCAGTTTGTTCGGGTTTGTCAAGTGTTGGTGCCGGTGGCGGCGTAAGGTCTCGCCCGAAGGTGGCTACTTCGAGTGGGAGTGTTTCGTCAGCGAAGGCGGTGATGGCGGTGAGGCGGTAGCGGTAGAGTTTGTAGTTAGTGATAGTTGTGTCGGTGAACTGTGATGTTTTTGTGGAATCATTGGAATTACCCAGTAGTGGTGCGGTATTCAGGCGTTTGAACGTCGGATTTGCTTTGTCGGCGCGATACAGGAAAAATCCTGCGTAGCCCTTTGTTCCTGTTGGCGACCATTTTACCGTGATAGAGCCGTCTCCGGCTTTTGCTTCCAGTGCAATATCTGCCTGCACCGCTTGAAATGGCTCTGCACGAGCGAAAATATAGGCAGTATCTATCGCATACGCCTTATCGCGGAGCGGAATAAACACACGATACGTATAGCTTTCTCCCGCACGGACTGATGTATCAACAAGCCTGAGTGCAAGCCCCTCTGCGGCAAAAGCATCATTATCTGCCGCTACAAGCGAATATGCAAAGCGGGTCTGAAATTCCGTCGCTGCTGCATCAACCGCGTTGAGATTAATACCTCCTGCTGCGTTGTTGGCTGAACCTTGCGTGTTTGCTTGGATTTTGCCGTAGAGCATTTGCGTTGCTATGGCAGCATACGTGTTTTTCTCCTGCTTGCGGGCAGTAGCGCGAGATTTCCATTCCGCCAAAGACCAAGGTTTTATAGGCTGCGGAGTAAGTTTAATGAGAGAATTCGGTACGGGTTTGAAGAGCGAATCCAGTGTAAGCCTCTCCACTACATAGCCTGTGTCATTTGCCATACGCCATGCCAGAGCCGACGAGACTCCCCAACGCAGAATAATAGAATCTGTTGAACTTCTGGCTGTGCCAGCAATTTTGCCGATATTGAGCGGTTGTTGTTGCTGTGCCGTAAGTTGAATGGGAACAGCATGAAAAAACATAACAACCGCCGCTAAGAGGGTAAAAAGTCTGGTTTGTTCAGGAATTATGAGCATAAATATTGTCAAAATAAAGTTGTCGTATTAGAGGTTGAGAAATACCAAAGAGCATTGCTCAGAAGTTACTTGGAGGCAAAAAGCCAAGCCGTTTGCAGCGTTGCATTGGACGGTTCTTCCTTTTTGCCCAACGGATAGAATGGTGTTGTGTATTCGTATTCGTTGAAATCCCAATATGTTGGTTCATTGAGCAACGCATCAAGTTCTTTACAAAGTTTGCTTGTAGTAATACCAACAAAAGAAGTGGTTTCACCAATAACGGTACGGTATTTGACAGAGGGCAAATCAGCCTTTTCGGAATAGCTTGCTCGGAAGCATTGCACACTATAGTCTCCTAACCAAGGTTGATCTAAGCCACTTGATTGGATTCGTATTTTGGCAGTTTTTGGTGCTTCTTTTTGCTGACCAAAGGGATTGACGGGTTGAGCGGGATTGAGGTAGATAATACTGCTGTTGTCCCACTTCTTTTTGATACCACTGCCTGAAATCGGTGATTGCACTTCAATTCTAAAGCCAATATCCACGTTTTTTACCTCAATGTCGTCAAACGGCTCTTCGACGTTGAAATCAATCCCGTTCGCTATCGTTCCAAATGACAGTGGATGCGGCGCAGGCATGGAGGAAAGAGCCTTCATCATGCTGAGGCGATAGGGCAGGCTGTAAATATCCATTGGATCGCTTTTCGCATCACGGCAAGAGAACAGTACTCCGGCGATATTATTCAAAATGGTGTTTCCAGGAGAGGCTTTTTGTTGGAGGTCGCCCAAATCTTTTGCCGCACTTATGTAACTATCCCAGTCTGCTTGCGAAAACTGGCTTTCTGGTGGCGTTTCGTAAGGATAGGTTGAAAGCGGAAACTGTAAGCTGCTTGAGACAGGAGGCCAGTTCCCGACGCGCGTGAAATAGCGCAAATTCCCGACCTTGCTTGTGAAATAGCCGTTCGGGCAAAGATTTTTTGCAAGGCTCACGCCATTGCCTGCATTACCTTCACCAATCTGGGGACGGAAAGTCTTGATTTTTTCGGCAAAGGTGTTAAATTTGCTGGTGCGAAAGGCATAGCTGCCAAGTATTTTGTCATTTGGCGCATTCGTGATAACGCCGCCTTTTCCGGCAAGTGTGGATTTAAGCGATGTTATACTTCCGACCGTATAGCCATTTTTTTTCAGGGATTGAGATTGTGCCTCTGTATTTGCTTTTATATCGCCAAGTTTTGTTGGTGAGCCTTGAAAGCAAATCTCCATCAGGTATAAAGTAGAATTTTTCAATGTTGGCATTTTCCACGAGATTTCTTTCACAGCTTTTTCTGTATTTTTGACAATATTGAGCGTTATTTCTTCACCAACATACGTATCGGCATTTTTGATGCGAACCACATAGTTCCCTTTGCCTGCAAAGGCAGATTTTAAGCCTTGTGTAAAGGTGATGCGTCCCGTTTTATCTTCATTCTGCAAGTAAAATCGTTGTAGAAGCATTGGATTCATTGATGCAATTGATTTGAATGGAATCGCCGCCACACCCTTGCCTGTCGTAAAAGTCAAAGTTTTGATAAACACGCCTTTTTTGCCGTCGCTGAAAATAACCTCCTTCCAGTTTTGGCTTGAAAAATTAAACTGCTCGGCTTTCACCGTTACCGTTACACGATAATCTGTTTCCGAGTCCAGTTCGTCTTCCGGCAGAACTGACGCGGTTTTCAAGTCGGAACTTGTGCTAAACTTTTTTATATACACAGACGAGTATGCACCGTTTGCATCGCGTTTTTCCACAACAATGTCGTTGCTGCGGGTAATAAAACGAAACCGTGCAACACCGCCTTCGGGTAAGGGAATATCGAAGTTAGAAGGAGTTTTTTGTGTGGAGGAATTGTTGGGATTAAACTCCATTTTTTGATTAAATGCAACTGTTGGAACAGCATAAGTGCTTACGTCTTTACTTCCGTCTGAGGGCTGAATTTCCCCAATCGGTTCAAAATCTTTCAGCAAATCATTAGAGTTGGTAAGATTCCTGCACTGCTCACCAAGTTCAAAAGGAAATGAGGTTTCCAAACTCAGTAACCCATCTAACACCTCTCCCCCAACGGTTACAGTACCGCTTAACCACGAAGGGTTGGGGAATTTTGCGCGAAGATTTGCCTCAGCATTGACACCAATAAATTTAGCTTTTCCTTCATAAAACCATGTATCAATGTACACTCCCGCCTCGCCCGACATCCACGCGGCAATTTGACCATCCACATACCAGCCGTTAATGCCCGGAACGCCGATGCCCTGACACTGCGCTTGTGTCTTGGTAATCATCATCTCAAAGCCCCAGCCTGCTGTGAGCTTGGCATAAAACATTAAAAAGCGAGCTTCGCTGCCGTCGGATGGAATCTTGAGTTCTTGCTTCATTCCAAAAGCAATACCGCTCCCGTCTGTGGCTTGCGTTTCATTCCGTTTTGAGGTCGCTTTTGCAGCACTCGCAAGAAAACCCGCATTAATTGGCAGATTTTCACCCAACATAAAGTACGAATCTGATTCCGCAACCTGAAACAACGTTACTTTATTCGGAATTTGCGGTGTACCCAAGAAAATATGCCATTCCTCGGGTGAAAAAAGAAGGTCAAGCGAACCGTTTGCTGTTAGAAATTTTTTTGATGGAGTAACATTGATAGCATACTTGCCCGAACAAGTAAATTTTGATGCCGGGAAATCCATACTGATTGTTAGGTCTGCATATGCCATCGCCTCTTTTTCTGGATTCGCCGGACGCTTAGTAATTTCCGTCATAAAAAAAGCTTTGGTTGCCAAACTGAGCGTGGAAAGCGAACCGTCTTCAAACTCACCCAGAAGTGCCACCGAGCCGTTAAAGGTAGTGGAATTTCCGGTCAGACCAATATCGCACGAAGCCTTGATGCCGAGTGCATTACCAGAACTTGGTGTAAATTTCAGCCCTGAAAAAGACTCACCAATTTCCATCGTTTGGGGTGTCTTGCCTGAAAAGCCTCCAGAGCCACTCACGGTCATATTTTTCCACACACCACCACCGAAGCCGTAGAAACTCATGCCCGTTGCGCCAATAGCTACGCCACTTTTCAGCAAAAGATTTGCATCCACAAACCAGTAGCGTCCTAATTTTTCCGTGCGACCGAATTGTGTGGCAATATCTCCTTTCACCGCATCAAGCAATGTTACCGTGATTGCGCCGTAAAAGCCGTTGCCATAAGTAGCATCATCACTGAAAAATTTAATGGTGCCGTCTAAATCCACACATCCCGCAATGTTCCCTATGACACGAATTCCCTTTACGTCCATATCCGCATTCTCGAACTTCATGGGCTTTCCTTTATCGCCTTTATTTGCCTTAAAACTGATTGCCAACGTCGTCGTACCGGAAAGCCCGCTACTACTGCCATCACCATCCAAATTGAGTTTTAGTCCAACATTGATGATCGTTTTATTTTCTACTTCAGAAGAATAAAGGGTATCAATCGAAATCGGAAACCCACCAAAACCCTCTCCGCCGTTGCTGCCCTCCGGTGCAAGCATTGGTGCGCTCTCCAAATCAAGTCGCTCGCCGCCTGCATAAAGGCGTTCTACCTCGTCGGAAACGGCATCGGCGAGTGCTTCATCGCTGAGGTGCGTAGGAATATCTTTGCCGATTGTTCCAAAGGATTTCGTTTGTCCCGCCCCATTCACATAGCTCCATTGCCCCAGCGTAAACACCTTCGCGCCTTGCGGACTGAGCTTCACGCCCTCAAAGGCAATACCTTTGAAACTCATCTCCGTTCCCTGTACATTCGCACCGAAGCCACTTGTGAGCGTGAATTGCCCACTTAAACTTGCAGTCGCGCCATTATCTTTATCGAAAGCAATGGTAACAGCTTTTGCGGGGTTTCCACCATTTTTACCATAAAGCATAAATTCAGCCGCAGAGCCGATTTGAAAAGTTGTGTTTGCATCAAGATTTGCCGCCATAGAAAATCCTTGTTGTTTTCCGGAGTATGTACCCACAACGCCAATCGTGGCATTGCCCACAGGGAGCGTAAGTGTGCCGCCGAGCGACACTTCTGTCGGCGACATCGTTACGAACGCCACTTTGAAGGTTTCGATGCTTCCTTTGAAGCCGCCGAAGTTGATATTATCTAGCTTTTTGGCGATTTGCGCCGTACCAGTCAAGCCGCCGCCGTCAATGAGAAAGTTCGAGAGTTCGAGTGTGAGCGGCGAATCGGAATCAAATTTTTTCAAATACGGTGGAAGTGTTATAGTTGCTTTCTTGATTGCAAAGCCGCGCCATTGCACACCATTCCCATAGCCTGACGGTAGCACAAGCCCCGACGGATTGTCTGTGTCGGACATATCCAGACTGAGGTCGTCAATTTTGAGTTTGAAATCGGTAAGTTTCGCAATGTTGCACTCATCGGGAATACTCGCCGAAACTATCCACGCTGTGAGGCTTTTCGAGCTGCCGGAGAATGTTCCTGTAACAGTACTCGCGCCGTCGCTTGATTTTGTGAACCATGTCGTGGGAAATTCCATTTTCCCGCCGATAGCAAATTCGTCCACGTTCCAATTTTTTACTTTCAGCAATGTTCCTTTTGTACCTTGCGAAGGTGCAAGGAACGTGAGTTTGTAGCTGGAGGGCACAGCGAAATCTTGCGCAAGAAAGAGCGCAAAGGAAGAAAGTTTTGGACCCGACGGCGCAAAGGAAATTTCTCCCGCACCAAGCGTTAATGCGACATCGGCACCCAAACTCGGCATCGGAACGCGGGTGAGCATATTCATTTGCGCATCGTCTTTGGTGAACTTCATTGCCGAAAGCGCGAACATCGTTTTTGTAGCGGATTCATACCCCAGAGGCAGCGTGATTGCGCCTTTTCCAATCTGACTAATCGCGGCTTTTGCTTTTTCGTAAATGCCTTTCCCATTGTCTGAATTAGTGCCAAAGGAGAGATTCGCACCTTCAGGCACACTAGGCAGGTTCATTTTGCTGCCGAGCTGGTCTTTGAATGATGGTACGCCGTCAGTTTGTACGGACAATACTTCACCTTTCGTAACTTCTTTTTTCTCAACCGTAATGCCGTCAAACTGTACATTTACCGCAGTTTTCAGCCAATCAATTTGGATTGTTCCTTTTCCCGTGATAGTAAAATTTGGATTGACGGTAAAATCGCCTAAGGTCATGGTAAATTCACCCACCTTAATTTTCGAGCCTTTCATGGGAGGCGCATCACTGCTCATCACTTGGCTTGTCGGCGGTGGCGTGCCAAAGGTAAAAATCTCGCTTTTTCCCTCATTTCGCCCAACAGCGCGTGCTGCTGTGGTTATCTCCCCTTCCACCGCCTGCACCTGCCATGCGAAGCCCTTTGCATTGGGATAATTGCCGAACTGCGCATCGGAGGGAAGCCATTGGTAGCTACTTGTTTGGACAATTTTTTCCAACAAAACGGGATTTCCTTCCAATGCTTGACGCGGCTGCTGTCCTTCAAAGACAGGCACAACGCGGAGTTTGTACTTACTCTGCTGCCCAAACCGCGCAAAAACTGGTGTCCACTGGAATTGTGGCAATACCGGCACACTCGGCGCAGCGCGGCGCACAGAATCTCCATTTGCAGGAGAAATCAGGCTCGGCGGGTCGGGAATGATGACGTTGAAGGTGCGGCACTGCTCAAATCCGAGAGTCGCGCCGCGCTCGTCTATCACGCGCACGCACAGTCTGTATGCGCCTTCGGGAAGCGTGTTGGTGCGAATAAGCGCCGTTTGCACCGAAGCATCGTATTCAAACGAGTTCGCGGGAAGAATCTGCGGCGCGGTGAGTGTGGTCGGCACTCTGGGCGGCGCGGTAAATGGTCGCGTGAGGTCGTTTTTGGTGCGGAAAAGCGTGGCGTTGTTGTCTAAGTTCGTCACCGTTGCCGCTATACGCAAGCGTTGAAGCGGTGTTCCGCCCGTGTTGGTCACAGTTACGGAAAAGAGCGCGTTGAGGCGCTCCCAATCATTCACCCGCTCAGGCAGTTGTGGTGGGGTGTTGAGGATGAGCGTAACCTGTGCTTGTGCAATCTGCAGAGAACACAACAGCACGAAAGCTACAAAGCAACGTAGAATCAATATGCGGCGCATAACAGAGCCTCGTAAAAAATGAAATGATAGAAGGTAGAATAATCAAAATCCAATCGCATACTGCACCAGTGCCGTCCACTCACCGAAATTCCGCCCGCGAGCGGGATTGCCGAAAGCATAGTTATTGTTGTTTACATTCAGCGAAAGTGTGCCGAATTTTCCGCTTTCGCCAATAGCGTAGGAAACGCTTGCCTGCCCTGTAATCTGCCCGTCGGAAGAAGTCGTCGTCATGCCTGCTGAGGTTAATTCCGAACCGACTATCCCGTAGCCAAGCGTCAATGAGGTGGAAAGCGCTCCATCGAAAAAGCTGTACGCGGCTGTTTGTCCGATGTTCAGGATGTTCGTGCGGGCGATGCTTTGGGCAATATCGGAGTAAAAACCCGTCGTCGCCAGCGACAAGCCCGACGGCAGCCCCAGCGTCCACGAGAGCATTGCGGTCTGCGTTTGATTGGTATTGGTCTGGCGGGTAATCACGTTCACATCGTCCACATTATTCAGCGAATACGAACCGAAAATACCGCTCATGCCGCCAAATGCCTCGAAATTCAGACGCGGCGAAAGCGTGAGCGATTGCGAGACGTTTTCTATGCGAAGCGTGTCATTACGCGGGGTGGAGCGGATGCCGTAATTCGAGTATTGCACATCGAAACCAAATGCCTGCACAGGCTGAATCGAAATTGAGCCTGATGCAATCAAGCGTTGAAGCGGTGCGGTGCGGTTGGCAATGAGATTATTCACGCGGATTCCCAGCGTTCCGCGCACCGATAAGCCGCCGTTGAAAAGCCTGAGTGAGGGTGAAATCGTGCCGTCCAGCACATCGTTTTGCAGTTGCGCATAGCCCAAACTGACAAAGCCCGGTCCGACATACTGACCACCCAGAGCTACGGTAAAATCTTGCGTTGGGGCAATCGTGAGCGTAGCTTTGGCGGCTGCGTCGAGTTGGCTGGAAAGGCGCGGTGTGAAAATTTCGGAAGGAATAGCAGGAAGTTGGAATGTTGAAGTTGTCGTAAGCGCGGCGAGGCTTTGAGAGCGCGTATCGGCGGAATATGCCGAGCCTGCTATTTCTGCCGTGAAGCGGAGTTTTCCGTCAAACGCTCCAAAACCGAAGGTCGTTGAGAACACCGTATTTTCCTGTGGTTTGGCAAGGCGCGAAACATCAGCATTGGCGGGCGTTTGTAACGATGTCGTATCGTCGCTGACACGAATTGCTTGGAAGTTGATAAACGCGATATTTTCATCGCCATAGCCAAGTTTTACGCCGACAACAGGACGCGAATACGACGTAAACGCCCCTGCAACCGCCGCTCCGCCCGTGCTGACATCGTAAGGAACGGCTTGATTGGTGCTTCCGTAAAGCGCGGCAAGGCGAAAATTTCCCGGGCGCAGTTCCACGCCGCCGCCCAGCATACGAATATCGCCAAAGGTCAAATCGCTGAACCGCATGGAAAACCAGCCCGCGTGGAGCGTTAGCCAATTAAAAAATGTCGGAGAAATACCAAATTGGTTAAACGGCTGCCGAAACCCGCTTTGATTCGTGCCGATAAACGCTTCAAAGGGAAGATTGACCTGCTCGAAAAGCGCAATGTTGATGCGGGCTATCGCCATGAGATTACTCGTGGGGCGACGCGCTTCGATGCCGTCTGCGGTGTAAAAATCACCGGAGAGCGTAACGCCGCCGCTCACGCGAAAGGGCGTAACGGCGGGCTTTGTGGTGGAATCAGAGTTAGTACGAGTTGTCTCTGTCTGAGCCGAAAGATTGCCTGTGTTTTTTAGGACACAAACCAGCATAACAGAACAAAAAAAGCATCGCAACATCATCATAGTTGTTCCTATCGTATAACCTGAAGTGGTACTGTTGCTACCTTCCCACCGATATAAATCCTCACAAAATATACTCCTTGTGAAAGTGTCTTTGTCTGAATCGTTGCGCGGTGAATACCGCTTCCCTGCTGAGTTTCCAGATATGTTAAGACACTTACTCCCAAACTATTGACAATTTCCATTTGCACAGGCGCAGGTTGCTGAAGCGTGTATTCAAGCGTTATGTAGTCAGTTGTAGGCTGTGGAAAGATTCTCATGCCGTATTCTTCCGCAACACGCACAGAAGCCGGATTTACAATCAACACTCCTCCGCTTATTGCCCGTCCACCGGGTGTAACAACAGTAATCACCCCATTTCCGGTCGCCGGAACAACAAATGTTATCATCGTTGGAGAAATCACGGTAAATGAGGTGGCAGGAGTGTTACCAATAGTAACAGAACTTGCACCCGTGAGATTCGTACCTGTGATCGTAATGGTTCTTCCAGGTGAAGCAATTGTCGGCGTAAAACTTGTAATTGTTGGTGGCAGTGGAAGAACGGTAAATGTTGTGCGCCCGCTATTTGCTGTTCCGCCGGGCGTGGTAATAGTGATAACGCCTGTTTGCGCATTTGCCGGAATAGTTACGCTAACAGTGCCATCGCGGTTCACCGTATAGTTTGCCGCAGCGCCGCCCACGTTCACCGATGTTGCCCCTGTGAGATTTGTTCCTGTAATTGTAACGACCGTTCCGGGAGCGCCGGAAGTGGGAGAAAACCCTGTTATTGTCGGTGCAGGAATGGTAACAACAAATCGTTCACTCGCGCTTTCCGAACCAAACGGCGAAGTTAGCGTCAATGCGCCTGTAACAGCACCATCCGGTACGGTAAAACTCATGGATGTTTGACTACCAATCGAAGTAGTTATGCGGGTTGCTGCCACACCACCAACATTTACGCGGGTTATACAATGTAAACCACGTCCGGTAACGGTTACGACAGTGCCGGGAGGACCGGAAGTTGGAGAAAAACTCGACACGAGTAACGTTGCGGCGCTCAATGTAAATCCCGCCAAACGCCCCGTTCCGGCACCGGTGGTTACGGCAACATCACCGGAGGCATTATTGCAGGCGACAACCGCCGTAATTTGACCATCATTATCTACTGTGAAAGAATTCACTGGTGTTCCGCCAATACTAACGGCAGTTGCACCCGTAAAACGCACCCCCGTAATGACGATACTCCCACTGGGCGCGGTTGTGGTCGGCGTAAAGGAACGTACTGCGGGCTGAGCAAAAACCTCCGATGCACTCATTACCACAATAACAAATACAGCAGCAAACAGCACAATGATTCTCCGCGATGCAAAACAAGGGAACAAACGATTCATAAGACAATCTCCAAAAAGATGCAAATATGATACTGAGGATTCACTACCAAAATACCTTACACCTTGCTCAAAGACAATACGACAAATGTCGTATTTTTGCACTCCCCAACAGAAGATAGTATTACTTCCGATGCAGTTTCGCTACGGCTTCTCCGCGAGATCTGACGTGGAGTTTTTGGTAGATGTTGTGAATATGCGTGCGCACGGTGGCGGGGCTGATAAAAAATTTCTCGGCAATCGCTTTGTACCGAAGACCTTCGGCAAGCATTTGAAGGATTTCTTCTTCGCGCTCGGTCAGCCCTGCGGTGAGGGTTTGGCTGAATACTGCACCTTCGTTGTGAGGAGGATATTGCGCACGTGCTTGAGAAGTAGCATTTTTCGGGGTGCGCAGCGAAGTGTCATGAAAACTTTCCAGCACACGCCGCGCAATTTGGCTGGACATAGGCGCACCGCCGACGTACAGTTCATTGATATTACTGATAAGTTCGGCGGGGGGCGTATTTTTGAGGACATATGCATTGGCACCGGATTGCAGGGCTTTGAAAATACTCACATCATCCAGAAGCACGGTGAGCATCATAAATTTCCCCTGAAAGCCGCCTGCGAGCAGACTTCGCATACATTCTGTTCCCGTCATTCCGGGTAAATCAATATCCATAAGCGTAATATCGGGTATAAGCGCAGGAAGCACGTGCATTGCTTCCTCACCCGAAGCACACGCCGCTACACACTCGAAACCGTGCGTTCCCGCGATAAGAAGGCTCAGGCTTGTGCGAATATCTGTGGTGTCTTCCACAATAGCCACGCGAATACTCATGGAGCGTGATACGAAATATTGATAAAAAAAATCTCCTTGTACCTTGCAACATACGGCTTTTTCAACTGCGGTGCTATCGAACAAATGTTGTATTTTTGCAAATCTTCCTCAAAAAACACAGATTGAACACAACAGAGAAATATCAACGCTCATCGGTTTTACTGCGGTAGCAAATCACTGTATATGTCCATTACCGAACAAGCGGAAGCCGCCCTATAATGAGCGTTCCGGCAGATTCTTTCGCAACAATTTCCAGCATACCACCAACGCCTTCTGCTCTGCGCCGCATATTCTTCAAGCCGTTCCCTCCGATGTATCGCCCTGATTGCACAACCCGCTCCACATCAAAGCCACAGCCGTCGTCGGCGACGGTAATGAGCAGCATACGATTCTCCACCGATATTGTAACCCGTACTGTTATCGGTTGGGCATACTTTATCGCATTATTCAGCGATTCTTTGATAATCAAAAACGCATTGCGCCGTGTTTCGGGAAGAAGTTGAACATCGGGCATGGGCTTGGGTATATCAACCGTACAAGTAATCATCCGCTCTTCGGCAATTTTTTCCTCGAATAAATCAAAAACATATTCGCGGACAAAGGCACAAAAATTATCCAACGAATCATTAACGGGCTTAATTGCCCAGATAATTTCACCGAGCGTTTGTGTCGCTTCGCGGGCAGTCGAGGCAATCGTTTCTAAGCGCCCTTGTACAACATCGGACGATTGAGCCGGGGATTGCATTTTCAGCGTCTCGGTCAAAAGTGTAATGCGCGTCAGCGTAGAGCCAACGTCGTCGTGAACATCTTGCGAAATGCGCTCCCGCTCACGGTTCAGTTCTTCTAAAACTCTGATGCGCTCTTGGAAACGGCGCGTGGTCAAATACCGCACTGTAGCACCGACACTCACCAAGACCACCAAAACGACCAATCCTAAAAACCACCGCGTCTGCCAAAACGGTGGTACAACGACAAGATTCAAACGCGCTTCTCCCTCATCATTCCACGTGCCGTCGGCGTTGCCGGATTGGACGCGGAAAATGTATGTCCCCGGATTGAGATTGCTGTACACAGCCTCATTACTTGCTTCACCATCATTACCAAGCGCACGTTGCAAACGCCAATCAGCATCGAAGCCTTCTAACTTGTAACGATAATTCGTTCTTCTTGCCGCAGCAAAAATCGGTGCAGCAAAGCGAAGTTTGACCACGTTTTGCTGCCATTCTACTTCGACCGCTTCTTCACCTGTTTCTTGCGCCTTGGAGAGCGTACGTGGTTTGAACAGTGCTTCAAATCGGGTTATCTGAACTTTTGGCACAGCAAATGTCTTTGCCGAAGTGCTGATGCTGTCTGCATGGAAGGTTACAAGTCCTTCTATGCTGCCAAAGAACATCTGCCCGTTTGAAAGCCCCGCACAACTACCAAATTCCAATGAAGGTAATCCGTCCTCGCGCCCGTACAGTTCTGTTGTCCGTTTTTCGGGACAGAGAACGACAATACCACGCTGAGAAGCGCACCAAATTTTGTCTTTGTAGCTGTGCATTTGCCAAACGCTGACATCGGGGACACCATCGGCTGCGGTAAAACGTTCAAATATGCCATCGGTATTCGTATCGGAAGGATTTGTCAGCCGACAAAGACCTGCATTCATAGGCGCACACCAGATTTCATCGTGCATATTGCCCGTTGCATCGGCGAGGTGTCTCACCATCACTGAGCCAATGTTATTCACCGGCAAACTACGCGGATTGGCGGGATTGTGTTTGTAAAGGCGAAACGTTTTCTTCACGGTATTATAGCACTGCAAACCTGCTCCATAGCCACCGAACCAGACTTCGCGCTCACCACGTTCGTTGATGCGCTCGGCAAAACTGAGCGGACGCACACTATGATAGCCGGAAGCATCGCCTTCTTTCGGAATAACGGTGGTGCGGGTTTTGGGATGATACATAAGCAACCCTATTGAATTATCACACATCCAGACCACATCTTCGGCATCCACCCATACAGACCTCATAAATGCTCCTTTCTCGACTTTTGCAATGTCGTTACAGCGTGTAAATGCTTTGGCTTTCGGTGGCAGTGTGTAGATTCCGTCGGCGGAGGCTGCCCAGACTGTCCGGGTGCGGCTTACTGCTATTGCCTGAATGACTACGGAGCGTTTTTCGTCATGTCCCTTCGGCACAAGGAGAGGTACCCGCCTCAGTTCCGTCCCGTCGGCGTTCATTCCTGCTATGCCTTGTTGTGTACCCATCCACACCTTTTCTTGCACAGCAGTAACGGCGGTAACATTATCAAAAGGCAGCGTGTGTACGTCATTTGGTCGCAAGCGATTGTGCCGATACGTTAAAAATGTGCCGTTCCGTCGGGCTTGAGCGGTAATAAGCGACAATCCCACCCCCGTGCCACACCAAAGATTCTTTTCGCGGTCGAGGAGAAGATAATTGATGAAATCATCGGGAAACATGGCGGGATCTATATTGTTGTCTGAACTGTTGCGTTTCCAAACAACAAATTGTTGTGTGTGCAAATCCATGCGATTGAGTCCACCACCCAACGTTCCTGCCCACAAATAGCCGTTTTCCTCGTCCAGAACAATTGACGGCGCACGGTTATAGCTGAGGCTATGCGGGTCTGAAGGGCGATGGTCATAATGCTGCCACTCGTCGGTCGCGGTTGAAAATGTTAATATTCCCGCATTGTCGCGTGACATCCAGAGCCGCCCTCCTGCTTCTTGTACGATAGCGGTAATCGCATTGCCCTGCTGCGCTGTCGGCAAATAGAAGGGCGGATTATACTTTGTGAAACGCTTGGTACGCATATCGAACGCAAAAAGATTTCCCTCGAATGTACCAATCCAAAGAATGTGGGGGTTCAAACGGTCTTGACAGAAGGAAAAAATTGTCTCCTTCATATCCGCAAATGCCTCAAACTGCAGGTTTAATGCCGCTGATTGCGCAGAAATACCCTTGGTCGGTTGCACAAGGCGGCATAGTCCTTTCGCTGTACCTATCCACAGTGTTCCATCTGATGAACAGAGAAGCCTGTAAACATTGTTGTCCGGCAAAGAATGTGAATTGAGAGTATCATGTTGCCAACGCCGCCATCTGTTTGTAAGCGGGTCGCGGCGGCTGAGTCCCTTACTCGTGCCTATCCAAATTGCACCGGACGAATCTTGAGCGATGCAGATTGCGTAGCCGCTTGGGAGCGAAGTTGTGTCAAAAGGAACATTTTTGTAATGTTGAAATTGTTTCCCGTCATAGATATTTGCACCGTTCTCTGTTCCTACCCACAGGAAGCCCTTACGGTCTTGCATAAAGCATTGTATCCAATTTGCTGATAAGCCTTGCTCAATTCCGATGTGCCTATGAAAAAGCGGTTGAGGCGAGCGATGCTGTATTTGTGCAGAGAGGTGTATTGGCAAAGCACACCACAAAAAAACAGTACCCCATAAGGCACGCCAAGGCAACACGGAAAGGAATCGTAGAATCCCAACAATCTTCCTTTGAAGCTCGGTTCGGTACATGATGCCGGTTCTACATGATATAAAGACTGTCATAGTCCAGACGATGATTCATACTAAAATTCATACGAAAACTATACCAACCACATGAAGCGTTATGTATAATTCCTACAATGCACATTGTTTTGCAAAGGATATGGGAATCTATCGTTTTGGTAGATGAAAAGCAAGGATTATTCATAAAATTCCGTCGCCGTAACGAGAGCATCGTAAAAGAAAAATTGGTAAAAAAGCCATGAAAAGAATATCTTTGAGCCTTAAAAATTAGCTCATCTGAAAGCAACAACTCTGTTTCACTCATTTCAATATTTATGAAATTTGGCATACTCACAGGCGGCGGCGATTGCCCCGGTATGAACGCATTTGTTCGTGCTGTTGTCCGCACAACGCTCAATCTACGCCCGCAAACGTCCGTATGGGGCGTGGTGGACGGTTGGAAAGGTCTTTTGGACAATAATTACACCCGCTTGACCAAACTCGACGTTGCCGGACTCACCAGCAGAGGCGGCACAATTTTGGGAACAACCCGCGTCCCCGAACTCGCCACCGACCCTGATTTGCAGGAAACACTCGCCCGGAATCTGCATGATAACGGCTTTAATTACCTCTTCGTGTGCGGCGGAAACGGCAGTTTGAAAGCTTCCAATGCGCTCAATACCATCGCTCGACGCGAGAATCTTCGCACAAAATTCCTCGTTTCGCCCGGCTCCATTGACAACGACGTGTGTAACACCGTTGGCTCTTCCATCGGTTTTTACAGTGCGCTCGACAAAAGTTTGGATATGTTGGAGTGGATACGTGACACGGCAAGTTCGCATCGCCGCGTGTATGTCGTCCGCTCCATGGGTCGTAAATCGGCGTATTTGGCGCTCTATGCCGGCATTGCTTCCGGCGCAGAGTTTGTCGTAACGCCGAATGAGGTAGTGGATTATGAAAACGTCGCAACGCTTATTGCCGAGCGTGACAAAGACACTCGCATTATCGTCAGCGAATCATACCCGATGACGTTGGATGAAATTCGCGCAACACTGGAAAAAATCTTTGTCCAACGCGGCATCAAACGGGAAGTTCGCGCTGTAGATATGGGATATTTTCAGCGTGGCGGCAAAACGTCTGTTACCGATATTCTCCGCGCAAGTTGGATTAGTTACCGTATGGTGCAAGATGCCTTCAAAAACTGTGATAGCGGCTTTTACACTGCATATTACACGGGACATTCGCCCGCGCCGATGCCGCTTGAAGAAGCAGCCGGCGACGAAGCAAGTCACGACAGTATTCCCAAAGAATTGCTTGATTTTATGCTGGCGCTGAGGTAAAGGCAGAAGGATAAGGGCAAAAGGATAAGGGAATTTATTGAACTTGCTGCTGCGTAAGAACATTCAACACAAGAACGATAACAATATTCTATTTTGCCCAAAATCTGATAAACACTTGCTTTCATCCCTCATCCCCTATCCCTCAACCCTTCCGCCATGAATATTCTCACTCCCGAATTGCTGATAATGGCGTACCAACAGGGATATTTCCCGATGGCGGAGCGAAATGGTGAGACATACTGGCACTCGCCTGACCCGCGAGCAGTTATCCCGCTTGATGGGGTGCGTATTGCACGTTCTTTGCGAAGAACTATTGCCAAAGGCGTGTATGAAACCCGCATCAATACTGCGTTTCAGGAAGTTGTTACGGCGTGTTCAGTACGAAAAGAAACGTGGATTTCGCCCGAAATCATTGATGCCTACACGTATTTGCATGAACTCAGCTTTGCTCATTCGGTGGAAGCATGGCACAATGACGAGTTGGTAGGCGGTTTGTACGGTGTCGCTATTGGTGGAGCATTTTTTGGGGAATCTATGTTTGCAACGATGAATGATGCTTCTAAAGTAGCATTTGTGCGACTTGTGGAGCATTTGCGCAAGCAAGGGTTTATTTTGCTGGACTCGCAATATCTGAATGACCACATCGAAAGTCTGGGCGGCATCGAGATCCCCCGAAGCGAGTATATGAGCCGTTTGGAGGTCGCTATTCATCTGCCTTGTACGTTTTGATTTACCATTGAGGAATGAACAAAGAAGTGAATCGCCTTAGAATCAGTGGCACAGACATTTTTGTCTGTGCGAGTATCTATGCTGATTTTGAGTGATTTCCGCACAGACAAAAATGTCTGTGCCACTTGGACTTTACACACGTAATTTTTCGATAACCCTTATCACGCAAGACTATGGCACGCTTCGAGAACAAAGTCGTTTTTTTGACCGGCGGCGCAACGGGAATCGGTCGCGCAACAGCCCTTGCATTTGCCCGCGAAGGCGCTCGTATAGCGGTCTGCGATGTGGCAGAAGAATCTGCACAAGAAACTGTTCATCTTGTTAATGCCACAGGCGCAAAAGGGATATTTATCAAAACCGATGTCGCTTCCGCGCAAGAGGTGGAAGCGGCTGTACGGCGCACGGTTGCTGAGTTTGGCGGCTTGCACATTGGCATTAACAATGCAGGAATCGAAGGCTCACGCGACAAAGCCACGCACGAATACGATGAAACCACGTTCCGCCGCGTGATTGATGTGAATTTGACGGGTGTTTTTTTATGTATGAAAGCAGAATTGCAGGCAATGTTGGGTAGCAAAACACAAGGTGCTATCGTGAACACTGCATCATTTCTGGGACATTTCGGTATGCCGTTTCACATTGCCTACGTTGCCGCAAAACACGCCGTTATGGGCATGACCAGAGCCGCCGCAACGGAATACTCTCGCGCCGGAATCCGCATCAATGCTATGTGTCCGGGCTTTGTGGATACACCAATGACTGTGATGGAAACCGAAAAAGACAAAGCCGTCGCCGAGCGCTATTACAGCGCAATTCCGGCAAAGCGCGTTGCGCAGCCCGAAGAAATCGCCAAAGCGATTTTGTTTCTCGCCTCCGACGACGCAAGTTACCTTTACGGACACGGCTTGATTGCTGATGGTGGCTTGGCTGCGATGTAAGAAATACAATAGAGGCAAATAAATAACAGGGGAATTTATATTTTTCGACCATAACTCAATGAAACCCATGATACTTTGGATTGTAGGAGGCATTTTACTCGTGATACTCACTTCTTTTCTTCTTGAGCGCTTCGTCATATCAACACCGCCGTACAAAGGCGCAGTAAGCGACCATTTTAACGGCGATACGTTTTTTACGCCGGGCGCACCAAACCCGGGCGAATTTAGTGATTTGCTGAAATGGGTAACAAACCGCGATGAAGGCGAATGGCTGCCAAGCCGCACTGTTGCTGATGTTCGGCAGACTGTGCCGAATGAGCGCATTGGAACGGATACCACGAAAAGTATCAAAACACGCATTACCTTCGTCAATCACGCAACGATGCTCATTCAAACCGAAGGTATCAATATCCTCACCGACCCTGTTTGGGCGGATGTTGCAGGGGTATTTGACCTTGTTGGCGCGAAGCGTGTGCGTCCTGCAGGAGTACCATTTGAGAACTTGCCCAAGATTGACCTCATTTTGCTCTCACACAACCACTACGACCATCTTGACATCGGCACAATGAAACGCCTTGCAGAGCGCTTCAAACCAACGATTATCGTACCTCTGGGCAATAAAGCGTATTTGGAGAAAAACGGCATAGGAAACGTGCAGGAATACGATTGGTGGCAACAAACCTCGTTTACCCACAACGGCGCAACGATGCATATTCACTGCGTTCCAGCGCAACACTTTTCGGGGCGCGGTGTAAGCGACCGAAACAAATCGCTCTGGTGCGGTTTTGTGCTGCAAAGCGCTCAAACGACGGAAGAACTCTACTTCGCCGGTGATTCCGGCTACGGAGCGCATTTTGCGCGTATTGGCGAGAAGTTTCGCAATATCGTTTGCGCGATGATTCCGATTGGTGCCTTTCGACCGCGCTGGTTTATGTCGCCCGTTCACATTGGACCTGAAGAAGCCGTCAAAGCGCATCAGGATGTACACGCACGGCAGAGCCTCGCTATGCACTTCGGTACATTCCCGCTTGCCGACGACGGCGAACAAGAGCCGATGGACGAACTCAAAAAATCTCTACAACAGGCAAATATCAATGAAGCTGCGTTCCGCGCCATTGATAACGGCGAATGGATTGAATGGTAATTTTACGAACTCTCATCTTGTAATCATTTTATATTGAAGCATTTAACCGAAATCATGCAACGTACAGTCCTCATCATGGCAGGCGGCTCAGGTGAACGCTTTTGGCCCCTTTCGCGCCGCACCAAACCGAAACAACTTTTGAAACTCGTCTCACCCGACAAAACCATGTTGGATGAAGCAATAGAGCGCGTTGCACCGCTTATTGCCCCCGAACATATTTTCATCATCACCAGCGAAGCGCTTCAGCCTATCATGCGGGAAAATTTGGCGCTTTTGCCGCCGGAAAATATCATCGCAGAACCGCTCAAACGCAATACTGCGCCTTGCATTGCGCTTGGTGCGGCGTATATTGCCGAGCGCTATCCGGCATTGAAGCCCCATGAAATCTCGATTGCTGTTCTTACCGCCGACCATTTTATTGAAAATACCGAGATTTTCCGTGCTGCGGTGGATGCCGCACTCACTCACGCTGAAAAAACGGGCAATATCGTAACCTTTGGTGTGCAGCCTTCGCGCCCCGCGACGGGGTACGGTTACATCGAAATCGCCGCAGCCCGCAAAAGTAGTGTCGCCGTGAACAATTTGGAAGCGCTTCCCGTCGAGAGTTTTCACGAAAAACCCAGCACCGAAACCGCACAGGAATTTCTCCGACAAGGGCGATTTTTCTGGAATAGCGGGATGTTTTTTTGGCGCTTGGATACCATTATCGGCGGTTTGGAGAGGCATCTGCCCGATGTCGGACTCAAAATCAAAGATTTGCGCAGCGTTTTGTCTAACAAAACCCGCGAAGTAAGTATCGGAGCGCCTTCCGGCACAAATACGATTTTTAAAGCGATGCCCGACATTTCGATTGATTACGGGCTTATGGAACGGGCGCACCACGTCGCGGTTGTCTGCGTGGATTTCGGTTGGGATGATGTCGGCTCGTGGGATGCGCTGGAGCGGGTGCATGAACCCGACGAAGCAGGAAATATCAACGTTGGCGGCTCACTTTTGCTTGACAGCAAAAATTGTATCGTGATGAACAGCGTCGGCGATGATGTCCTCTCCGTTGCTGCGATTGGCATTGAAAACCTCGTTATCGTGGCAACCAAAGACGGCATTTTAGTCTGCCCAAAAGACCGTGTACAAGATGTGCGCAAAGTTGTTACAGCGCTACGTGAGCAGAGTGGGGAAAAATTTGTCTGACGCATTTCCGCGAGAAAATCACTACATTTGTACGTTGCTTTTACATTAGAGTTTATCCAAGTTAAGAGTCTGGGAATTTCTTCGTAGCACAGACATTCTTGTCTGTGTCCTTAACGCATACAGCTTAAAGATTATTCGCTTCGCTCATTTCGGACACAGACAAGAATGTCTGTGCTACGTTGAAGAGGGTTATACGCTAAACTTTGATAATGTCTATTGTACATTCAGCAAAAAGGCTGCATAGTGCTTGAAAACCACACCCAAGCACCACAAAAAAATCCCCAAACACCACGTATTTAGCAATGTTTACTACCACTTCAACAAAAACATCATTTCTTGAACGACTTACAGAATCCACCCCGATAGTTACCGATGGCTCCATAGCGGCAGAACTAGCTGAACGCGGCTTCACAGAATTTCCGCCATGTCTTTACAACAGCAAACAATCGGTCTTAATAGAAGACATTCACCGTGCGTTTATGGATGCGGGTGCGGAACTGCTCCAAAGCAACACCGAACACGCAAACCGCCTCACACTTGAACGCTACGGCTTTGCCGATAAAGTCTATGAAGTGAACCGAACAGGTGTGTGGATTGCCCGCTACGCCGCACAGCGCCGTGCTTTTGTGGCGGGTGTTGTCGGACCGGTCGGAAAATTTCTCACGCCGCTTGGTGCAATGAACCGCGAGGATGTGCGCGAGGCATTTGTGCAGCAAATCACAGCGCTGGCAGACGGCGGCGCGGATGTGCTGATGCTGAAATCGTTTATTGACGTTGAGGAATTAGAAATAGCGATTGATGCCGCGAAATTTGTCGCCCCGGATTTGCCGATTATTGCCCAAAAAACCTTTCCCGAAGACGGTGCGGTTTTAGCAACGTCATTTCCCGCCGATGTAGCGCAACGTCTTGTTTCTAAGGGTGTCAGCGTTATCGGAACAAACGGTACGGTCGGACCGCAGCGCATGATGGATATTTTGAAGCATTTCCGCGCCAACGGCACTCCGCTTTGTTCGCAGCCCGATGTCGGCATTCCGACGCTGGTGGACGGGAAAGCAATTTTCAACGCCGAGCCGGAGTACGTCGCGCAAGCCGTCAAACGTTTGGTGGAAGCGGGTGCGCGGATTGTCGGCTGCGAAGGCGGCTGCACCGTTGCTCACACACGCGCTATTGCTGAGGCGGTGCGAGATGCTGCTATCGGTTCGCACAAGCCGGAAATCAAGGTGAGTGCGCACCACGAGCCGGAAATTGCACTTGGTTCACCAACGCAGTTTTTTGAGAATCTCGGCAAAAAAACGCTCACAACGGTTGAACTTGATGTGCCGCGAGGGCTGGATTTATCAAGCATTCTGGAGGGTGCGGCATATTTGAAGGAAAATGGCATTGACGCAGTGAATATCTCCGACGGCGCACGGGCGCGGCTCAGGATGAGTTCGATTGCCATTTCGCAAATCGTCCAAGCGCAAGTCGGTATCGAATGTTTGGCGCATCTTGCCTGCCGTGACCGCAATATGATTGGCTTGCAATCGGAAGTGCTGGGCGCACACGCAATGGGCGTGAAAAACATTCTCGCCGTTACGGGCGACCCGACGCAAATCGGTGATTTCCCCTACGCAACGTCGGTTTATGACGTAGATTCTATAGGGCTTATACGGGCTTTGGGGCAGATGAATCAAGGCAAAGACCTTATGGGCAATCCGATTGGCGGCAAAACACAATTTTGCATCGCCTGTGCGTGTAATCCGTCCGCCTACGACCTCGACAGAGAGGCTCGCCGTTTGGAGGAAAAAGCCGCGCAAGGCGCTCACGTAGCCTTTTCGCAGCCTGTGTTTGATGAAGAAACGCTTACACGCTTTTTGGAGCGCATAAAGCATATTCCCATTAACATTATGCTGGGCGTAATTCCCCTGCGCTCGGCTCGCCATGCGGACTTCCTGCACCATGAAGTTCCCGGAATGTACATTCCCGATTGGGTGCGTTCGCGCATTCACAACGCCAACGCCGAAGGCGGTTTGGAAGCCGCAACACGAGAAGGAATCACGCTTGCGGTGGATTTTCTCCGCAAAGCAAAAACCATGATTCAAGGCGTGTATCTCATGCCACCGTTTAAGAAATACTCAATGGCGGTGGAAATTATTCAGCAGTTGTAGTGCAATAATTCGGACATTTCTTAATTGCACGGGTAGGAATGTCTGCCCTGCGTCATAAAATCAGGCTTCAGTGGCACAGACATTCCTGTCTGTGCGAATATTGTGCCAAAATGTCCGAACTATTGGTAGTGGTTAATCGGCATAAATACTGCCTTCCGTAGCATAGACTGAGCGTCGCGCTCAAGTTGTCTGTGCAATTAACGCCGCTAGGCGTAATGACGAAAAGTTGTTGTAGATACTACCTTTTCAAGACTATACGCTGCGCGTATCGGTGGCACAGACAAGAATGTCTGTGCTACGAAGGAAAAACAGTCGGAAAGCGTTTGTGATCAACAACTCTGCTCTCGCCCAATTATTCTCTCGTACTTCGTTTTTCACAAGCATTTATGGAACTCACCGACACACCCTCACAAGCGCTTCAAACCTCGACGGAATCGCTTCCTGTGCGCAGCGACATTGCCCTCTCGCTTGGGCGTTTTCTCCGTGCAGACCAAATCCTCACACGCCCGATTGAGCGCATCGCCTACGCCCACGACGCAAGCTGTTACCGCCTTGTGCCAGAAGCAATCGTGCGCCCCGAATCGCTGGACGATGTGCGCCGCCTTATGGCATGGGCAAACGACACGCGAACACCGCTTACCTTCAGGGCTGCGGGGACGAGTCTTTCGGGACAGGCTGTTACAAGCGGCGTGATTGTGGATATTACGCGCGGGGCGTGGGACGCAATTTCGATTGCTTCCGATGGCTCTGTGGTGAGGGTTGGTCCGGGAATGATCGGCTCGAAGGTGAATGATTATTTGCGAAAGTACGGCAAAAAAATTGGTCCCGACCCCGCATCAATGACTGCGTGTATGGTCGGCGGCATCGTTGCCAATAATGCAAGCGGGATGTGCTGCGGCGTAACGCAAAACACCTACCACACGCTGGAATCCTTGACGTTCATGCTCCCAAACGGCGTGGTGATTGATTCCGCAGCCGAAGATGCAAACGAGATTTTACGCCGCACCTCGCCTGAGATTGCCGACGGGCTGATGGCGATGAAGGCTGAGATTGAAGTAAATACACCGCTTGTCGAGAAAATTCGCCGCAAATACAAAATCAAAAATACGATTGGCTACAGCATCAATGCGTTTTTGGATTACCACACGCCCGCCGAGATTTTGCGCCATTTGATGGTCGGTTCGGAAGGGACGCTCGGCTTTATTGCGGAAACGGGATTTTATACCGTGCCGGATTTGCCGATGAAATCTACCGCGCTGCTCTTTTTCAAAACGGTTGCCGATGCCTGTGCTTCGATTGTGGCGCTGCGCGATTCCGGTGCAGCCGCATTGGAGCTGATGGATTACGCCTCGCTTGCCGCCATGCGCGACCAATACGGCGCTCCGAAGGAGATTATTGATTCTCTGCCAAGCACCGCCGCGTGTTTGCTGGTGGAATATCAATCTCAAACCGCCGAAGCCCTCCAAACCTTGCGTTCAGGCGGAGAGGCGCTCTTGCCAACGTTTCCGCTTGTTGCCACGCAGCCTTTTACCGAAGACACGAAGCAGCAAGCCATTTTCTGGAAACTCCGCAAAGGCGTGATTCCTGTTGTGAGCGCAAAACGTCGCCCCGGAACGACGGTCATCAACGAAGATATTGCCTTTCCGATTGAATACCTCGCCGATGGCGTGATTGCCTTGCAGGAACTGTTTGTCAAGCATGGCTACCCTGACGGCGTTGTTTTTGGTCACGCCAAAGACGGCAATCTACATTTTACGCTTGCGCAGTCCTTCGACACGGAAGCAGACGTGGCGCAGTTTGCGGGGCTTTTGGATGACATTGCACAGCTTGTTGTCGGGCGCTTCGACGGCTCGCTCAAGGCGGAACACGGCACGGGGCGGAATATGGCTCCGTATGTGGAAATGGAGTGGGGTGCAGAGGCATACTCAATTATGCGCCGCCTCAAAAACCTCATAGACCCGCACAATATCTTGAATCCGGGAGTGATTTTGAATGATAACCCGAAAGCGCACGTGGAGAATTTGAAGCCGATTCCGGTGGTGGAAAAAGAGGTAGATAATTGCATCGAATGTGGCTGGTGCGAGAATAAATGCCCCTCACAGGGTTTGACGCTCACACCGCGCCAGCGTATCGTTGTTCGCCGCGAAATTACCCGTGTGCAAAATGCCGCAAAAGCCGGAAAAACTTTGCCCGATGCACCCTTCAGTGCGTGGCAGTTGGAGCGGGATTACGATTATTACGGCTTAGAAACCTGCGCCACCGACGGAATGTGCGCAACGTCGTGTCCGGTCTATATCAACACGGGCGATTTGGTGAAACTGCTCCGCAGCAAGCAACATTCGGACTTTGCCCAAGACAACGCACGCACCATTTCACGCCATTTCCATGCTGCCGAGACCGTTGCAAAACTTGGCGTAAAAGCGGGGCGTTTTTTGGAAAGTGTTGGTGCGGAAGGGATATTGGATTTTGCGAGTGATGTGGCGGGAAAGCTGATGGATACTCGCTTGCCGGGGTGGAATGACAATATCGGCTCTCCGATTACGCTTCCTCACACAAGCCACAAAAACCCCGATGCAATCTACTTCCCCGCTTGCGTAACGCGCATGATGGGCGGTGCAGACGACCCGAAGGCGATGAATCAAGTAGAAATGCTGCTTCGCGTGGCAGAACGCGCCGGAGTGAACCTGTGGATTCCTGAAAAAAGCACGAGGTATTGCTGCGGAACGCCATTTTCCTCGAAAGGTTTTACCGAAGCCTACAAGGATATGCTGGAGCGTACGGTGGATGAGTTTTGGGAATGGTCGGACGGCGGGCGTTTGCCGATTCTGACCGATGCCAGTTCTTGCACATACACCTTCCGCAATGCAGGCAAAGACCTCAAAGGACGAGCATTAGAGCGCTTTACGCAACTGACGATTTTGGATTCGATTGAATTTGTTCACGACGCGCTCTTGCCAAAACTCCAAGAACGCGGCTTGCTGACACGCCTCTCGGAATCTGCCTTGCTGCATCCCGTCTGTTCGGTGATGAAATTGGGCTTTGCCGACAAACTCCAAGCCGTCGCGGAGGCGTGTTCGCACGATGCCGTAACGCCGATAAACGTGGGCTGCTGCGCCTTTGCGGGTGACAGGGGAATGATTGCGCCGGAACTCACTGCCAATGCGACGCTCTTGGAAGCGCGGGAAGCGAAAGAGCGGCATTACGACGGCTATTATTCCAGCAATCCGACGTGTCAAATCGGCATGACGACTGCTGTGGGTGAGGAATATCAATCCTTCATTGCACTGGTGGAGCGGGCAAGCCGCGGTGCGTAGTGCTGTGTGCGCTGTGTGAGTAAATCCCGCTTTTTCGACAAAAATTCCTTCCTGCTCTCGCAAGGTTTATGTATTTTCTTTGCTACTCGTGTTTGTTTTACTGAACCGCATATTGACAAAGTTTTTATGGCACAATCACCAATAACGCGCATCGTTCTTGATGCAATGGGTGGCGATTTTGCGCCGCACAATGAAGTGCTGGGCGCAAAAGAAGCGATGCAGCATTTTAAGGCAAACGGCATCAATGCGGAAATTATTCTCGTCGGTAAAGAGCAGGAAATACGCGCTTCGCTGGCAAAACACGGCGCAGAAAGCCTGAATTTTACGGTGATTCATGCGGACGAAGTGGTTACGATGGAAGACGAACCCGCCGTTGCATTCCGCAAAAAGCGCAACTCCTCGTTGTATCTGGGGTTGCAGCATCACAAAGAGGGCAAAGCGGAGGCATTCGTCTCTGCGGGAAATACGGGTGCTGTGATGTCTCATTCTACCTTGATTTTGGGGCGTATTGAAGGCGTAAGCCGCCCTACTATCGGCACGTTCCTGCCTACAACGGAATCATACCCCACATTGCTTGTGGATGCCGGCGCAAACGTAGATTGTAAGCCGAAGCACCTCTACGAATTTGGCGTGATGGGAAGCATATACGTGCGGCGTATTTTAGGCATCGAAAACCCGCGTGTCGGCTTGCTGAACGTCGGCGAGGAGGAAATCAAAGGCAACGAAGCCGCTTTGGAAGCGCATACGCTTTTGAAAGAAAGCAATCTCAATTTTGTCGGAAATATCGAAGGACGCGATATTCTCATGGGCGCTGTTCATGTGGTTGTTTGCGACGGCTTTGTGGGTAATATCGTTCTGAAATTTGCCGAAAGTATGCTCACCTTTTTGAAAGCAAAATTTACGGCGTTTGCCGATAAAAGTTTTGGTCAGAAACTGATGATGGGTGCTGCCAAACCCGCAATAAAAGGCGCACTGACGGGCATGAATTACGAAGAATACGGCGGCGTTCCGCTTTTGGGCGTAAACGGCGTAAGCATCATCGGGCATGGAAAATCCACGCCGCTTGCGCTGAAAAATATGATTCTCCGCGCAGAAGAAGTTGTCCGCAAAGAAGTAAATAAAAGTATTGAAACTGCACTTCACTCTTAACTTTTCCTTATGAAAAAAGCTGTCATTACTGCCGTCGGACATTACGTCCCTGAAAACGTCATCCCAAACACCTACTTTGAAAGCCGCATCGAAACAACCGACGAGTGGATTCGCACTCGCACCGGCATTGAGGAACGTCGCTTTGCGCCTGACGGCATGGCGACTTCGGACATGAGCGTACTTGCGATTCAAGACTGCCTCAACAATCGCGGTATTGACAAAAATGAGATAGATTTTATTGTCGTTGCAACCGTTACGCCTGACCACGTGTTTCCCGCAACGGCGTGTATTGTGCAGGAAAAAATGCAACTAAAGCACCCCTACATCTGGGGATACGACATTTCCGCAGCCTGTTCGGGATTTATTTTTGCGCTGGAGACCGCACGAAGACTTGTCGAAACGGGCGGCTCGAAAAAAGCACTTGTTGTGGGTGCGGACAAAATGACGGCAATCGTTGATCCCTACGACCGCGCTACGTGCATCATTTTCGGTGATGGCGCAGGTGCAGTGCTTGTGGAACAAAGTGACGATGACAGCGTTGGCATCATGGATTCCGTGATGCACGTGGACGGAAGCGGACTCCAATACTTACATATGAAAGCTGGTGGTAGTGCAATGCCCGCTACGGCGGAAACTGTTGAAAAACGCTTACATTTCGCGTATCAGGAGGGTCAGCAGGTCTTTAAGTCTGCCGTCAAAGGCATGGCGGATGCGGCATACGACGTGATGCAACGTAACAACCTCACGGGCGGCGATGTGGCATGGCTTGTGCCACACCAAGCAAATTTGCGTATCATTGATGCAACGGCAAACCGCATGGGGCTTGACAAAGACCGTGTGATGATTAACATTCAACGCTACGGCAATACAACAGCCGGAACAATCCCGATTTGCCTTTCCGAATGGCAAAAGGCAGGCAAAATCAGCTATGGCGACAACGTCGTCTTAGCAGCATTTGGTGGTGGTTTTACCTACGGTGCGACGTATTTGAAATGGGGAATTCGGTCATAATTGTGCTTACAGAATAACGTCGAGTACAAAAAAGCCCTGACAAAACGAATTCTGTCAGGGCTTTGTCTCTTTGTGGGTGGTGTGATGATATGTTCTTTGCACGGCAAACTACCCAAGATTCTGCTTCAAATCACACCATAGCGTATGTTTTGTGCGGTTCTTTAGCTTCTATGCCGACAGCAAATGTGCTATAGACATAGACAGGGATTTCCAAATCGCCCAAATGTTGCTCAATGAGCGCACGAACTTCTTCCCAATCTAAACCGCCCAAACCGCAGGCAATACGCGGCAAGGCGACACTTTTAATCTCCTCCTTTTGAATCAATTTGCGCAAACTGCGCAGTGCGTGATTCACGTGCGATAGATGTGGCTTTCCTGCATGGTCTCCGGCGTGTTCCGGTGTTTCATGAGTGAAAAGATTCACAATGCTTACCGTTCTTCCGTTACCCATACCTGACCACATCCACACTGTGCCTTCTTTGGGATGCGCAGTATGGCAAAAATGGCGAAAATCTTTGTAGAGCGAAGGAAAATGCTCCCTGAGTGACATTGCCAAACCCTTGTTAAAATCGTCATTCGGAGCAACTCCTTGAACAATCACTGCTGCTTTCGACAGCAAAATATCACCGGTGAGGTCGTACATCATGGTCGTCTTTCAATAAAAAGTTAAGATAAAGATTTCAGACAATTATATCTTTTGTACAAACATACAACATTGCCACTACGAAATCAACTATATTTCGGCAAAAGCAAAAATACTTTGCAACATCAATATAATCAACACTGATTTTGAAGAATTATCAAGCAGCGTCGAGTAAAATATACAACAATAATTGCAAATGACTTGCAAAAACCCTAAAAACATGGTAATTTACCGCCATGAATTTTCGCCTTCAACATATTTCTACAACACTTCTGCGCTTGTTGGCGCTAACAAGTGCCGTACTGCTTCTGGCGGTGCGTACGGGTGCTTGGCTGCACATACATTACGACCACAAGCACGATTCCCATTCTTCCACAACAACGACTCCTCACTCGCCTTTCACAGACACGAGCAGTGATGATCCCTTCACCAATGAAGCGGATGACACGCACCACGAAAACTGTCCGCTTTGCGATTTTCTCACCACAAGCCATAGTGAAGCTGCCATATTCGGCGCTCTTGCTCTTGGCTTAGTTGTTGTATTGTCATATTTTCTTACACCAATGGAAAATATGCTTGACACTCACTCGCGCTTACGCCTTGCAGATCGCGCCCCACCTACATTCTTCTCCTGTCTCTGATATTTCCGCCGCACCGATTCCACAACAACACGTTCAAGAAACACGTTGAGCGATAACGCGGCAAACCTTGATTTATCCAGTATTCATGCAATTTTTACGACACAGTATTGCACTGTGCGCGTGGCTTGTTGTCTTGTGCTACCCTGAAAACGTTTCAGCACAAAGCCAAATCCTGCGCGGCATCGTGCGCGATAACACGACGAATAAACCGCTTTCCGGCGCACGGATAATGCTCCCCGAACTTAGGCGTGGTGCGATTTCTGATGCAAATGGCTCATTTATTCTCGCGCTGCAAGTGCAGACACTTCAAACTATGAAACTGCCCCAAACAACTCTCCACGTCTCGCTTGTGGGCTATGCCCATCGTGAAGAGCGCGTAAACATCACGGGCGACACAACGATAATGTCCATACGCTTAGAGCAAGCAGCAGTGAGGCTTTCGGCAGCAAAGGTCGTTGCAGAGCGCACAACGTCTGAGAATATCCCGACACAAGCCATCACGACGATTTCTGCACAAGAATTGGAGCGCACTCGCGGACAGACGCTCGGCGAATCGTTGCAAAATGTCCCGGGCATTACGCTTTTGCAAACAGGTGCATCTATCGCAAAGCCCGTTATTCGTGGGCTGCACAGCCAGCGCGTTGTGGTCGTGAACGCGGGAGTCCAGCAAGAAGGGCAACAGTGGGGTGCAGAACACGCGCCCGAAATTGACCCCTTTGCCGCGCAGCGCATTGAGGTTGTGCGTGGTGCGGCAGGCGTGGAATATGGCGCAGGAGCAATCGGCGGTGTGATTCGCATAGAGCCGCGCCACATCCCGCACGGCGACTGGTTCGGCGGCGAAGTACAAACGACACTTTTTAGCAATAACTCACAAGGCGCAGTATCGCTTGCGCTGGAGGGTGGTGGCATTGGTCATTCGTCATTGGTCAGTAGTCATTCGTCATTGGTCAGTAGTCATTCGTCATTGGTCAGTAGTCATTCGTCATTGGTCAGTAGTCATTCGTCATTGG
>JALONG010000026.1 GCA_025455065.1 Candidatus Kapaibacterium sp. | reverse complement strand
GCTTGGGTGTTTGGGGCTTGGGTGCTTGGGGCTTGGGGGCTTGGGGCTTGGGGGCTTGGGGCTTGGGGGCTTGGGGCTTGGGTGTTTGGGGCTTGGGTGTTTGAAGCGGTACTAGTTCCCTTTTCTGATTGCTTTACAGCGAGTGTTGATGATTTTTTGGTTGATTGTTTTTTGGTTGATTGTTTTTTGGGTTCAATTTGCTTCACGGCTTTCCATTGCCACGCATCGGACTGTTCGCTTGACGACGGCGTAGTATCTTGCCCCACAACATTGTCAGCTTTCATTGATTTACCCTTTTGCGAAGATTCCGACTTTTTTGTGGTCTTGGAGGAATTGTTCGTTTTCGCATTGGAATTTGGGGCAGTATTTGTGACTGCCAATGTCGAAGAAGGCTGCTTTTCTGATGCGTTTGATGATGCGGCTTGAGATGAAGTTTCTTTCACAGAAGTTTCTTTCGCAGAAGTTTCTTTTGCAGAAGTTTCTTTTGTAGAAGTTTCTTTTGTAGAAGTTTCTTTTGCTGAGGATTCTTTCGTGGAAGATTCTTTTGGTGATGAATTTGGCGATTGCTTCGCAGAATCGGTTTTTACCGAAGATTGCTCGTCATTGCTTGTTTGTGGGGATTTTTCCTGTTTGGCTTGTTGCTGTGCCTGATTATTTGAAGCAAGTGTTTGTGACGCACGTTGTGTGGAATCGGCATTGCCGACACGTGGCTTGGAGTCTTGCGTTAGGGTAAGAGCGCGAACTTTTTTTCGAGGAACAAACTGCACAGGCGAAATGGCAAATCCCGTATCTTTCATTGCAACGCCCGTCAGTTCTCGAATGTCGGTCAATGGCGCAAAGCGACCGTTTGTGCGCTCTGCAAGCATTTGTAAATCAGCGTTTGCTTTATCAATGGATGCCGAAGATTCCTGCTCGTCAAGTTCCAAGCCAATGGCATAAAAGTGAACGCACGGGATTTCCGGCAAACGTTTATCCAGAATTTCTTTCACTGAGCCGCAGGAATTGGCAGAATTATTCATCAAACAAACTTGCGTCTCCTCAGGGTAGGCGGATTTTTTTATTTCGTCAATCGCCAAATCAACCGACGACGCAAGAGGCGTAGCACCTCCGGCATACAATCCCTTTATTCCGGCACTCAGTACCGTCATATCCCGCGTCCAATCTACCTCCACGACCACATCGTTGCAATTTCCGCCATATGAAATGACCTTGTACAGCAGATTCTCCAACGCCCGCTCTTGAAGCGTTCTTAGGGCAAATTTCTTTGCTTCTGCAAGGCGCTCATTCGTTTTCATGCCACCCGACACGTCAAACACAAACATCACCTGTTTTACACCGCCGCATCCTTGCTGCGCAAGTATTGGTGAGGCTTGTAAAACAACAAGAAGTATGAATAACGGGAGAATATAGAGAATCATTCGTTTCATTATTGCACCTCCTTTTGAGGATTATTCACCGCTTGAATAAAATGCCACCGAAGGCTTAATCGGGCATACAGCAATGATTGAGGAAGAGCCGATGAAACAATGTTCTGACGCTGCATAAACATTCCCTCTGCAAGAATTTCCGCACTGCCAAAACCATACCCCAGAGCGCCTGAAATAATTCTTGAAGGAGTTGTTGCAGCACCAAAAGCAAGCGCGTAATAGCGCCCTTCCAGTATAATTCCGGGTAAACCCAAACGTGGCTCAAGAAAAACACCGCCTCCCGCCAAGAAAAACGGTTGAAATTGACTCCAAGCCTCATTATCCCTTATTCGGAAGCCTTGCGCATTATCGGCATAGACCGAACCCAAAACGCCAAAAACAATCGTTGAACGCGGTGAAAATCGCAAACGAATGGTTGTTCCAGCCTCGTAAAATCGCCTGTAAGCAAAGGACGAATCAATACTTGAAAGAAGGGATGTCTGTTCTAACAGCCCACTCAAACGCAATGAAAGCGCCGCATCAACGCCCCAATCTAAGCCGTCACCAAGCGGCAACCACGCGCCCCAACGAACATCCACGCCACCCGATGCCCATTGGTCGAAGCGCCCATGCGGTTGCTGCATTAGCCCAGCCGCAAGCAGCATGGAAATTTGCCAATCGGTCTGCCCTGCAAGCGAGGAATCAGGCGCTTTGCGCTCCGGGGGCGGCTTTAGGCGAGCTTTGTAGCCGAAATCTGCGCCGTATCTTGCGGCATCACGCTGTGCAATGCGCAGACTGTCTTGTAACAAGCCTTCCAAGCGGTTTTCAATGTCGGTTTTCAGCACTTGCGCCTTTTTCAGTTGCACCTCCGAAGTTTCTTTGCCCAAGGAGGAATACAGATTCATCAATTCATTGGCAAGCCGCATAGAATCTCGATTCTTGCCATCAGCATAAAACAGCGCTTTTGCGAATTGGTGCAAATAGGTCGTGTTCACGGGGTCTAACACCGTTGCCCAACGAAAAGCGTCCTTTGCAGGGCGAAATTGCTGCTTTTCTAATGCCAAAAGCCCACTTTTGAAGGCTTCCGCAGCAGAAGTAAATTGTGGAATTTCACGTGGTTTCACTTGTGCGCTCGTGAGTGTATCTTGCGGAGCCGTGCCTTCCTGTGCTTGTAGTCCTAATGCACAGACAGTGCAGGAAACACCACAGAAAGCAGGAATTATCAAGCGCAGCAGATAGAAATTGATACGTCGTAGAATGGTCATACATTCACTTTCGATAGATTTTTTCTCATTCCTTCGCAGGGTTATCAATCCGTACAAGCATAGACTGATTGAAGATATTGGCTTCGCTCGTTTGAGCGGAAAAACGCTTTGCACCGGAAATACGAATAATCGCTTTGCTCTGCTCAATGCCAAGCATTTGTGCGATGTCGGAAGCCGTTCCCTGTGCGTTGCGAGGATTAAACACCGTTACACGCACTTTGGAATCCGCTTGAATACGGCGTTTGATTTCGGGCAGAAGGGCTTTTGATTCGGGAGACAGCTCGTTCAACGCCGTTGAAAAGAGCAATTCATACAGAAGAACTTCACTGTCTGCCTTACCGGAAGCCTGTTTTTGTGCGAGGCTCAGGTTTTCGACTTTAAGTTCTTTGAACGGGGCTTCGGGCGCTTTGGCATTGGTGATATCTGTCGCTTCGAGCGAGATTGTAAGCGGGTTTTGGGAACGTGGCATGGTTGCCTGTTCATCGTTCACAAACCACGAATAGCGTGGAATCTGGGCTTTCGAGGTGGTATCCTTCAGTTCAATGTCCTCGTTTTCGACGATTTGCCGAATGGCAAGTTGCCATTGCTTGAGTCCCGCACCGGCATTGATGTTGATGCCGACGGTAATAACAGGCGGCGTGGCAGAACGCGCCACGGTGGGCAAGATGTAGGGCGCAAGCAAGGTCTCATCATCGGAAGAAAGCGCCACAGAACGCCCTTCGTTCATGCCTTGAGCGGCTGGTCTGGTTTGACGAATAAGGCGCTCGGAAGGAATTTTCCACGTTGAAATAAAGTAGTCCGCAACGGCTTCAGCGCGTCGTGCTGCCACTTTGGGGTCGGATTCGGTCGGGGCTTGAATACCGGAAAGGGTAAGTTTTGCCAAAGGCTTTTGTTGGAGGCGCTTTGCAACGATATTCAGCATTTCGCCATGCAGTTGGAACAAGGGCTGGAGCGCTTCTTTGGGTAAGGTATATCCTTCCCTCAATGCCGGTTTTATCTGCCTGTACCGCGCCGGAATAACCGATGAACTCTGGTCAAAAAAGACTATCGGCAAAAGCGGACGGATGCTTTTTGCGGAAAATTCCTCGACACGCAGCGTCGGATTTTCCTGCATTTCCGAACCGTCCTCGTTCATACCAATTATGGAGCCAAGTTTCGCTTCAAAAACCTTTTGTTTTGCTTCTTCCAAAAGGCGCTGTTTTTCATCCAACGCACGTTGTTTTTCGCTGAGTTCACGGGATTTAGCGGCGAGAGCTTCTTCTTTTTGTTTGTTCTTTTTTTCGAGGTCTTTTTTCTGCGATTCAAGGCTGGATTTAATCCCCATGGTGATAGCAAGTTCTTCCTTTGCAGCAAAAATCTCGCGTTCCTGCGCCTTGCGCACACTGTCTTGGCGGCGTTGCAACGACTGTATTTCGGTGCGTTTTTCTATCGCAGCAAGAGAATCTTTGAGTTTACTTTGTGCAATAATGCCGTTTGCAAGGCTGTCTGCTAAATCGGTTGAGCGTGTACGAATGGTGTCGCGCACTTTGTTAATGCGGGCATATTGCCCACGAACACTGTCAGCACGGTAGGATTCACGCTCAAATTCATCCAGTACGCTAGCATTTCCGAAGTGGAAAACATAGCTGAGTCCCACAGAAATACTGAGCGGTGAAAGGAGGAAATCATTATGAATGTTTACCGGACTCTGAAATGGCGTTGCGGCAAGTGTCGTTCCCATTGGAGCGTTGGCTCTCTCCCGATTCCACCACGTTTGCATTGCGTTCTGCATACTGGTGTTTGAACTGCGAATAAGCAGGCTGTCGGCAACTCCCAATGGTGCAAGGGTTGGCGGCATCCACGAAATGGTTGCAAGGAAATTCAGCGCTCCGCTTCGAGTGGTGATAATTGGCGCAATAATGCCAATACGCGGCTCAATAATGATTCGCAAATTTGCCTGCGGAATCACGTCGCTTCGCTGCGACATACCAAGCACAGAGTTCGATGGAGAGCGCATTTCCGAGGGTATGAGGGCAAAAGGGATACCTATGTTTGCACCAAGCAGGAAGCCGCTTATATTCAGCATTGGAGCGAAATTGAGATAGCGATAGGTGGAGTAAAATTTTGGGAAAATGTTGAAATTGTACTCGCCATTTTCGAGTGCGCTATTTTGTCGCAGAAATACCTGAAAAGCATCGTTTGAGAGCATCGTACTCATCAAATACTGGACTCCAAAGCGGTAGGAAGCTAAGTAAACATCAAGGTTCACTCCGATATTTCTTCCGGCAACATTCGCCAGCATAGGCGCATACAGGCTTAATCCGTATTCCACCGTTGGGCGAATATCTACTCCGACAACACTTGTCCCTGTGGGTTCGTAAGCCTGAAAAAAGAAACTTGGCTGGGAAGGCGCATTACTCCTTGTTAGCAGATTGCCCATGTTTGCAGAAACTTTCCCCTGCGCAAAAAGACCAATGCCCCATTCAACGACCTCTGCGGGCTTCACAAAAACAGCAAAATCTTCATCGTCTGTACGGATAAGTTTGTAGTCAATCGTATCGCGCACTTGTGGGACGGCAACGCTTGTTTGCTGCGCTTCTCCTTGTTCTACCGCAAGAAGAAATGCAATAATGCCAATCAATATATAACAAAAACGACTCATAGAATAATGCTTACATCAAGGACGTGTAAAGAAAATCAAACAAGGAAAGCATCAATCTATACAATTCATATTTCAAATGAAATACGGAAAATTCAGTATTTTTTGATTTTTGGGGAATTTACCCAATAATTTTCATCAACATTTTTTGCAAAATCACGTCGCCGCCTTCGACTGAGGTGGATTTCATGGCAATATCCGCTTCACATAATGCGTAAAATGCAGTTTCTATGCGGTTTCGGGGGTATTTTTTGAGCGCTGCGAGGTATTCAGCAATAAAATATTGATCCACTCCAACCGATTTACTCATTTCAAAGGGGCTTTGTGTCTGCTGCGCCAATTCACTCAGTTTCCAAAGAATCGTGAAATAGCGCGTCAGCATGGTAATAATCATCAATTCCTGCCTATCCACCACCAACATACGTTGCGTTATTTCAAGCGCTTTCGAGAGGTTTCTTTCCCCAATAGTGCGCTGCAACTCGAAAATATTGTAGTTTTTGGAAACACCGATAACCTCAGCAATATCCTCGCGTGTGAGGCGTTTTTTGTTCGGTGCAAAGGTGATAATTTTCTGAATTTCATTGTGCAAATCCCTGAGCGATTCCCCTGCTTGCGCAACAAGCAATTCACACGCATCCGGCGCTATCTCACGCCCCAAGCGCTTAAAGCGCTCCGCAGCCCACGACGGCAGCCCACTATCACGCATTTTGGGAAATTCAATCCACTCACATTCGCCAATAAGCAGATTATAGGGAAATTTCAGCGCGGCAAGTTTTTTCTTGGCTTTTTCTTGCTGTTTTGCGTTGGAAAGTGCGGATTTTAAGCCTTGCAATTCATCCGTTGCGGCAATAAGCAGCAAAAACGTCGTCGGTGAAGGATTACGAAAATATTGGGAGAGTGGGGATTTTTTCTCGGCATCTTTGCCGCGTCCCGTGTTCATTTTCTCAAAATGCCGTACCACGACTACTCTCCGCTCCGCCATCATTGGAAAAGCACTTGCCATACCGACGAGCGCCTCCGGCGTAATGTCCGTGCCGTCTATGCTGTCAAAATTGAAGGATTCCATGCCGTTTTGTTCCACAGCAGCCTCCAAAAGCGCTGTGGAGGCTTCTTCCACAAGAAAATCTTCTTCGCCAAACATCAATAACACAGGCGGAAAGCGCTTTGCTGAAACGAGTGGTGCGATAGATTCGAGCATACACGAAAACATTACTTCAGAGAAATTTGACATGGTTAAGCACCAAATTTACTACACTTTATGCGGTCTTCAAAAGGTTTCCCCATTTTCTGTTTGTAAAAATTCGTGCAATTACGCTAAATTTGTAACGTCTCTCTTGTTCAAAGCTTCTTTGAATTTTCTTCAACATTGTTCCTGTGTATGTTTTCACCATGTTTTTTGCGCTTTACTGGGCGCAGTGTACTACAACGTGTACCAAAAAGTGTACAAACAAATTTCCTTGTCTTTCTTGCCATTTTCACAGTGTCTGTGCGCCTCTCAGGTCAAGCACCGATAAACCATTCTGCTGAAATGACGATTTCCGGCAAGACAAGCCACACCTACACTGTCGAATTTAAGCAACAAGGTGACACCGTTCACCGCATCACAAGCTATTTTGATGCCGGAAAACGACTTGTTCGGCAGGAAACCTCCAAATATCGCACAAGACCCCTCACTCTTTACTCGAATGTTGTAGATGACTTCCGCACCGGCGAGTATTTACGCCAGTTCTCCAAAGGCAACCGTTTTGTCGCCCAACGCCGTGAACGCACAGGTGCAAACCTCGAAGAAAAAAGCATCACAGCCGAAAACGGCTTGATTGCTACGCTCATCAGCGAGCGCATACGCCAAAGTATCGAAACGGTTGATGAAGAAGGCAAAACATCGTTTATGCTTGCTTTGCCGCTTATTGGCATTGTTGCGGAAATGAACATTATTAAAGTTGGCTATGAAACGGTCTCCGGTGTGCCGTGCATTAAGGTTAAACTTGAGCCGTCGAACTTTTTTTATCGGATGCTCATGGGCGAACCTTCATTTTTCTGCTTTGAACGCGCCAAACCGCATAGAATCTTATCATACAAAGGTATCGTCGGGCTTCCCGGGGACAAAGGTGAACAGCAAAGCGGCGTTGTTCTGATGCGGTATTGAGGTTGTACGTTTTTTTTCTCAAAACCCTGCGCAAAAAACGGAAAATTCTTGGTAAAATCCGCTAAAGTTTGTATGTTTTTGCCGAAAAATAATTCTGTATTCTTGTTCGTTCAGCATTAAGGAGGCTTGTTATGGCAATCATTGAAAATGGCGTTGTCTATTCTGCTATCGTCTTTGGAGCAGTTGGTGTGATGCTTACTGTGGTAATTGTTTTTGTGGTGAAAGCACTGAAAAGCGAGGGTTCACGCCCTGAAGATGACCACTTGTAAATTCAAAGTTTGCGAAAATAATGAATAAAAAAAAGCCGTTAATGCGTGAGTGTATCGCAATAACGGCTTTTTCATTGGAATTAACTTTATTTCGCCGCTTTCACCAAGAGTTCAATCGCCGGCAGCACCATAATATCGGTCTGCGCACGAGGCTGTTTTGCGCGTTCCAAAATGAGCGCCGCAAGGTATTTCCACTGCGGTGTAATAGCCACTCCACGCTCCAAGCGGTCAATCGCCTCTAAGCCTAGCTGTGAAGCCATTGAAAGCGATAGCGAATGTTCTTCACTTTCCGCCAAACGGGGATTTTTCCGTAATAACGGCACGAGCTTATCGTGGTTGTTTTTCCAAATTCTGAGCCAAGCGGAAAGTGATTCGCGTGTTGCATCCAAGAGCGCTATTTTACTTGAGTCAGTAGCATTTTTCCCTGCCGCACTTTCTTTGATTTCCTTCAATAGTGCAAGATATTTCGCGGTTTGTGAGCGAAATTGCCGAGCAGTTTTTGCGTCGGGACGTGCAACATCGGCAATGCCCGTTAGCGGAAAAAACGACGAATACGTGAATCGAATAATCTGCCCACGCTTGTATTCTTTTACCGTTTCCAGCACATCCGCATAGGTTTTTAGCGGTGTTATGTCCTCGCCGACACCCGCCAAACGCCGGAGCATCACAGGAACATTGCTTTCGTGCGTTGAGCCAAGTTGCTCTAACCACGCGGAAATGTGGTCTAAACGGCGGTACATATCCTCCACATCGCGCACCGAAGCCGCAGACCAGAATCGCTCGGCAATAGCAGCCATACGGGGCCAAATTCTTGAATCCACATTTCCCGCATTCACATACTCCGTCCACATACACGCCTCGCCACCAAGTACGTATTTACGCTCTTCTGCGCTTAATTTCACCGAATCCGGCATCGGCTCGTTCAAATAATGTTTATCCGTCGGCTCGTGAATGTCGAGGTAATATCCGCTCGAAAGGATTGTCGTAAAGCCCTGCCGTGCGGCTTTGTAGAGGGCTTCTTTGCCTTGCCATGATTGAATAAGAATCGTTTTAGGAACTCCTTCAACAAAGATTTCATCCCATCCCATGACCTTTTTGCCATGCTTGTTGATAATGACTTGCAAACGCTTGTTGAAGTGATTCTGAAGCGCTTCCTTGCTTGCAAGACCATTTGCCTTCATAAACGCCTGAATTTCGGGGTTATTCGCCCATTGCAAGCCATTATTTTCGTCTCCGCCAATGTGCAGGTATTCATCAGGAAACAGTTCGCTCATTTCCTTGAAAAACACGTCCAAAAATTGATACACTTCCTCCTTGATAGGATTCATCACAGGACTGCCTCTGCCCCATTTGCGGTCTATTTGGTAAGGTCCGCCAAACGTAGCGCCTGTGCCGCTTGAAAACTCCGGATACCCGATATACCAACTCGTGCTATGTCCGGGCAAATCGAACTCCGGCACAATGCGTATTCCCCGCTCATCGGCGTATTTGATGAGGTCTTTCATCTCGGATTGAGAGAAATACTGACCGTCCGAACCCATTTCATGGAGTTTTGGATAGGTTTTGCTTTCAATCCGAAATCCTTGGTCGTCAGTTAAATGCAAATGCAGAACGTTCAATTTCATAAACGACAAAAGGTCTAATTGCTTTTTCACAACATCCACCGAAAAGAAATGCCGCGAAACGTCCAAAAGAAGACCTCTCCAAGGAAAACGCGGACTGTCGTTTATCGTCAAGATGGGAAAGAAATAGCCCTCTTCGTCTTGGGTGGTAAGTTGCAATAACGTCGCAAGACCACGTAACGCGCCAATATCAGTTTCTGCGTTGATGGAAACGTTTTGCTGCGAAACAGTAAGCGTATAAGATTCGTCCATGCCAAGAGCGACTTTTCCTGCTTTGCGGCATGAAATCTGAATCGTTGAGGATTTCGCCGTATCTTGGGGCGTAACATAGCCTTCCAGCATAAAATTCAGCCCTGTGCGGTCGCTCAAATTTCGCATAAAACGGCTTGCAGCGCCGTAAATACGCGGATGCCCATTGCCGCTTACATACACCGTTGCCGTTGAAGCAAGGCGAAATTTTCCCGTTCCCGGGCGAATATCCTGCGGAAGCGGCATGAGCATAAGGGAACTTATATCCGAACTGACAGAAACTCGCGCTGATGCTGCTTGCGCATTTTTTGAACTTGTTTGTGAGATTAAGACGGCAGTAGAAAGCACAAAGGCAATCAACGCCCCAAAAGCAAGTAACCATCGTTTTTTCATGGCAAAGCGTAAGGAAAAGTGAGAAGAACTGGGTGAGGTAATGAAAAGTAGGAAGAAATTACGGAAAAGTCGTTATTTGCCCACAAATTTCCCCTGAGAATCAATCGCTGCCCCCGTCCCCGCCGCCGCTATCACCGCTATCACCGCTTCCACTGTCTCCGCTTTCGCTATTTCCGCCCCAAGAACCTCCCCCGGAATCTGAGTCGTTGCCGAAATTTGTCGTTCCACCCCACGAATCATTGCTTTCGGCATCGCTAATGCTTTCGCTGACAGCATCATACAACGAATCTACCGACCAATAGAAGGCATCAAATGAATCTACTGTTTCAACGTATATCGTGTCGTCGGTATCATCCTCCGGGCGCTGCATTAACGCGCCTTCTACGCCATTATCAACGGGCTTTTTCTTCAAAGTGGCTTTAATTGCGGCATACAGCGCATCGGGATTGCTGCGGAATTGTGCAGGGAAAATATACGGCGACAACCGCGCCGAATAAACAAGCCCCAAAAGAACAATCGTACGGAATGCAGGCTGAGAGTGAGATTTTAAGGCATCGGTAAGCGAACTGAGCAGCTCTTTTTTGAGCGTGACATTTTTGAGCGGATAGCGTTTTTTGGAGAAAAATCCCCATTTTCGCTCTAATCTCACAACTCCTTTAGCGATAAGCGAGGTAATTGCTGCTCGTTCCGGGTGTTCGCGGAGTTGGATAAACGGAATCCAGTCTTTTGCCGCATACAACGTTTCAGATTTTGCGATTCGCTGCAAAACGGCTCTCAATACCGCATCATCAGGCGCTTTTTTGTCAGGAACAATTTGGCAATATCCCTCGTTGTCAAACCGCAACCAGCCGCCCAATGACAAATCCATGATAACTGCCCCCGCAACGGCATACGCAGTGGCGTTCAGTACATCGAAATTATGCACCAAACCTGTATCATCTTTCATGGAAAGGAGTTGGACTTGTTCGTACAGGGCCAGAGGAGAGGTCATTTTGCGCCCCCAAACCAACGATTTTTCACTGCCAAGACAAGTTTTTCGATTTCCACAATAACGATAATCGAGAATGAAACAGCCGCAATCCGCGCCCAATCCGCCACATCCAACGAATACGGCGTATCCAACAGCGCGTCAAGGAACGGTAACTCAACCGCGCCAATTTGCAAGACCATCGCAAGCACCATCACACCTAACAACGGAAGATTATCGGTAAAACGGATTTTCTCTAATGTCGCACCACTGCCGCGTCCGGGAAGATTCCAAAACAGCGACCGTTCCAAGGAACGTGAGTTTTGGACATTCCAGATTTGGAACAAGGCAAGTGTACAAAATGCAGCCGTTTGAGCCTTCAACATGGGATACCCCAGCACAACAGCATTGTAGTAAAACAAGAGCATTGTACCCAACATCATCCAAAAACCGCAAAAAATGATATGCCCTACCATGCGCGTTGAAAGCAGCGCCTCGTCTCGTTTGCGAGGTCGGTAATTCATCACGTTACCATGTTCTTTCTCAAAAGCAAGGGGAAATGTGGATGTTCCGTCGGTTACCAAGTTAATCCACAAAAGCTGTGCAGGCAAGACAGGAAGCGGTATTCCAACCACAACAGAACTGGCAACCGTTAATACACCACCCAAACTTGTGGTTAAAATGTAAATCAAAATGTGCCGCAAATTCGAGAAAATCACCCGTCCACGCCGCACCGCAGCAGCGATGCTTACAAAATTGTCATCGGTGATAACCATACCGGAAACATCTTTCGCAACGTCCGTTCCCGAACCCATGGCAATCCCAATGTCTGCTTGTTTCAGCGCCGGTGCGTCGTTTACACCGTCGCCGGTCATGGCGACAACGTGATTGTAACGCTGTAACTGTTTGACGATGCGGAGTTTGTCTGTTGGCGAAACACGAGCATACACATCCGTTGTTTCAACACGTTTGTAGAGTTCTTCATCGCTCATCGCCTCCAATTCACGCCCCGCAAGCACTTCGGGCTTATTTTCGCCGTCTAAGCGTAAATCGTAGGCGATTGCCTGTGCTGTTTTTGCGTGGTCTCCGGTAATCATTTTTACACGGATTCCTGCTTTCCGACATTCGGCAATAGCGTCGCGGGCTTCCTCACGAGCAGGATCCACAATCGCCGCTAACCCTACACAAACCAAGTTATCAACGGTTTCCATCTCGTAGGGCGGCTTCACGTCGCTCACTTCTTTCATGGCGAGAAACAGCACCCGAAGCCCTTGTTCGGCAAATTTTTCTGTTTGCGCTTGCAATAACGCTGGGTCAATCGGCTGAAGCGTTCCGTCAGCTTGCATAATTTGTGGAGAACGAGGCAGCAAGCGCTCTAACGAGCCTTTAACGAGAATATAGCGTTTGTCGCCATTGCTCGCTGTTACGCCCATAAATTGCCGTTCGGATTCAAACGGTAAATCCACCGAAACGCCCCATTGTTCGCGCTCCCTATCCATTCCTGCTTTATGCCCTAAGACTAGCAATGCCGCTTCTGTTGGGTCTCCGACAATTTCAAACGCTGGCGCATCGCTGCCGGGGTCTTTCAAGCGGGTTTCGGTGCAGAGTTGCCCCACTCGCACAAGCCAAGACAATGCCTGATTTTCGGCAAAATTTGCTTGTTTGCCTTCTGTCGAAGTAATCTCTCCTTTTTTGTCGTATCCTGTACCGGAAATGTTCCATTCCATGCCGCCTACAAAGAGTTTCACGGCGGTCATTTGGTTGCGTGTCAGCGTTCCTGTTTTGTCCGAACAAATCACATTCGTACTGCCCAAAGTTTCCACAGCAACGAGTTTCCGAATCACCGCATGACGCTTTGCCATAAGCCGCATACCAATCGAAAGCGTGATAGTCACGGACATCGGAAGCCCTTCGGGGATTGCCGAAACTGCAAGACCGATAGCCGTTAAAGCCATTGTGAGAGCCGATTGCCCGCGCAGCCAGCCAAGAAGAAAAATACCGATGACAATAGCAACAATGCCGATACTGAGGTATTTGCCAAACCCTTCCAAGCGCTCTTGCAAGGGTGATTCATTTTCCTCCGCGTTCTGAATTTCGGTGGAAATTTTACTAAACTCCGTATGCAAGCCAATCCCTGTAACGATAGCTTTTCCGCGCCCTCGCTGCACGATAGTTCCGGCAAAAAGCATATTCAATCTGTCACCGATTGGTGCGTGGTCATCAAGTTGCATATCAGGTTTTTTCGTCACGGCAAGCGACTCTCCCGTCAGCATGGATTCATCCACTTGCAACGTCAGCGCCTCGTAGATACGGGCATCAGCGGCTATTCGTGTACCGCTTTCGACAAGTAAAATATCGCCGCACACAAGTTCTCGTGCGGGTATTTCCACCATTTGCCCGTTTCGTAGCACTCGCGCCGTAGGTGCGGTCAGTTTTTTCAGTGATTGTAAAGCACTTTCTGCTCGACGTTCCTGAATAAACCCCACGACAGTATTCAAAATCACCACAAACGCAATAACGAGCGCGTCCTTCGGCTCTGCAACCAGCGCATTAACTACCCCCGCAGCCATAAGGATATACATAATGGGGTCGTTGAACTCCTGCAAAAATTGCAACCACACAGGCGTTTCTTTCGGTGGCGGAAGCTCGTTAAAACCGTAGGTTTCACGTGCCTTTTGCACATTGGCATCCGTTAAACCTGACGTTGTATTGGCTTGAAATTCCTGCAACAAGGTTTCAAGCGGTTTGGAATGGATATTCATAGTAAAAGAGATGAATGGACAGACAAAGTCGAACATTTCTCACGACACTGAGAGGGCGCGCCAAGAGCATCAAAAAAAAACAACAGGATAACGGCAAGAACACTAAATACGTTATTCTTGAAATAAATAATTATTGGAAAATAAGTATTGAAGCTATTTTGATTTTGCAACACCGCATAAATACTTGGCTAAAAATAACTGCTTAATTTAAGAATCATGTACTAAATTCAATAGTAGAAATCTACTTATGAGGAATGTTGCTTCATTCTGACCGCAAGTACAGGACACGAAGCAGACCGCAAGAGTCTTTCGGTAGTGCTTCCCAAAACAAAATGCTCCACCCCGCGCTTCCCGCTCGTACCAATAATGACAAGCGAAATTCCATGTTTTTCAATATACTCTTTCAAAACAACGTCTGGTCTGCCATGGGCAATGACGAGAGTGGAATTGATGCCATTTGCAGTAAGTCTTTCTTGAAGGGCGTGGAGTTTTTGGCGTGATTGCTCTTCGACCATTTCTCGCACTTCCTTGAGTTTTGTATAAACATTCCCCCATTCTTCGGTGTACTCAATTTCTTGGATGACGTGAGCCAGATGCAACGTGGCATCGAAGGCTTTTGCAAAGGTTTCAGCGTATTCCAGCGCATGATTGGAAGGTGCGGAAAAATCCGTTGGGACAAGGATTTGTGCGTTCTTTGTCAGCATAATTGTCCTTCAACATAGGTATAAAAATGTTGTTAAATGTTTATTTCGACCAATATTTTTTTCCAATCCAGAGCAAACCGTATTCTTCACCCGGATTACACTCCGTATAGGCATGATGGGCTTTGTGAGCGCGACGGAGCGCCTGCAAGTATCGAAGATTAGAATGTTCAATCCATTTGATTCGGCGATGAATAAATATGTCATGCACGACAAAATACACTGCGCCGTAAGTAATGATACCTATTCCAACCCAAAAGCGCCAATCAAACCCTTCCGAACCCAGCAACACGAGGAGCGTTGCGATTGCACCGAATGTCAAAGAAAAAATATCGTTCAGTTCAAAAAATCCTTTACCGTGTACATGATGCGTTTTGTGAATACGCCATAAGATACCGTGCATAATATACTTGTGAAAGAAGCCGCTAAATAGTTCCATTCCGATAAATGCACAAAGAACAATAAGAAGATTCCAAATCATTCCGAAAACCTTTCAAGGGTGGTAAAAGCTACGATTGGTCATTTGGATTGAACGATTTCTAATTTACCCAATTTCTAGGATTTTGCAAGGTAAAAGCAACGTTTCACACTGCGATTACCGCATAAAAACAAAGCGCGGAGAACGTTCCGCGCTTTGTACAAGTTTTTACTGTTCAAGTTCTTTGATTTTTTTTTCATCCGGCACAAACTCTCGCCAATTTCGTTCAGCGTGCTTTGGTGCTGCGGAAATTTGCAAGACAGTTCGGTTATCAATGCGGAAACCACCAACGAGTTTACTGAGGTATTCGGCGAGTTTGTTCAGATTTAATGCTGCATCGGCGACTTGTTCGGTTCCATTCGCCGTTTCTTGTACAACGCGAGTAACACTGTCAATGTTTTCCGAAAGTTCGTTCATTTCACCGGATTGTTCTTGGTTAATGTGCGCAATTTGAGAGTACGTTTCAGAACTTCGCGTAGCAGATTTCATCGCGGCTTCAAGCGCTTCACCTGTTTTTGCGACCAGCACTTTTCCCCGCTCCACTTCGCCCGTTCCTTGACGAATCACCAGCACCGCGTCATGCGTATCGCGCTGAATTTTGGTTATCATTGCAGCAATTTCTTTTGTTGCTTTGGTCGTGCGCTCGGCGAGTTTCCGTACTTCATCGGCAACCACCGCAAAGCCCCTTCCTTGGTCGCCTGCACGGGCAGCTTCGATAGCAGCATTCAAGGCAAGTAAATTTGTTTGGTCAGCAATTTCATCAATAACTTGAATTATCTCGCCGATTTGATTACTGCTGCGTCCAAGTTCTTCAACCGTTGCGGCGGAACGCTGCACGACTTCATCAATTTTGTTCATACCTTGAATCGTTTGCGCAACAATTTTACCGCTTTCCTGTGTTTCGGCAGCAGTTTTTTTCGCTGAAGCAGCAAATTCCGATGCTTGTTCGGCAGTGCTGTTCATCTGCTCGGCTATGTATTTTACTGCTGAAGCTGCCGCCATTATGCGTGATGCCTGTTCACGAGTTGCGACGGACATTGTTTCCGTATTTGCAGAAATTTCTGCGCTCGCGCTTGCCGTTGCTTCAACGTTTTCAACCACTTTGATAATCGTTTTGCGCATATTGTCAATCGCATTGTTGAACGCGACAAAAATTTTCCCAATATCGTCCTCTTTTTCCACATAAAAACGCACCGTCAAATCTCCACTTGCAAATCGGTGAACAGCCTCCAACATATGTTCCATACTTGCGGCAAGGTACTCGTTTAGCTTTTCCGAATCCAAAACCATTTCTTCCACTTTAACTTTTTCGGTTTCCAAGGCTGATTTCATTTGAATCAAGCCTTTGTTCAGTTCAGCAGCTTCGCGGTTACGCTTTTCCAATGACGAAAAGGCTTCTTGACGACCACTCTCAAAAAGATTTGCGATGAGTGTTTGAATCGTAAGCAGAATAGCAATAGCAACGAACTCCGAGCGCAGAATACCCCACTCCGGAATACGACTGATGAACTGATACCCCAAAAGAGCAGCGATATAATACGCAAGACCGCTACCGATGCAGATTGCAAGCCATTGAAACATGGGTTTTCGCCCTAAAAGCAACGCCGCTAAAAGCGGGATAATCGCTAACCACGGCGCAACAGTAGAGCGGATGCCGTTTGTCGTTAGCATTAAAGCGTTGAGCATGAGGTAGGTAACAACGCATTGTAACTGTGCAGCAAGGGTTTGACTGCGAGTTTGTTTCTGGATAAAGGGAAGAAAGACAAAACAGGCTCCGGCTGACATAACAAACACTATCGCCCAATAATGACCATAGAAAAGATAAGAGATAGAAGCGATAGGACAAGTAACAGCAGAGACAAAGGCGATACTAGCCGTTAATTTTGCACGCCGAAATAAATCGTTATCAATAGCAAATTCTTCGGGAACGAATTTGCACACATACTCCTGAAACGTCATAATATCACAGAAACAGAGATGAAACAAGAGAGGTTATTTGACGCAGCAATACCACAGAAACACCCATCCGGTGTGGCGTATTGACTGCTTCAATTCAAAACACGGTGCGCAGTTGCAAACAAATGACGCACACACAAACTCAACAATTAACTCAGGATTTAACAAGGCAAAAAAGCATCCACAAACTTTGACGACCTTTGAACATTGGTAGTTTTTCGTAATTTACGCAAGGAGACGGTTAAAGCAAAGTTTTTGTGTAAAAACTTAACGTTTTGGTTGTAAGGTTTCGAGTAAGATAGCTTGAGCCTGTGCTTGTATTTGTGCCTGAGAGCGGAAGGATTCCGCGACTTGGCTGGGAACGGCAGAAGATTGGTCAGAAATACCAAGCACTTCCTTCATTTTTGCTCGCCGTTCCGAGATAACACGCCCGATTTCTTTTACCAACGCAGTTTCCTTTGCAACCAGCGTGTCCAGCATTTGTTTATTAAGCAAGACCGCCGTAATATCGTGGGTTGCGGTTATGGTAAATGGGCTTGGGCGAGCAGAAAACAGCGATGCTTCTCCGCAAAAATCGCCTGAACGCAAAGTAAATACGTCATGTTTGCGCCCTTTTTCATCCGAAGCCGTAGCAACACCTTCACCCTGCACAATCACGTGCAACGCCCGCACCATCTCACCTTCGCGGATAAGCGCCTCCCCTGCACCGTAGGTGTGAAGCATAGCGCCATTAGCAACTATTTCCAGCACATCCGTTCCCATTTTGAAAAACAACGGCACAGAAGCTAATTCGGAACGATACGAAAGTAATTCCGGCTCTTCGTTTGGCGGTGTTTGAATCACACGGCGTGTTGGCAATGCACATTCAAAATTATAGCGTTTTGCCACATACCAAAGACGCGATAGAAACTGGTCGCGCACTTCCATTGGAGAAATTGTTTGCGGAGACCAAAAGCGCACCGAATAGCGTAAATTTACATCATAATGGTCGTAAACCCGCACTGTCGGCTTTGGTTCGTGCAGTATATCAGGCGTACTGAGTGCTGTAGCCATAAGCACACGTTTCACCGTGTTTGGTGCGTGCTTTTTGGCGAAATCCAACAAAACTTCGGTGTGTTCCGCGCCAGTTGCACGAGTTAAATTCACTACTGTCTGTTTTGCAACAATAGACTGCGGCAAAATTGCCAGCGCATTATCACGGCGACGCAAAACGACGGAATTCCACGTCATATCCTGCACTTCACCTTCCATATCGGCAATAACAACTTTATCACCAACCGCAAAGGGACGACGCATAAGGGTTATCAAGCCCGAAACAAGGCTTCCGAGTGTGTCTTGAAGTGCAAAACCAATGATAATTGAGCCGACCCCAAGCGTTGTAACAACACCGCGCAAGTCAATATCCCACACCAATGCCAAAACAAAACCCGTTCCGATGAGAATGAATACAAACCGCACAAAATCAAGCAATACCTTCGATGGACGTTTTGATTCTTTCCCCGAAAACAAGATGATATTTAAGCCCAAAAAACCAATGTTCATCATGCTGACATACGCAAAAGTCTCGATAATTTTGGCGAAGGTATTATCACGCGGTACGCCGAAAACTTTCTCCACCAAAGCCCATAACGCCAGCAACGGAACAAGTGTATTGACCGTCAAACGAAGAAACTGCGTCGCGCTTTCCTGCGTGATACGGGAACGCATTTCCGTCAGAGCCACAATCAAAGCGGGAAATCCCACGCCGATAATGACCACCCAAAGTAAAAGTTCATTCGTCATAACAACGTTTCGGTAGATTGAGAAGGAATGAAGAAAAAACAGAGCGCTAAAACCTTTTTCTGTATCAGTTTACGACCTTCCGTTCAACATTTTGGAATTATCATACGTCCACGTCGGAATCATCAATCTTCCGGCGTAATTAAGCGGTGAACCGTTGGAAAACTCGTACAAACCTTGCGTTAAATCATATACTGACTGCGAAATCACCACGCCGCCGTGATTTTGCGATGCGACATCGCAGAGCGTTTTCGCAATCATCACCGTTTCACCGACCACATCGAAGTTTATTTTACGCTTTCCAATCAAATACGACGTAACATCGCCGCAGTGAATACCTGCCGCCAAGTCAATCGTTACGCCACGTTCCGCACCAACACGCTGAACAACATTGCGCACTTCGGTTGCAAATTCCAGAGCGTGAATTGCGTGGTCAATTTGCGGTGAAAATAGTCCTGAAGCACCAAAATACGTGTCTCCTATGGTTTTTATACGGTCAATACCATGCCGTGCTGCGGTTTCATCAAACGCGACCAACAAATCATTCAAAATATCAACCGCTTTTTCTGCACCGATAGTTTGCATAACTTTCGTAAAGCCTACAACATCAGTAACGACGATACTTACCGACGGAACATTCTCGACAAAATACCGTTCGTTTTTCTCCAAACGCTCTGCAACAGGCTCAGGAAAAACACCGAAAAGAAGCCGCTCAAAATCTTTGTTTTGCAATTCGACAAGTTCGCGCTGTGCCTGCAAACTTTGCACCATCGTTTCAAACGCCTGCGAAAGTTTTTCAAATTCATCACCGCTGCGCACTTTTTTCAAGCCCGACATTGTTCCTTCACTAATCCGTTGAGCATTAAAAGTCAATGCGTTAATGGGTTTTGTTAAAGTATTTGCAACAATCAATGCGATAAGTGTTGCAACCACGATACTTGAGGCTGTCCAAACTAATAAAGAGCGCTCATACTCTCGCACCGGCTCAAATGCTTCTGCCATGTCCATTTCCGAGACAATAACCCACTGTAAATCGGGAATTTGAAGCGGAGCAAAGGACGACAACACTTCTTCGTTACGATAATCCGTAATCATGCGGGTTTCAGAGCGCCCCGCCTGTGCTTCAATTGTTGCTTCGGTTTTTACTTGTTGCAGCAAAATGGTTGTTCCAAAACGGTTAATTTTATCAACAACATTCACGGGGATATTGGTTTTATGCAGCGTTTCAACATACTGCTTTTGGTCTTCCAATAAAAATCGGGATTGCGAGCGCATAAGAAAATCGCTTCCAACTAAGTATGTTTCGCCTGTGCGCCCCATTCCATCGCCCTTCCAATCACGGTTGCTGGTCATAATTTTAGTAATTTCATCCACCGAAATTTGAAATGCCAATACACCGATGATTTTCCCCTGCTCTTCATCAAAAATCGGCGCACCGATAAAGGCGGCAGCCGCTCCATAACTGGGTTCGTAGGGCAGAAAATCCAAAATTTTCACAAAACCTTTTTCTTTGGAATGAACAACATCCTCAAAGAGTTTTGCAAGGCTGCTTCCCGAATTTGGTCCTTTGCGAAGATTGGTCGTAAAATCAGTCTCTTTGAATGCCGAATAGACGATTTCGGAAGTTTCAGCATCAATCAAAAAGCAGTCGTAATAGTTGAATTTCTCAACAAATTCCTTAAACATCGGATGAAACTTCGCGTGAACATTGGAATAGGCGGAACTGTCGAGTGCTTGTTTCAAAAGGATTTTCTTGCCCACAGGATTTGGATTTGCGGCAATATACTGATGCTGCAAATACATTGCCGAAGGAGTCTGAGGAAGAAAAATATCCAACAAATAATTTTTGGATTTACCGTTTTCCTCAGTGGCAATGCGAGGTATAAACTCTTTTTCGTAATAATTGCGCACATTTTGGCTTACCTCTTGCGAAAGCGGAACACTGTCTAAGGCGTGGTACGCTGCACGAAACTCCCGCATTGCCTCAATAAATGCGCGGTCTTGGCTTAAAACCGACACCTGTTGCCGTATATTATCGAAGTAAAATTTGATGTAATGCTGCTTGGTATTGCGGCTTGTGGTGAGTTTGCTCATCAAACGTTTGGTAATGGTATTGCGAAAATCCAGATAGGATTTTATCCCAAACGTCAGCATTGTTGCGGTACAAAGCAGAATCAACACAAGCATCAACTTCGACTTAATGGTCATTGAAGCGCCCTTCCTTCCAAAGCGGAATGACGGCATTTTGAACGGAAACGAAAAGCGCTTAGAACTGGTGCTATTTGCTGTTTGAGGACGATACTTCGCAGCGTTGCTTGAGTTTCCTGAAGAGCTGTTACCAAAAGGGAGTTTGAAGTTCATGGTCTGTGCCGAAAAAGTATGGTTGAAGAAGCCGAGAAAAACTGTACAAGAGTGTGCAAAAGTTATGCCGAAAAGGAAATAGCGCGAAAGAATGAATTACGGTAAAGCGATAAATGTTGCAAAGGTACACAAATTGTGTCTCTATTGCAATAGCGTCGTCTCATATAGTAAGAACTTTATTTTTTTCAGGTACAACCATCCTCAAAGCCGCATTAAACCTTTATTTCTATAAACTCATCTACTCTTGAAAATACATTCAATAACAGTATATTTTTTTCGCTTGGAGCGAAACTTTTTACTCAACTTTTTGGTTTAGAGGGTATATCCGCTCAATTTGTGCGTCAAAACGGCGCACATTCATTCCCCACCAACCACGCAATCAACCATGAGTACATCGCTTTTTTCACCTCCGACGTGTAGTGTTTCTCTCATCTTCGCAGCTATTACCGAACCCGAACTTGCACGGTATATTCGTCCGCATACTCCTCCAAACGAAAATCACCATTCATTTCCCCACTCACAGCAGTTTTTCACCCACCTTCCAAACGAAACGCAATACGGACGCGCTTCCCAGGGGATATTTTAAGATTTTGTAAAATAGAAAACTTTTCGTACATTTTCATCCGAAATAGAAGAAAAACCGCATAAATCGTTAATGCGGAAACTTGTTTCATTTTTTTTCTTCAGGGTGCAAATCATGGGAGAACAAAAAGTTTCTTTTGACCACAAGCTGCAAGACCAACAACGGTTCATGCTCGCGCTCTTGGATGACATTCAAGCCTTGGAAATGTTGATAGAATCCGGGCGCATCGAAAAAAATATTCGCCGTATCGGAGCGGAACAGGAAATGTTTTTGGTTGATGCCAATATGCGCCCTGCCCTTGTTGGTCCGGAAATACTTCAAGCCACAACCGATGAACGCCTAACATCGGAAATAGGGCGATTTAACCTTGAGGCAAACCTAGAACCGAGTATTTTTTCAGGCAGCGCGTTTCGGCAAATGGAAGACGAGTTGAACGACGTTGTGCGCTCTACTCAACAAAGCGCTGATTCTTGCGGCGCTCACGTGCTTTTAACGGGGATTTTGCCCACAATGCGGCAGCGCGATTTATCACTGGAATCAATGACCCCCAAACCCCGCTACCACGCGCTGAATCACGCTTTAACACAACTGCGGGGACATAGTTTTTCGGCACACATCAAAGGGCTGGATGAAATTACGATTACGCACGACAATATGCTCTTGGAAGCAGCCTGCACCAGCTTTCAAGTGCATTTGCAAGTCAGCGCAGAAGAGTTTGCTCAATTGTACAACATCGCACAAGCGATAACCGCACCGGTGCTTGCGGCGGCGGCAAACTCCCCTGTTCTTTTTGGTCATCGTCTTTGGCATGAAACGCGCTTGGCACTTTTTCAGCACTCTGTGGATGAGCGCTCTGAAGCACGTTTGCAACGCCGACACCCGCACCGCGTCAGCTTTGGTGAATCGTGGGTGGAGTCCTCGGTTGTGGAAATTTTTCGGGATGAAATCGCCCGCTTTCGGCTTATTCTCACCAAATTATTGAATGGCACTTCAACCGAAAAACTCCGCAAAGGAGAAATTCCTGAGCTAGACGCACTACGCCTGCATAATGGCACGGTTTGGCGCTGGAATCGCCCTTGCTACGGCATTATGGACGGAGTTCCGCATTTGCGCATTGAAAACCGCGTCATTCCTTCGGGTCCGACTGTTTTGGATGAAGTCGCTAATGCTGCATTTTTTCTGGGTTTGATGATGGCTTTGCCCCAAGAATACGGCGATATTCGCTATTTACTTCCCTTTGATGCCGCCAAAGATAATTTCCTCGCCGCAGCGCGTCACGGCTTGCGTTCGCAATTTACATGGCTCAACAACACCCTTATCCCAGCCCCCGACCTCATCACGTCCCACCTTCTCCCGCTTGCAGAAGCAGGTTTGCGTAGCGTAAACATTGATGGCAGCGATATAGAACGTTATTTAGGCGTTTTGCAAGAACGAGTAGAACGCAAGCAAAATGGCGCTCTTTGGGCGTTGGAATCTTTGAGCGCTATGCACAATGAAGGCACCTGTGAACAACAACACCGCGCATTGACCGCGGCAATGCTTTCCCGTCAGCAACACGGCACACCCGTCCACACATGGGAACTTGCTCGGTTGAATGAACAACCGCATCAAGACGTACTGCTGGAGACCGTTGAAGAAATCATGACCAAAGATCTCCTAACGGTTCGTACTCACGATGTAGTAGATTTTGTCGTGAACTTAATGACGTGGAATCACATTCGCCATGTCCCGGTTGAAAATGATGCCGGAGAACTGCAAGGAATTATCTCCTACACAGATATTCTGCGGTTTCTTACCGTCTCGCGCTCTGCCGATGTGCCGGTTCCTGTGGCTGCCGATGTAATGCAGACAAACGTCATCAGCATTAGCCCCGATACAAGTATTCGTGAAGCATACAGCCAAATGGAGCGTTTCAACATTTCCTGTTTGCCGATTGTTGCCAAAGGTCTGTTGCAAGGTGTAGTAACAAAGGCGGATATGCTCCGCGTCTTTGCAAAAGAACAGCATTTGCGGTTGTAGCACATTAGGGTTGTAAAAATGAAATAATCCAGTAATTTTGCTGCGAATATTTTTCCTTTTCCAAACTTTTTTGAAGATATCTATGAACCAACGTTTTGGTGCAACAGCGCCCCCCACCTTATTTTCCGGCTTTCTTTCATTAGCAGCACTTTTGTTGTTTGCCCTCGCCTCTTCTCATGCTTTTGCGGATAACACATCCCGCAGCAATGAGAGCAATTCCGCAATGCTGGAAACACGTACTGACGGAGCCGGATACAAATACGTCTCCGTAAAAAACGACCCCCTCAAAGCCCGTATCTATACTCTTGCAAACGGATTAACGGTCTATCTTTCCGTGAATAAAGCCGAACCCCGCGTTTATACGTCAATCGCCGTCAGAGCAGGTAGCAAAAGTGACCCAGCGGATGCTACGGGTCTGGCGCATTATCTCGAACATATGCTCTTCAAAGGTTCGGATAATTTTGGAACGACTGACTACGCTAAAGAAAGCATTGAAATTCAGAAAATTGAGGATTTATACGAGGTTTACCGAAAAACGACCGATACGCTTGAGCGCAAGCGCCTTTACAAGCAAATTGACTCCATTTCGGGCGTTGCAGCAAAACTTGCCATTGCAAATGAGTATGACAAAATGCTTGCGTCTATCGGCGCAAAAGGCACGAATGCTTATACGTGGTTTGAACAAACGGTGTATGTGAACGATGTTCCGGCGAATCAATTTGAAAAGTGGCTTACAATCGAATCTGACCGCTTTCGTAAACTCGTTTTGCGCATTTTTCACACCGAATTGGAAGCAGTCTATGAAGAAAAAAATATCGGCTTGGACAGTGACCAACGCACTGTCTGGGAACTTGTTACCGAGGCGCTTTTCCCCAATCACAACTACGGCAAACAAACGACTATCGGGACGGTGGATCACCTCAAAAATCCTTCCATGAAGTTCATTCGGGAATATTTTGACAAATACTACGTTCCAAACAACATGGCGATTTGTCTTGCCGGTGATTTTGACCCCGACAGCGTTATCGCAATGATTGACCGCAAATTTGCTTGGATGCAGCCGAAACCTGTTGCACCCTACACCTTCACCACCGAGCCGGAAGCCTCATCACCACTTGTGCGTGAGCATATCGGACCAGATGCGGAATCCGTAACAATCGGCTTTCGTCTTCCGGGTGTAAATTCCCCCGAAGGCGCATACATTCAGATGATGAACGGACTACTCTTTAACCGCGTCGCAGGCTTGATGGACTTGAATTTGAACCAGCAGCAAAAAGTTCTTTTCGTCAATAGTGGCACGTGGGATTTGCAGGATTATTCCGTGCATTTGCTTTCCGGTCGCCCCCGTCAAGGACAGACCTTGGAAGAAGTAGCAGCGCTGATTTTGGAACAAATTGACCTAGTGAAACAAGGCAAATTTGACGAAAGCCTTATGAGTGCGGTGATCAATAATTTGAATGCGGAAACAATTCGCTCCAATGAGCAAAATGCGGGGCGCGTTAATGAGTTCGTCAGCGCATTTGTTACCGGTGCAGACTGGGCAAAAGCAGTGGCAAAACTTGATGATATGCGGAAAATCACCAAAAAAGACATGATGGCGTTTGCAGCAAAATTTTATGCGAAAAACTACGTCACCGTCTTCAAACGTACCGGCGAGCGCAAAGCTGTTGTAAAGGTAACAAAACCACCGATTACACCCATTGCAACCAACCGCGACACACAATCGCCATTTGTAAAAAAGCTCATGGAAACGCCCGCAGCGAAGATGCAACCTCGCTTTTTGGATTACAGCAAAGATATTCAAAGCACCAAACTCAAAAGCGGCGTGGAAGTGCTTTCGCTGAAAAACGATGAAAATGAGTTGTTCCGATTGTTTTATCTACTCGACATGGGCAAGCAGCACGATAAAAAAATGGCACTTGCCGTGCAGTATCTTCAGTTTCTCGGCACCGATAAACTCACGGCAGAAGATGTGAAGAAAAGACTCTTTGCTTTAGGCTGCAAATTCAACGTCTTTGCGGCACAAGATCAAGTGTACGTGGTCTTGGAAGGCTTACAAAAGAGTTTTTCCGAGGGTGTTTCGCTCTTTGAAGATTTGCTCAAAAATGCTAAACCCGATGTAACGGCGCTTGAATCCTTGGTCGGGCGACAAATCAAGGCAAAAGCCGATGCAAAGAAAAATAAAGGTGTTATTTTGCGCCAAGCGATGGCAAACTATGGCACCTACGGCGCAATGAACCCCTACCGCGACCAACTTTCCGATGCAGAACTGAGGGCATTAAAAGCTGATGAGCTTGTCACGAAAATCAAAGAACTGACAAGTTACCAGCATCGCGTCTTGTATTACGGTCCCATGCAGCAAAAAGAGCTTGTTACCGCACTCGACAAACTACACAAAACGCCCGCAGCGAAAGATTTGAAGGCTGTTCCGATAAATCAACCTTACACATTCCAAGACACCAAAGAAAACACGGTTATTTTCGTTGATTACGATATGGTGCAAGCAGAAATCCTGATGCTCTCGAAGTCCGTACCTTACGACCCGTCGCTTGTTCCACAGGTGAATATGTTTAATGAGTATTTTGGCGGCAATATGTCCTCCATTGTGTTCCAAACTATTCGTGAGTCCAAAGCTCTTGCCTATAGCGTTTTCAGCGCTTACCGGCAGCCGCAGCGCACCAAAGAACCGTTTTACGTGTATAGCTACGTCGGAACACAAGCCGATAAATTCAACGAAGCCGTCACAGGAATGTTGGATTTGCTCAACAATATGCCTAAAGCCGATAAAAACTTCGTTCAAGCGCAAGCAAGTATCAAAAATAATCTCGAAACCGAGCGGATTATTCGGGATAATGTCCTCTTTAGCTTCGAGGAAGCGAAAAAACTTGGTTTAACATCGGATATTCGTAAGTCGGTCTATGAACAATCGCAGAAAATGAGCTATGACGATTTAGCGAAATTTTACAGCGAATACATCAAAGACAAACCCTACACGATGCTGGTTCTCGGCTCTAAAAAGCGCTTAAAAACGGAAGATTTGGCAAAATACGGTACCGTGAAAGAACTTTCCTTGGAAGAAGTGTTTGGGTATTAAACCCGCATCAATCCTCCTTTCGACAAAAAATATACCGCATAGAATCCTGATTCGATGATGCTTTCAGGATTGTATGCGGTATTTTTTTCGGTAAGTTTCAATGGTCCTGCCGCGCAAGAGCCAATCATAGAGATTGAAAGAATGAAATAATACCAATTTACGTTGAAGATTGTGCATTATTTTTTCAATGCTTTTCTCTGGAAGCAGCATAAATACTCGCACAGACAAGAATGTCTGTGCCACTAAAGCCAGATTTTTTTGCACAGTTATCAACTCAAGTTGGTATAATCCCCTATTTTTACAATAACATTGCAAAATTACGGAATTAAGCGATTTTATCTGGAGATAAAAACCGTGCAATCACTGCGACCGCATTTTCAACTCCTCGTTCATTATTCAGTTTTGCAGCAAAATTTTCAGCATTTATGCGAAGTTCAGGCAGTAAGACTTCCCTCAACCCTGCTTCAAGCGCCTCGGCAGTCAGCTTCTTTTTTGGAATCGGTTTTGCACCAACACCCAATTCCCACACACGCACCCCCCATGCGGGTTGGTCGCCAAGATGAGGAATGATGAGCGTTGCTTTTCCTGCTCTCAAGCCTGCTGCCGTCGTCCCTGCACCGCCATGATGCACGACAGCCCGCACCCTTGGAAAGAGCCACTGATGCGGCACAGAACCAATCAAGCAAATGTTTTGGGATAGTGGGAAATTTTCCTCAACACTGCTCCACCCCAAACCCAAGACAGCCCGCACCCCAACCTTTTCCAACGCAGCGCCAATCATGGTCAAAGTCTGCTGAAACACCGATGTATCCTTGATACTCCCAAAACCGATGTATAACGGTGCTTCGCCTTCGGCAAGAAAACTAGCGAGTTCGGGAGAAGGCGTAAAATCCTGCTTTTCGGGCAACGTCCAAAAGCCCGTCGTTACGAGGTTTTCCGACCATTCCTCTGCGCCCGGAAAAAGCAAGGGACTGTAGGCAAAAAAAGAAACCAAGCCATTCTGCCAACATTTCCGCGTGGGTGCAAGCACACCTGCTTTGTGCGATTTGCCGCGTCGTTGCCAAAATTCTTTTGCAGCAGACCGCGAAAGCATCCAAAAAATTTGCTGGAAAACCGTATGGGAAGCCATATTAAGGATTTTTCCAACAGCACCGATGAGGCGTAATTTTCCATAAAAAATGATTGCCGGATACGCACTCGTAGCAGCCAGTGGAAACGGTGAAGCCAGAAATGACGGTATCTGTAGCTCTTCAGCCATGAACATCACGTTTTGCATTCCAGCATGATACACAACGGCATCCACGTTTTGCAGCACTTCCCACAACTCCTCCTGCACCGCCAACATCGTGCCGTGAAGGGCTTTTGAGCCTTCTAAATGGCTTTGGGCAAAAGTTATCGGGTTGTCCCTTTGGTCATGGCTTGCGCGGCTTGTTGATCCATAATGCGCTGAATATCCACGTTCAGCGCATGGAAGGAGACACCGAAACCGCGCACAAATGCTTCCTCGTTGCTTGCACTGACGACAAGCGGCGAAAAACCTGCGGTTTGTAATCCAAGCGCAAGCGCCACAAAGGGTTGTACATCGCCGCGAGTTCCGACAGCGACAAGAGCAATATTCATGGGGAAATTCAAAAAAAAATGTGAAGATTTTATACGAAACCAAAAGCAACAGCCAAGAACCCCGGACCATTAATTCCAGCATGGATAATCACGCCAATCCACGAGTTTTGACGCTTTTGCACCATCCAAGGAACAATCACCAAAATTGGCAACAACGTTATTAAAAGAACACTACCAAAAGCTATATGAAAAAGCAGCCACCCTAGCGTATTCAAAACCCATGCGTACTTTCCGAAGTGCTGTTCCTGAATTGGCAAAAGCAGACCGCGCCATAGTATTTCTTCTCCCCAAATGTTCAATATCCAAAACGGTAACCACAACCCTAAAATCCAGTATCTGTCCGTAGTTAATGGCGCAAGGCTCATAAAATCTGGATGCAGCGAAGAGTTAGGAATCCATGCCCGAATGACGAGTGTACAAACAAGCCCTAAAATTCCAATACTGATAATTCCGCTTAAAGCCCAGAATAGGTCTTGCCTTGAGATGGCACGAAATCGTAATCGCTCCACCCATACATACTTGAGATTCGCCAGTATTGAGGTGTGTTCTGCGGTCATTTCCCTATCAAGTACGAAATAAGACGATAGCAGTAGAGGCAAGAATATAAGCCATCCGCCTGCAATAAACCAAAAAATAATCGGCTCTTGTCCACTGACATTGCTCAAATATGGAATGAGCCGATGGGTTACTATCAGCATAATGCCTGATGCAGCAATAAAGGGCAGCATTGTCGAAAACGGACGGCGAAATAACATGGTGTGCCGTTTGTTTTGGAGCGATTTGGGGATGGTTTGCATGGTATTCATGGTACAATAACAGTGATTTTAGGATGATTTTATGCCATTTTTCAGCATTTCTGCCATTTCTTTTGCAACCTTTCGGACATCTTTGTTTGAGAGTTCCAGCATCGGTTTGCGCTCTCGAATGTTTGCCCGAATATCAATGCCAAAGCGGTATGCGAGGAAATCATACATTCCTGCTTGCAGAGTAAAAATGCTAAATGCCATAAGCCGAATATCAATATTTTTTCTCACAATGCCCCGTCGTTGTTGCTCTTTAAGCATTGTTACCAAAAGCTCCAGAATCTGATTTTTGAGTTCGTGCTGCGTCTCGCGCACATCTTCATGCTGCTCTTGCAAAACTTTGTAGGAAAGTGCAGCAAATAAGGGATATTTGAGGTCGAAGGCGAGTTTTTCTTGAAAATTTTCAACAAGAAGTTCAAAAAAATCGTTAAGTGGCTTTTGTAAGACCTTTCCCTCATGCTGCAATCGCAGTTGTAGTGCGTAGTTGAGCGTATAACGATACAAGGAAAGTTTGCTATCGAAATAGCGATAAAAACTCCCTTTGGCAATGCCGAGTTTTTTCACGATTTCCGATAGCGACGCACTTTCGTAATCTTTCATCGCAAACTCTTCCGCAGCAGCCATGACAACTGCTTCTTGGCGTTCTGGCGGCAGATTGGTAAAGGTTGAGAGGGCAATCATAAATTGATAAAAACAGTCATTCTCAAAACAGCGACCATTAAGTAGCGACTAATCAGTCGCTTTCAAAGATAGCGAAAAAATTTCAATAAAGTTGCACTTTTGCTAAAAAAAATGGAAAAGATTTACGATGATGCTTATTACATGATTCTTAAATTAAGCAATTATTTTTAGCCAAGTATTTATGCGGTGTTGTAAAATCAAAGTACCTTCAATACTTATTTTCCAATAGTTATTTATTTCAAGAATAACGTACTTATCCAGTTCCCCACCGCTTCGCCGTTAATCTGCGACGAAGACGCTCATTGAATCTGCGGCGATAAGAAAATTGCTTCTTCGGCTCATTGCTGCTGCTTTTCAGCACAAACATCCAGCCACTCACCAAATACGGAGATTTTCCATCCGAAGAGTATGCGTTTTTATGTAAAGCCTCTGCGCTTCGTATAAGTTGTTGAAAGCCTAATCCCCCAAAAAGCGCACGAGGTTTGTATTCTTCAACCCGCAACCCTGCTTCCTTAAACAGCGTCAAAAGCCGCTTGTAGGAAAAAAAGTTCACGTGAGGGCTGATGGCAAGCGTATCTGCTTGTAAATCGGCAACATTGCCCGTATCGTAGCTGTTACCGACTTTTAACGAGCGCAGCCCGGGCAGTTTACTCAGAAGATTCATCACACCCAAAAGATGGAGCGGTGTTTCGATGGCGGTCATCAATTCAAAAGCACCGTATCCATTCGGTGTTGTGAGCAGTATCGCGCCTTTCGGCTTGAGTTTTGAACGCAAAAAGAGTAAAAATTCGCCCGGGCGTTCGACGTGTTCAATCACTTCCGACGCAATCACCAAATCAAATTTTTCGTCCGATTGAAATTCAGCATCGGTGAAAAATTGGATATTCTTTACAGTATGGTGCTTGGCAATTTCCTCTGCAAGCCGCATTGTAGCTGCATCGCTGTCAATACCGACAAATCGTACCGAGGGGAAATGCTCGGCAAGCGGCGTAGTCAAATGCTCCCCGTTTCCACACCCAACATCCAGCACTGATGCGCATTGGAAGCGTTCTATGAGCGAAACGGCATACTCAAACCGTTTTTTATTACCGTGAATATTTTCTCGAACTTCAATCATTATTTTCCTTGTCTAATGGCAAAACATCTTCCGCAGCCCGCACCACTTCTTGCACGGTAATCAACTGCAAACAATTTCTATGACCGCAATTTGTGAGATTGTATCCGGGCTTAATCACCCCCAGTCCCATGCAGGGACTACATTCCAAGCCCTTCCATACGTCCACATTCTTCACGCCGTTTTCAAGCTGGAGCGCTTTATAGCCGTGATAATCCGCCATGCCGAAAATCCGCACTAATGGTGTGCCGCAAGCAGTCGCTAAATGTGCGATACCGCCGTCATTGGCAATGAGGAGGCTACATCGCCGTAGCAGAGCCATTGTCATCGAAAGAGGAATATCGCCAGGGTGGCAGATTTGGTCTGGGATAAGAATGATGACATTGGGCTTCAGTGCTTCGGACATTTCTTCCAACAGTTCCTTATCGGCATTACTTCCGAACAGTAGTATCCATACGGTTCTTGTTGCAGAACTGTAAGAACGTTGAAGTTCTTGAGCCGTTTGTATCAACTTTTCCACACCCCATTGCCGCCAAGGCATCGTGACACCAACGGCAGGATGAAAACCGATGCACATATCTTCCGCCCCAACACCATACTTTTTGAGTGCATCAACTGCTCTCTCCTCATGTTCCTTACTTGGCGTTAAGGAAATATTCAAACGGTGCTTTTGGGTAGGAATCCCCAGTGCTTCTGCCAAAGCAAGATAGCGTGTAGTCTCGTGTGCTTTATCGTTGTCACGAAGGGGAACAGAATGTGTCCACAGAAAGCGTAAATTCATATTTCGTACACCACGTGCGGGGGGGACGTGACCAATACGAAGCGGAATATCTGCCAAAAGCCGCACAAAATAAGGAACCGGGGCAACGTATGAACTAAAGACCAAATCAAAACGAACCTTTTTCAAACGATTGATAAGCGCCCAACGCTCCTTCCATAACGATTGCTTGAAATTAAAAAATTCAATAGTATCAACACAGCCGGATAAGCGTAAAATCTCGTGTGCAGGCGAAGGCAAGGTCGTCAATGCAGTGATTTGTGCTGCGGGGTATGTTTCTTTAACCGCACGGAGCATGGGTAGCATCATTATTGCGTCTCCTAAGCCCATATACGCAAAAATCAGAATGTTATGAGGTTGTTTGTGTTCTTGCCGGAGATTTTGGCGACGAATCATAACATAGCTTAACGCTATTTCAAGAAGAATGATAAGGCGGTTAAGGAATTTCATGGGAGGAATAACAGTTCAACGATGTCGGTTCAGGGCTATCGTTCAAGTAAATCTTTGCAATGCCAAAAAGCGGTTTTGACGATCTTCTTCGTGCAATATCTTTGTTTTTTACTTTTAGCACAACACCTTTTTGAAATTTTGAGGTACGATGGTAAACACGTAGGAACCCCTCAAATACCAAAGATGAGCGCTAGTTGAATAGTTCTACCGGGTTGTGGAAGAAGTGAATTGTAAAAACTTGCACTGCCTCGCCAAATTCCCCTCCCGTCAAATACGCCCGGCGTTGTTCCGGCGGCAGCATCGCGCAAACCGGGATGAAAATACTGTGCGTTGAAAATATTGAAGACGCGGAGCGAGATTCCGATACCTTTGGCAAAAAGATTTTCATAGGTAAAGGTTGCATCTACCGTAGTATATGCGTCAATAACGCGAATTGGATTGGAGGCGATTGTCTGGCGCTGCCCTATAAATCGCCCTCTGAGCGTAATATTTACATCAGCATTTATGTCGGCACTTACACCCAAATACACCTTGTGGTCAGCTAAATCGCCAATCCTTGCGACGCTGTCGGTCAGTGTTCCATTGTGTATTTGGCGCTCTTGAGAACTCAGATAAGAATAATATCCCCAAACAGATAGTTGCTTGAGAACATTGACCGGAATTCGTGTTTGAAGATGAATATCAGCCCCCAGAACAGAACGCGCACCAAGGTTTTGAGCGCCCTGCGAGGTATTGACAATCGTGTTTTGACTATTAACATTGTACAGACTCACCACAGCACTGAGATTATTTTCCGTGTACGTGCCACTTAGTTCGATGGTATTTGATAACTCAGGCTTCAAATCGGGGTCGCTACCGGAGCCGCGCCAACCTCCAAACAGCGTTCTCGGGACAGGCTCTTGAAATGCTTGCCCATACATGAGGCGTAAGCCCAAATTACCATAATTACCAACGTAACTTGCTCTCAAAGTGCTGGCAAGCCCATAAACAGAATTATTATCAAAGCGCAAGCCGGCGATGAGATTGTGCCTGTCATTCGCACCAAAAAGGTGTTGTACCTGATATTTCGCCTGTAAGTATGCCCCCTCGTCATCAACAACAATGCGGTTTTGATACTGCCGTATCGCAGCAAAAGGGCTTGGCATCGGATAGATTGAGCGGACACTATCGGGCGGAAGCGACGGACCATAATTGACATCGTATGCCTTTTGTAAGTCTCGGCGTTCAAATTTCAACCCCGCATTCACCGTCAATACAGGCAGCGGAGAATAGGTGAAATCTTGATAGAGCGAAAAACTATTGTTTAACGATTGCCAAAAGGATACATCAACGACGCGGCTACCGGGAGAACTTAGGTCGTATCCTTCCACAAAATACGAATCATTACCAACATCACTTTCTCGGTAACGCAATAACGTCGTTGAAGAAAAGGTAGCAGAAAAATGCTGCTCGTGCCTTGCATGAATACTCCATTGTGGTCGCGCCCACAGCCCATTGGGCTGCACTTTGTCGGTCGGATAGACCAGTCCGTATCCGGTTCGCATGGTATTCATCATGTACCCAATTTCTGTATTACCAAAGTACATTCTGGCATCAATACCCGAATTTTGGTGAACCGAGTTAATGCCCGCCAAACTCGGATTATTTACCAACGCCCCCCATAATCTGCGATTTGATAAATATCCCCGCCGCGTATATTCATAGTTTTCGGCAGTGGTATTGTCCGTAATGCCGTAATCAAATCTTCCCGATACGGATACCCGAAAATCATTGTTTTTGTACATCAGATTCATGTCGGCAATGCGCCTGTTCAGCGAACCCGCCAATAACTGTCCCCGCGAAGACACACCGGAAGAATCCCGATTTTTTTGTGTGATGATGTTGATTACTCCCATAAACGCATTTGCTCCGTACACCGACGAAGCAGGACCATAGACAATTTCTACGCGCTCAATGTTTGCCATTGGCAGAGAAGCCATACCTTCCGCTTCATTAAAATACAGATTATTCATAATGATATTGTCCACCATAAGCAAATACGGGCTTCCGATGGTATTCCTGTAACCGCGCCAGTAATTTTTCATATAGGTGTCGCCGTAGGGTCTGGTAACATCCATACCGGGCAGGTCATCGAACATTTCACTTATATCCAAATATCCCCGCCGAACAAGGTCTTGTGCGGTGAGAACGATAACGGTTGCCGGTGCATCGGAAAGTTTTTCTGCGGTCTTTGAAGCCGAAATTACTTCTACATTCATCAACTCCTCCAGCGATAAATCTTCTAACGGAACCGACTTTTCCTGCTGCCCCCAAGCATTTGCCCCGAAACAACTTAACAAGCACCCAACAATCGTAATAAGGGAAAGGTTTCGACCCAAACGAGTGATAGTCGAAGGAATGAGAGCAAAGTGCAATGGGATTAGAGGCAAACTGACTTAATGACGATAAACAGCGCGTAGTGCGTACAGCATAACCAAATCTCCACTAAACGAAAGTGATGATATTTCCCAGAACATGAGTGAGTAATATAGCTATTTGCAAGAGAATTGCTAAGAAAAAATCTCTTCATATCTCCGTTTTAGGTTATTGGAAGCTATTGCTCCCTGAATTTCTAGCAATTACTGAAATCACTGGCTATCAGCTATCTAACTTTTCATACCAAGGAAGTGGGCAAATAGAAGTGTGAAATTTTGTGAAAAATTTACGTGTGAGCAGTAAATTTCCGCCAACAAAATGGTATTTTGGGTTAAAGCAATAAAACATAGCCATTCATCCCCCACTCATTTTCCATAAAATATGCCTAAAACCAAGTATTTATCTGCATTCGTAGCTTTGCTTGTGCTTTCAGGAACTGCTCTTTTTGCTCAGCAGCAACAGCCGGATTGGGCAAAAGTCCACACCGTTACGATGTCTTCTATCGAATCGCTCTACAATCTTCAATTTGAAGAAGCCGAAGCGAAAGCGAATGAAGTTATCAAACTTGCTCCCCAAGACCCGCGTGGATACTTCTTTCGCACGATGACGTATTACTATCGTTTTCTCTATTCTCGTGTTTCCCGTTTGTCTAAAAATGAGCAGGACGCTGAGATGCAGAAATTTTTGGGTTACGCACAGCAAACAATCACAATTTGTGAGAAATTCCTTCAACAAAATCCTAACGACAGCAAATCCCTGTTTTACATTGGAGGACTGCACGGATACAGAGGAATTACGCTGGGCTTTAACGCCACAAAAACAGGCGATTACCTCACAGCCGCAAGGGACGCACAAAAAGGTGTAGATTATCTTAAACAATCGCTTGCGTTAGACCCCAACAATGCGGATGCAAACATGGGTTTGGGACTGTTTAATTATATCGTTTCACAAGTTCCTTCGTTTGCTCAGAGCGTCATTAAACTTGCAGGAATGACGGGCAACCGCGTTGAAGGATTAAAGCAATTAGAATATGCTGCTGCAAACGGCGTGTATGCTCGTGCTGAAGCAAAATCGTGGTTGGCACAAATTTACAGTCGCGGTGTCCTATTCACGGGTGGCGAAGGAATGTTTGACCGCGCAGAACAGCACTACAACTCTTTTTTGACGATGTACCCCGGAAATACGCTTATTCGCTACTTTTACGGCAATATGCTCTACGATGATTTACGTCGCCCGCAAGATGCTATCAAGCAATTTAGCGCTGCTTCGGATGACAAAGGGCGTAAAGTTGAGTTTTTGGCTGCGGCATCCTGCAACAGTCTTGGGAGAATACAAATGGCACTGGGCAATTTGACACAAGCAGCAACAGTCTTCCAGCAAGGAATTGCTCAACGTTCCGATATTCAGGCGCTCCATGCAAATTGGGGTTTGTGTCAAGAACTTCTGGGAAATCGCGCTGCTGCGGTGGAGGGATACACCAAAGCAAAAGATATTGAAGTAGCGCAAAAGCGCGTAAAATCTCCTGTTTCTGACAAAGAGCAACAACTTATCAAAGCAGAATGGGCATTCGATTGCGGCGACGACACGAAAGCATTCACGCTCATCAACGAATGCCTCAAGCGCACGGACTTAACAAGCGCGGAGCGAGCAAATATGCACTATCTGGGTGGGAGATCACTTGCATCCAAAAGCGATTACAAACTCGCCGAAGCCTACTACGCCCAAGCACTGCCGCTTGCCGGAGAAGAAGCGCAACTCAAAGCCTCTATTTATTATTACCTCGCCATTGCTCAAGTTAAAAACGGCAAAAAACCTGAGGCTGTCGGTAGTTTAGAACAGGCTCAGTCCTTCAAAGAATATCCGGGAGAACGCCGTTTGCGCCGCAATATCGAACGGGAATTGTATCGCCTGAAGCGTTCTTAATCTCGTCAAATTTTGTCGAATGCCCAGGCTTTACCTGAATCCACAGTTTAATGCAATGTGTTATACCAATTTGAGTTGATAACTGTGCAAAAAAAATCCGGCCTCAGTGGCACAGACATTCTTTCTTGTGCGAGTATTTATGCTGCTTCCAGAGAAAAGTATTGAAAAAGTAATGCACAATCTTCAACGTAAATTGGTATTACATTTTATCTAAAGTTACAAAAGAAAAGCCCCTCAGACGCAATGTTTGAGAGGCTCTGTTTGAGGAGATCTTTTGACATAGGCACGTTCACTGCTTTTTCGGCAACCGCACAAACAGCACCAAGCCTAGCATTGCAACCACACTGTTTAACAAGCCCAGTCCAACCGCCACACCATCACGCACGTCCTTTCCAAGTGGCTTCAAAAACTCCAGTTTGTGAACGTAGGCAAAAGAAAAACCCTCCAAACGGTCGCCATCCTGAACTGTTGCTGCCAGAGTGCCGCTTTGTGTCTCAATGTATAAAGCAGTTTTCTTCTCGGAAGCAATATCTATGCGCTGTACAGGCAATCGTTTATTGATAAATCCATACTCACCCTTAAATTCCGTTATGAGCGACTCACGTAGGATTTGACTGGTTGAAATCCCCGCAAGTCTCACCGCCACGTGCTTTGCGTACTGTGCATCGCCTCTGGGGAGCGGCTTCCCCGTTTCGGCGATGAAATACGTCGCAGCCTTGATGGATTCAGGCTTTTTGCCATTGTTATCTGCTTTGATGCTTTGCATCGGAGCGCAGCAATCATCTGCCGCGTCAAGTTTCACGCTGTGCGAAAAGCGGTAGAACACAGTTGGTATGCCACCAACAGGCATTTTCACGGCAGAAACATCAAACATTGGCGGCGCGACAAAGGCGGCTTCTTTTGCACCAAAATTCAGTTCTTCTGCCTTGAACGTGGCTTGCAAAGCAGGCTGTCCTGCTTCATCGCGCAAACGCTCTTTGTGCAAAGCGTGATACATTCCACTCGCAGCAAAGGTAAACGTAGAAAGAGAAACTGCAATACCGATACTGCGGTGATACTTCCTGAGACCGCTTGCAGGCTTGCTCCGACGCTTTTTCCACGTGAAGGAATAAAGGACAATTCCGGCGACTGCGGCACATATAATTACGCTCAGGAAAACGACAATCACGCCTACCCGCATAGGTTCTACGCCGTTCAGCCAACCCCAATTATGCAAATACTGGAACGTCAGCAAAAACGCACGGCGAAGTGGTGTGTTGTACGTCGCCATGCGCCCCGAAGCCGTTTCCACATAGACATCGTAGCCGCCTTCTTGAAAGGAAATCTTCCAAACAGGCAGCAAACGATTGATATAGCGATAATCATCGTCGAATTTAGTAATAATGCGCTTTTCAAGCACTTGTGCATTCTTATTACCGAAATACTGCTTTGCCAAAAACTCAGCATACAGCGCGTCGCCGTTCTGTAAGCGAGTTCCTGTGCGAGTGTTGAGGTACACGTGTTCGGGACTTGATATTTGCTGGATTTGGTAAAATACAGCGCCCTTAAAATTGACCAAACGGAATTGCTTAATTTCCGCGATTCCATTGGCGCGAAGTGCCTCCGAAAGCGGCATGGTAACTGCGCTTTGGTCAATCGGCAGTGCTGGCAAAAATTCTTTTGCAATCGTAGGCTTGAACCAGTGCGCCATAAACGGATGCGACATTCCAGAAAGCGACCACATCAAGGCAGGAACTAGCGCGATAAGGCTTATCCATCGGTGAAGATTGTAGGCATTGCGTTTGAACCATTGTTTGCTTCGGCTCGAAATGCTTGTTTTTGCTGGTGTTTGGGTGTGTTCCAATGCGGGCACATCGGAACGGAGAGTATTTGTAATCATGGTTATACTTTTTGATATGTGGTAATTTCTAGATTTATTTGAACAATGCTCCTAAATTATACGACGCACCAACGCTGATTAGACGCGGGTTTGCCGGCGTAAACGAATACCCAAAACTGCTCCATGACGAGGTTTCCGCATAGAGCGTATTTGCTACGTTGAGAACATTCACGAACAGATCCAAACCACCTATTTTGTAGCCCGCCCGCAGATTCACCACCGCGTGACCCGCATACTTCCTTGTGTTCTGCACATCTTGAAAATACTGCCCCATTGTTTGCAATTCCGCGCCAATTCTGAAGCCCGGTAGCCACGTTGGTTTATAGGTTATTTCCGAAAACGTCGTCAAATCTGGTGCTTGCGGCATATCGTTGTTGTCAAAAATACGCTCTGTCGCACCAACACGCTCACGATATTGCATGAAAATATGCCGTGCATATGTGCCGCCAATGCGGATATTCACTTCATCCACCGGCACAAAACCTACCTGAAATTCCACGCCGTAATGCCGCGTTGCACCTGCATTGCGATTTTGGAAGACGTTCTGCTCTATCTGCACCGAAATCACCTCGTTGATGCCATCCAGCAGGTACAAACTCATATCCAGATAAGCCCGACCGTCAAGGAACGACGCATATCCGCCCACTTCGTAGTTGTTAAACGAGGCTTGCGAAAGATTGGGAACGCTCACACCGCGAAAAAGTTCCGACAGTTCCGGTGGCAGAAAACCGATGCTGTAATTGGCGTACATTCCCGTTCCCGCGTCGGCGTTATACATCACGCCAAACCGCGGCGCAATGTTGTTGTAGCTCGTGGTTTGGTCAGGTGCGCCCGTGAATGCGCTTGGAGGAAGATTATTTTTGAAATCAAAGGCAAGCCTGTCGTAACGCACTCCGGCGATAGCTTTCCACTGCCCCGACAGCACAAATTCAGCCTGCACATAGCCCGCAATATTCGACAAACCCACATCGTAGCTGGTCAGCGTGGAATCGGTCTGGGTAACACTGTTGTAGATAGTGCTTCCGTTCACCGTTTCGCGCCCGATGCGCAGGAATTTCGCCCGAACCGTGTGAGGGCTGTTTTCGTAAAATAAACCCGCCACAAGATTCGTCTGAACATCGCCCAGCATCAGGCTTGTACGGAACTGCACATCCGCGCCAAGTGAGGTAAAGCGCGAATCCGAGAGTTCACCGAATGCTCCGCGTGGGTTACGCGGATCATTGCGCAGACGAAAACTTGGCAACATCAGCAGTTGGTTATTGCGGTAAAAGACGCTTGCGCGGATATTAGTATTATTTTCAAAGGTATGGTCAAGCGTCAAGCGGCCGCGCTGCGCTCTGTTGTCGCGGTAGGCAATCGTGTTATTGCTTGGGTAACGTTGCGAAAAATACATGAGGCTGTCAATACCGCCCGGCATATCGCTCCGAAGATTATTTACCGAATACGTCAGTTCGAGTGCGGTTCGTTCGGCAAGGCGGTAATCGGCACGAATGCTGGCGGAGAGCTTTTCCATGGAATTAAAATCGCGCCACGACGTTTTTTGCTGCGCGTAATAACCACCGGCATACACGCCCAAACTGCCAACGCCTTCGCCAAAGGTATTAGCAAGATTCACATTGCCGCGCTGGTAGCCAAAATTATCGCCTTGCACACCAAACTCAAGGACTGGTCGCACTCCTGCGCGTTGCGTAAGGAAATTCACCGCACCCGACACCGCATTTGCGCCATACATCGCCGAACCGGGACCTTTGATAACATCTATTCCGCGAATGGCTGGAAGGTTGATTTCCATAAGCGCATTGTGATTGAAAACGCCCGTCGTGCGAATCGGAATGCCGTCTTCGAGGTAGAGAAACAGCGCTCGGGTGGTCATGGGCGAACGAATAGCCATACTGTGCTGCTCGTTGCCAAGATTTTGCATCACCACGCCTGGCACTTTATTCAAAATTTCGTACATCATTGCGGGCTTGGTTTCTTCGATAAGCTGCTTGCTCACAACGCTCACCGCCACAGGCATTTCCGAGCGCAACTGCGATTGGCGATTGGCGGTAACGGCGACTTGCTGCGAGGTAATCACCTGCGGAGCGAGTTCAACCTGAACACCCGACAGCACCTCGCTTACGGCGATATGCTTGGTTTTGTAGCCCAGCATTGAAATTGTGATGATGTCTTCCGCAGCAAGTGTTGATGCGGTTTTGAGTGTAAATTTTCCGTTAGCATTTGCCACCGTACCTGTTTTCGTGCCTTTGACCAAGATTCGTGCGCCGGAGAGTGCTTCGCGGGTGAATTGGTCGGTGATAGTGCCGGAAAGTTCGTTTTGAGCGAAAAGCCCTAAAGGCATAAAAACACCTGTAAGCAGCAATAATGCTGCTCTTTTGAGAAGAGTAGTTTTCATTGTTTTATTGAATGTAGTAAAAAAGTAGAAGGCGAACTGCGTGAATTAGTCACGCAATCGTATCACCCAAGCAGAGTGGGCGAATAGAAAAAATTACGAAAAGGGGTAATTAACGAGACGGGGTAATTAACCACGCGGCGGCTGGAACGGCACAGTTCCTACGCCGAAAAGAAGTGCAGTATTGACAAAAGCAAGGAACGACGCGGTTCCTGTTTCAGGGGAAGCAAATTTGGGAGCGTCCGTGAGAAGATGAAAAAGTTCGGGTGTTTCGTTTGTGTTTGTACGCTGGGACTGAGGCGTAGTCTGGCTTTGCGGTGAGTTGTCGTCTTGGGCTGCTTCAGCAATTTCTTTTTCCATTTGGCAATTTCCATCGCACTCCAACTCTGGTTTTGCCTTGTTTTCGCAGCGTTCCGCGTAGGAATCGTGGTTCACCCAATAATTCACAAGCGGCATCACCACACGGCACGTCATGGCTAGGTATGCAATACAGAGTGGCAGTATGAAAAGTTTGCGTAGCATAGACTCAAACTTACGAAAAAATTGCTCAGTGAAAAAAATTTGTACGCTATTTCGTACCAACCCGTAGTGCCGGATATTCTTTTGAGCTTGTATTTGTGATATTTTCAGCAACTTGAAATTGTTCAGAAACATCTTGCAAATGCTCTGCTAATTTTTCCAGACTTTTAATGCTGTACGAAGTTTCCTGCACAGCTAACGCCGCTTGCTGCGTGGTTTGAACAATGCTGTGAACGTGTTGGGCAATTTCTTCCGTAGCTTTGGAGTGTTGCTCACTTGCTGTTGCCAAGTGTGTTAAAATATCCGACACCCGCTCAGAGCGTTGAATCACATTTCTCAAAAAATCGTCTAAATGCTGCACCGAGTCCTGCCCTTTCTGCACTTCCCGTACGCCGCTTGCAATTTCGCGGACAGCATCTTGTGTGCGATGTTGAACGTGTCTCACCGTAGAAGAAATTTCTTTTGTCGCTTGTTGTGTACGCTCGGCAAGTTTGCGGACTTCATCGGCGACTACCGCAAAACCTCGTCCCTGCTCACCTGCGCGTGCTGCTTCGATAGCAGCATTGAGAGCCAAAAGATTCGTTTGGTCTGCTATTTCGTCAATAACCTTGGCAATCTCGCTGATGGCTTCACTACTTGTTCCCAAGTCTTTAATGGTCTCGGAAGCCTGTTCGACGACACGCGAAATTGCATCAATACTTGTCGTAATGTCGTGAATTACTGCATTACCGTGAACCGCCACTTTGCGGGCTGATTCCGCTTCATCCGAGGCTACGGATAATTGCCTGTTCGATTCTCCAATCGTTACAACGGTCTCTTCAACGGCGGCGGCAATATTTCCTACTTGTTCGGTTTGCGCCCGCGTTCCTGTGGCTACCTGCCTTGATTCTTGTGAGATTGCTGCCGTTGCATTGACCGTTTCTTCGACAGCATTGGAAATCTGCCGAACTAACGCGCTCATACTCGCCAATGCTGCATTAAAGCCTTTGTAAAGCTCGCCAATGTGGTCTTCGCGCAGAGGTTGTACCGATACCGTCAAATTCCCTTGAGCCACTTCGTGCATCGCGCCCAAAAGAGTATAGACGCGCTCTTCGAGGTAATTCTTATCCTCTTGAATTGCTTGCAAAGCGGCGACATCTTTTTGATGCGCCTCCTCCTGTTGCGCCGCAATAACTGCTACACTTTCGTCCACTTTTCGTTGCACCGATGCCTTTTCTTCAGCAAGCAAAATATTTGCCATTTCCGCCTTGTGTTGGAGCGTTCCGGCGATATACGCCGCCCCTCCAAGAAACACTGGCGCAGTAAATATAATCCAAAGCAATGGATCGTTTGCGATCTTGGTGCTAAGGGCTGAGAAGCCATATTGTACGGTACGAATGACCGCCGCGATTACCGGAAAGCAGGTACCAAAAGCAATGCCCACCAGCAAAAACCGCGTTTTTGCCGAAAATCCTTGGTGAAATTTCATAATTGTCCGAAATAATTACGGATAGAAACTCGAAAAGGACAGTTCCTCTCTTTGGGCACATTAATCTTGCGTGAATTCAAGTTGCCATAGTTTCCCTGAATCCTTTTTGAGCGTGATAACGAATAACCAGCAAATTTCGGACAAAAATGTCAGGCATCCAAATAAAATTTCCGCATTGTTTCTGCAACCTCTTTTAAGCTAAGTGCTTGTAGGCGTTCTTGAATCATCGTGCGCTGTTTTGCCCATTCAGCATGAAAAGCACACGGCTCCTCGGAATTGCATTGGTCAAAATGCAGCATACAGCGCGTGAAGCGCTTATCGCCATCAACGGCAAGAACAATTTCGTACACGCGGATATTGCTTGGTTCTCGCAAAAGCCGCACTCCTCCGCCTGCGCCCCGCACCGATTCCACTAATCCGGCACGAACAAGTTTGTTCATGATTTTGCGGAGAAAAGCTTTGGGCAAATGTACTGCGGAGGCAACTTCGTCAATGGCAGTATATTCCATCTGAGGCTGCCTCGCAAGGTACATCATTGCACGAAGCCCGTAAGCGCAAGCGTTGGAGAGCATAGTTTTTCAAAAAAATTTATTTCGCTAACACAACAGCATCCACAACATGGACAACGCCGTTGGAAGCCCGCACGGAAGCAAGCACTTTTGCGTCGTCAATGTACATCGTGCCGTCTTTTTTCGTAATTTTTGCGGGTTTGCCGTCGAACATCGTGAGTGCCTGCCCATCGGTGAAACTGTCTGCCTCCAGTGCAGAAGTCATCACATGATGATACAGCACATCCGCCAGTTTGCCCTTGTTTTCAGGCTTGAGCAGCGTTTCTACCGTTCCTGCTGGAAGTTTTTCAAAAGCGGCATTGGTGGGCGCAAACACCGTAAACGGTCCGGCATTAGCCATAGACGTAACCAAATCCGCCGCTTTCAAGGCAGCAACAAGCGTGGTGTGGTCTTTCGAGCCAACAGCCACTTTAACAATATCTTTCATGGATTCATCATCCTGAACATTTTCCTGCCCTCCGGCTACCGATTGGCTTGATTGCTGGTTGTCTTCGCTCTTTGCGGCATCTTCCTGCTTATTACACCCAATGCTCAAGACAAGCATGAGTGCAATGGCAAGCACCGAACCGTAGTGGATTTTCGAGGGTTTCATATGTTTCCTTCATGTAATAGTGAAACAACATTGTGTGAAAAAAGTGAAATAACATTGTGTGAAAAAATTGCTTAAAAATCTTTCCGTGCAAACATTCTCAACCCAGCAAAAAATGGCGCTCCGAGCCAGAACAGAAGCGCACTTGCGGCAACGGTCATACCAAATGCCGTTCCGAAAAATTTCTCGAACACCGCGCCTGTATAGCCCATGAGTGCGGCGACATCGAACTTCAGCATTACCAGTGTCCGCGCTAAATCTATCGGGTTGAAGATACTCATTGCCAAAACAGGCATTTCAAGCGGGTATTCGCGGAATTGCCAAATCACCGCCAGCATCAAGCCGTCATAGAGTGCCGCAGCCGTGAGCCAAAGCAGCAAAGCCGCTCCCAAACCAAAAGCGCGGTCATCGAAGCGCGTGGCGACAACAAACGCAAGTGCCGTAAAAATGAGTGTTAATGCTGTTCCTGTGGCAAGAAGCATCACCACAACGCCTGTTTGTTCCGATGCTTGCGCGAGCCTCGCCACAAGAGGCACACCAACACCGAACAAATACGCCGCGCACAAAGGCAATGCAAAACCCAAATACTGCCCCACAAACAAGTGTTTACGCCGAATGGGCTGTGAAAGCAGCAATTCCGTGTAATCGCGGTTGTTGTAAACCGTCATCGTGCCGATAACGATGCTCACAAGCGGAATAAGCAGCAAAACCACATTCAAGAGGCTGGCCACAGCTTTCGCAGAATCCCCGCCAAACCGCATCAAGCCTTCACTTGCGAGAAGAAAAAAAGCAGCATAGCCCATCACCCACAGGCTTCGTGCGCTGCTCACTATGCCGTAGCGCGTGAGTTTTATTACAGTGTTCATTGGTTTTTGGTTTTTCGTTTTTCGTTTTTCGTTTTTGGTTTTTTGAAGTCGGTTAGGTGGTGCGCTCAAGGGGCGAGCCTTGCAAAAGCCTCGCAATGGCTCGTTCCAACGTCCTCTCACCGGTGGAAGCGAGTAATTCTGCGCTTTGTCCTTGAAAAATGCAGTTTCCTTCCAACAAAAACACAATCGTACCGGCGAGTTCCTGCACTTCACTTAAAATATGCGATGTGAGCAAGACCGTTTTTCCTGCCTCACGCTCTTGAAAAATCAGGTCTTTCAGCGTGCTTGCGCTCACAGGGTCAAGCCCTGCGGTTGGTTCGTCTAGCATGAGAATTTGCGGCTCGAACATCAGCGCAATCACCGCACTGACTTTTTGCCGCGTCCCACCGGACAAGGTTTTAAGAGGCTTGTCGAGGTGCGGCGCAAGAGCAAACATTGTGCATAGTTCATCTTGCCGCAGCAACACGTGTTCATTTGTGGCTTCCTCGCGTATATCCCGCACCATTGCGAGAAGTTCCCTTGCCGTGATGTTTTCTTGAAACCGCGCAATTTGCGGCATATAGCCTATTGACTTGCGGTAATCGGCATCATCGTTTTTTGCTTTGTTCCCACCGCGAATAACCGTCTCCCCGCAAAGCACGATTTCACCGCTATCCGGGCGCACCAAACCAAGAATCGTTTTCATCAGCGTTGTTTTGCCCGAACCGTTCGGACCCAAGACCGCCGTTACAGAACCCGCTTCAAATCGGAGATTCAGACTATTCAGCACCGTCTGAGAGCCGAAGCGTTTGGTGATATTGTGTAGTTCAATCATGGTCGTTATCGTGATTGTATGCGGGTTTTGAACAAAAAAATAGTATTTTGAAAATGAACTCAATTCACTTCAGTATTTCCGTCATAAAAATGCTTATTCCATCTTCACAACATGAGATTTCATCGGCATTTCTTGGTGGTTCTTCTCCGCTTTCGGAAGAAGATTCCCAACGTCGCAAACGCGCGGTGGCAATTCTCGACAAAGTGCAACTCAAACCCGATGAAAAACCTTTAACGATGAAGGAAATCGTTGAAGAATGTCGTATTGTTCGAGCGGAGCTTTGTCAATACGTCTGAAGCATTTTCGGGAAATGCTTTTTGTGTAAGCAATTTTTTGTCATTGTTCATTTTCCCACCAAATTCCAACGGCTGCATCTGCGGAGCCGCATCCACCAACGCTTCGGGGGTCATGGACGGTATCACGCGCTCTGCCACATCCAGCATATTCACAAGAAGGCTGTGCATGAGTACGAGTGCGGGTTGCTGCTGTTCCACCAAAACCGAAAAGAGCCTCACGGGACGAAAGGGAACATCACCCAAGCCGTTTCTATCCAAGTCGTAGCCTTCGTAGCGGCTCCAATAGTTGTGAATAAAGCGGTTTTCACTGTCGAAACTGTTCGTTGCCACATCGAAGGAATTGCCTATAACATTGTTAAAGCGAAATACATTCTCCGTCGCGCTTCCGAAGATTTTTAATGCCCAGCCGTTTTCTACAAATTCATTCCGTTCAATCATCGTGCGGCTCACGCCCTCAGCATACAAGCCTGTTGTGTTTTTGAAAAAGCGGTTTTCTGCCATATAGGAATCGGAAATTTCTTTGAACAGCACACCGTATGAGGCTGCGCCCCAATTCTGCTCGAATGTGTTCCCCACCATCCGCACAACACGAGAGTACATCACCGCTACACCAGAACCGTTTTTGCGAAAGGTGTTGCGGAGATATTCGCAAGAATCTGAAAACATAAAATGCAGCCCATAGCGCATATTTCCTTCGCTCCTATTGTTTCGGACAAGCGCGTGGCGGTTAAATTCCAAATAAATACCGTCGCGGTGTCCTTGAATATCGTTGCCGTCAATCACGCAATCATCACATCTCCAAAGGTGGACACCGTTGCCCGAAGAGGATTCATCACCCTTCGTAGCTCTCAGCACATTCCCCGCAATACGGCAGTTTGCCGATGTTGCCAGATAAATCCCGAAGAACGCATTTTCGATATGCAGATTCTCAAACACGCCATTTCGTGCGCCTTCCACACGAATAGCCGCGTTGTCGTTCACGTAGGCAATGGGGACATTTTTCAACGTCAAACCCCGCACCGTTACGCCGTTTGCACGAACAAAAAGAATAGAAGTACCACGCAGTTCTGCATCAATCACCGCCAAACCCGCTTCCCCGCTTGCTGCAATGATAGTCAGAGCCTTACCAATCACCACGTCATGCTCCTTGTACACGCCCTTGTGCAAACGCAGTGTATCGCCCGAAAGTGCCGTGTGTACTGCCATTGCAATGCCTTTTCCTTGCGGCTCAGGATAGACTTCATGCGTTTTTGCACAAAGCATCTGAACGCCGAAGAGCAGTAATAATGCGATATGGAGAAGGGTTTTCATGGAAATATCTTTTCGGGGAACCCATTCTACCGCCGCTACGAAGACGTAGCGAAGCGGTAGGACGGGAGGATACGTGATTTTATGCTGTTTAGTGTTTGTGCGGCTCATCATCGCCCCATTCTTTTGCCACGAGCAAACGTACACCGTCCCAATACAATTCTTTTCCGCCGTATTGCTGCAATGCCGCCGACAAGTCCTTTTGATGCGGGAAAGCAGCGATATTCAAACTCATAGGACTTTGGAGTTTGTCCGATTGCAGAAAAAAGGATTTTTTTGCATTCAAAAACTCTCCGGGCTTGGTAAAATCTGCCACCCAGAGTGAGTGTACATCGTCTTTTGCAACTTTACTTTCGTTCAAAAATCCTGCTAAACACTCGATAGCATCAAACTTATAGACTTTCCCTTTTGTGGTGATTAGCTGCGCGGCAAACCGTTTGTCGCTAATTGCCATTTTGCAATGCGCACATTCTTCTTTGCCCCAATCAATCGCTTCGGGCTTGGGTTCGCAGGAAACAAGCGCAGTTGCAACAAATACCATCATTGCGGCAACGCTTATCCTTGAAAGTCCGGAAGCCGCATTATTCCTTGCTTCTGGAGCATCATTAGACGCGGTACTTTCTTTTGTTTTTTGTTCCTTTGTTTTTTTCATACGGCAACTCACCCACCATGCCGCAAAGCCCAGCAAAATTGAGACTCCGGCGATATATCCCGCAATATCGGGGTACGAATGAGCGGTAAAATTCAGCAACTGCTTCGAGCCGATAAGCGGCGGTTGATATGCCATACCTTCAATCACAATCGCTGCGTGTGGGTCGAGATTATGCCCGTAATCGTATTCCCAGAGGTAAAAATCAACCATACCAACAATGCCCAATACGACAAACACACCAGACCACCCGAGCGCCATCCAACACCTTCCCAGCCACGCCGCAATCAGCCCCAGAACAATCATCACGCCGATAATTGGCGGCATATATTTCAATTCGGGAATCGCGTCCGGCTCAATGCGCTTCATACCAATGTAGTGATTCAGCCCGTTGATGTTCGTTAAATCGTCTTCGGATGCTCCCTTAACGGTGTTAATATAAATTTTCATCCCTAATCCTTCAGGATATTGCGGTGCATCCAGCGAGATACTCCACATCGGGAGAAAATACATTCCAATCAGCATCAATGCTGCAACGGCAAGCAGGATGCGGGATAGCGGTTTCATGGTGATTTCCTTTGGAAAGTTGGTGTGTTCTTGTTTGCCCTCACTTTAGCCCTCACCCAACCCTCTCCCAAGCGCTTCGCTCGGAGAGGGCTTCAGAAGTCTTTGCTTTTCTTTGTTTTAGCTCCTTCTCCCTCTGGGAGAAGGCGGGGGATGAGGGAAAATCGTTACTGCGGTTTTTTATCTTTCGCAGCATTGGATGTGAGTTCCACTTTGGCATTTGCCGGCGAAACGCGCACGTATCCTTGCATTTCTTGGTGCAATGCCGAGCAGAAGTCCGTGCAGTATATCGTGAACATACCGGCTTTTTTCGGAACCCATTTCAGCGTTTGTGTTTCGCCCGGCATGATGAGCAGTTCGGCATTTTCATTGTGGCGAACAGCGAAACCGTGCGGAACGTCCCAGTCTTGCTCAAGGTTGGTCACGTGGAAATAGACTTCATCGCCAACTTTTACGCCTTCGATATTATCCGGCTTAAAGTGTGAGCGAATTGCTGTTCCATACACGTGAACTTCTTTGCCTTTGCGCTCTACACGGGTTTCTTTTTCGCCGAGTGTAACGTAAGGATGTTTGTTTTTAAGCAGTTTGAAGGTCTTGAGCGATTTTGGCTTGATGACTTCCGCCGGACACATCTGCGCGTAGTGCGGTTCGCCGATGGTTGGGAAATCAAGGAGCAGCTTCATTTTTTCGCCCGTGATGTCAAAGAGCTGTGCCGATTGCGTGAGTTCCGGACCCGTCGGCAAATAACGGTCTTTCGTAATTTTGTTCATCGCAATCAGGTACTTGCCCCAAGGCTTTTTGCTGTCGCCGCCAGTAACGACCAAGTGTCCAACCGAATAGTACGTCGGTGCGCGGTCAATCACTTTCAAATCTTTCACGTTCCATTTCACCACTTCCGACGAAACGAAGAAGGAGGTGTAAGCATTGCCATTGGCATCAAACTCGGTGTGGAGCGGTCCCAAGCCAGGTTTTTCCACTTCACCGTGCAAAGCGGCTTTGTAGTTCAAAACAGGAATTCCTGCTATGTCGCCTTCAAAACTTTTATCAGCAATAGCTTTCTGAATTTTCGAGAAGGAAAACACCGGAATAACCGTTGCCAGTTTACCGCCGCCAACGATGTACTCACCCGTCGGATCAACGTCGCAGCCGTGCGGAGATTTCGGCGTGGGCATGAAATACACCAAACCGGGGCATTCTGCGGGATTCAGCGTCATTACGTCTTCAATCGTTTCCGATGTGGCGGTGTGCGTTTCGTCGCTGTAAGTATTGTGCATATAGGGTGCTTTGACTTTGCGCCCTTTGCCCTGAGCCAAGTATTCCTCCGCTTTTTTCCAATTCACCGCAGCGATATAGTCTTTGTCTTTTTGGCTTGCGTTCACTTCCAGCATGGTGTTTGCCTGCTCGGAATTGTAGCAGGTAAAGAAAAAAAAGCCGTCGGAAACACCTTTGCCGGAGTGCGAAAGGTCGTAGTTAAAGCCCGGCATGAGGATTTGGAACTTGATGCCCATATTGCCGGAAGTCTTGTCGACCGCAATAAAGCTCAGTGCGCCTTTGAAATTGTCTTTGTACGACGCAATCGAAACGTCGCCGTTTTCAAAGGTGTACGGCTCGGAAAAGCGCGTTGCCGCAACGGTGTATTCGGTGTTCGGCGTGATAAACGGCGAAGCGTGATTTCCTGCGGTGTTCGGGATTTCAATAACTTCAGCCGTGCGGAAGGTTGTCAAATCAATACGGGCAATGCGCGGCGTGTTATTGCCGTTCACAAAGAGCCAGCGTCCGTCGGGAATGCCATCGGTCATGGAAAGTTGTAAGTGGTGCGTGTCGTCCCAAGGGATAAAACCTTGCGAAGTAGTCAGCATGGGCTTCGTTTCTTCGGAATAGCCCCAGCCTTTTTCGGGGTCTTGCGAAAACACGGGAATCACACGCAGCAAACGACCGCTTGGAATGCCATAGACACCGATTTGTCCGCTAAAGCCGCCGGAAGCAAAAAAGTAGTTTTCGTCTTGCTTTCCGGGCGCGACATACACTTTTTGTGCTGCATCTCCGGCATCGGCTGTTGTATTTTTTGCAGACGGGCAGGCAGTTATCAGCACTACCATTGCGCCGATTCCAAGTGCCGCAAGCCCTGTCAGAATCTTGGTTTTCATTGGTTATTTCTCCAAAGATTTGAAAAAAATGGAATAATTATTCGTTATCGTTGTGAGTATTTTGGACACGGATTTCACGGATGACGCGGATTACACGGGAAAAGCCTTGCAAAACCATAGGGTTTGCCTTGGTTCGTGAGGATTCGTGCAATTTGTGGAGGAATCTCAAGATGGATTTCCACGTGAAATTCTGCGAAATCCGTGCAATCCGTGCAATCCGTGTCAAAACCTCTTTTTACCAAACATCACTTCTTCTGCCCGACTTCGCGCAAATGCTCCAGAACAGACCGCGCATCTTTTTCGTCCACCTGCATATTGGGCATTTTCATCAGATAGGTTTGCAGCATACACTTGACCGTATCATCTTTTTCAATCATCGTTTCGGTGTCTAAAATCATGTTCATAATGTATTCGGGTGTGCGGCGTTTGGTAACGTCTCCAAGAGCCGGTCCAACGTACTTTTCATCGTACTTGTGGCATCCGGTACAGGTAACATCGAAGATTTGCGTGCCATTTTTTGCCATTGCCGCGTCAATGCTTGCACCGAGTTCCACATTTTTCACTTTGTAGTATTGCGGTTTTTCTTTCACAACCTCTTTTGATGAGTTTTCTTTGGAAGCCTCTGTTTTTGCGGCTTCTCCGTCTTGCTTTGCACATGAACTCAGGGAATTTATTCCTGCAAGCAAGAACGTACACCACACAAAGTACCAAGCAATTTGTATTGCTTTGTTTTCCCTAGATTCAGTTTTTTGGCTGGACGATTTCATAAAGTTTTTCTCCATGATAAAATAAAATTATCGGATTAGATAGTATTTTATAGCTTATTAGAGCATACAACTGTGATTTTTTTACTAACTGGAAAAATGTGGTTCCGTTGAGGATTCAATATCAAGAACAAAGCCAAGCCTTGTTAATCCCTTACTTACATTCGCTGCGAGGTAATACAGATTTGTTTTTTCAAACATCGCTTTTAACCGTACTCGTTCCACAGCCCAGTGATGGTGCATCGGGCAAGGTTTTTCATTGCCGCAGCCCGGAAACTTCAGAATACATTCACTTTCAAACATTTCTCCGCCGTCAATGGCTTTAATTACGTCGAAAACCGTTATGTTTTCAGCTGCTCTTGCTAAAGCAACACCACCTTTGGCGCTTCGCTGCGTTACGAGCAATCCTTCTTCACCAAGCGTTTGAATAATTTTCTTCAAAAACTGGAAAGGGATATTCAGGCTCTGCGCGATTTCCGCAACGGGAATAAATGCCCTGTCGCTGTTCTGATTTGATTTCTGCGCAAGATAAATCGTTGCTTGAATACTATATATGCAGGCTTTTGAAAACATTATTTCAGATAAGATACTCTTTTGTTGCTAACATACTTTTCCTGTGACTTCTACGCAAGAAAAAAATGATGTTTCGCAAAATATTTTTTTTGACGGAACCCTTCGCCATAGAGAAGTCTAACAAAAGAAAAACCCTGTACATTGCTTACATACAGGGTCTTTACTTTACAAATGCAGGATTGAACGAGATTAGTTAATTCGCTTCCAAATCCACGATATTCATATCTACAGCCCGCTTTCCACCTGCTGCCGCAACAATTTCGTCATCGTAGTAGTCGGAAATAATTGCCACCGACGTAACGGCAGTGTGGAATTCCTCTTTGTCGAGGTGTGTGCCGGGAAAGGAGTACGAAAATGTGATTGTGCCGTCGAAGAGCAGCCCGAAGCCGCCAAAGTGCAGTTCGGCATTTTTCCTGAGCAGAAATTTCATAATAGCGGGAGAAATTTCCGCACCGTACACTACATTGGACGTACACTCAACGCAGGTTTCATGCGGAGTAAAGGGGCGAACAACGATGCTCACCATGCTGGAGCCTTGAGTAATAGTAAACGAACCGTCGCCAAACGAGGTGAAATCAGGATAAATCTCCTTCAACATTGCCTCTACTCTGGCAGTTGTTTGTTTTATAAGTTCTTCCGGCGTTACGTCGCCGTGCGTTTTTGTAAGAAAATCTTGAGTTGCCATGATGGTTTTCTAGGTTCTAGGTGATAGAATATTGTTCTAGTTGTTCTAGCTTGAACGTTACAAACGTTGTCGTTAAAGAAGGTTTTTTAGGGCATTTGGCAAAGGTCAAGTACTCAACATTGCAAGAAATTACTGTGACCTATAACCCATGACCTATTAACCATTCCTTATGATTTCGGTGGTAACTGCCCCATCTGGCGTTTTAATTCCATAACTTCCGGGTCTTCTGCTGGCGAAGGCTCAGAAGATGCCGACGCAGCAGGAAGTTTACCCATGCTGGCTTTAAGAGCTAAAAGTTCGGAGTCCGTACCAGCACGGTCGAGCTGCTTAAATTGATCTTCCAGAGCAGTATTGTCACCGGCAAGCTGCCCAAAAGCATCGGCTTGAGATTCCAACTGCTCTACTTTTGATTCAAACTTATCGAATTTGCTGAAGGCATCCGAACCAACCCCGCTAAACGCCTGTGCAATCTGCTTCTGTGCTTTTGCAGCTTGGGCTCAACTTGGTCGAATGCCAACCTCAGACCCTATCACTATTTCATCTCCAACTACAACCCCATCCATACCACCACAATCTCCTCAAGTACAACAACCATCAACGATAGCAACAACAACGAAAGGACAATGTTTTGAAACGACACAAGAATTACGTACGAGTGTTGTTGCCTATATGAACAATGATCCGAATGTCCATACTAGGTACGGGTCGACATTAAATGAATGGTGTGTTGATACGATACAAGATTTTTCATCTTTATTATATAATGGTACATATACAACATTATTTGAATCGTTTAATGATGATATATCATTATGGAATACATCTAGTGCCACAAATATGCCCTATATGTTTTATGCCGCCCATTCCTTTCAACATAATTTATCAATGTGGGATGTATCATCTGTACTAGATATGTTGTATATGTTTTATGATGCCATTGTTTTTAATAATGATATATCAACCTGGGATGTTTCATCCGTAACAAATATGGATAGTATGTTTTCTAATGCAATACAATTCAATATCGATCTATCACAATGGAAGGTATCATCTGTAACGGATATGTCGAATATGTTTAATGCGGCCGTAAAATTTAATTCAAATTTATCCTTATGGGATGTATCATCAGTTATTGAAATGGATTCTATGTTCCGTCATACGGATCAATTGAATCAAGATATATCATTATGGGATATATCGTCGGTAACCAATATGAATAATATGTTTTATATGTCATCCAAATTTAATCAAAATTTATGTCCCTGGATAGATCATATACGACCCGGTACACAAGTTTATAATATGTTTACACTATCCGGATGTACCG